>JBBQHK010000142.1:0-1633 GCA_038323895.1 Lysobacterales bacterium | reverse complement strand
CGCGAGCAACGCGGCTTGTTGGTCGCGCAGGGTGCGGCCCGACTCGTGCAGCGCGGTCAGATCCGCGCGGGCGGCTTGCATGATGGATTTGATCTGCTCGCGTTGCGCGTCGGTGGCGTTGACGCTGTCGAGCATTTTCTGCAGGTGGCGGACGCTGTCGCGTCCGCCGCTTTCGTGGCCGTGGCGAGTGCCGTGTTCACCCATCGGCTGAGCCGAAACCGGCTGCACGAAGCTGGCCGCGGCCGCCAGGGCCAGCGTGGCCAGCGCCAGGCGCCATGGCTTGGCTTGCTGAATCGGGCGGCAGATGGGGCGGGTGGTGGCAGTCATCGGAATCCTTTTCAAGTGGGTTGGCGATGAAAGGATGCTGGGCCGCAACGGTGAAGCGAAACCTGGATCGGGGGTAAAGATACGTGGCGCCTCACCGACCGGGCCTGGCTGACGGCTGGGCGAGTGGCTGGGTGAGCGGGCCCGCATCCGGCAGTGCCGCATCGACCCGGATCAAGCGGCGTTGCAGCCTGAATCCCGGGTCGGTGCTGCGAAGATCCAGACGCAGCAAGACGCCGTTGTGGCGGTCGACGACGATGGCGCCGTCGACGCGGGTGAAGCCCTCTTCGCGCTCGGTGTCGCCGAACAACTCGACCACCGCCACATCGAAACGCCGCCCGGCCACGGTTTGCGGCCCCACAGCCACGACCTGCCCCCGCATGCGTGCCCGTGTGTACGGGTCGCCAACCCGGACGATGTCGCCTGCCGTGACTGCACCCAGGCGCAAGTCGTTGCGCAGCAGGTGGGGCCAGGACAGCTCGCCCGCCGGCGCCACGACGATGTTGCCGGAATGGTCCTGCTGCACCCGGCCGACAGCCACGCTCCCACTCCCGAGCAGCGTGTAGTCGAGCCCGCCGCGCCGCAGGGCATCCACGCGGACCCGCCATTGACGAACCGGGTCGCGCGAGCCCGAACGGTCTTCGTAGACCAAGCTTTCACCGGGCGACAAGGTGATGCGGGCGGCCCGGGCCGCGCTCGGGACGTCACCCGGTGGCGGGCAACCCTGGCGGCGCGAGGCTTCCGTCAACGCATCGAAACGGCCTTTCAAACGCGCCAGGTCAGCTGCTTCCAGGCCGTCCGGGCGCATCGCCAGCATCGCCGGCCAGAACAGCATCACCCCGAGCCCCATCGCCAGGATGTTGTTGCCCGCTTGCGCGTCGACCGAGTACGCGACATCGGCAGCGCGGTGCTGCACTTCGTCGAGCGCGTCGTCGATGCGCACACAGCTCAAATCGGCGAACTCGGCCGGGTCGATTCGCGCGGCGCGAACCTCGGTCGAACGCGTGATGCAGCCCTGCAGCAAAAGACAGGCCAGCACCGGCAGGAGCGGCAATTTGCTCATCTGAGGCGCATTGTGCCGCGCAGACCCCGGCCGGTCCGCCAAGCTACGATGCGCCGCGATGCCCCCCGCAACCGACGCCACCGAAGACCCGCCCGCGCCGACCACCTTCCATCCGATCGGCCAATACGAGCTGCCGAAGATGCCCACGGTGCATGCGTTGCGGCGCTATGCCACGTTGGTGCTGAAGAAGTTCGGTCAGGCAGACGAAGGTCCGATGCTGTCGAACGACCGGCTGCAGCGCGCCAC
>JBBQHK010000141.1:0-1784 GCA_038323895.1 Lysobacterales bacterium | reverse complement strand
CCATGTGTTGTGGCGCGTGGCCGACCTGCTGCACGTGCCCAAGGGCGCCTATGTACACGCCAGAATCCGGGCGCGCCAGGAAGCGAGCATCGAAGACTGACAAACGGCTGCCGCGCCCGCGAGGCACAATGCCATGCTTTGGCGCGCGCTCGGCACCTCCCATCGGGTGGGGCTCGAGCCGTTCCGCTGCTGTTGACGTACGGAGTCTCCATGTCCCAGTTATCCACGGCCGCCGAACCGGCCGTTCCCATCGTCTCGGTGCGTGACGTCAGCAAGACCTACGCCGGCGGGTTCGAAGCGCTCAAACACATCAACCTGGATATCCACCGTGGCGAAATCTTTGCGCTGCTCGGACCCAACGGCGCCGGAAAAACCACGCTGATCAGCATCATCTGCGGCATTGCCAACGCCAGTTCGGGCACGGTCATCGCCGACGGCCACGACACCGTGCACGACTTCCGTGCCGCCCGCGCCACCATCGGCCTGGTGCCACAGGAATTGCATACCGACGCGTTCGAGTCGGTATGGGACACGGTCAGCTTCAGTCGTGGCCTGTTCGGCAAGGCGCCCGATCCGGCGCACATCGAGAAGACGCTGCGCGCGCTCTCGCTGTGGGACAAGAAAGACAACAAGATCAGGGAGCTCTCGGGCGGCATGAAGCGCCGCGTGATGATCGCCAAGGCGCTGTCGCACGAGCCGACGGTGCTGTTTCTCGATGAGCCGACCGCCGGCGTCGACGTGGCCCTGCGCAAGGACATGTGGGCGATGGTTCGCGAGCTGCGCGAATCGGGCGTGACGATCGTGCTGACCACGCACTACATCGAAGAAGCCGAGGACTTGGCCGACCGTATCGGCGTCATCAGCAAGGGCGAGATCATTCTGGTCGTGAACAAGGTCGTGTTGATGCGCAAGCTCGGCAAGAAGCAGTTGACCGTGCAGTTGCAGGAGCCGCTCACGCAGATCCCCGCGAGCCTGGCCGCCCACGCGCTCGTGCTCGGCGCCGAAGGCAGCGAACTCGCGTACGCCTACGACCCGCGCGCATCGCAAGGCGCCGTGGCGAAACTGCTCGACGATCTGAGCGCCGCCGGCATCCAGCTGAAAGACCTGCAGACGACCCAGAGCTCGCTCGAAGACATCTTCGTCAGCCTGGTCGAGGAGAAGCAATGAACTCCGCCCGGCCGCCCGAAGGAGTTCGCACCGCAGTGCGCAGCACGGAGGTTTTTCAATGAACTGGCACGCGATCAACGCGATCTATCGCTTCGAGATGGCGCGCACCTGGCGCACGATCACGCAGAGCATCATCTCGCCGGTGCTGTCGACTGCGCTGTATTTCGTCGTGTTCGGCTCGGCGATCGGTTCGCGTATCCAGGAGGTCGACGGCGTGAGCTACGGTGCCTTCATCGTGCCGGGCCTGATCATGCTGTCGGTGTTGACGCAGAGCATCTCGAACGCGTCGTTCGGCATCTACTTCCCGAAGTTCACCGGCACCATCTACGAGCTGCTCTCGGCGCCGATCTCGCATGTCGAGATCGTGTTGAGTTACGTTGGCGCGGCGGCGACCAAGTCGTTCGTGATCGGGCTGATCATCCTCGCGACCGCTGGGCTGTTCGTGCCTATCCACATTGAGCATCCGGTGTGGATGGTTCTGTTCCTGGTGCTGACCGCGGTCACCTTCAGCCTGTTCGGCTTCATCATCGGCATCTGGGCCGACGGCTTCGAGAAGCTGCAGCTGATCCCGATGCTGATCGTGATGCCGCTGACCTTTCTCGGCGGCACGTTCTACT
>JBBQHK010000140.1:0-1867 GCA_038323895.1 Lysobacterales bacterium | reverse complement strand
CCTGCGCTGCTCGGCATCCCACTTCTCTGCCGCCGCCTCCGCCGTTTCCGGCAGGTAGACGGCGAGTCGGAGAACGCGGCGGTGCTCCGGATGGGCCAGACGCTCTTCGGCAGTCATGGCCGCCTGTACGCCGTACCCAGTGGAGTTGCCCAGCGCATCGGTCGTGCACGGCGAGAAAACGTCGCAGCGCCGGCAGATCGCCTTCGCCTCGGCGATACCCGCCTCGTCCTCAGCGAAGAAGCGGTCAGGGTCAACCTGAGTACAGAGGCCGAGCTCCCGCCAGTGGGTGTCGGCGGTCATTTCTTTCGTCCGAACAGGCCCCGGCGGCGCTGCGGCTGCGGAGTGAACCCCGAATTGCCGGTGACCGTGAGCAGGACGTGGTCGATCAGCGGGCGCAGTGAGGTCGCTTCGACGTCCACGACACCGACGTTCAGCTGGTTGGCGAAGTCAAGGTCAGCTCCGGCTGCCCCGGCGAACGTCGCGTAGGCGCCGAACAGCTCTTGGACGGAGGCTTGGTCCTTCGTGTCGAAGGACGCGGCCTTGTTGACCGCCAGCAGCATCTGCTTGCGGTCGACACCGTGCGTGGCGAAGTTCTTCACCCGGCCGAGCAGGTTGTTGAGTCCCGCGGAACTCATGTCCGTGACGCCTAGTCCCCATGCGCCCTCGATCAGTGAAGGGATGACCAAGTTCTCGATCAGGCCGGTCGTGTCGTGGGCTTCCGCGATCTGCGTGTCGACGATCACGAGGTCGACCTTGGTCTTCAAGAACTCGATGATCTTCCGGTAGATCTCCGCGGTCACGATGCGTGGGTCTGCCAGCTCGGGCGGCGGCGCCAAGACCAGCGCGAATCCGAGTTTGGGGAGATCCGGCTTGCGGGAGTTGTTGATCTGCTCGGGGGAGAGGACAGCGTCTTCCATGCGGTTGCTGATCGAGGCGTTGTAGATGGACGGAAGGTTCGGGTTGGCCAGACGAAGGAACGTCCTGACGTCACCCTGCCCGCGGTTCATGTCCACGACCGCCACCCGCAGGCCGGCCTGCGAGGCGCGCTGAGCCATGGCCAGCGCACAGCTGGTCTTTCCGACGCCGCCCTTGCCCGCGAACGACACGATGACCTTCGCGGCGCTCGACGTTCCGAATGACGGCCCGGCGGACGGTGGCTGGTTGAACGCAGGTGCGGCGTAGTCTGCGGTGAACTGTTCTGTGCCGTAGATCGCCGGGCCCTGATCGGCTGGGTTCATGTACGGGGGTGTAGCCGCCGGCTGAGGGAATGACGCCCGCTGCTGCTGCTGTTCGGGGAACGGGTTGTACGGCTGCTGCGGGTGCTGGAACTGCTGCTGCTGCTGCTGCTGCTGCTCTGGCGGGAACGGGTTGTACGCCGGCTGCGGTGTGGCCGGTGCCGGGGGCTGCGGCTGGTATTGCTGCTGCTGCTGCTGGTACGGCGGCTGCGCAATCGGAAGCTCCGCTGGTGGGAACGGATTGAACGCCTGCTGCGGAACGGCCGGCTGCTGGTACTGCGGCTGCTCGGGCGGGAACGGGTTGTACGCCGGCTGCGGTGCGGCCGGTGCCGGGGGCTGCTGCTGCTGCTGCTGCTGCTGGACTGGCGGCGCAGCCTGCTCGTACTGAGGCTGAGGCTGCGCGATCGGCTGCTGCTGCTGCTGCTGTGCTGCTGGCGGGAACGGGTTGTACGCCGGCTGCGGCGCGGCGGGCGGAGCCTGAGAGAAGGTCTGAAAGCTTGACCCGGACGCCTGAGCAACCATGGCGTCGAAGTCGATGTCATCCTCTGCAGTAGGTGATGCCGCGGCTGGTGCGCCACTGTACGGCTGCGGCTGCTGGACTGCCGGCGTCGGCGTGACGATCTCGTGAACCA
>JBBQHK010000139.1:0-1871 GCA_038323895.1 Lysobacterales bacterium | reverse complement strand
CCGGCCCACAACGCGTGCGCAAAAATGTCCATTGTTCGCTTTCGTCTACGGCGCAGCTGCCAGGTAGTCGACGGGCCCATCAAGCGGCACGCCGACCTCCTGGTGCGATGCCCGGCGGCATGGGGCAATCCAGAACACTGGCGAACGCACGCAACAACTCCACCTCGGCCGGGGTCGCTCTCTGATCGTGCCAAATGCTGATGACACAGGCTGTCAACAAGCGCGATTTGGCCGCGGGTGCCAATAGATCCAGCTTGCCAAGGACCTGATCCAGATCCGCAATCCTGATCTGGTCCTTCGACAACATCGTCAGTCCAATAGAAGCGAACTCGCGAGCGGACGCATGAAATGCGCGCTGGGCACCGTTCTGATCCGTCGCGCCGGCGTGCGCCATCACCGACAAGACAAATCCAAGTTCTCGAGTGAGTCGTCCGGAATCCTGATATTGCGCCACAGCGGGCAATGGTTTCTGAAAGTGCCCGTCCAGATGCCTTGACACAATCTTCTGCAATGACCACTCGAATATGTCAACCTTTGAGTCCATGTTGATCAGCGCTGCCAGATTTTCCAGGAACGGCGGGTACTGGCTGTGTGACAACTGCTTGAGCGCAGGAATCGCAATGTCGATGATCGGCAGCCGAAATCTCAATTCCATCGCATCTATCTGTGACATCAAACTGATCGTCAACGCGTAGACGTCCCTGTCGGCGCGGTCTTGCAACAGCGCGAGTTGTTGTTCGCGCAGCCCTGCACCCTTGTCGAGCAGCAGACAATAGATCACGGCCCGGGCGCCATAGGGTTCACGCGCTGCCTCGCGAATCGCCGCGGGCATTTCAGACAGCAACGACCGGGCGAGCAGAACCGACTCCTGGGTCGGTTGACCGATTTGTTCCATCACTGCGACTGCGTCCGCCGCCGCGGCTCCTACAGCGACTGTCGCGATGTTTCGGACCGTGTCGGGACGTCGCATGGTCGATGCCCCGTCGACTGGCGGTTGACTTTCAATTGATTGCGGCGGCTCAGAAACATCGAACTTGCCATCCCATCGAGGATCGATCCGCAAGATGCGACTGGCAAGCGGTGGATGGGTGGACGACAGCCACTGCGTCAAGCCTGTGACGCCTTGGGCGAAAAAGGCATGGCTGACTTCAGGTGCGCCCGGGTTGCGCACGATGGAGCCAGACTTCAGCCCGCCGATCCTTTTCAACGCACCCGCGATTCCGCCCGGGTTGCGGGTGAACTGGACCGCCGACGCATCAGCCAGGTATTCCCTCTGCCGGCTGACTGCGGCCTTGATCAGACCGCCGAAAAATGTCCCGGCAAAGCCGATCACCATCAGCCCGACCGCCAGCGCCAATATCGCGGCACCACTATTGTCGTTGCTGCGCCGGCGCCCCGAGAACGATGCCGAGTACATCAGATAGTAGCCCAGAATGCCCAGAATCAGGATGCCGTTCAAAGCACCCATCAAGCGGATATTGAGCCGCATGTCACCATTGAATATGTGACTGAACTCATGGGCGATGACACCCTGCAGTTGATCGCGGCTTAGCTGCTCAATCGCCCCCTGGGTAATTCCGAGTACCGCGTCGCGCGGCGAAAATCCCGCCGCGAAGGCATTGATGCCAGGCTCGTCGGCCAGCAGATAGACCGGTGGCGCCGGCGTTCCCGACGCGATGGCCATTTCATCCACAACATTGAGCAGCTTGCGTTGGTTGGGTTCCTCGGTATTGCGGGGAATCAACTGGCCACCGAGCGACTCGGCAACCACCTTGCCCCCCGCGGACAAGGCCTTCATCTTGTACAGACTGCCGACTAGCACCACCACACTGACGCCTGCGCCCACGGAGGCGATCATCTTCCAGTCCATC
>JBBQHK010000138.1:0-2007 GCA_038323895.1 Lysobacterales bacterium | reverse complement strand
CTGACCACTTTGGACTGTACTACTCAGTTCATTGCGTGGTCAATAATCGTCCAAAATGACGAGCGTTTGTCTAGACTGATTGGTGCCATCCATGACGCCACGCTCCTTCTCGCGGGGACAGATGATCCGCGAAGCGACGCTGACCCAGGCCGACCTGGCCGAGGTCGACAAATGCCGCCGCGATCACAACCGTCTCGCGTTCGCCTACCAGATCGGCTTCGTCCGGCTGTTCAGCTGCTTCCCGGCACAGCAGCCCCTGGAGGTCTGCGACGAACTCCTGAGCTTCGTCGCAACCCAGTTGAACATCGATGTCACCGACATCAAGGAGTACGCGGCCCGCCAGCATACGGTCTCAGATCACCAGGCACGCATTCGTGATTACCTGAAGCTGGCCGTCTTCGACCTTGAACAGGGGGAAGCCCTGGAACGCTTTGTCTTCGACGAGTCCTGTCGCCTGGAACAAACCGCCTCCTTGCTCGCTCGAGCCCGCGAGTTCCTCAAGGTCCGGCGCGTCCTGTTTCCCTCGGAGGCAGTGCTGCTGCGTCTGGTCGGGGAGCAGAAGAAGCGGGCCCGTGAACACATCGTCGTCAAGCTGGCTGGAGGCCTTTCGCCCGGAGTGTTGAAGACGCTCGACGGGCTGCTGGATGTGAAGGAGGGCGAGGCGATCTCCGGCCTCCAGACGATCAAGGCCAACCCGGCCAAGCCCTCGGCGACCGCCATGCAGGGCCTTGCTGACAAACTGGCCGCCATCGAAGCGACTGGCGTGCTGGCCGTCGATCTTTCCTGGCTGAACGCCAATTACCAGCGGGCTCTGTTCCACTACGTCCGCAAGTGCTCGGCGGACCGCCTCCGTGAGGTCGCCGGCCCCCGCCGCGTCGCGCTTCTGGTCTGCTTCCTCCGACAGAGCTACCGCGACGCCATCGATCAAGCAGTGGACATGTTCGACAAGCTCCTCACCCAGACCCACACCCGGGCCGAGCACGAACTGAACGACCAGATGCGGAGTCAACGTCAGACGATCAAGGCGGCCCTGGCCGCGTTGCGATCCCTGGGCGCGATCATCCTGGACGACTCCGTCGACAACGCCGCCCTGCGGCCGCGGCTATTCGCCGCCGTGCCGCGAGCGGCTTTGGAGGCTCAGGTGGCGGGGCTGGACGAGTGGGTCACCGGCCAGAAGAGCGACGCGTTCCACGGCCTCGTCCGACGGTTCGGTCACCTGCGGCAGTTCTCGCCGGTCTTGCTCCGCGCCCTGGAGTTCTTGCCGGACGCCGGTGACGGCGACGTCCCCTGCCTGGAGGCGCTCCGGGTCCTCAAGGAGATGAACGCCGACCTCAAGCGAAAACTCCCCGAGGACGCCCCTACGGACTTCATCCCGAAGCGGCTGTTGCCCCTGGTGGTGATCGACGGCAAGGTCGACCGCAAGGCGTGGGAGTGCGCCCTGCTGGTGAAGCTTCAGGAGGATCTCCGATCGGGCAACCTCTCGGTCAAGCACGGCAAGCGGTTTGGCCGGTTCGAGGACTACTTCCTCCCCAAGGAGCGCTGGGAGCCGCTCCAAAAATCCTTCTTCCAACGGTCCGGCCTGCCCCTCGATCCCAAGGACGTCCGCGACCACCTGACCAAACGGCTGAACACGGCCTACGACCTCTTCCTCAAGACGGCGCCCGCCAACACCTACGCCACGGTGGAGGAGGACGGCTGGCATCTGTCGACGGACCCCGCCGAGACGTTGGACGCCGCGGCGCAAACGCGGCTGGGCGACTTGAAGAAATGGCTGACCAAACAGATGCGGACGATCCGCCTCCCCGACCTGCTCATCGAGGTCGATAACGACCTGCGGTTCACCGACCATTTCCTGCCCCCGGCTCGGCGTGGAAGTCGTGACGCCGAAGATGTGTGCCAGATCCTGGCCGTCGTACTGGCGCACGGCTGCAACATCGGCCTGCACACGATGGCCCAGATCACCCAGGGCGTTACCTATAAGCAGCTCAAGCGGGTCAGCGATTGGCA
>JBBQHK010000137.1:0-2157 GCA_038323895.1 Lysobacterales bacterium | reverse complement strand
CCTTAAAGCCATATCAAGAACGTATTTCAATACGCGCTGTGTATTGGCTTTTTGAGTTTCATCCTGCAGCTGAATTTTTGCAATTTCAACATACCAGTCGCAATATGAATTCCAGAAGAAATCATACAATATGTGCGCAGTCTCGCCGATCCTGTAGTTTTTGATATTTTCGTTAATTTCTTTTGAAGTACTATTTAATTTGTCCAACATCCATTTGTCGGCGATGGTTAGATTATCAAAATCGATTGCTTTATTATCAACGCCTTCAAGGTTCATCAATACGAATCTAGATGCGTTCCAGATTTTATTGGCGAAATTTCTTCCGTATTCAAATCTTTCATCACTAACTTTAATATCTTGTCCGCCGTACGTACACAAGGATGTCATCGTGAATCTGAGGGCATCACAACCGTATTTGTCGATAATTTCAACAGGGTCGATTGTGTTTCCTTTTGATTTGGACATTTTTTGGCCGTGCTCGTCTCTTATAAGTCCGTGGATATAAACGGTAGAAAACGGTGCTTTGCCTGTGAATTCAAGTCCCAGAGTTATCATTCTGGCAACCCAGAAGAAAATAATATCAAAGCCTGTAACCAAAACGCTGGTCGGGTAGAATTTTTTGAAATCTTCTGCTTCAACATCAGGGAAACCCATAGTTGACATCGGCCACAAGCCTGATGAAAACCAGGTATCCAAGACGTCAGTGTCTTGAGTGTAATTTTTTGGGTCTGGATTTTCTTTTGCTACAACCATTTCGCCTGTTACGTTGTGGTAGTAAGCCGGGATTTGATGTCCCCACCAAAGTTGGCGAGAAATGCACCAGTCGCGGATATTTTCCATCCAGCCGAGGTAATTTTTTGTCCATCTTTCAGGGACGAAATTTATTCTGCCGTCGTTTACTGCCGCAATGGCATCTTTTGCCAAAGGCTCCATTTTTACAAACCATTGTTCTGAAAGTAACGGTTCGATTGTTGTTCCGCAACGTTGGCATTTGCCGACATTGTGTACGTGGTCGGATATTTTGACCAACGCTTGTTGTTTTTCAAGCATTTCAACAGTTTTTATACGAGCTTCGTCTCTGTCCAGTCCTTGAATTTCAGGTGGAACTTCTGGACAAGATTTTAATTTTCCTTCTTCATCAATTACCCAAATCGGGCTTAAGTTGTGGCGATTGCCAATTTCATAATCGTTTGGATCGTGAGCAGGAGTAATTTTTAAGGCCCCACTTCCAAACTCTCGATCCACATAGGAATCGGTGATGACCGGAATCAAGCGCCCCAGAAGTGGAAGTAACACTTTCTTTCCATGAATGGATTTATAACGTTCATCTTCCGGATGGATGGCCACAGCAGTGTCACCCAAAAGTGTTTCAGGTCGGGTTGTAGCAATGACTAATTGAACGGGTTGACCTTGGGAATCTAAAAGAGGATGCGAGCTTTCATCTACGACAGGATAAATCAAATGCCAAAAGTGGCCCTTTCGCTCTAACGGGATCACTTCTAGATCCGAGAGCGCAGTCCGGCAGCGGACGCACCAATTAATGATTCGCTCCCCTCGATAAATTAAACCTTTTTCAAAGAGACTTACAAAAACTTCCCGAACCGCAGCTGAAAGCCCTTCGTCCATAGTGAAGCGCTCTCTGCTCCAATCCAGAGACGATCCCACACGTTTTAACTGCTGGTTAATTTGGGTTCCGTGATCTTCCTTCCATTTCCAAATTCGTGAAACAAACTGATCACGGCCTAAATCATGCCGTGTGAGGGGTTTTCCAGTTGGACCTTTACCTTCCTTCGCAATCGCTTTTTCTACTTGAGCCTGAGTCGCAATGCCTGCATGATCCGTCCCTGGTAACCAAAGTGAATTGTCTCCCGCCATCCTTCTCCAACGAACCAAAATGTCTTGGATAGTATTGGTTAAAGCATGCCCCATATGTAACACACCGGTTACATTGGGAGGGGGAATGACCATTGAAAAAGCATCCTGGCCCGGAGCATTTTCATCCGAGGCGAAAAAACATTCGTTTTCTTCCCAATATTGATAGACAGATGACTCAAATTGATCCGGCTCATAACTCTTTGAAAGAGCCTGCGTGGGCATTCTAACGGCCTTAGACTCCATAGACGACTTGTTGCTCATGGAGATAGTTCATACACGAAG
>JBBQHK010000136.1:0-2208 GCA_038323895.1 Lysobacterales bacterium | reverse complement strand
GGTCTCGCCGAGTTTGCGCTCGACCACCCGCCCGCTGCGGTCGAACAGCACCGTGAACGGCAGCGCGCCGGTGGTGTTGCCGAGCCGCCGGCTGAGGTCGGTGCCGTCGAAGCCGGCCAGGCCGATGGCATAGCTTACCGGGCTGCGGGCCAGGTACTGGCGCACCGCCGTCGGGTTGTCTACCGCCAGGCCCAGCACGCTGCCCGAGCGCTTGGCGAAGGCGGCAGCGAAGCGGTCGAGTTCGGGCATCTCCTTGATGCAGGGCGGGCACCAGGTGGCCCAGAAGTTCAGCAGCAACGGCTGGCCTTTGAAGGAGGCCAGCGCCAGGGTGCCGCCATCTGGCGTGTCGAAGCGGGACGCCCAGGGCGGGGAGCCTGCGCTGGCGTCTGTGCTGGCGTCTGTGCCGGCGCTGGTGTTCACACCTTGTTCGGCCTTGGCGCCGCGCCCGCCAGACCCACCGGCCCGCTCCCGCCATTGCTGCCACGTCACCCCGGCGACCGCAGCGGCTGCGCCGGCCGTGCCCAGCAGCCAGCTGCGGCGCTTCATGCCAGAGCCGCCGGCGACGGCTGCAGCGCCAGCAAGCGCTCGAGGCCTGCCAGGTCGCCGCGCCAGCGCTGGCCGCGCGCGTCGGGCTTGAGCGCGCCGCGCTGGTCGTCGTAGTCGTGCAGCAGCAGGTGCACGGTGACGGGTTCGCCCAGCTCGCGGCTGGGCTCGGCCACCGTCAGCACATTCAGCGGGTCGCGGCTGCCGCTGCGTCCGGGGCGGTCCAGCGCGCCCACGTCGTAGTGGACCCCGGCGTTGACGAGCGCGATCTCCGCGGCTTTCGGGTCGTCGCAATACAAGTCCAGGTGAACGGCAGACAAGCGGGTGGCGGTGCCGCGCCAGGCGGCGCCCGAGAGATGCGGTCGGAACTCGACCATGCGCTGCATCCACAGCCGTGCCACCTGGCGCAGGGCGCGCAGTTCCGCCGGTTGGGTGTCGGCCGCGAACAGCGCGATGTGCTCGCGCACCGCATCTTCGATCGCTTCGTTCGAAGGCAGCTCGGGCCGGCCGCCGATCTCACGCGCGGCCTTGCGCTTGGCAGCGCCGTACTCCATGCCTTCGTCCACCACCAGGGCGGCAGCGGCATGGGCAATGGCGTCGGTTTGACTCATGGTGCCGGCATTGTCGGTGGACCGCTTGCGATTCGCTGGCGGGCTCAGCCGTTCAGGGCAGTTCCACCGCCGGCATGCGCGCGGCAATGGTGGCGGCGCGGCCGGTGACATAGGGCGAGGCCGGCCGCTTCTCGAAGCGCTTCGGTGCCGGCAGCATCACCGCCAGGCGCGCGGCGGCGTCGGTGCCCAGCTTTGCGGCATCGACCCGAAAGTAGTGGCGCGCCGCGGCCTGGGCGCCGAACAGGCCCTCGCCCCATTCGACGTTGTTGAGGTAGATCTCCAGGATCCGCTCTTTGCTCAGCAGCAGCTCCAGCATCAGGGTCAGCATCCCTTCCTGCGCCTTGCGCAGCACGGTGCGTTCGCCCGACAGCAGCAGGTTCTTGGCCAGCTGCTGGGTGATGGTCGAGCCACCGACGAGCTTGGCGGCCACTGGCGCTGCGCCGGTCGCGGTCTTGCTTGGCGCAGCGGCTGCACGCCGCTCGGCACGCGCTTCGGCGCGCTGGTTCTTCTCCCAGGCGCCGCGGATCGCGTCCCAGTCGACCCCGCCATGCGCCGTGAAGCCAGCGTCTTCGCTGGCGATGACCGCGCGTTTCAGGGTGTCGGCGATCCGGTCGCCATCGACCCATTCCTGTGCCCAACCGGATGGCCCGGGTTGACGCAGCAACCGCCAGGCCTCGCTGCGCTGGAAGGCAGTGGATTGCGGGTCGACCACCCCCATCAGCGCGATGCGCAACAGGAAGACGAGTTGCAAGGCCAGCGCGCTCAAGACCAGCAAGGCGAGCAACCGCCCCACCTGCCGCAGACCGGACCTTTGAACCTGCGGGTTGCTCATCGCGCCGCCTTCTGCAATGCCAAGTGTTCGCGCAGCATTGCCAGCACTGGCGCTGTCGGTGGCCGCACCCCGCGCCAGACCTGAAACGATTCGGCTGCTTGCTCGACCAGCATTCCGAGCCCGTCCCTGCCAGTCGCGCCGCTGTCTTGCGCCCAGGCCAGAAACGGTGCGGCGGCATCGCCGTACATCAGGTCCACCGCCAGCGTGCCTTGCGCCAGCACC
>JBBQHK010000135.1:0-2226 GCA_038323895.1 Lysobacterales bacterium | reverse complement strand
TTCAGCGTCACGTATTTTTGTGCGACGGTTTTTTGAAATGGATACAGATTCACGATGACCAAGTCGATAGGTGTTGCGTGAATCTTATCGAGGTCGGCCCGGTCGGCGTCGGTGTCGCGGGCCAGAATGCCACCGTGGATGACTGGATGCAACGTCTTGACGCGGCCCTCCAGAATTTCAGGCGAGCCGGTTACCTGCTCGACAGTGGTGACGGACAGACCGGCGTGCTGCAATGTTCGCGCCGTGCCACCGCTGGCAACGAGTTCGATGGAGTGCTTGTGCAAGCCGCGCGCAAACTCCACAAGATTGGATTTGTCGGACACCGACAGCAGGGCTTTCATCGTGCGGAGGAATATACCATCCGCATTTTTGCCGGTCAGTGGTCAGTGGTCAGTGGTCAGTGGTCAGTGGTCGTAGCGCTTCGACGATCAGCCGATGCTCGACCGCATGCACGCGCTGTTCCAGCGATTCCAGCGTGTCGTCGGCACGGATCGGCACCTCCTCGACCGCGATTACCGGCCCGGTGTCCACGCCTTTGTCGACCATGTGCACCATCACCCCGGTCTGAGCGACCTTGCCGCGTTGAAAGGCCGCGAACGCGTCGGCGATGCCGTGCGCGCCAGGGAAAGTGCCGGGGAGTGCCGGATGGATGTTGATCAGTTTGCCGTCAAAGCGGCGCACAAAGTCTGGGCTAAAGATGCGCATCCAGCCGGCACACACGATCAAATCGGGCGCGTGCTGTTCGATTACATCGCCCAACACTGTGTCGTAGCCAGCACGGTCGTGATGAATATCTTTGCCGAATGGCAGCGCGATGGCGGGCACGCCTGCGTCTCGCGCGCGCTGTAAGCCAAAGGCGTCCAGTGTGTTGCTGAGGACGGCGACGACTTGCTCGGGTAGCGCGCCCTAGGCACAGGCGTCGAGGACCGCCTGCAGGTTGCTACCGAAGCCACTGACGAGGACAACCAGCTTTTTCAACACAGAGAAGCGAAGGAACGAAGACACAAAGAGGAGAAATTTGTCCTTTTGGGTGTCTTCGCGCCTTCGTGTTTAGGTTCCCGGCTACTGCGTCTTGAAGCAGTCCACAATCACGTTGCGCGGAATCGTCGTGGTGCTGCCGTCGCTCTTGACGATATACAGGGTGAACAAATAGTAGCCCTTGTCGGCGATGGTGAAATCGAACGAGCCGCTGGGCAGGCTGGCCGGGATGCGTTTGCCCGCGGCGCTATTTGGCTGAATGCTCCCCAGATTCCCGGCTGGGCAGTTGCTGAAGATACCGGGGCCGGGCGCAGTTGTGATCTCCAACTCGGCACTCTTTGCCCCGTTAATCACCCACGTCCACTTCGACGAACGCGCCTCGCCGTTGATGCCGAGCGGCACATCGCCGATGTCGTTGCGCGGCACGAACTGATCGGCCTGGCTAAAAGGCAACAGCGCCGAGGCAGGTTGCGATGCCGTCGCCGTTGGCACAGGTGCGGCAGGCGCGACCGTAGCCGTGGTCGTAGGTGCGGCCGGAGCCGCAGTCACGGGTGCTGCCGTAGGCAGCGGCGGCGCGGTCGCCACCGGAATCTTGCTCACATCGCCCGTGAGATCAACCAACAAACCATATACCCAGGCCACCCCGCCAGGTGCGCTTGCAAGCCCAATCTGAAACCACGACGCGTCGGCGTTCTTGCCCTTTACGGGCGCGGCGCTGGTGGTTGCGTCAAGCTGGCCGACGCGCTGATAGGCCACATCGGGGCCGGTGCGCACGTTGGCAAAGTCTTGCCCGGCCTTGAGCCGGACGAATGGCGCTTGTAAACCGGCAGGCGCAGCAACCGTTGGCACCGTGCCGGTTGTGGCGGGTGCACTTGTCGCAACAAGTGTGCCGGTCGCGGTCGTGGTGCCGGTCACGGTCGTGCTGGGTTGCACGATTGGCAATGTCGTAGTGATACCGGTAATCTGTGCGACAGCACCAAACACCCAGCCCGCGTTGCCAGGTGCGCCGGGAAAGGTGATCTGAAGCCACTGACCATCAGGATTTCTGCCGAGCACGGGCGCGCTTTGGCCTTTGTTCAATTGCCCCAGCCGTTGTGAGTTTACGTCGGGCTGCGCGCGGACGTTCAGCAAATCGTTTTCAGGGCGAGGTGCAGCCAAGACGGGCGATACTGTCGCCGTAACGGCCGCAGCCGGAGCGGCCGTCGGCTGCGGCGGAGCCACGGTTGGCACCACTGTGGACACAGCGGT
>JBBQHK010000134.1:0-2962 GCA_038323895.1 Lysobacterales bacterium | reverse complement strand
CACCAGCAGCACGAGCGGCATGACCAGCAGCAGCATCAGCATAATAAGCAGCAGCATCAGCAACATCAGCATAATAAGTAACAGCATCAGCAGCATCAGCATAATAAGCACGAGCAGCAGCAATATGAGCAGCACGAGCAGCAGCAATATGAGCAGTCAGAGCAGCGTAATAATCGGCATCAGTATAAGCAGCGTAATAAGCAGCATTGGCGTTATCAATAATTGTCTGGCTGACGTTACCGCTTCGTATAGCCTCAATCACTGCAAAACTGCTGGGGTCTTTCGGATTTACTCTTTCAACCAGCCGAGCTAGCCACTCATTCGTCCAAACATGAGTTTCCCGAGTCATTACCCAAATACGGTCCGCATTGGGCACATCAGACCACAATCCTTCGCGTAATAAGCGGCATTAGCATCGGCAGCAGAAGCATCAGCGTAATAAGCACCAGCAGAAGCAGCAGCATTATCAGCAGCAGCACCAGCAGCACGAGCGGCAGCAGCATAAGCATCATCAGCATCAGCATAATAAGCAGCACGAGCAGTATAAGCAGCAACAACATCAGCATCAGCAGCAACAACAGCAGCAACAGCAGCATCAGCAGCAACAGCAGCAGCATCAGCAGCATCAGCAGCAGCAACAGCAGCGTAATAAGCACCAGCAGCATAAGCATTAGAACGAGCAGCACAAGCAGCATAGGCATTAGCAACAATCATTTTGCCGACTTCTCCGCTTCGCAACGCCGCAATAACTGCTATGCTTCTGGGATCTTTTGGATTTGCTCTTTCAACCAGCCGCGCTAACCATTCATTGGTCCAAGGATGCCGTTCCCTAGTGATTACCCAAATGCGGTCGGTATCGGACACGCTTTCCCATAGCCCCGCTCTACAGGTCAGCACCTCCAAAAGGGTCTTTGGCTCTGGGTAAAGCTTCTCCAGCAGTTCGATTGGATAAGAATCGCAAGCTTCAAACTTTACGTTCCAAGCCGCATCAATAAGGTTTTCCATAATGGCATTCCTATTACTTTTCGCCAGTGCGGATCAGTTCAATTGCATCATCAACCTGCCTTTGCCGCTCAACATCATAAAGAGGAATGGATGCTCGCCGCCGCCCACTCGCGGATGCTTTTTCCGGAGTGGCTGGGTTACGAGATACATGTCTTGTCTTTGTCCCATTAGTATTCCAGTTAATAACGCAGAGTCCGCTTTACTTTTGTGCAGGTTTGTTCCGCACGTAGCGAAGTATCCACACGTTGCCACATTCGGGCTGGATGACTGCCTCAAAGCGGCCATTACTAATCATGGAGACACGAAGGCCGTCCTTCAGTGCCTCGATCTCGACCCAGCCACCGAACTTCTTGAAGTAGCGGCGGATGGTGCCGAAGACACGCAGGTGGCAGCAGGTCCCCTGCCCTATCTTGGTGAACTTCACCTTGGGTAATGTCTCCTGCTTCGAGTGCCAGTCCGACGTATCCTGTGTGAACGATGGCTGAGGACGTTTGGTACTCGATGGTTTCTTGCTCTTCATAGTTGTTTCCTATTACTTTTCGCCAGTGCGGATCAGTTCAATTGCATCATCGACCTGCCTCTGCCGCTCAACAGCATAAGCGGCAGGTTTTCCATAGTCTACTTCCTATTACTTTCCACCAGTGTGTATTTCGTATCAGTTCAATTGCATCATCGACCTGCCTTTGCCGCTCAACAGCATAAGCGGCAGCATAAGCGGCAGCATAAGCAGCGGAAGCATTAGCAGCATAAGCAGCATAAGAAGCATCACGAGCAGCATCAGCATAATAAGCATAATAAGCATCAGCATCAGCAGCATCAGCAGCAGCAGCAGCAGCAGCAGCATAAGAGGCAGCATAAGAGGCAGCGTAATAAGCGGCATGAGCAGCATGAGAAGCGGCACGAGCAGCATAAGCAGCAGCAGAACGAGCAGCATAAGCACCAGCATAAGCAGCAGCACCAGCAGCACGAGCAGCAGCATCAGCGTGAGCAGCAGAGGCATTATCAATAATCGTCTGGCCGACTTTGCCGCTTCTCAACGCTGTAATCACTGTAATGCTTCTGGGGTCTTTTGGCTTTGCTCTTTCAACCAGCCGCGCCAACCATTCATTGGTCCACGGATGCCATTCCCGAGTCATTATCCAAATACGGTCATTGTTGGAGACACTTTCCCATAGACCCGCTTTGCATTCCAGAACTTTCAAAAGTGTCTTGGGCTCTGGATAAAGTAGTTTCAGCAGTTCGATTGGATAAGAATCGCAAGCTCTGAACTTTATATTCCAAGCCGCATCAATAAGGTTTTCAATAGTGTTGTTTTCCATTGTTTTTCCTTCCTATTACTTTCGCCAGTGTATTTCTTTATGCTCGTATCAGTTCAATTGCATCATCGACTTGCTTTTGCCGCTCAGCATCATAAGCAGCAGGACGAACAGCAGCAGCATCAGCCGCCCAAGCAGCAGCGTGATAAGCATCATCAGCAGCAACAGCAGCAGTATAGGCATAAGAGGCATAAGCAGCAGCATAAGCAGCATCATGAGCAGCGGAAGCAGCAACAGCATCAGCAGCAACAGCAGCAGCGTGAGCAGCAGCAGAGGCAGCATCAATAATCGTCTGGCTTACTTTACTGCTTCGTAAAGCCGCAATAACTGCTCTGCTTCTGGGGTCTTTCGGGTTTGCTCTTTCAACCAGACGCGCTAACCATTCATTGGTCCACGGATGAGTTTCCATGGTCATTACCCAAATACGGTCCTTGTTGGGTACATCAGCCCACAGACCCGCTTTGCAGGTCATAACTTCCAAAAGGGTCTTTGGCTTTGGGTAAAGCAGTTCAAGGCTTTCAATTGGATAACAGGCTTTGAACTTCACGTTCCAGGCCACGTCAATCACGTTTTCCATAATGGCCTTCCTATTACTTTCGCCAGTGTCTTTATGCTCGTATCAGTTCAATTGCATCATCGAC
>JBBQHK010000133.1:0-3083 GCA_038323895.1 Lysobacterales bacterium | reverse complement strand
GTGCCTCACAGCAGCCTCCTCCACCCGGCCAGCGGCCTGACGACATTTCGGGCCGCAGACACCGCCAGGTCATCGGCTACCTCGGTCTCGCGCTTCCGATTCTCCTCGTACAGGTAGCTCGGCTTCGACCGAACGCTACATTAGATAACTGGACAGGCAACTCGATAAGTGCGTACTACTGGACTGGCGCCGTGTCGCTCTTCGTGGGCCTTCTCGCTGCTCTCTCGCTTTTCCTGCTGACGTATCGCGGCTACGCAAATCAGTCTCACAAGTACGACAGGATCGTCGCGATCGTCGCTGGCATTTCGGCGGCCATCGTCTGCCTCTTCCCGACTACTCCGCCGAGCGGCGTTGCTGAGCTGCCATGGTGGGCTGGGTGGATCCATACCATGCACACTGTTGCCGCAGTGATTCTTTTCTCGATGTTTGCGGTCTTCTCGCTCTGGCTTTTCCGAAAGACCGCACCGGGTGAACAACCTTCCCAGGACAAAAAACGACGCAATGCGATTTACCTCCTGTGCGGCATTGGAATCCTTGCCGGCATGACTTGGGCGGTTATCGCGGGATGGTTGGGCCGCTCGATCTTCTGGCCCGAGTCCACGTCCCTCGTGTTCTTCGCCGCTTCCTGGCTCGTCAAGGGCCAGGCACTCGATTCGATCAGCTCGACTGTGCGCGCCGCGAAAGCTAAAGTCACCAACTGAGCGAATTGATCCTGCCGGGCCAGGGCGTTACTGACTGAGACGATCAAGCGAACGCGTCGGCCGTATTTCGTACTCGAGGGCAATGTCTGCGCACTGCTTGCAGCGAAGGACTGGGTGAATGTCTTCCTGTACGATGGCGCAATCGTGCCCGATCCGGATGGGATCATCACAGGCGGACACGACAACAAAACCGCTCGCACCGTCGCAATTCGACAAGGCGAGAAGGTTCCAGCTCGTGCGTTGTTGACGATGCTGAAACGCATCATAGTCAACAATCGAGCTGGTGGCTGGCGGAAGGCGAAGGCTCGCGCCTCGAGTAGTGAAACTCACGGGTGGGAAAGTCGAGTGAGCAACTCTGGGGCGATTCACACGGGCGTGATCAATGATCACCTGATGTTGACTCGCTGCGGTTGACTGCGTAAGCCACTGCGATCACTCCGAAAGCGATGAGCGCGGCGGTGGCCGAGACCAGACTGAGGGCCCCCACTGCGACGTAGATGGGAATGCCCATGGAAGCTTTGCGGGCGTGCATTCGGACGGCATCGCGCTGAGCTGCGTGCATCAGATGCGGACGGCGAGCGATGTGCCACCACATTGACGTGAACGCGGCACTGACCATGATCATCGCGATAGAATACAGAAAGGCTGCCGATCGTTCGTTGCTACCGCCCTCTCTCAGATACTCGGCGATCACCGCAGTCGGGAATGGTATGAACGAGATCGCTCCGAGTAGCGCAAGATTGAGGTACAGAAGGCCGTGATCCACTGCGACGAGTCGACGCGACAGGTTGTGGTGGTTCACCCACATGATGCCGATCGTGAGAAAGCTGACGGCAAAAGCGATGTACGAGGGCCAGAGTTGCTCCAGCTCATGCCCAAGCTGCCCGAGCTCCGCCTTGGGCACTTTGATCTCGAGGATGAGCAGCGTGATGGCGATTGCAATCACGCCGTCGCTGAAGGCGCAGAATCGCTCGGGCGATGTTCCACCCGTCTCTTCGACTGTATTCATGGGAACTCTCTTCTGGTATCAGACGAATTTACTAGCGTCCGGTTAAATACGGCGATGACGCTCGTAACGTCAATGCTGATAGGGAGTTCCGCATGCGCCACCTGCCCGACAACCGGACGCCACGGGCCGTACTTGCGAACGAAACGCTCGTCGTACACCTTCTGCAGCTGGTGCAGGTGATCCGAGACCAACCGGAACAGCGGTGACGCCTGGGGCCGTCGGGGTCTGTAGACGCCGCGCGCCGCCGGTGCTGGGTCGAACATCGGCGCTCCGAGCGATAGGAGCGCCGAGCATACGCGAGATCCGCGGCGAGACCGTCACCATCGCATTGCGCGGCAGGCCATTTCGACGCAAGGTCCGGGTGTCGCTGGCCTAACGATGCTTGCTGTTGCCGAGCGGACCGACCATCAGCGTAGCACGAAGCGTCGGGCGGTCCGCTCGCAACAGAAGCTGGCGTTAGGCGGACTATCATCGATGAAACTGTCTCTACTTCTCGCATTTTCCATTGTGGCATCGCCATCATGGATTCGCGCTCAGATCATCGATAAGCCCCCTACGCGCTCCGCGAGCGATGTGCTCGACTCTCTTAAGGCCGGTCGGAAACGGTGGGCTCGTGCTCAGGTGCGGGAGTACCTGCTCCAGTCGCACGTTGACTGCTTTTGCGGGTACACGCTCGAGCGCCTGCACAACCAATTGCCACTTCTCACAGTTAGAAATCGCGAGATCATAGCTCGCGCCAAGGGCAAACCGAATAAGCCACCATCCCCAGCTTTCACGATCGAGGGCATTTTCGCTGCAGTGGATGAAGACGCACAATCCACCGGACGTGTTATTGATCGGCTTGATCTTCACCCCGTATACGGATTCCCTGTCCGGTATGAGGCAAGCCACCCAGAGGAACCGGACGGTTGGCTGCAAATACAAGTGGATAGTTTTGTGGTGATCAGAAACGGTAAGTCGCTGAGCAGCCGGCGCGGTCACGCCAGATCATCCCCCACTACTACAGCGCCGCCGCGGCCCGCTTCGCGATCTCAATGAGCCTTGTGCGCGCAGCGGTCGTGGTCGCACTGCACATGACGAGCACCGAGACGTTCCCTTTGAAGAAGTGAAAATTGCTGCCGTCCACTCCACTCTTCGCCTTGCCGGTGTCCCACGGGCCGCTCACGACCTCTCCCTGCCCGGACGCCAAGCTCTTGCGCCCCATCTGCGCGGCGATCGGCAACTTGATGTCTTGAATCATGATCGAAAGCATCGGTGGTTTCAGCATGCTGCCGGCCACACAGGTGCTCATGGTCTGGTTCGGAGAACTCGCGATCCGGCCCTTCGGCGCAGCCGAGATACCGAGCGCCTTCAAGTCATCGGCCGTGAATAGC
>JBBQHK010000132.1:0-5831 GCA_038323895.1 Lysobacterales bacterium | reverse complement strand
TCGCCCGCTCCGGTGGCCTGCGCCACCTGGACGTCATCGCCGTCACGGAGGGCGACACGCGTCGATTGGTGGACGAGGTGATCGTCCCGGTGATCGCGATCGGCCACGGACAGGCTGCCTCCGCTGCCGCCCGGCCGGGACTCCAGGCTATCGTCGGCGTCGACGGCGAGTACGGCCGTCATTACAGCTTCCTCAAGGCGGTCGCGGCGCTCTGGCACGTCGCGCTCGACCCGGCCGTCCGGGCGACCTTCAAGATCGACCTCGACCAGGTTTTTCCGCAGGCTGCGCTGGTCGCGGAGACCGGCCGGACCGCGTTCGGTCACCTCACCACCCCGTTGTGGGGCGCCTCGGCGCGCGACGCTGAGGGGCGTGAGGTCGAGCTCGGCATGCTCGCCGGCGCACTCGTCAACGAGCGTGACATCGGCCACGGGCTCTTCACTCCGGACGTGGACCTTCCGACCCGAGCGCCGTCCCACGACGAGCACGTCTTCTACAGCGTCCTGCCCCAGGCCATCTCGACACGCGCCGAGATGATGGAGCGCTACGACTCCCAGGCGGTCGATGGCGTGAAGCGAGCGCTGGAGCGGATCCACGTGACCGGCGGCACGAACGGAATCCTGGTCGACGCCCTGCGCCGCCACCGACCATTCACCCCGTCGTTCGTCGGTCGGGCCGAGGACCAGGCATATGTCCTGTCCGTCCTGGGTCAGCCGGGACCGCGTCTTGCCTACGCTCACGCGGCGGGCCTGTTCATGCGCCACGACAAGGAGGCCTTCGCCGGCCAGGCGATGGCGGCGGCCCACGTTGGCAAGCTCATCGGCGACGACCTGCGGATCCTCGTGTTCTCCGCATACGCGAACGTCGCTGCCGGCGATGGCAAGGATGGCGCCCTGGATCGCGCCGCGATCGGTCGACTCCTGGATCCCTTCACCGGCGGGTTCGTGTCGGCTATTCCGGTGAGCGTAGTCCTCGTGCGCATGGCCCTGCGGACGCTGCGCCTGTACGCCGTCGACCAGGTTGACGACGCTCGGGAATACGCGATCGATGGCAGCCGCCGGGTCGGCGAGACGCTGGCGTTCACGACCGACACGACCGCGTTCGTGGCACGGGTCCGGGCCGAGCGGAGCGCCTGGGACTCGTACTACGACGCGCTGGACGCGCTGGAAGCCGGACTCGGCGCAGGGGAGGCATGGGCCCAGGAGCTCCGCGCTCGCACGCTGGCCATCATCGACGATTGTCGGGTCCGGCCAGATTGAGGCAACTGGCGTCGCAAGACGCGCCACCTCTACCACAGCCGGTCTCGACGTGGCGGTCGACCTCGCGCCCTTCCACGGGTTCGTCAGATACGACGAACCCAAGCCGCAGCCGCCCGCCTGGCCGGCCCGCGGACCATTTCGCTCGTCGTTTGACGACGTGCTGACCGAAAGTCGGATGGATAATGGGGTGATCAGACGCCCGAAATGACAGGCTGCCGGCCCGCGCTGTACCTGCCAAGATGTTCATGTGGTTGACATCATGCCAAGTCCCCATTCACCGTGAGTCTGGACCTCCTCGCAGCAAACCTCAGCTCGCCACTCTTGCTCTTCTTCCTGCTGGGGGCCGCGGCCGCCGGACTCCGCTCGGACCTGTCGTTCCCCGAGTCGCTGACCCGGAGCATCGCCATCTACCTGCTCTTGGCCATCGGCTTCAAGGGCGGAGCGCAGCTCGCCGTCGTCGGCCTGGAGCCGGGCATCGTGGCGGCCATCAGCGCGGCGGTCGGCCTGTCCGTCCTCATGCCGCTGCTCGCCTTTCCGGTGCTTCGCCGGCTGGGTGTTGGTGGGCTGAATGCTGCGACGATCGCCGCCCACTATGGATCGGCCAGCCTGGTCACCTTCCTCGCTGCCACGAGCTTCCTCGCGTCGCGCGGTCTGACGCCGGAGGCATATCTCATCACCCTGCTCGCCGTCATGGAATCGCCGGCCATCATCGTCGGGATGCTGCTCGCCCGGCGCGCGACTGCCCTTGAGGCTCGGCCGGGTCATGGCCTTCGCGAGGGGCTGACGAACGGGAGCGTGGTCCTGTTGGTCGGCGCAACGCTCATCGGCGTGATCAGTGGGCCGACGGGTGCTGGTGCGTTAAGCGGATTCCTCGAGACGCCGTTCACGGGGATCCTCGCGCTGTTCTTGCTGGACATGGGCAATCTGGCCGGGCGGCGCCTGCGCGAGGCCGCCCACCTGACCAGGGGATTGGTGGCCTTCGCGGTGATCGCCCCGCTCATCGGCGGGACCCTGGGGCTCCTCTTGGGCACCGGCCTCGGCTTATCTGTCGCGGGCACGACGCTGCTGGCCACGCTGGGAGCGAGCGCCTCCTACATCGTCGCGCCGGCGGCCTTCCGCCACGCCTATCCAAGCGCCGACACCGCCCTCGCAGTGACGATGGCCCTGGGCATCACGTTCCCGTTCAACCTGCTGGTGGGGATTCCCCTCTACTGGACCGGGGCGACGATGCTCGCCGGGTGAGGGCGCCCGCAGTTGGAGATGGGGGACGACGGCGCTCCGACATCGGTGGCGTCAGGCCCTGATCAGCTGAACTTCTCGTATCGCACGGTCTCGGTGAGCGCCCGCCGAGCGGTGCCGGGTGCCGATCGTGGTCGGGTGTCGGCCTGGGCGGGGTGGCCCAGTGAGACGAGCGTCCGAAGGGTCCGATCGTCGGGAAGATCGAGCAAGCCCTTCACCTGCGCCACGGCTCCGGGGACGACCCAGCCGAGCGCAGATGCGCGCCCCAGCGCCGATGCCGCAATGAGGATCCGCTCGGCGGCACGCGCCTCGTCGAAGGTCTCGATCGCCGTGGCTGCGCCAGCCATGACCAGGATGATGCCCGCCGCGTCGCCGGCGATGTGGCCGGCACTGGGCGAAGCCTTGGCGATCGCTCGCAGCGTCGCTCCATGGCGGACGAGGACGAACGTCCATGGCTGGCGGTTCATGCCGCTACTTGTCCAGCGGGCGACCTCGAGGATCGCGATCAGCGCCCTGCCCGGGATCGGGTCGGGGCCGAACTGGCGGGTGCTTCGAACGCGTCGGAGGTCCGAAGCATCTCCAGGGCGCCGGTCGGCGGGTCACTCAGGAGCCCCACGATCCGGAGTGTCCGAGTCGGTCGATCTCGATGACGAACACCTCGCGCGGGGTCCGGCGCTCATAGGCCTGACCGACGTACTTGTGCGACATCTTGTCGATGAACGCGAGCTCGTCGTCGGGACGGATCTGGACCACACGACCACTGATCGACAGCCAGCGCCAGGGAGTCTTGGTGCTCACGATCGCGACCCCGACCTGCGGGCGCTCGCGGACAGCCTGGCCCTTCTTCGAGCCGACCGGCGAACTTGCGAGGATGTGTGAGTCGGCGTGATCGACCCACATGGGGAAGGTGATGATCTGGCCGCTATCGCTTGTCTAGGAGAAATGGCCGAGGGCGGGCTCATCGAACAGGTCGAGCAGCTCGGGCGGGATGGGCATCGACATGGGATGTGGCCTCGCATGATTGTTCGTTGACTATGCAACGATACCATCGGCAGAGCCCCATGGCTAAGCAAGGCCGGCCTTCAGCCGCTCGAGGAGACAACGCGCCGGGCGAGGGCGTGACCCGCCGAGGGGTTCCGCGGTCGTTGGTGGTCACGGGCCCGCGCTCTGATGCGCGGCCAGTACATCTGTTCTAGTTCGTCGCGCAACCGGCCATCGGTGGAATATCATCCCTGACCATGGAGCCATGGATGGTTGCCCGGGGTCTGGGACCGGAGCGTGTGCCGCCTCCATGGGTTCGGGCTGGCTCGTGGTAGGCCGCGGGGCCGACAGGCGCGGGTCCATTCCGGGCTGGACCTTTCTGACAAACCACGGCCACGCCCTGGTGTGCATCGCCCGTAACGGAGACATCCGCCTGCGCGACCTGGCGTCGAGCATCGGGGTCACGGAGCGCACGGCCCAGATCATCGTCAACGACCTCGCTGAGGCCGACTATGTGACGCGGACGCGGGTGGGCAATCGGAGCCACTACACGGTGCGGGCGGATCGCCCGTTCCGCCACCCGGTCGAGATCGACCATTCGGTTGGCGCCCTGCTCGCGGTCGTGGCCTCGACGAAGGGCGAACCGGGCACCTGACCGTCACGGATTGCAGTTCGGGCAGTGCCCCGGGTCCGCTCGGGTCAGGCCATCCGGCCGGGGTCGTTCCTCCCGATGCGAACCCGTCACGCACGTGAAGACCTCGGCGACGATGAAGTCCGTCGGACGGCTGCACCACTCGCAGGGCAGACCGACGATGACGTCCGTCCGACCCCAGCCGGGCGTGGCACATTCCGGACACGCGGTCGTCAGGCGCTGGCCGAGCCGGTCGGCCAGAGCGGCCAGGCTCCGCATCCTCGTCGGATTGCGATGCGCCCGCATGTCCGTCTCGAGGCGAGCCCGACCATCGGACGATCGAGTGGCGGCCTGCGAGATCGCGGCCTCGAGCGTGTCGTGTTCGCTCACGCCCTTTTCCGTTACGACAGCCGGGGCACCGACGTTCGGGCGGACGATGAGAGCGTGACTTGGGAAGCCGATGCGTTCCAGGAAGGCCTCGACGTCGTCACCCGGCGTGACTACCAGGTGCCCGAAGTTCGTGGTCTCCTCGAGCAGGCTCTCGTGGATGACCACACCCATTGCATCGTCGACCAACACGAGCAACTCCATCCCGGCCGGAATGAACGGGAGGGCCGGGTGCGGCCCGAACGATCCCTCGCTCGCGAGACCCAGGGGACAGCCCGTCGCGGCCATCCCGAGCCTGGCCTTGCGGACGGCCACGTCCAGCATGGTGCCCACGCGCGGGACCTCGCCGGTGAACGTGCCCAGCCGGTCCGTGTCGAGTCCGGTAGCGGTCGTAACCTTCAGCCTCGCGGTCGCCTGAAGCGCCGGGGCGATCGCCGCCTCCTTGCCGTGCATCGTGGCCAGCACGGCGGTCCGGCCAGCGTACGCTCCGCCTGAGTCGGCCCTGGTAACGCCCGGGTCGGTCTTCGCCTCGCTCACTCGTTGGGATGGTCGCGCGGGCAGTCGTCCGGACAGGTGCACGCACCTTCCCACGACGGAATCGGCCTGTCGCCCGTCGCGCCGATGGTCGGCGGCGAACCCAGAAGCTCCCGGTCGGCGGTCTGCGCCCCGATCCGCTTTGGGTCCGGCATGATCGGCTCGAGGCCAGGCCGGAGCGGCTGCACCGTCACGCCGCGTCCTCGCCCTGCGCCCGCGTGTAGCCGGCGACGCCGTCGAACGACTGGAGCTTTTCGAGGTGCATCCAGCGATGGCGCAACCCGATCCTGGCGACCAGGGCCAGGATGTCCTGGTCGGTCGTCCCGTCGGGCCCGCGAGCCGTGAACCGACAGCGGTAGTGGTCGACGACCGATGGCGCCGCCCCGCGGGATGGGTAGACCATCGTCCCGCGGTTGGAGATCATCGTCAGCCCGAGTGGAGCGTCGGCACTCAGCGCGACGAGGGTCCCGGCCAGCGCATCCGGTGTCCCGTTCCATTCGATGAACACGTCGACCCCGACCGTTGCGCGATCGCGCGGGACGTACGAGGCCGGCGCCGCAGTCGGGATGAGCCGCGGCCGTCGGGCGCGGACGGCCGTATCCGCGCCCTCTGAGTCAAGTCGCTCGATCACGGCGTCGGTGAAGGCGCTGGTTGAGACAGGGTCGTCGCCCGGGACGTCCCGGGTGTGGATGCCGTGGGCCAGGGTCGCCAATATCGCGCCCTCCACCTGATCGGCGCGTGTCGTCTCCCCGACGTGGCGAAGGAGCATGGCGGCCGACAAGATGAGGGCGCTCGGATTGGCC
>JBBQHK010000131.1:0-2543 GCA_038323895.1 Lysobacterales bacterium | reverse complement strand
AGGTGTTCGATGGTCTGCACCTTCGGGGCGTCGATGTCGCCATCGCGGCTGATGGTGCTGGCCATGCGAGTGTCGCTGACCGCGAACGCAGTGACCGGGATCTCGACCGGCTCGGGCAGGTCGGTGCGGCGGAACACGATGCCGGTGTCCGGCGGCGCGGGCCGCAAGGTCAGCTCGACCTTGTGGCCGCTGTGCACGCCCACGCCGACCGACCGTGTCAGGGCCTTCAGGGTGCGCTGGCGAATCATGGCGCCGATTGTCGGGCATCGGCCCCGACGAGACGGTCCGGGGGTGCTGTGACCAGGGCGGGCCCCGCGTCGTCGGGACTCTCGTCCTTCAGCACCACACCGGTGGCGCCCAGGCGGCACGCGCCGGCCAGCAACCACGCCAGCCGACGCGCAGCCGCTGCTGGCGGCAGTCCCTCGGGGCGGATGTTGGAGACACAGTTGCGCTCGGCATCGCTTCGGCCCACCCGCGGTGCCCAGGTCAGATAGGCGCCCAGGCTGTGGTGTGACGACAAACCCGGGCGCTCTCCGATGAGCACCAGCACCGCAGGCGCCTGCAGCAGCCCGCCAATGGCGTCGCCGAGTGCCACGCGGGCCTGTGTGGCGACCCCCACACTGCCGATCGCCCAACTGTCGGCTTCCAGATGCGAACGCAATGCCAGCAGCAACGGCAGCGCATGGGCATCGACCGCAGCGGGCGACAGACCATCGGCCAGCACCACAGCCAACATCACTGCCCGATCGCAGCCGGGGCTCGCTGGCGCCCGAGGAACCAGCGCTTCGCTGCGCGGCGACAGCTGGCGACCGAGATCGGGCCGGCGCAGGTACGTGGCGCGGTCCGGCGCAGCGCTCTCCAGCACCAGCGGGTCGCCGAAGCCTGCGCCTTGCAGCGAGCCCACCAGCGCATCGACCTGCAGCGGGGTGTGCACCGCATCGCGCGCCAGCGCATGGGCCTCGGCGAAACGCAACCACTCGGCGGTCGGCAGGCTGTTGCCGGCACGGCCGAGCGCGATCCGCGCGGCGGTGTGGCGGCGCAGGCCGGACCAGGGATCGGGCTCGATCATGACTCAGCCCTTCGACAGGTCCGCCAGCAGCGGGTGGGTCGTTGCGGCCGGCAGCAAGCGGCCACTGTCGTTGGTGATGGCCATGCGCTGCAGCCATTGCTCGAATTCCGGCGCCCGCTTCAAGCCCAGCAACTCGCGCAGCACCGCCGCATCGTGAAACGAGGTGCTCTGGTAGTTCAGCATGATGTCGTCGGCCCCGGGCACGCCCATGATGAAGGTGACTCCGGATGCACCCAGCAGGGTCATCAACGTGTCCAGGTCGTCGCTGTCGGCATCGGCATGGTTGGTGTGGCAGATGTCGACCCCCAGCGGCACGCCCAACAACTTGCCGCAAAAATGATCTTCCAAACCCGCACGGATGATCTGCTTGCCGTCGGCCAGGTACTCGGGGCCGATGAAGCCGACCACGCTGTTGGTCAACAGCGGCGAAAAGGCTCTGGCGAGCCCGTACGCCCGGGCCTCCATCGTTTGCTGGTCGACCCCGTGGTGGGCATCGGCCGACAGCGCCGAGCCCTGGCCGGTTTCGAAGTACATGCAATGGTTGCCGACGGTCCCGCGCTGCAACGACCGTGCCGCTTCATGCGCCTGCTGCAGCAGCGCCAGGTCGATGCCGAAGCCGCGGTTGGCGGCTTCGCTGCCGGCGACCGACTGAAACACCAGATCGACCGGCACCCCGTCGTCGATCAGCCGCAAGGTGTTGCTGACATGGGTCAACAAGCAGGCCTGGGTGGGGATCGCATGGCGCTGGATCAGCTCGTCCAGCCGACGCAGCAAGCCGCCGATCACGGTCAGGTTGTCGCTGGCCGGGTTGATGCCGATCATCGCGTCGCCGCAGCCGTACATCAGTCCGTCGAGCATCGACGCGGCGATGCCGAGCGCATCGTCGGTGGGGTGATTGGGTTGCAGCCGCACCGCCAGATGCCCCGGCAGACCCAGCGTGTTCCTGAACGCGGTGGTGATGTGGCACTTCTTCGCCACCGTCATCAGATCCTGGTTGCGCATCAGTTTGCTGACCGCAGCCACCATCTCGGGCATCAGACCGGGAGCCAGTGCAGACAGTGCGGGGGGAGTCGCGGCGGCCGACAGCAGCCAGTTGCGAAAGTCGCCCACGGTCAGATGGGACACCGGGGCGAAGGCGGCAGGGTCGTGCCGGTCGACGATCAGCCGCGTGACCTCGTCGGATTCGTAGGGCACCAGTGCGTGGTTCAGGAAAGCGGTCAGCGGCAGATCGGCCAATGCCATGCGCGCCGCCATTCTTTCCGCTTCGCTGCCAGCTGCGATGCCGGCCAGTTCGTCGCCCGACCGCGCCGGGCTCGCCCGCGCCAGCAGCGTCTTCAGATCGTCGAAGCGCCAGCGCGTGCCGGCCAGCGTGTGTTTCCAAAGCATCCGCGCAGCTTAATGCGGGCGCACGCCATGTCGGAAGACCCGGCGTCATCCGACAGACTCGCCACGCCCGTGGCATAAGCTGCGCCGC
>JBBQHK010000130.1:0-2655 GCA_038323895.1 Lysobacterales bacterium | reverse complement strand
GAGGCACCGGCTGCGGCCGCCACGACCGCGGCCGCTGTGGCGATCGAGGCGCGCCGCGTGACGCGGTGCGACGTCGGTGGCGCGTCCGGTCGGCCCGGGTCGAGCGGGGTGGCAGCGGCCTGGGTGGGCGGATCGACCGGTCGATGGCTCGGTGGCGGGGCGGGTGCCGTGTCGGCCGGCGGGGCGATCGACCGAGCGATCTCCAGCGCCTGTGGCTCGGTCCGCGTTACAGCAGCCGCCGCGTCCACAAGCACCACGGGCGCCACGAAGCGAAAACCGCGGCGTGGAACCGTCTGAATGAATCGGCTGCGCTGGGCATCGTCACCCAGCGCCTTGCGCAGCGCCGAGATGCTCTGGCTCAGGCTGTTCTCTTCCACTACCAGACCCGGCCACAACTCGGCCAGCAGGCGGTCTTTCTCCAGCAACTGACCGGCGCGCTCCACCAAATAGAGCAAGGTGTCGAACAGACGCGGGCTCAGCTCGATGGCTGTGCCCTCGCCGTCGAGTAAGCGACGCTGCGACACCTGCAGGGTAAAGCCTTCGAACCGGTACTCGGGCTGGGTCGCATTCACAACGATTCAGGGATTGTTCAGGGTGGTTCAAGACGCCGCCCGGGGTCATTGCAACAGTGCGATCACCGGTTTGCAACTTCCTGCGACGGCATTTCAAGGAGATCTTCCATGCAGCAATTTACGCCCAAGTCCGCCGCCCTGTTCGCTTTGGCCAGCACCGCGATGGCCTTGTTGATGCAGGCCTGTGGCGGCAGCAACGACGCGCACGCCCAGGTCGCCGAGAGGGTCGACCCGATCCAGGGCTTCTGGCAGTCGAACGTGGCATTGAAGGACTGCAACTCGGGGGCAGCGGTCGGCGGTTTCCGCGGGTTGACCGCTTTCAATGCCGGCGGCACGGCCACAGCCGACAACAACCAGCCCTCGGCCACCAAAGGGAACGCAATGGGCACCTGGAAGAAGTCTGCCGACGGCAGTTATGCGGTGCAACTGCGCTTCTGGCGCTATGCGGCCGACGGGATGCCGGCCGGCCAACAGCGCCTCGTCCGCACGGTGACTTTGGCGCCGGACGGTCAGTCGCTGACCGCCACGATCACCACGCAAGCGCTGGACAACAACGACAACGTGGTGTTCTCAGCCTGCGGCAGCGAAACCGGCGCCCGCATCGGCTGATCGGAACGAGCCGTGGACGCGACGCCCTTTCCCTGGCTCTCCGATTCGCTGGAGGCGTTGATGCTGGTCTGCTTCGGCATCGCTTGGCCGATCAACTTGCTCTGCATGCTGCGCAGCCGGCGAATCCAGGGGAGTGGCTTGAAGTTCACCCTGATCATCGGCTCCGGCTATGTCGCGGGTGCGGCCTCGAAGCTTGCGCTGTGGGCGACCGGCAGCCTGCCGTTGTCGCCACTGTTCTGGCTGTATGTGCTCAACGGGGTAACGGTGGGCCTCAATGCCTGGCTGCAGTACCGGCTGCAGCAGTCTGAGAGGCTTGCCGGACAACCGACCTGAGCGTCGGCGTAGAGATGAAGCCCGAAACAACGTGTTGCGCGCTGTTGAAATGGCTGACCGAGGTGTCGACGAAGTCCGGGCCCCCGACCGTCTTGATCATGTCGACTTCGATGTTCATGACGCATGCTGCCCCTACCGCCGCCTGGAGCCGCCCAGCAACGACCCCAGCACCCCGCGGATCAGCTCGCGCCCGGCGGCCGAGCCGATGCTGCGCACCGCCGACGAGGCGGCCTTCTCGGCCAAGCCGGCATAGTGGCCGCCGCGCGGACCGGTTCGGCCCAGGACGGCTTCTCGCAGGCTGTCGAAGAGTCCGCCGGTGGCAGGCGCGTTGCCCGCACCGCCGGCCGGTGTGCCGGCGCTGCCACCCGCGGGGGTGTGCATGGGCTGGTCGCCGGTCTTGCCCTGCACCGCCCGGTGGTTGAGCCTCTCATAGGCCGATTCGCGGTCGACGGTTTGCTCGTAGACCCCGGCCACCAGCGAGCCGCTGACGACCTTTGCACGCTCCTCGGGGGTGATCGGGCCGATCTGGCTGCCGGGCGGCAGCACGAACACCCGCTGTGTGACGCTGGGCCGGCCCTTTTCATCCAGAAAACTCACCAGCGCTTCGCCGACCGCCAGGTCCATGATCGCGCTGGCCATGTCGCCGAGGGCCGGGTTGGCGCGCATCGTCTCTGCTGCGGCCTTGACTGCCTTCTGGTCGCGCGGTGTGAAGGCGCGCAGGGCATGCTGCACGCGATTGCCCAACTGCGCCAGCACGCTGTCTGGCACATCCTGCGGGTTCTGGGTCACGAAGTACACGCCCACGCCCTTGCTGCGCACCAGCCGCACCACCAGCTCGATGCGCTCGACCAGTGCGGCCGGCGCGTCCTTGAACAGCAGGTGCGCTTCGTCGAAGAAGAACACCAGTTTCGGCTTGTCCAGATCGCCCACCTCGGGCAGCAACTCGAACAGTTCCGACAGCATCCACAACAGGAAGGTGGCGTACAGCCGCGGCGCATTCATCAGCTGGTCGGCGGCCAGGATGTTCACGACCCCTTTGCCGTCGACGGTCTGCATGAAGTCCGAAATGTCCAGCATCGGCTCGCCGAAGAATTTGTCGCCGCCTTGTTCCTCGATCTGCATCAAACCGCGCGGGATCGCG
>JBBQHK010000129.1:0-3267 GCA_038323895.1 Lysobacterales bacterium | reverse complement strand
GATCAGGCGAAAGATCAGCTCGCCCTCGCGCCCGGCGTCGCAGGCGTTGATGATCGCGCTCACATCCTTGCGCTTGACCAGCTTGACCACCGCATTCAGCCGCGTCTTGGCCTTGTCGATCGGCGCCACGTCGAAGTGCGGCGGCACCACCGGCAGGTTGGCGAAGCTCCACTTGCCGCGCTTGACGTCGAACTCGTCCGGCGCCTTGATCTCCACCAGATGCCCCACCGCAGAAGTGACGACATGGGTGTCGCTCTCGAAGTATTCGGCATGCTTCTCGAACTTGCCGGCCACGGGGGTCAGCGCGCGGACGATGTCCTGCGCCACGCTCGGCTTCTCGGCAATGATGATCGTTTTGCTCATGGGGTTCCTGGTTCTGGGTGCCGGCGGTGCGTGCCTACAATCCGCCCTCCTCGCGCACACCCGCGCGCGCTCGTACGATTTCAATGTACCGAATGAGCAAGACCTCGCAAGCCGCCGTGCCGGCGTTCGATTCGCCTGCCACCCCTGCGGCTGAGCGGCCGAGGCCTTCCATGCCGCCCGCGGCCACCGACGCGCGGCGCATCCAGGTGCGCCGCAGCAGTGTTCATGGCAAGGGTGTGTTCGTGTTGCAGCCGATCGCGGCCGGCGCCGTGGTGATCGAATACAAGGGCGAGCTGATCACCTGGAAGCAGGCTCTCAAGCGCCACCCGCACGACCCCACCGATCCGAACCACACCTTCTACTTTCACATCGACGACAAGCATGTGATCGACGGCAAGGTGGGCGGCAATGCCTCGCGCTGGATCAACCACGCCTGCGCGCCGAATTGCGAAGCCGAGGAAGACGGCAGCCGGGTCTGGATCAAGGCGCTGCGCGACCTCTATCCGGGCGAAGAGTTGTTCTTCGACTATGGCTTGGTGATCGACGCGCGCCAGACCGTCAAGCTGAAGCGCGAATACGCCTGCCGCTGCGGCAGCCCGATCTGCCGCGGCACGATGCTGGCGCCCAAGCGCCGCCGGGCGGGATGACCGCGTTGCAGCACCTGCAATGGGGCGCCGAAGCGCTGTGGAAACAACTGGAGCCGCTGCTGCCCGGTTTGTCGGTGGAGGTGGTGGCGCGTGTCGATTCGACCAATTCACGCTTGCTGGCCCGCGCCCGCGATGCGGCAGGCCAGCCCGACGCGCCGATCACGGGTCCGGCCGACCTGCAGAGCTGCGCCGAGGTGTACGGCAGCGCGCATCGACCACTGGGGCGCCGCAGTGACGACACCAAACCCTGTCTGCTGGTGGCCGAACACCAGACCGAAGGCCGCGGCCGGATGGGGCGTGACTGGCGGGCGCGGCCGGGCGCGTCGCTGACCTTTTCGCTGGTGTTGCCCTTGGCACCCCACCAGTGGTCCGGCATGTCGCTGGCGGTGGGCTTGGCGGTGGCCGAAGCGCTGGACCCCCCAGGCTCCAGCGGGGTGCTGCGCATCGGCCTCAAATGGCCCAACGACCTTTGGCTGTCGGATCAGCCGGGTGCGCTGTTCCCGGGGCGCAAGCTGGGGGGCATCCTGATCGAAACCTTGACGGTTGGTGAGAGCCGCATGTGCGTGATCGGTATCGGCTTGAATGTCCAGCCATTCGAGTCTGCAGCAGCTTCCGAAGGCTTCAGCCAGGGCTTCGCCTGCCTGCAGAAAATCGACCCCGACATCACCGCACCCCTGGCGTTGGCGCGGTTGGCTGAGCCGCTGGTGCGGAGCCTGCTGGGGTTCGAGCAGCATGGTTTTGCACCGCTGGCAGGTGCCTACGCGCGGCGGGACGTGCTGCGCGGCCAGGCCGTGACCACCACCCAGCCAGGGGTCGAGGGCGGGGTCGCCGAAGGGGTCGATGAAGACGGTGCGCTGCGGGTGCGGTGCGGCGGCGTGCAGCGGTTGGTCAGTGGTGAAGTGAGTATCCGATGCCCCCGCGCTCCCTGACGGTCGCTGCCCCTCGAGGGGGCGTTCGCCTGCGGCCTGGCGAAGCCAGTTCCGCGGCTGCTCTTGGTTGGTTCGCTGCGCTTCGCTCGAGTACTGTCGGCCGCTGCGGTGCAGATCGGGGTGCTCATAGACGGACCGGAGCAGCCGCTTCTGCAGCGCTTGGCGGTCCGGGATGGTGTCCGCCCGGCGCGTCGGCGGCGCGTCGCGCTGCGGGGAACTGAGATGCTTCGGTTGCTGGTGGTGGCGCTGGTGGCGGCCAATCTGCTCTTTTTTGGTTGGGCGCAAGGCTGGTTGGCGCCGGCGTTCGCCGCGCCGCGCCATGCCGAGCGCGAGCCGCAGCGGCTGGCCGCGCAGGTGCGGCCCGAGGTGGTGGCGGTGCGTCCTCCTGATGCTGCGCGCAACACCGGGACCGGTGGGGCCAGCTGCATGGAAAGTGGCGCGCTGCCGCCCGCCGAAGTGGCCGATGCCGAAGCGGTGCTGGCGATTGCGCAGGTGCCCGCCGACCAATGGTCGCGCATTGCGACCGCGGGCGCCGAGCCCGCAAGTGAGCGCGTGCGGTTGCGGGTGCCCGCTGCCGCTGCCGATCTGCGCAGCCGCCTGCTGGCACTGCCCGGCACCGCACTCGGCGGCGGATTCAGGCCCTGCGGCGGCTGATCAGGCCGCCGTGCGCCGCTGCACCCGCAGCAGGGCCGCCACTGCCACCATTAGCAGCAACAGCCATCCGCCGGACATGGCGCCGCCGCCGCCGGTGCCACCGGCCGTCGGGGCTGGGTCCGGTGTCGGCACCGGCAGCGGCACCGGCGCCGCCACCACATCGACGCCCAGCGTGCTGCTGGCACTGTTGCCTGCGCTGTCGGTTACGGTCAGACGCACGGTGAAACGGCCTGCGGCGCTGGGTGTGAGGGTCGCGGTCGATGCATTGTTGGCGCTGCTGAAGGCGCCGACGATGCCGCCGCCGTCGCTGATGGCCCAGGCATAGGCGGCGATGGTGGTGCCCGGTGTGCCTTGGCTGCCCGCCGCGCTGAGCACCACTGCGGACCCGGCTGTGGGGCGTGGAGTGTCGACGCCAATCTGCGCCAGCACGCCAGCGGCTGCCGCAACCGCAGCGCCAGCATCCAGCATGCCGGCACCGCAAACCGCGGTGCTGCAGTAGCACTGCAGCTGCTCGACGCCGGCCACCGGCGCTTGGCACACCGGCACGGGGGTCGGGTCGCTGCCGTTGTTGGCACCGCTGGTGGGAAACGGCCGGGCGGTGGCGCGCATGCGGTCGCGCAACTGCGTCGGTGTCAGCAACGGCTGGGCAGAGAACATCAGTGCCGCCGTGCCGG
>JBBQHK010000128.1:0-4438 GCA_038323895.1 Lysobacterales bacterium | reverse complement strand
TTGCGTTTGAACTTGAAAGACACCACACTTTTGAGCTATTCGCCTACGGTTGTGACCCCGATCGGTACGGCTGGCTTGACGCAAATCGTTTCGAGTGTTGCTGATGATGCGAACATTGCGATTGGGAATATCGGCTTTCCCTTTGGGTTCTACGATGCTATTTACCAGACGAATATTTTTGTCAGCAGCAATAGCTATCTCACCTTCGGGTTTGGCAGTAGTGCTTATAGCGGAATTAGTGCTAGCAGTCCGGGGCGTGGTCTGTTTGTGGGTGCTGCCGATCGCTCATGGAATCAAGTCTGGGTGGGGTCTAATTCAACAGGAACTTATCGCATTCACTGGGTCGGGAATGCTGGCACAAGCGGCGCTGGCACGATCGTTTGGGAGATGACCCTATTCGACGATGGGGCGTTAATGCTGGTGACTGGGACTGCTCAAACGGGTGGCTATTCTGCTTTGACTAAGGGAACGAGTAGCCCGATCGTGCAAACAGCCTATACCCTGACATCTAACAGTAGTTGGGTTTTCTTGCCCGATGGTTCAGGGTCTTACACCGTTCAAATAGGGAGTTATTTTTAATGCCTCAAATTGCAAATCTGTCACTGGCTCCGGGCTTCTTTCAGTACGTCGTGACGCAAATCTTTCAAACCAAAGACTTGAGGTTAGGGCTGATTCCTCTAGCGTCTGCGGTATCGTCAACGCTGCATCTAACCAACACTGCCGGGGTGATTGGGGCTGAGTTTAATGGCACGGGATGGACTCGCCCAACGATTCAAATTCCGGGGGTGGGTTCCTATGACACGGTGGGTAATGATTGGGATTTGCCTGCTGCGATGGAGTGGAGTGTTACCGGGCCCACAGGTGGAATTGAAGTGAAACAGTTGTTCGTGATCATTGCGGGTCTGACTACACCGAGAGATACGACAGGAACGTTTATTGGATTGGCAACTCTCACTAATGTGATCACCATTCCTGCGGGTGTGACGACAGCGATTAAAGCTCCCTGGTCTTTGCTAGGGGTGACATGAATCTGAGTCAGACTTTACGCCTTCAACAGCTTCAACATCGCAGTGCATTCGAGCAGCCACTAAGAGAGTCGGTTGGGTTTGCGGAGAGGTACGATCGGGAGTCTGGAAAATATGTGGTGAGTGCCGGCGGCGATCGTTTGTTTACTGAGAGTTTACAAATTGCAGCGCTGGCGATGGGTCAACAGGTCGATTTGACTGGAAGGAGGATTGATTATTTGTGAGCCTAGATAAACGATTGCGCGATCATAGGGATACACACCGATCGGCGTTTGAAGCTCCGGTAAGTTTGCCTGCGCTTCAGGGGCGGGTGATCGGCTGGCAAGATGGGGCTTACCTGATTCAAGAAGGGGCTGATCGTCGGATTAAACAAGCTGCTACCAATGGGGCGATCGCGACGGGTAGCGTGATGGCGGTTAGAGGAAGGTTAGACGGGCAAGGAACGAGGAAGGCACCCACTCAGGATAATGTGCTGTTCCTTCCGCAGAGGGAAGGGGGGGTGGTGATGTGGCTTGATGTGAACTGGTATGACCTGGGCTATATCAATTCTCCACCGGATAAAGTGGCTGCCGCGACTCGGTTCCTAGATGGCTTGCTGGACTATTTTTTTAAGGGCAAGACAAAGGTTCTCTATACGTTGCCGTCCACAGATAGCCGCAATTCCGTGGAGAATGAATTTACTCTATTTCGCCAAATCGTTGCGGATAAAAACATCGCGATCGTGGAAGCAAATCCACTTGATGCATCGGGGGTTTATTTTGCTCCTTTGCTGGGACGCTCTCATGAGAACCCTTTTTGGACAATTGCCGAACTTGCCGCGCTAAAACGACTGGCTAAAAAGTATGGCTGCCTGTGTGATGGGGAATGGATCGGGTGGACTGAGAATGATGAGGCACTACTAAGAGGGCTGGGTGTGAGGTCTGATGTGAGGGTGCTTTACAGTGATGCAGTGCGTGGGAGTCATGACGTACATAACCCGAAACTTTTTAGAGAACCTTTTCAAATTAACTGCGCTGCTACAGCATTCTTTGAGGGGCTGAATCTTAAAGAGATTGTTGCAACGGTGAACGGTCGTCCGACGATCGCCTACTTCCGATCGAGCGACCTAAAATCTTGAGCCTGAATCCTTTGTCTTCCTTCTCTTAAATTGCAATCATGTCAAACTCTCCTATCTTTGATGAGATCGCAACTATTGATCAGGGTCGGGACGTTACTCGTGCCTGGATTGAACCCCTATTGCTGAGTCAAGATGCCTTGCTTCAGAGTAAGGGGCACTATGATGTACAGCTTTATGAAGAAGTTCTGCGGGATGAGCAAGCACAAGCCTGCTATCAACAACGGTTTAAGGCTTTAACTTCTTGTGAGTGGGAGGTCAAACCTGGTGGAGATCGTCGCATGGATCAAAAAGCGGCTGATTTCATTCGAGAACAGCTAACAAGTATTAGCTGGGATGACATTACAGAGAAGCATCTCTATGCCCTGCACTATGGCTACAGTGTGGCTGAATGTCTTTGGATGCGCGATGGATCACAAATCAGTTTGGATGAAACACGCGGCGGGATTCGAGTTCGCAACCGACGGCGCTTTCGATTTGATGCTGACTACAATTTAAGACTGATTACCTGGGGCGATCAGATGACGGGTGAGGTGATGCCCGATCGTAAGTTTTGGACGTTCTCAGTGGGCGCTGATCATCATGACGATCCTTATGGCAAGGGGCTGGGTTACTGGCTCTACTGGTTAACCTATTTCAAGCGCAACGATATGCGGGTTTGGCTGCGGTATTTGGAGAAGTTTTCTCAACCAACGGTCGCGGTAGAGTATCCGGCGGGTATGCCTGCCAATGAGCAAGATAAACTTCTCAAAGCTGCTCATTCGGTGCTGAATGCTTCGGCGGTGAAGATTCCACAGGGGGCGGGGTTGAGCTTTTTGGAGGCGGCGCGATCGGGCACTGCGGATTATCAGGCGCTTTGGGATACCTGCAATGCTGGCATCAGCAAAGTGATTCTCAGCGAGACAATGACTCTGGACTCCGGCTCGTCTCGTTCGCAGGCTGAAGTGCATCAAACTGTTGTGCAGTCGGTGATCAAGGGTGACGCTGATTTGATTTGCCAATCTTTTAATTGCAGTGTGGTGCGCTGGCTGATTGATTGGAATTTTCCGGGCGCTGCTTACCCTACGGTGTGGAGAAAGACCGAGCAACCGGGCGACCTTAAGACTCAAGCTGATCGCGATCGCATTCTGTTTGACATGGGCTTCATCCCTAGCGCCAATTACATTCAAGAAACTTATGGTGATGGGTTTGCGCCTCCTAGTGCGGATACTCCATCTGCTCTGAACGGGGCACAGCTAGATAGCATTCTGAAGATTGTGGACGCGATCGAGACTAAAAATCTGACGACTGATGTTGGTCAAGAACTGATCATGCTGGTTGTCCCAACGGTTAGTAGTGACATTGCGGTCAGGATTGCCAATGCTCCAAGCGCTGCACCGACTAATGGATCTGCTCCGCCTTCTACCCTGCCACTAGAGAAATAATGCTTAAACAAATCATCGGTATGACCTACGCCATCGGCACCGTCTTCTTTTGGATCGCTCTGGCTGCATCGTTTGGTCTTCTTCTTTCGAGTTGATCGGTAGAATATATCGAAGACTGTTGAGGTTTTCCGATGACTGATACTGAAACTCAAGACAGAATCATTGCCCTGTTTAGTCAACTTCCCAGAGATCGGCGAGAAGCCGTTTTAGACAAGCTCCGTAAAGATATCGGATTTACCTCTGAGCAAATCGAATCTGCAATCCAGTCGATTCGGCAAGTGAAGGTCATCGACTAGCTTGCGTAGCAACATCAAATCTTGATTGATTGATTATTCTTGGCACTAGCAAAGCGGTGCATTTGCCGCAAGAATGTTTCTCTCGGTGCAGCACTAGCAAAGCGGTGCGTTTGGTTTGTTCGCAAGCAGGTTTACTCAACCTCGATCGAGCTACACTTCCAGCAATTCATTAGCATCCTCTGTGCTGACCCCACAAAGCGAAGCACTGGATTTTGCGAACGTAAAGAACTCCAAACGATAGACAGATATCCTTGTCTGAGCAAAATTGGGACAAAATGTGTGCGTTAGCACAACCTTGTTTCTTAGGCTGTTTGTTTAAACTGAAACCAGCAGGTTGATGAGGAAGCGGATCGCTACGACGATAAATAGGGTGACGACGATCGCGATCGCAGCAATACCAATTAGTACAATCATGGGGCTTCTCCGGTGGGTGAATCCTCAGAATGCCCATTAACCCTCTCAGGTGGGAACGATAACGGAGTCAATCTTTAAAGTCTTCACCATGTCTAATCTGCTTGAGGTTCCCTATCTCTCTCAGCTTGATAACCAATTGAATCCTACGGGTGCTTGCAACGTCAC
>JBBQHK010000127.1:0-3479 GCA_038323895.1 Lysobacterales bacterium | reverse complement strand
ACGGTACGCAACCACGATGCAGAAAGTCATAGAAGCAGGGGTAAATCATCCTGAATTGCTAGCCACTAGCTCAGGCGGTGTTACGTACACAGATAGCGGAATTACGCTTGTATTGATGCGTTTTGTTGAGGGTAAGACATTCTTTGAGGTTGACCGAGCACCTGATACTGATGAGCGAAAAGCGGTTTTAGAACAAGCAGCATTGGTAAACGGAGTTGATTATAAACCGACATATCTCTTTGATAGCTGGGCAATCCCTAATATCAGAGCAATGTTTGATAAAGTCAGGCAGTTTGTTGAGCCTGATGATTTGAAGCTAGTTGAACAAGCGATGGCTCGTTATGAGGCAATTCCTGTTGACGACCTACCGCATTGCTTTGTACACGGTGATTTTACAAAAACCAATGTACTCAAAGCCAACGACGGCAAAATCTATATCTTGGACTTTTCCGTAGCTAACTGGTATCCACGCATTCAGGAGCTATCGATCATAGCCGCAAATCTACTACACGATAGTGGCGACAGTAGCTCGTTAGAAACTAGGTGCAATCAAGTAGCTGACGAATATAGCCAGTTCAATCAACTGACAGATGCAGAACGGCAACATTTACCAGCATACGCATTGGCAGGTATTGCAATGGAGTTTATGGGTGCTCATCAGGAAAAGCATATCAATGGCAATGACACAGACGAAACTGGCTACTGGCTAAATCTCGGACGAGAGGGGCTTAGAAAGGCATTGCTATGAACATTGACCAAGTAGTGTCTCAGCTCAAGAAAGAAGATGTTCAGAAAATGCCAGTCTTAATAGCGATTGAGGGATTTGGTGGTTCAGGTAAGACAACGCTTGCCGAGCAGCTAAAAGATGTTTTGCAGGATGCTTATATCATTAACATTGATGACTTTATTATCAAATCTAAACTGACTGAACCATCTTGGGACAAAGGAGCGTTTGACCGTGAAAGGCTAGAGCAACAGGTTCTAATACCAGCGACAACTGGCAAGGATATTGCCTACCAAAAACTCATCTGGGTGACCGATACTTTGAGCGAGCCAGTAGCCGTGCCTAGAGTAACCTATCTTATAGTTGAGGGCATTTCATCTTTCCATCCAAACATAGCTAAATATTATGACTATAAAATCTGGGTTGATACGCCTATTGAACTTGCGAAACAGCGTGGACACGCACGAGATGGTAGTAACGAAAATGCCCAGCACTGGGATTTGTGGGCTGAAAATGACCTAAAATACCAGCAGAAATATCATCCAGAGCAAACTGCTGATTTTACGATTGAAAATAAAGAAACCGTTTGAGGAGTACGTAAATGAGTGACAAAATATTCGTATTAGCAATAACTGGACCGACGGGTTCAGGCAAGAGTACGGTAGCTGCAAGATTAGCAAAGCAAATTAGCTACTGCGTAAACATTGATGCTGACCATATCAAACATATGATAGTAAGCGGCTTTTATAAAGATGATAAAAATCCTGGCGGTTGGAGTTTTAGCGAGTGGGGTTTGGTCGGAGACAGCATCGGGCTACTTGCACAGAACTTCGTCAAGGCTGGCTATAAAGTAATTATAAATGGCTACATTGATGAGCCAGGTTGGACCAGTATCCAAAAACAAATAACTCTCACCCACAAAGTACTGTTGTTGCCACATTTGGAAACTGTTGCCCTAAGAGATGCTGGACGAAACGAAGATGTGCGAATGGGCGACAAAGCGGTAAACGAGCATCACACGCATTTTTCTAGTGACATCTTTTTTGAGGATTTTACAAAGCTGGATACGACTGACCACACAGAAGATGAGACCGTCAGTAAGGTCCTGGAAATTGTGAACCTATCAGCAAAGGAGCAACTATGAAGCTAGTTTTATGTTCGGAAGGTTTCCATACGTCAAACACAGTAGAGGCGTGCGTGAAGCTGGTCGGCAAGCCCCAAGACCAAATATCGGTAGGCATTATCAACGAAGCCTTTGCGGTTGAAGAAGGCGACAAACGTTGGGTTTTGGATAACTTAAATTCTGTAGCAAGTAATTTCAGTGCTGATATAGACATAGTTGACCTGTTAGCACTTTCAATAGAGGAAGTTGAAGAACGGCTGGCGAGCAAAGATGTGATTTTCGTTGTTGGTGGCGACACGGATTACCTTATGAGCGTGTACCAGAAGACTGGTTTTGATAAGCTATTGCCTAAATTGCTAGAAACCAAAGTGTACGTTGGCAGTAGTGCAGGTTCAATGGTAGTTGGTCGGCGTATTTCTACTGCAGCTTATAGGCTCATATACGGCGAAGACAGCAAATGGAACATAGAAGAATACGTAGGTATTGTTGACTTGTCGGTAATGCCACACCTTGACTCGCCACATTTCCCGAACCGAAAAGAGAGCCTGATTGAAGCCGTGGGCAGCTTCGAGGGTAAGGTCTATGGTCTGCGTGATGATAGTGCTGTAGTGATTGATGGTAGTGATGTTCATACGATTGGTAGTGAGCCAATCATCATAGATAAGGGTCATTTAATCAGTGAATGATTACACTTGGAAGCCAAAAGGTCTGCCTATTAAGGTTCAAGGTGTTGCGATTGACCCGTATCTTGCGTTCAAACACTTCGTAATGCCCGCTCTTGATGACCCAAACTGGATTGAAGATAGTAGCAAAGTGACCGACACAGATATGAGCAAGCGAGAGTGGATTGGGCTCATTGTTCACGCAATTGCATTGATGGACTTAACTGGTGATGATTTACGTGTCGCTAAGATGCTGGATAATGACGACGGCGGTTTGGTTCGTGGCGAAAGTGAAGCTGTCTACGTAGAGCAGACGCTCGCAACACATAGGAACAAAAAGCACGATACTTTACTTGAGACTGTGGCTGAACGGGTTGAAGACAAGTCATCAAACGGCGAAAGTTACGCTGCCAATATGCACTTAATTGTATTCTGCAATATGGACGGCGACTTGAAGGAAGCTGAGCTAGCAAAAATAGTATCAGAGGGTAGATTTAATATCGTTAATATCTTTGGTTTTAATAGCAAAGATAGGCACTACCTGTCGCTGATATTTGATAGGGATAAAGCTGACGCACCAATTCACAGATGTGCTATCAGTGAAGCTAAACTGGTTGAACAAGCTAAACGGACAGTATCAATAAAGCAACCTAGTTAGGCTGCAAAAAAACGCTTGGCAATTCTACCCCCAAAAATTCGGCATTTATACTGCGGAGTACCTGTAACAGAGGTAAAGGGCTACTACCCCCCTATCCTTGCAGTAAAAAACAACTCGTTTGAAACATCCCAATTATGCATCAAGCAGATTGCCTGATAATTGGAATATCTCTGCCAGATGTTTTAGTTTATAATCGTTGGTAGCACTGATAGCAGATGTTTGAAATGCGTCAACTATGCTGCACCAAAAGAACTTTATTGGACACTTCGGTGTCCTTTTTTTGTGTTTAGAATAGGGAAAATCCTAGTAAAG
>JBBQHK010000126.1:0-2256 GCA_038323895.1 Lysobacterales bacterium | reverse complement strand
TCTACTTCGAGCACGCCACGGGTGCCGAGACCACCGAGAACCTGGCCGTGTACTACGGCGCTGGTGAGGACTCGAACTACCTGGCCGGCATGGCAGCCGGTGCGGCGACCAAGACCGGCAAGATCGGTTTCGTGGCCCCGTTCCCGATCCCCGAGGTCATCCGCCACATCAACGCGTACACGCTGGGCGCACAGGCAGCGAACCCATCGGCGACGGTGAAGGTCGTCTGGATCAAGTCCTGGTTCGATCCGCCCACCGAGAAGTCCGCAGCCCAGTCACTCATCGCCGATGGCGCTGACGTGATCGCATCGGGTGGAGACAGCCCGGCACCGGGTGAGGCGGCCAAGGAGGCCGGCGTGAAGTGGACCGGATACGACTCCGACCAGAGCGCCAACTTCCCCGACATCTGGCTCACCGCCGCGGTCTACGACTGGGGGCCGTACTACACCGAGCGGGTGAAGGCAGCCCTCGACGGCACCTGGAAGACCGGCTCCTACTACGGCGGTCTCAAGGACGGTTTCACCACGATCGCACCGTTCGGCAAGAGCGTCGCCGAGGCCACCAAGACCAAGATCGAGGACAAGCGCAAGGCGCTGGTCGACGGTTCGTTCTATGAGTTCACCGGTCCCTTGAAGGATCAGTCGGGCGCCGAGAAGGTGCCCTCGGGCACCAAGCTCGGACTGCCGGACATCCTCGGAATGAGCTGGTTCGTCCAGGGCGTCGAAGGCGACCCGACCGGCGGATCCTGATCCCGGTCCACGTCGGAGCAGAGATCGTCACACCACGGTGACGACAGAGCCGACGATCGAACGTGCAACGATCGCCGGGGCTTCGGCCCCGGCGGTCCGCATGACGGGCATCGTCAAGCGGTTCCCCGGTGTCATCGCCAACAACGGCGTCGATTTCGAGTTGCGGGTGGGCGAGGTCCACGCGCTGCTCGGCGAGAACGGCGCCGGCAAGTCGACGCTGTCCAACATCCTGACCGGGCTCTACCGGCCCGATTCGGGCACCGTCGAGGTGGCGGGCGTCCCGGTGCACTTCAAGTCGCCCCGGGATGCTCTGGCCGCCGGCATCGGCATGGTGCACCAGCACTTCCGGCTGGTGGAACCGTTCACCGTGGCCGAGAACATCGTGCTGGGCGACCCAGCACTCGGTCGGGTCATCGACCACCGCACCATCGACGATCGGGTCCGGGCACTGTCGGAGCGGTTCGGGCTCCCGGTCGATCCGACAGCGCGCATCTGGCAGCTCTCGGTGGGCGAGCAGCAGCGCGTCGAGATTTTGAAGCTACTCTACCGTGGCGCGGAGCTGCTCATCCTGGACGAGCCCACCGCCGTGCTCACCCCGCACGAGGCGGAGGAGCTAGGCGAAACGCTGCGCCAGATGGTCGCCGAGGGCAAGTCGGTCATCTTTATCACCCACAAGCTCGACGAGGTGATGCGCTTCGCCGACCGCGTGTCGGTGCTGCGCGCGGGCAAGGTTGCCGCCACCTTCCCTATCGCCGAGACCAACAAGGCGGCCTTGGCGCGCGAGATGGTGGGGCGGGAGGTGCTCTTCCGCCTGGACAAAGAACCCGCCAACCCCGGCGCGGTCATCCTCTCGCTGCGCGGGGCGGAGGCGCTGAATGACAAGGGCTTGCCCGCGCTGCGCGACGTCACCCTCGACGTGCGGCGCGGCGAGATCGTGGGCATCGCGGGGGTAGCGGGCAACGGGCAGCAGGAGCTGGCCGAGGTCGTCACGCGGCTGCGCTCCCTCACGCGCGGGCAAGTCTTCATCGGGGCGGAGGAGATGACGCGCCGCTCCCCGATGGACGCCATCCGCGCGGGCGTGAGCCACATCCCCGCCGACCGCATGGGCATGGGCGTGGCGGGCAACATGACGGTGTCCGACAACCTGATCATGAAGCGCTTCCGCAACGAGCCGCTTTCCCACGGGCAATTTCTCTCCTTTGGAGCCATCCGCGACTACGCGAGCCGCCTGATTGACGTGTTTCGCATTGCCACCCCCGGCCCGCGCACCCTCGTCCGCACCCTGAGCGGCGGCAACATGCAAAAAGCCATCCTCGCGCGCGAGATTGACGCCAACCCGCAACTCCTGGTGGCGGTCTACCCCACGCGCGGCCTGGACATCGGCGCGACCGAGGGGGTGCGCCGCCACCTGCTGGAGCAGCGCCAGATGGGTGCCGCCATCCTCCTCGTCTCCGAGGAACTCGAAGAGCTCTTCGCCCTTTCCGACCGCATCGCCGTCATGTACGAG
>JBBQHK010000125.1:0-4949 GCA_038323895.1 Lysobacterales bacterium | reverse complement strand
TCGCGGAAGCCGAGGCACCTCTCGCGGACCGGCTCAACGTGGCGTTCATGGGCACGACCATCATGAACGGTCGCGGCCACCTTCTCGTGACGGCCACCGGCGTCGCGACCGAGATGGGAAAGATCGGAGTCCTCATCGACGAAGCCAGGAGCAACGACACGCCTTTGGAGAAAAAGCTGGCCCGCCTCGGCCGTGTGTTGCTCGTGATCGTGCTGGTGCTTTGCGCGATCATTGTCCTCGCGGGCTGGCTTCGCGGTCACAGCTTTCTCTACATGCTCGAGGTGGGCATCTCGCTCGCGATCGCCGCGGTGCCCGAGGGGCTCCCCGCCGTATCCACGATGACTCTTGCGCTCGGGATGCAGCGCATGGCCCGCATGGGCGCGCTGATCCGGCGGCTGCCCGCGGTGGAAACGCTCGGCTCCACGACGGTCATCTGCACCGACAAAACGGGGACGCTGACGCGAAATGAGATGACGGTGTCGGCGTTCGTTCTGGATACGCGACGGATCGACGTCACCGGGGCTGGTTACTCGCCGGTCGGCGCGTTTCAAGAAAACGGTCAGCCGGTGGACCCTCGTGCCGATGCACACCTCACCCTTGCGCTGCGCGTCGGCGTCTTGTGCAACGACGCGAAGGTCACGCACGCCGATGGCAAGGACGCCGTGCTGGGCGACCCCACCGAGGCGGCGCTGATCGTGGCGGCGGAGAAGGCGGGCTTAAAGGAGGAGGCGCTTGAAGCCGAGTTCCCCCGCCTCAGCGAGCAGCCTTTCGACAGCGCGACGAAGCGCATGGTCACTGTGCATCGGACGCCACAGGGCCGCCTGATCATGTTTGTGAAAGGGGCAACGTCCACGTTGCTCGCGGCGAGCTCCTCCCAGTTTCGCGCCAGCGGAGTGACGCCCCTTACCTCCGCCGATCGCACGCATTGGGAGAAGATGAATCAGGACCTCGCCGGGGCCGCGCTACGCGTGCTCGCCCTGGCCTATCGAGATATGTCCGAAGACCAGAGCGAGCATGACGCCGACGCCACGAACCACCTGGTCTTCGTCGGCCTCGTCGGCATGACCGATCCACTGCGCGAGGAGGCGAAGGCTGCGATCGCCACCTGTCGCGAAGCTGGCATTCGTTCGGTGATGATTACCGGCGACCAGCAGATCACTGCGGCCGAGATCGCCCGCCAGCTCGGCATTGATCGCGATCTGAACGGCCAGCCGCTGCGGATTGTGCACGCGCGTGAGCTGACCAATCTCGACGCCGCGGGATGGCAGGAGACCGTGAAGGGGGCTGCCGTCTTTGCCCGCGTGTCGCCCAGGCACAAGCTCCAGATTGTCGAAGCGCTGCAGGCGCAGGGGCAGATTGTGGCCATGACCGGCGACGGTGTGAACGACGCTCCGGCCTTGAAGAAGGCCGACATCGGCGTCGCCATGGGCATCAAAGGAACGGAGGTCGCCAAAGAGACGGCTGACATGGTCATCGTTGACGACAACTTCGCCACGATTGTCCGCGCCGTCGAACAGGGCCGGATCATCTATGCGAATATCCTCCGGTTTATCCGCTACCTCTTCTCATGCAATTTCGCGGAGATCCTGACCGTGTTCATCGCCCTGATGATCGGCTGGCCGCTGCCCCTCGCCGCGCTTCAGATCCTGTGGCTGAACATGATCACCGACATCTTCCCCGCGCTCGCGTTGGCCCTCGAGCCTTCGGTGCCCGGCATGATGAGCCGGCCTCCGCACGACTCGAAGGCGCCTCTGCTGCCGGCGCGGCTCCTGGTCATGATCGGCTGGCAAGGCTTGCTGCTCGCCGCGGTCACGTTGCTGGCATTCTACCTCGGAATGCGAATGCACGGTGCGGAAGCCGAGGGATTGAAACATGCGAGCACGGCGGCATTCATGACGCTCGCGCTCGTCCAGGTGGTCCACGTCTTTAGCTCACGATCGGAGACGCGCTCGGCATTCGACGCAGGTCTCTTCAGGAACGGCTGGCTGTGGGGAGCCGTGGCGCTGTGCGTCGTCCTGCAAGTGGCGGCAGTCTATGTTCCGTTCTTGCGCGCCATCCTCCACACCGTTCCACTGGGCGCGAAAGATTGGGGTGTCGTGGCCGGTTGCGCGCTCCTACCCCTCGCCGTCGTGGAAGTCGTGAAATTGATCCAGCGCCGCCTCGCTCGGGGCCCGGGCACACACGACACTCGCGCATTGGCAGAGCGGTGACGACGCGGGACTCTGCCGCCTTCCGTGGGGAGGAGGATGCCGAAACACCCGCACGCGACGCGAAAAACTCCCGTGGCGAGTGGATCAAAAACCGGGGGCAGGCCACATGCGTTGTCGAAGGATCAAAGAATGCCGTGTTTGTCCGCCTTCGCCTTCAGGTCTCTCAGGAAAAGGTCTTGGTAACCGACCCAGCGTTCGAGTTCCTTTCCTTCGGCATTTAGAAGGAGCACGACGGGCCATCCGATTACGTCGAACTTCGTTTTCAGCTTTTCGTTTTGCTCGGCGAGTTTCTTCGGCAATTTATTCGTCGTTGGGAAGTCAGCATTAACGAGAACCAAGTGCCCCTTGGCGTAGTCTTGGAAGTCTTGTCGGCTGAAGGCTTCCTTATCCTGGCGCTTGCAGACGACACACCAGTCGCTTCCCGTGAAACGCAGGAGCACGAGCTTCTTTTGAAGCTTCGCCTGCGTGAGCGCGTTTTCATAATCATCGGTCCACCCGTCAGCCGCGAACAGCCCGCAGCAAATGATGAGCAATGCGCTGATGAAACTGAAGAGGGTTTTCATACCGTGATATCGCAACCGAACGATCAGTTGCGCGTATAAAGCTGCAAGTGGAGCCGTGATCGAGGCGACGGCTGAGCGATTGGAAACTTTGGGTGACATACGGCCAGAGCCGCGAGTGGTGCTCCGGGATCTCCTTATCGACCGCGCCGAAAAATCGTTCGTTGTCGGTCTCCACCTGGCGTTCTTCCCGCCGTGGCCGTGATGCATCGCCGTGCTCCCCGCGCCCGTGCCACCGTAGGAGGCCACCGTCGTGTGCGGCTCCGTCACTTCCTCGCCGAGCGCTTCGGTGAGCGTTGCGCGGCACGCCGGCGGCGAGGTCGTTATCGTCGAGCACGTCGCGGTTGCCATCGAAGAGCCGGACGGAATCGCGGCTCAAGGCGAGCACTTGGTAGCGGTCGGCGCTTTGCAGGAGCCGCCGGAGCGGCTTGGTGTGAAAGCTTTCCGCCACCACCGCCAGTTCGGGGAGCGTCCGTTGCGTTCCGAAAACTTGGAAGACGCCCGGCGCGGCGAAGACCGCCAGCCCTTCGCGGGTGTGATTCCAAAACTCCTTGTCGCCGGCCAGCGTCTCGAAGGGTTTCAGGAGCCGGGCGATTTCGTCCGCGGGATATTTTTTCCCGAGCGATTGCTCGAGTTCCTTCACCAGATTTCCGAAGCGAATCGGATCCTGCTGGTTGCCCGGGTGATGCCGGTGGGTCGGCTGGAAGAGCGAGAGGCAGGGCGCCTGCGCGTCGGCGAGCGTTTGGCGGAAATCGGGTGTGAGCGGAGTCATCATGGGCAGTGGGGTTGGGTGAAAGTGGTGGGACATCCTTGAATCGCCGCCGAGCGATCTCGCGGACCTGTTTTTTCTGCGGCCAACCGAGTGCGCTGACTCGCATTTCGTGCCTCGCGCGCCGCAGACTTGGGCATCGGCTGCGCCGCTCTATCGGATGGTCACCTTCACCCCCGGCAGCACTTTCTTCGCGAGATCGAGCGCATCCCAATTTGCGAGCCGGATGCAGCCGTGGCTGGACGCGCGGCCGATCGTTTCGGGATCGCCGGTGCCGTGGAGGCCGATGCCGTCGCGGTTCAACTGCATCCAAATGATGCCCACGGGATTGTTCGGCCCGGGTGGGAGATTATACGCATCGTTGCTCCGCACGCCCTTCTGCAGCATGGATTTGTCCCAGCGGAAAGTGGGCATCCAGGCAAAGCCCTTGATGAACCACTCCCCTTCCGGCGCGGGGAGCGATTTCGAGCCCGCCGTGATCGGGTAGCTGCCGACGAGCTTCCCGTTCTGGCTCAATTCCAGCATCTCCTCCGCGACGTTGATCCGGATGGAATGCTGCTCCTTCTCCGGCTTCTGATCTTCGGTCGTCGGTGCCTTCTTCCCGGCCTCCGCGGCCTTGCCAGAATCCTCGGCTTTCTCGGTCTGCGCTTTCCTGTCCATCGCCTCCTGCACGGTGAAGGGAGCCACCACGTTTGGCGCCTGCACTTCATCGCCCGGCTTTGCCTTGCTCCAGTCGTAATCGGGATTGAGCTGCCGCAGGAGTTCGCGGGTCGCGTGAAATTTCTCGCCTACCAGTTCCAGAAAATCCGCATAAGGCAGACGCTCCACCTTGGACTGCGCGACCGGGCCCTCCGGCACGGCGCCGATGAACTGCTGATCCTCCGGCGTGAGGCGGTAAGTCGTGTGCGCTGGCTTCGACGTGTCGAGCGGGAGATCGAATTGCGCCGGCGGCTTCTCGCCGTAACTCGCGCCATCGCGTCCCTGCGCCTGCTCGTAGCGGACCAGCGCCTTGCGCGTGAATTCCCCCCAGCGTCCGTCGATCACGCCGGGCTTGAATGCCGACGCGTCGAGGAAAAGCTGGACCCGGAGCACCTGCTCATCGGGCGCTGGGTTTGGGTCCGTTTCCGGCGGCGCACCGCGGGCGATGGTGGCGAGGAGCGCGACGGCGGCGAGCGTGGAAAATGCGCGGGAAGTGACGGACATCGGAGCGGTCATGGTGATCGGAAATACGCGCGCGGCCTCGCCGCTGGCCTCATCTCCGAATCGCAGCTCCCGCGGATGCACGGGAAAACCGGCGCCGAAAAACTCGAAGCACATTTTTCCGGCCCGATCTGCGAGCAGCGGCGAATTTCCGGGTATGGAAAAAGCCTGGCCATCCAGCCGGGCGGTCCATTGTCCGTTCAACCCCTG
>JBBQHK010000124.1:0-2357 GCA_038323895.1 Lysobacterales bacterium | reverse complement strand
ATCATTGCGGAAATCGAAAAAGTTTCCGAGAAATCGATTAAAGAATATATTAAAAAATACATGGACCTCTCAAAAACATCAGTGGTTTTGATGGGGCCGCAATTGAAGCAGCACAATGAGTGGCTGCAAAGTTTTAACTTTGCCAAGAAGTAACTCGAAAACGTAGGAGTTGATTATGAAAATGAAAATCAAAACATGGCCGCATTTTAAAGGTGAACTTCCGTCGTATCAATCAACTGGCGCCAGCGGCTTTGATGTGCGCGCCCAGCTTGAAGGTCAGAGCATCACGCTTAAACCTGGTAGCCGCGCCATGGTGCCCACAGCGTTGTCTTTTGAATGTCCGCTCGGCTATGAAATTCAAGCGCGTCCACGCAGCGGCTGGGCCGCTAAACAGGGCCTCACGGTGCTGAACACGCCGGGAACAATAGATGCCGATTACCGCGGTGAAGTGAAAGTGATTTTAATTAATCTTGGTCAGGAAGACATCATCATCAACGATCAGGATCGCTGCTCGCAGTTAGTAGTGGCACCAATTTACCAGGCACAATTTGAGCTCGTACAAGAACTTGGCAACACCGAGCGCGGCGCAGGTGGCTTCGGTTCGACAGGAAAATCTTAAAGAGGCTGGCACTTTCAAAAGAGGCTGGCACAATTAGCAGGATTGGAGTTTTATGAAAGCCTTTTTGTTGTCGTTGATCTTGTTAACTGGTTGCTCCGGAATTGACGTCGACGGACTTAACAAAGCATTTGAGCCCTCGAACGGCGGTATTTTTGAAATCTATGTTAACGGCATCGCCGAATCAAATGCTCTCAAAAAATTCTCGATTTTACCGGCAAACAAAACTCTTAATCCAGACGATCTTGAATTCAAACTCTACGCAAAATACATTACCAAAGCCTTAATATTAGCCGGCTATCAGCTGGCTCCGCAAGATGCCCAAGTCACTATTTACCTTAATTATGGAGTTGGCGAGCCCGGCGTTGGCGGAAGCAAAACCGGGATTAATCCTTTCATAAGACATGGAAGATATTGTGTTCTGGAGGCCGTCGATAATGAAAAGTCATTGCTTGCGAAGCGGCCGATTCCTGTTTGGAAGACAACGATTGTAAGTTCAGGTCCAAGTGATGATTTAAGAAGAGTTTTCCCGGCGCTCGCGGTTTTCGCAAAGCATTTCGCAGGCAAGACCACCAATAATTCTGAAGCTTATGAAATCACCGAAAACGATCCGCAGATTCGCGCGATCAAGTTGCCCTAGCAATTACGGCCTTGGGCCTCGTATGAGGAATAAAAAGAAAACCAAAGTCACTAGATTCAGATAATCTCCCGGTCCATTCCAGGATAAAACGGCTAAAACCAAGCTAGTAAAATCCGCAGCAGCCATTTCATCAATTACTCCTGCCGCGAAATTTAAGTGAAATGGTTGGTCAGCCAGGTGATCAGCATCAGCCCGAACATGACACCCATCACTTGAAATGCACGTTTTTTATGAACAGCGAAATTTTCATTCAAACCAATCACGGCAAGCATTGTGGCGAAGGAAAGACCCACGACCGAAATCAAAGCAAAGTATTCGGAGACCACTTGAAACAAGTAAAATGGAATCGCTGCCAAAACCACTAAGGTGCAGATTTTTCGGAAACTCTCGGTGCGATTTTCAAAAAACTGAAAGTAATAATACAAATACATACTGAGTAGGGCCACCGCAGCGGTCGATACGATCGGCATCAAAAATATTCCGTTCGCTACTCGGTAAAAATTCATTTTTAGCATACCGGCAAGAACTCCGGAAACAATGGAAAGTAAAAGATGAACCACAATCAGTTGCGACCATTTCCAGTCGGGGAGTGATTGGATTTTTTGTACCGGATGCTTAACAAATTCAAAAAGGTATTTTACCAGCACTTTTAAATCAAAAGCAGTGCCGGATTCCGGATTGTTCGGGGTGACGTCTCTCATATCACTCATTCTCGGCAAGTTCGATGCAATGGTCAAGAATTCGATCGAAAAACTGCGGCGAAGTGAAGGGGGCGGTGTCTTTGTAAGACTCGGCTTTTGTTTGACTCAGAAAGCAGAAGAATTTGTGCAACTCATATTGCAGTGGTGCGCTTGCAGAGCCTTGCGCAAATTCTGCAGGATTTGTAAATGTGCAATCCGGGTAATTTTGAAAAAGGGACCCGAATTCCGCCTGGGTTGCGGGACTCAGAAAAAAATGAAAGTTTTTTTCTGAGAGTGATTCTAGCCAGTTCCTTAAAACCATTTCGCGTAAGGTCTTTGAGCGAAAAGGCATTACCGGCGCAAATACTCGGTAGCCATGCGCCGCCAGGTAGTCCTGGAGATCGCCGGCGTATCTGCGGTA
>JBBQHK010000123.1:0-3856 GCA_038323895.1 Lysobacterales bacterium | reverse complement strand
CGACGTTGTCACCTACGAGGAAATGCTCGAACTCGCTTCGGTCGGCGCGAAGGTGCTCCAGACCCGCTCGGTCGGGCTCGCCATGCGCTTCGGCATGCCGCTGCAAGTGCTGTCGTCATTCGAGGATCTGCCCGGCACGATGATCGTCTCGGATGAAGGAAAAGACATGGAACGCAACGTCATCACCGGCATCGCCCACGACCGCAACGAGGCGTTCATCACGCTCACCGGCCTGCCCGATCGGCCCGGCACCGTCGCCGCCGTGTTCGGCCCGCTCGCCGATGCCGCAATCAACGTCGACATGATCGTCCAGTCGGCCCCGCGCGCCGGGGTCAAGAGCGACCTCACCTTCACCGTGCCCAAGGCTGGCCTCGCTCACGCCGTCGATGCGCTGGAGAAGATCAGGGGCTCGGTCGGCTATGAGGACATGCTGACCGATACCGACATCGTCAAGATCAGCGTCGTCGGGGTCGGCATGCGCAGCCACGCCGGCATCGCCGCCAAGATGTTCGCGACGCTCGCCGAACGCGGCATCAACATTATCGCCATCTCGACCAGCGAGATCAAAGTCTCCGTCCTGATCAGCGAGGATTATACCGAGCTCGCTGTCCGCGTTCTTCACACCGCCTTCGGGCTGGATGCCCCGCGCGACGAGGCGGCAGCGTGAGCGGTGCCAGCGCCGGAGCCGCATCATGAGCGGAGATGGCCTGATCGCCGAACCGCGCGCGATGCATTCGGGCAGCGTCGGCGCCACCCGCCTCGCCGGGTTGATGAAGCGCGGCACCGATTTTCTCGGCTGCGACACCGCCATATTGTGCGGCGCGATGAGCTGGGTCAGCGAGCGTAACCTCGTCTCGGCCATATCCAACGCCGGCGGGTTCGGCGTGATCGCCTGCGGGGCAATGACCCCCGACCTGCTCGACCGCGAAATCGCCGCCACCAAGCTGCTCACCGCCAGGCCGTTCGGCGTCAACCTCATCACCATGCACCCGATGCTGAGCGAGCTGATTGACGTTTGCGCCAACCACCGCGTGACCAATGTCGTCCTCGCCGGCGGCCTTCCCCCCGGCGGCGCGATCGACCGGATCAAGGCGAGCGGCGCGCAGCTCATCGCCTTCGCGCCCGCCCTCTCCCTCGCCAAGAAGCTCCGCCGCTCGGGCGCCGATGCGCTGGTGATCGAGGGGATGGAGGCCGGCGGCCACATCGGCCCCGTCTCGACCTCGGTCCTCGCCCAGGAAATCCTGCCCGAAATCGCGTCCGAAGTCCCGGTATTCGTTGCCGGCGGCATCGGCCGGGGCGAGGCGATCGCCGCCTATCTCGAAATGGGCGCGGTCGGGGTCCAGCTCGGCACCCGCTTCGTCTGCGCGACCGAGAGCATCGCCCATCCCAATTTCAAGAAAGCCTTCCTCCGCGCCTCGGCCCGCGACGCCGTCCCCAGCGTCCAGCTCGACCCGCGCCTCCCCGTCATCCCGGTCCGCGCCCTCAAGAACCGCGAGACCGAGAATTTCGCCGCCAAGCAGCGCGAAGTCGCCAACGCGCTCGACGAAGGCAGCCTCGACATGGCCGAGGCCCAGCTTCAGATCGAGCATTATTGGGCCGGTGCCCTGCGCCGCGCGGTCATCGACGGCGACGTCGAAAGCGGATCGGTCATGGCCGGCCAGTCGGTCGGCATGGTCAAGCGCGAAGAACCCGTCGCCGTGATCATCGCCGAACTGATGGCGGAGGCTAGCGCGGCGCTGGAGAGCCGCGGCTAGACCGGATTGCGGATCACAACGCCAGTGGCGCTTTGTCCCCCGTCGCAGACGCGCTGGCCGCCAGCCGCGTGAAGATCGCCAGCAAGTCGCCGCCTCCCGCAGTCTCGATTGCCCCGTCGGCAATCTCGCCCGGCGACCAGCTTAGCGAAGGCATCTGGTCGTCGAGCATCTCCCACTCCGGGAACAGGCGATCGTCGATTGCTCGGCTGAGGAGCAGAGTGATGTCGCAGTGCCGGTCATCCACCGCAATCCGCGCATAGGCGGCGTCGATCGCGTTCGCGGGCCCCTCGATCAGCTGGAGGTATACGTCGCTTCGGCACAACAACGCCCCGGTAATCCCGTCGCGCCGGTTGTTGCGCCGGGCCGTCAGTAAGATCCCGGCCAGCGTCGCGCGATCGAAGCCGAACGGTTCGGAGCGATAGATCAGCTGCTTCATCCCGCCATGCTCCTGCCGTTGGCAGATATCGATCTAGGCCATCCGGCGTGGCGCTGATAGTCGGTAATGCGCGGGAACCCACTCGACACGCGACGGAAGAAATCGCTCAGCCGGGGCTCTCGAGCGATATTCCAACGTTCACGAAACTTCACCCGTCATTTATTTGCTAACGTCGGCCAGGCAACGGAAATCCCCTCGCCGCGGGGCGTTTCATCGGCACCCTTCAAGGAGTTCCCATGGCCAAGTCCCCCGCACCGACGTCCACCGCCACCACCACCGCTATCGACAATGGAGGCGAGACCCACCAGCGGGGCGGGGCGGCGCCGCTGACGACCAATCACGGCGTGCCGGTCAGCGACAATCAGAACAGCCTTAAGGCCGGCGGGCGCGGGCCGACGCTGCTCGAGGATTTCGTCCTGCGCGAGAAGATCTTTCACTTTGACCATGAGCGCATTCCCGAGCGGATCGTCCATGCCCGCGGCTCCGGGGCGCATGGCGTGTTCGAGGCGACTGCCGATATTTCCGACTTGACCAGGGCGGCGGTGTTCGCCAAGGGCACGAAGACCGAGACGTTCGCGCGCTTTTCGACCGTCGCCGGTGGGGCGGGATCGGTCGACACGCCGCGCGACGTGCGCGGGTTTGCGGTGAAGTTCTACACCGACGAGGGCAACTGGGACCTGGTCGGCAACAACATCCCGGTGTTCTTCATCCAGGATGCGATCAAATTCCCCGACCTGGTCCACGCGGTGAAGATGGAGGCGGATCGCGGCTATCCGCAGGCGGCCAGCGCCCACGACACCTTCTGGGATTTCGTCGGCCTGATGCCCGAGACGACCCATATGATCATGTGGGCGATGAGCGATCGCGGCATTCCGCGCTCGTTCAGGACCATGGAGGGCTTCGGTGTCCACACCTTCCGGCTGGTGAACGCGGACGGAGACGCGACCCTCGTCAAGTTCCACTGGCGGCCCAAGCTGGGAACGCAATCGACCTGCTGGGACGAGGCGGTGAAGATCGCCGGGGCCGATCCCGACTTTCATCGCCGCGACCTGTTCGAGGCCATCGACGGCGGGGACTTCCCGGAGTGGGAGTTCGGCGTGCAACTGCTGACGCAGGACGAGGCCGACGCCCTTCCGTTCGACGTGCTGGACGCCACCAAGCTGATTCCCGAGGAGTTGCACCCGATCCGGGTGGTCGGCCGCATGGTGTTGAACCGGAACCCCGACAATTTCTTCGCCGAGACCGAGCAGGTGGCCTACTGCGCCTCGCACATCGTGCCGGGCATCGACTTCTCGGAAGACCCGCTGCTGCAGGGCCGGCTGTTCTCCTACCAGGACACGCAGCTGTCGCGACTGGGGACGGTGAATTTCCACCAGCTGCCGATCAACCAGGCCAAGGGCTGCCCGTTCCAGAACATGCAGCGTGACGGCCACATGCAAATGCAGGTCCCCAAGGGCCGGGCCAACTACGAACCCAACAGCCTTGCCGAAGCCGGCGAGCCGGGCGGACCGCGCGAGGATCCGAAGGGCGGTTTCCGCAGCTTCGCCCAACCCGTCGAGGAGACCAAGGTTCGTATCCGCGCCGAGACCTTCGCCGACCACTACAGCCAGGCGCGCCTGTTCTTCCGTTCCCAGACCGAGATCGAACAGGCCCATCTGGCCAGCGC
>JBBQHK010000122.1:0-2303 GCA_038323895.1 Lysobacterales bacterium | reverse complement strand
GCAGCAGCACCCCCCAATCGAGCGGCGACCGCACCAGCCCTAACTCCGGTCGCCGGGCCAGCCCAAACGCCCACACCCCCAGCCCGATCAGCAGCGCGACTTCCAAAAACGTCGGCGTCAACCCGATCTTGAACGGCAGCGTGGCGAACGGCAGGAGGGTAATCACCCCCACCGCCGCAAGGAAGCTGACCAGGGGCCGGGTCAGCAGCCACGGTAGCGGCAGCAGCGCGATCACCGCCGCCAGCGGGATGATCGGGTTGACCTGGGCCGTCACCGCGCCCGCGACCACGCCGATCGCCACCGCCAGCAGCACGGCCACGACCGTCTGCGGATTGATCGAAATAGATTGGGGGCGAAGCGGTACGCGCATAGTTGTGCTTATGGGTGCGTGAGCGGGCTTTTGACGCGCCTTGGACCGTGTGCTATAGTGCAGTATATCAAATGAGGAGCCACCCCGTGCGTATTGGAATTATCGCCGACATCCACGCCAACCTGGCCGCGCTGGAAACCGTCCTCGCCCGGCTCAAGGACGAAGGCGCGACCGGCTGGATCTGGTGCCTGGGCGACGTGGTCGGCTATGGCCCGCAGCCCAACGAATGCCTCGACTTGCTCCGCACCTTCGACCACCTCTGCCTGCCGGGCAACCACGAATGGGGCGTGCTGGGACGGGCCGAGCGGGTCTTGTTCAACGACGAGGCCGGGTTCGTGCTCGACTGGACGATTGAGCACCTGACCGCCGAGAACCGCGCCTATCTCGAAAAGCTCCCGCAGACGATCAACCTGCCGATGGCCCACTTCACCCTGGTCCATGCCAGCCCCCGCGACCCGATCTGGGAATATGTCGTGGAGGATAACGAGGCTGCCGTCTGCTACCCCTTCTTCAAGACGCGCTACTGCCTGCTCGGCCACACCCACCTCGCCCTGGCCTTCCGCCGCGCCGCCGACGGCACCGTGACCCACACCGAACCGGAGCCGGGCGTGAGCGTGCCCCTGGAGCGCGAACGGCTGATCCTCAATCCCGGCAGCGTCGGCCAGCCCCGCAACGGCGACCCCCGCGCCCATTACGCCATCTACGACACCGACGCCGACGCGATCATCTATCACCGCGTCGAATACCCCATCGCCCAAACCCAGGCCCGAATGCGCGACCTCCACTTCCCCCCCCGCCTGATCTCCCGCCTCGAAGCTGGCCTCTGATTTGAAGTTTGAGGTTTGAAGTTTGAGGTTTAAAGTATGAGCGCATCAGAGTGTTTGACTGGTCGTTTTGACGATGGCCGTGAGAAGACGAATCAACTCATCTACGCGGGCCAGTTCTTCAGTGAGATCCACTCGGACGAAGTTAGACTCTTGTAGAAGGCGTAGCCAGTATTGCGTCTCCCGTGCTTCTTTTGAAGCGATAGACATTTTGGACAGATAATCTTTGCGGCTCTGACCTGCGTATGCTTCGACCACATTTGCCCCAATGCTGGTACCGCTCCGCAGCAACTGCTTTGACAACACATATTCATGCTGATCACGCAGTTTGCAGTATAGCCGGATGATCAATAGCGCAAAATCGAAGCTTTTCTTTTGCACAACGCTTTCTGCCATATCTCCTCCTGCGACATGACTTCGTACCTCAAACCTCAAACCTTAAACTTCAAACCTCGTCTAAATCCACTTGCGGAACTTGAAATAGGCAAGCATCAGCAACACAATCAAGATCATCACGCCTAGGGTGACCCAGAAACCGTATGGGTGGTCGGACCCCGGTAGCACCGAGAAATTCATCCCGTAGATGCCGGAGACCAGCGTGAGCGGCAGGAGGATGACCGACAGGATCGTCAGCACCTTGATCACGTCGTTGATCCGGGTGCTGGTCAACGAATTGTACGTGTCGCTCAGCCCCTCGATCACGTCCTTGTAATCTTCCAGCGTATCCCAGATTTTCGCCAGGTGGTCGTTGAGGTCGCCGAAATATTCGCTCAAGTCCTCGCCCAGCAGCGGCACGAACACCGCCGACCGGCGGTCCAGGCTGGAGATCACGCTGATCTGCGGCTTGATCACCCGGCGGAAGGCAATAATGTCGCGCCGGATCAGCGAAATCTGCTGCACCGTCTGGCGGGCATTCTCGCTGAAGATCACATCCTCCACCTGCTCGATGTTCTGGTCAATCTTGTTCAGGATCGGGAAGCAATTATCCACCAGCTTATCGATCATCATGTAGAGCAGGTAGCCCGATCCGCGGCCCAGCACCGACGCGCGCAGGTCGGCATCGTCGCGGGCCTGATCAAACAGGCGCACCAGCGGGCGCAGATGGCCCG
>JBBQHK010000121.1:0-2736 GCA_038323895.1 Lysobacterales bacterium | reverse complement strand
TAGACGTTTGGCCTCTGTTATGGTACAATCTTTCGGTCTGCTTAACGGTGGTTTATTCGTCCAGTATTCAGCAGTATGGTCCCGTCGTCTAACGGTTAGGACACCAGGTTTTCATCCTGGCAACAGGGGTTCGATTCCCCTCGGGATCACCAAGAAATTAACAGATACGAAATTGGCTGCTTTGGGCAACCAATTATATTTACTGGAACACATCATAATTATGTACATACAAGCCAATTATGAGATAATTTGATTATGAGAAAGCATCTATTCATACTATTAGTGCTCATATCTTTATTTATTGTTTTTCTAGTTTTGGGAGATAGAGCCGACAAGCAGTGTATTACCGAGAAGTCTGTTCAGCAATGTAGTGCTGATGAGTCGCCTGATACATTGTCAATCCTATACACTTTCGCTCTGCTACCTATTGCCGGTGGAATGGTATTCGAAGGTATATGCGTGGCCAATGTGGCAAGAAAAAAACGTTAGTAGCCATAGTCAAAATATAGATTATTTAGTTTTTCATGAAGCTTTAGAATCTGAATACTCAAGGTGTTCCAGTTTTTACCCGTATAGCTCACCATAATCTAAGGCAGTTAGTCTCTATTTTCTCGACTATGCCAAATTCTTATAATGGTTACAGTGTCCTTTGTTTCAAGTTTATACCTAATAACATACGCTCCGGCACCAAAAGCTATAAATAGCTCACGTCTATCTCCATCATCTGGCATAGGACGACCAACTCTGGGTGACGATTTGAGTAAATTCGAACCATTAATTATGTTGGACGCAGCTTTGCTAGCAGCTTCTGCGTTCTTATCTAATAGAAAATAATATAGACGTTCAAAGTCCTGTATGGCTTCTGGAAGCCATTTTATTCTTGCCATTTACGCGGTTTACCTTGGCTTAGATCTTCGAGCCAAGCCTCCACTTTTTCGTGGTCGACAGCCACGCCCGTTATAAGGTACTGTTCCCACCTTACATTATCTTCGGTTTTTTCTTTCTCATACTGTTCTTCACGCTCAAGGTAGTCCTCTATAGCAGTTCGCATCAGCCAATGAGGTGAATGCTGTTTTTTTTCTGCCAAAACCTTAAGCCTCTCCCGAATAGAATCATCTAGTTTTATGCCTTGAGTCGTTGCCATAATATTATGGTAGCAATTATTGCTAACTGTAGCAACTAGTAGGAGTTAATATATTTTAACTAAGTAACCTCACTGACAATTTTCTCATAAACCGGCTGGTCTAGGATCACCAATTCACTTATGTTTTGATAGAATAAAGCCAGTGATTTCGTTAATAATAAAAAAAGTTTTAACTTTATTTCTTGGAATTGCTCTCTCTTCCGCAGCTGTCTTTCTTGCGTGCCATTCGGATATAGGCACTGTTACGAATTTTTGGTAGTCGGGTTATACTTAAAGTAGCTGCAGGCAGGCGAATTAGTAAGAAGATATACTTAAGCCTGTATTTTATCTTTTTTATAGGTCAATCTGGAAAAATATACTGTAACCGTTTACACTAGGGAGTAATAATGGAAACAACTAAAAAGGCACCAAGTGTGCCATTAAGTAAGTTCAAGCGCAGCAAAATCATTGCCACCATTGGGCCTGCGGTTAATGATTACGATTCAATACTAAAGCTCATTAAAGCCGGAGCTAACGGACTGAGGCTTAACTTTAGTCACGGTACGTATGAGGAAAGAACCGAACAGATCAAGTGGATTCGTAAGGCTGCTAAAGCCTGTGGTAAGCCAGTAGCTATTATTCAAGACTTACAGGGTCCGAAGATACGTCTGGGCGACTTTGAAGGCATCATAAATGTTCTACCAGGTAAAAGCCTTAGCTTCAAATATAATGCCGATTTTGAGCGAAGTGGTTTGATCCCAACGCAGTACGATCTGAGTAAAAAAGTTAAACGCGGTGAGCGCCTCTATCTGTATGATGGGCGTGTTAAAACTATCGTTAGTAGCGTGAAGGACGGTATTGTCCACGCCCGCGCTGAAAACGCTGGGATCCTTATTAAGCGCAAAGGCATTAATCTACCGGATACCGACTTTGGTGGCGATATTTTAACGGTTAAAGACCGTAAAGACCTGGCTTTCGGTTCCACTGAAGATATTGACTACGTTGCTCAAAGTTTCGTACAGACTGGTGACGATATCAAACGGTTGCGGGTATTAATGCGTACCCTTGGACTACATGCCAAGATAATTGCCAAAGTAGAAACTAAAGCGGCTGTTGAAAATATCGAGGAAATAGTTAAAGAGAGTGACGTGGTGATGATCGCTCGGGGTGATTTAGCGATTGAGACTTTACCGGAGAGTGTACCGGTTGTTGCCCGTAAAATTGTTGGTCTTGGTCTCCGCTATGCCACCCCAACGATTGTGGCGACTCAGATGCTCGCCAGCATGACCGAAACTCCTGAACCAACCAGGGCCGAGGTCTCTGATGTAGCTACGGCCGTCATTGTCGGTGCTGACTGTTTAATGCTGTCTGATGAAACAGCTAACGGTAAGTACCCCATTGAGTCAGTAGAACTTATGAAACGAGTCATTTTATACACCGAAGAGAATAGTCCGCTTAAAGCCGTCTTCGATCATCAGGCATCGATACCTTCAAAACAGGGTGCTATATCGGGGGCGATTATCACTCTAGCTGAAAAAATTCATGCGAATGCCCTAGTGGCCGAGACAAAGTCGGGGGCAACAGCTATACAGATTGCTTCACTTCGACCAGAA
>JBBQHK010000120.1:0-7735 GCA_038323895.1 Lysobacterales bacterium | reverse complement strand
GCGCTGCTGATCGAGCGGCCGGGCGAGATCAAGGCCACTTACGAGCTCGGCGGGCCGCAGGCGCTCACCTACCGCGCGATGCTGGCTCACTACCGCAGCGCGCTGGGCCTGGGCGAAGCGCTGTGGTTGCCGCTGCCCCTGCCGCTGATGCGCGCCACCGCCTGGCTGGCCGAGGCCGTGCCGCAAAAGGTGTTTTGCCGCGACACCATCCGCCTGCTTGAGCGTGGCAGCGTGCCGCGTGAGAACGCTGCGCCCGCGCTGCTCGGGCGGGTGCCCACGCCGCTCGCGCAAGGCCTGGCGGTGAGCGCGCCCGAGCCGATGTTTGACCTGCGCGTGCAGCTCAGCCCCACGATGGCGATGGGTGCACGCATGTCGCTCGCCTTCATGTGGCTCTACACCGCCTTTATCAGCGCGCTGCTGCCGCAACAATCGGGCGTGCTGGAGCTGCTGGCACGCTGCGGCTTTGAAGGCCAGCTCGGCGTGGTGGCGCTGGTGGTCTCGTGCGCGCTCAACCTCACACTCGGCGTGTTGATCCTGAAGCGTGTCACACCGTGGGTGCTGGCACTCCAGGTGGCGGCTGTCATCGGCTACACGCTGACCGCGGCCTGGCACATGCCGGAGCTCACGCTCGATCATTGCGGGCCGCTGATCAAGAACCTGCCGGTGCTGGCCCTGCTCATGCTGCTGTGGTGCGCGATGCCGGTGCCGGCCGGCCGTGCGAGTGGGCATGGGCGTGGGCATGCGGCAGGCAAGCTGTTTCCAGCGGTGCGTGCGTCATGACGGTGCAGCCTTCCTTGCCGCCGGGGCAGCGCGAGCGCGAAGACTTCCCGCGCTTTGGCCTGTCGCAGTTTGCCAACCGGTTCCCGGCGCAAGGCAATCGCATCGCGCTGCGCGTGCTGGGTGACGTGCGCACGCCGCTCACGCTGACCGACGAACTGGCGCGTTTGCCACGGGTTGAACAACGCAGCGATTTCCATTGTGTGACGACCTGGTCACGCCGCGCCGTGGCCTGGAGCGGCTACCGCTTCGCTGACTTTTATCACCAGCTCGTGGTGCCTCTGGCCGGGCCGCTCGCTGATGCCACGTTTGTCGTGCTGCGCGGGCAAGACGGCGCCCGTGGCAGCCTGCCGCTGGCCGACCTGCTCGCAGCCGACGTGCTGCTGGCCGACCGGCTCGATGGCCAACCCCTGGGCGTGGAGCACGGTGCGCCGCTGCGCCTGGTGGCGCCGGCTCATTACGGCTACAAAAACCTGAAGCATCTCGATCGCATCGAGTTCTTGTGCAGCAGCGCCGGTTACCGCCCGCAAGGGTTTCGTTTCATGGTGCACGAGCGGGCGAGAGTGGCGCTGGAAGAGCGGGGCCGCTGGGCGCCGGGTTGGCTGCTGCGCCATCTGTACCGCCCCTTGATCGCGCCGACGGTGCGGCTCTTCGCAGAAGCGTCGAAAAACCGCAAGCTTTAGCGCCGCCGCTGGCCTTCCAGTTTCTGGCAGACCTTGCGTGCGGTGCCCACGGCCCCGGGCGCGGGGGTCTCGGCCAGCACCAAGTCGCGGATCTGCTGCAAACAGGGGTTGCCGGGAGCGATGACGGTTGCCACCGCTTCATCCAGCAAACGTGCATCGCCTTCGGCCAGCTTGAACGAGGTCGGGATCAAGTCGAGCTTGCGTTTGAGCCCGGCATGCTTCGGGTCGACCGCCACCACGTCTTCAAAGCCAAAGTGATAGAACACCAGCCGTTGTGTGAGGTTGAGGTGGTCTGAAGGCCGCTCGCTCAAGGCCTTGCACAGCTTGCTGGGCAGCTCGCGCGTTTGTGGCTTGCAGTCGCCGTCGTTCCAGCGCAGGTGGGCCGAGTCAAACTCGCCCAGCAAGGTGTCGCGGTTGTTTTGCAGCAGCGAATCGACGGCGTCGCTCACGTTGGCGTCGAGCAGCAGGCCCACGGTGCCGCGGGGGTCGGCGTTGAGCCGGCTCGCGCCGCGCGGGCGGGTGAAGGCATCAACTTGCAGCACGATGATGCGGTCGTGCGTGAGCCGGCCTTCGATTTCCATCTGGAACAGTGCGCGCTTGATCGACTTCAGCCCCAGGTTGTCAGAGTTGCCGCCATCGAACACATGCAGGTACTGCTTGTGGGTGCACTTCAGTTCGCCGTGGCGGTCGTCTTGGCAATAGGTTTGCAGCGCGCCGGGCCGGTGGTCTTGCAGCGTCTGGCTTGGGAAGATGAGCGGGAAGGCCGACGACGCCATCACCGCGCGCGCCAGCGAGTAGCCGTTGATGTCGGAGTTGATGCGGTCGTGAAAGTCTTGTTCGGTGAAGGTGAACACGCTGCCGAAAGCGTATTCGTCAGCGGCGTTGATGCCCGGCGCGTCTTGGTCGGCTGCGGTGGTGGCATTGATCAGCAGGTAGGGGCGGGTGGGGTTCAGCTCGCCCAGGCGCAGGTCGGCGCCGAGGATGCGTGTGCCGTACAGGTTGTCGGCGAGGGTCTGCGCCATGATGTCGCTGCGGTCGTAGGCGGTGAACCAGTAGCGGGCGATGTTGTTGGGCCAGAACCAGTTGCCAAACCAGCGGGTGAGGTAGTTGCGGCTGGTGAGGCTGCGCACCGAGCCAGGCTCCCACTCGCGCAGGTGGGTGAGGGAGGCCTGACGGCACAGGTTGTCGAGCTTGCGCAGCTCGGCCGCCACGGCCGGCAGCTGGCTGTTGAGTGCGGCCAGTTCGTCGGCTTGCAGGGGCGAGGTGCAGCGCAGGGTCTGCGTGGGAGCGTCGATCTTGATGCGTGTGGCGAGTGGCGTGCCGGCCAGCTGCGCAGGCAACACGTCGCTCAGGGCGGGTGACACCAACTCGGTGTCGCGCGTTGCCGCATACAAGGCGGCGGTGATCGAGCCGCCCGACACCGACGACATCACGTCCACCTCGTTGAGCAGGTCGACATCTGGAAACAAGCTCTGCAGCCGCAGCATGGTGGCCCCCGACAGGTAGGCCGAGCGTGAGCCGCCGCCCGAGAGCGCGAGGAACATCAGCACCCGAGGGTTGCCGCGCTCGCCGCCCACGTTGAAGGTGGCGCGCGTCAGTGCCGGAGCCGCAGCCGGTGCCAACGCGGCGGCGCTGGGCGCGAGCGGCTTGTTGGTGTGTGAGTAGCTCGCGCAGGCCGAGAGCGCGCACAGGGCCAAGAGCATCACGAGGATCAAAGCGCTGCGTTGCATGTCCTGCTTATAGAGCAGCGCAGCGCACGCCGTACCCCCACCCTTAGGGAGCGGCTCTGCTACCGTTGCCGTTCCGCGTTGTTCCGGGGCAAGACCGCATGATTTTCAAAGCCGGCAAGTTGCTGCGTGCTGCCAATACGGCCCGTCTCGCCACCTACGTGATTGCGCTGTGGAAGCTGTTCAAACACCCGCAGACGCCGCGCAGCGCCAAGTGGGTGGCGGTGGCGGTGCTGGCGTATCTGCTGAGCCCGATCGACCTGATCCCCGATTTCATCCCCATCCTTGGTCAGCTCGACGACCTGGTGATCGTGCCGCTGGGCATTGCGCTCGTCGTGCGGCTCACGCCCAAGCCGCTGTGGGAGTCGCTGCTGCAAGAGGCCGAGGTCTCGCGTGAGAAGCTGCCGCGCATGTGGTGGGGCGCATTGCTCATCGGGCTGGTCTGGTTGGTGTTCTTCGGGCTCTTCGTGTGGTGGGTGATCTCGATGGTGGCCGATTGAGGGTGCTTGGGCTGTGGGTGGTGCTGCTGTTGTGCAGCGGCGGCGCGCATGCGTTGAGCGGTGTGGTCACGCGGGTGGCCGATGGCGACACGCTGTGGGTGCGTCCCGCAAGTGGCAAGCCGGTGAAGGTGCGCTTGCAGGGCATCGACGCGCCCGAACATTGCCAGGCCTGGGGCGAGCAGGCGCGCGCGGCCCTGGCTGCGCGTGTGTTGCACCAGCAGGTGCAGGTGCGCACGCGGGCTTATGACGACTACCAGCGTGCGATTGCCCATGTCGAGCTGCACGGCGAAGACGTGGCCGCGTGGATGGTGCGCGAAGGCCATGCCTGGAGCTACCGCTACCGCCGCAGCCCGGGGCCTTACGCCGAGCAGGAGCAGCAGGCCCGCGCAGCGCGGCGTGGCCTGTTCAGCCGGCCCGCCGTCGAGCCTCGTGTGTTTCGCAAGACAAACGGGCCGTGCGGCCCACGCCCTTAACAAGGCCTTCACCTTGCTTGCCTGGTGTTGTCGACATCACCCCCGTACCGGAGCCCTTCACATGCACACCGACCGATTCAGATTGTTTGCCGCCGCCTTTGTTGTGACGAGTGCCTGCGGCGTTGCGCAGGCCCAGGGCTTCGACGCCGTTCGGCTGCAAGGCGAGCCGGGCAGCGAGGGCGAGGGCCGGGCCGGTGTGGCGCTGATTGCTGGCTCCAAGTACCTCGGCTCCGACGAACGGCGCTACCTGCTGCTGCCCACCATCGACTACCGTTGGCAGAGCGGCTGGTTCGCGGGCGTGGGCAATGGCGTGGGCTACCGCTTTGCGTCGAGCCCGCAGTTCCAGTACGGCCTGCGCCTGGCCGCCGACTTTGGCCGCAAGGAGCACCGCTCTGAGGTCTTGCGCGGCCTGGGCGACGTCAGCGCGCGGCCCGAGGCCGGGGCCTTCTTCAACCTGAATGTGTCACGCGCTTTGTCGTTCAGCAGCTCGTTGCGTTATGGGGCAGGCAACGACCGCAAGGGCCTGCTGCTTGACCTCGGTGCGAACTACGGCGTGCAGCTCGCGCCGCACTGGCGTTTGGGTGGCAGCCTGTCGACCACCTACGTCAACCGCCAGTACATGCAAGGCTACTTCGGCATCACGCCCGGGCAGAGTCTGCGCAGCGGTTATGCGGTGTCGCAGGTCGATGGCGGGGTGCGCGACGTGCGTGTAGGGGCCTCACTCACCCACTTCATCAACCGCGACTGGGCCCTCACCGGGGCGGTGAGCGCCACCTCGTTGCAAGGCGACGCGAAGCGCAGCGTCATCGTGCGCGAGCGCACGCCGGTGTCGGCGTTGTTGGCGCTCGGCTTGCGCTTCTAACGGGCGGTGAACAGCGAGTGCGGGCCGAGCGCCGGGCCGCTCCCAAGCCGGCCCGCGTTTCCCCTCTCGGGGGATCGGCCGCGTACCACGCGGCCCCGGGGGCGTCACTTCCTCATCAGCGTGCTCTTGCCGAACAAGCTCTCGATCAAGTCGACCGCCACCTCGGCGGTGCGGTTGCGCACGTCGAGCGCGGGGTTGAGTTCCATCACGTCGAGCGAGGCCAGGCGGCGGGTGTCGGCAATCATCTCCATGCACAGCTGCGCCTCGCGGTAGGTCGGGCCTCCGGGCACGGTGGTGCCCACGCCGGGGGCGATGTCGGGGTCGAGAAAGTCGACGTCAAAGCTCACGTGCAGGTGGGTGTTGGTGTCGAGCGTGGCCAGCGCCAGCTCCATCGCGTGGCGCATGCCCATCTCGTCGATGTAGCGCATGTCGAACACTTCAAGATCCATCTCGTGCACGAAGCGTTTTTCGCCTTCATCGACGCTGCGAATGCCGATCTGGCGGATCCACTTCGGGTTGATTGCGGGCACGTGGCCGCCAATCTCGATCAGCTCTTTCGGGCCCTTGCCGCACAGGCAGGCGACCGGCATGCCGTGGATGTTGCCGCTGGGCGTGAGCACGCTGGTGTTGAAGTCGGCGTGCGCATCGAGCCACAAGATGCGCAGCTTTTTCTTGGTCTCGCGGCAATGGCGGGCCACGGCGCTGATCGAGCCCAGCCCCAGGCAATGGTCGCCACCCAGCAGGATGGGCAGCCTGTTGAGCGCCAGCTCGGCGTACACCGCGTCGTGCACCAGGTGGTTCCAGGCGACCACCTCGGCCAGGTGGCGGTAGCCGTCGATCGGGGGTTGCCAGGGGTTGGCGGGGCCGGCGAGGTTGCCACGGTCGGCCACTTCGAAGCCGTGGCCCGCCAGTGTCGGCACGATGTTGGCCACGCGCAGGGCTTCGGGGCCCATGCTGGCGCCGCGGCTGCCGGCGCCGACGTCGGTGGGGGCGCCGATGATGCTGATGGGTTTGCGCATGTCAGGCCTCCGCCGGGCCGCCCCAGGGCAGGCCTGGGCGCCCTCGCGGGGCAGTGAACGAACTGAGCGTGGGGGCGGTTGTCATCATGGTCATGTGTCTGCGTCGAAGGCGCCGAGGTCGCCCAGTTCACCCATCTCGGTGACGGGCATGTCGAAGCCATATTCGGCTTCGAGAATGTTCCAGGCCTCTTCGGCCGACTCGACGTAGTGGAAGAGCTGCAGGTCGAGCGGGCTGATCATGCCGGTCTCGACGAGCAGGTCGAAGTTGATGAGGCGGGTCCAGAACTCGCGCCCGAACAGCAGGATGGGCCGGCGCCGGCACTTGCCGGTTTGAATGAGGGTCAGCACCTCGAACATCTCATCGAGCGTGCCAAAGCCACCTGGGAAGCAAAGCAGCCCGATGCTGCGCATCAGGAAATGCATCTTGCGCAGGCCGAAGTAGTGAAACTGGAAACACAGCTCCGGCGTGATGTAAGGGTTGGGCGCCTGCTCGTGCGGCAGCACGATGTTCAGGCCGATGCTCTTGCCACCGACCTCGTGGGCACCGCGGTTGCCGGCTTCCATGATGCCGGGGCCGCCGCCGGTGACGACGTAGATCGGCTTGTCGAGCGAGGCCGAGCGCGTCGTGACGATCGCGGCGAACTTGCGCGCTTCCTCGTAGTAGCGCGACATCGAGGCCCGCGTGGAGGCGACCTTGATCGCGGCTGGATCGCCGCCGGCGCGCGCCGCGACGAGCTCGCGCTCGGCGACCTCGGGCGCGACGATGCGGGCACTTCCGAAGATCACGATCGTCGTCTCGACGCCTTGCTCGTCCTGCACCAGCTCCGGCTTGAGCAGCTCGAGCTGGAGGCGGATCGGTCGCAGCTCCTCGCGGAGCAGGAAGTCGACGTCGGTGAAGGCGAGCCGGTAGGCGCTCTCCGGGCCCTCGTAGCGGGCCTGCGGGCTGACGAGCTCCTGCTCGGCGTCTTCCTGCGCGCTCGGGAAGATGCGGGCCGGTGCGGGATTGGGTTTGTCCATCGGCGTCGAGCGTAGCAGGCGCGCGGGCGGGTTCGGCGATCAGGGCGACTCGACGGCGACGACGGCCGTCAGCATCGCCGGACCGCATCGAGTCGAGGAGCCGGCGAATGATCCACTGCGTGCTGCACGATGCGCGGGACACCGTGGCGGACGTCGTCGTCGAGGGCGTGACCGCCGGCACGGCGATGATTCGGCTGGATCATGGACGACGACACGACGCTCGCCATCGAGGCGCGCCAGGACATCCCGATCGGCCACAAGGTGGCGCTGAAGGACATGGCGGCCGGCGACACCGTCGTCAAGTACGGCATCGACATGGGCCGGGTCACGGCGCCCATCCGCCAGGGCGAGCACGCCCACGTCCACAACATCAAGACCAAGCGCTGGTAGGAGAGGCCACGATGAACGTCGTCACGCGAGACTCCACCTTCCTCGGCTACCGACGCGAGAACGGCCGCGTCGGCGTCCGCAGCGCGCGAGTACGTGCAGTGGGCGAGCGAGAATCAGCGCGAGCCGTGCCCGATCGCCGAGCTCTGGACCTGCACCGTCGACGGCGTGATCGACAAGGCGGGGATGCCGACGCATCCGGGCCTGTGGTTCATGGACTCGTCGAGCGCGGCTGCCGAGATGGTGACGCTTTGTGCGGCCTCGGGCTACGCGGTGCACTTCTTCCCGAC
>JBBQHK010000118.1:0-2384 GCA_038323895.1 Lysobacterales bacterium | reverse complement strand
AGCGCATGGAAATATAAAATATCTTTGCCGATAAAATGATAAAGCTCGGCATCGGAGCCTGGCTTCCAGTAATCGTCAAAGTTAATGCCTTTTTGCTCGCACAGTTGTTTGAAGCTGCCCATATAACCAACAGGTGCATCCAGCCACACGTAAAAATATTTGCCCGGCGCGTCGGGTAACTCGAAACCAAAGTAAGGCGCATCGCGGGAGATGTCCCAGTCCGAAAGTTTATTTTCATCCCCGCCACCAAGCCACTCCTGCATTTTGTTCGCGGCCTCGGGTTGCAGGGTGCCACTGGTGGTCCATTCGCGCAGGAATTTCTGGCAGCGCGGGTCGGACAGCTTGAAAAAATAATGATCCGAGTCACGCAACTCCGGCTTGGCGCCGGATACGGCAGAATCGGGGTTCTTCACTTCTGTCGGCGCATAGGCTGCGCCACAGACCTCGCAGTTGTCGCCGTATTGATCCTTCGCGCCACACTTGGGGCATTCGCCCTTGATGAAACGGTCCGGCAGGAACATCTGTTTGATCGGGTCGTAAAATTGTTCGATAGAGCGCTTTTCGATCAGTCCAGCATCCCGGAGATTTTTGTAGATAGTTTCGGAGAAATGTTTCGTCTCGGCAGAATGGGTCGAGCCATAATTGTCGAACTTCACGTGGAATGCAGCAAAATCTGCCTTGTGTTCTTCCGCGACACGAGCAATCAGTTGCTCCGGGGTGATGCCTTCCTTTTCGGCGCGCAGCATGATGGGCGTGCCATGGGTGTCGTCGGCGCAGACGTAATAACATGTGTTGCCCAGCATTTTTTGGAAGCGCACCCATATATCGGTCTGAATATATTCGACCAAATGACCCAAGTGAATACTACCGTTGGCATAAGGCAATGCGGACGTAACCAGTATCTTGCGCGACATAAATGGAAAACCCCTTGTAAAGGGCCGTAATTGTAGCAAAATTGGGCTATAGGCGTGACGGGGAATCTTGGGTAGAATGCTTGCCCCCTATCGTTTTAATTGCAGGAGCAGCAAATGAGTTTTACCGATGCAGACGTACAGGCCGCACTGGCAAAGTTGATTGACTCCAATACAAAAAAAGATTTTGTAACGGGCAAGTCGGTAAAAAATATCAAGATCAGCGGCGATAATTTATCGCTCGACATTCAGCTTGGCTACCCTGCAAAAAGCGTGTGGGACGAAATACGTACGATGGTAGAGAATCACCTGCATAGCGTGTTACCAAGCATCAACACTCTTTCCGTGAATGTGAGCAGCAAGGTAGTGCCCCATGCTGTGCAACGCGGCGTAAAGCTGGTCGATGGCGTAAAGAATATTATTGCGGTGGCCAGCGGTAAAGGCGGTGTGGGCAAATCCACTACGGCGGTGAATCTAGCGTTGGCACTGGCGGCAGAAGGCGCGCGCGTCGGGATTCTGGATGCAGATATCTATGGCCCTTCCCTACCCACCATGATGGGCATCAAAGGCGAGCCCGTATCACGTGATGGCAAGTCGGTCGAGCCCATGCAGGGACATGGACTACAAGTCATGTCCATCGGCTTCATGATTCAAGGCGAGGATGTGCCGATGGTCTGGCGCGGCCCGATGGTTACTCAGGCGCTGGATCAATTGTTGAATCAGACGCGCTGGCATGAGCTGGACTATCTAATAGTAGACATGCCGCCCGGCACTGGTGATATCCAGCTGACTCTGTCGCAAAAGGTACCGGTGACCGGAGCGATCATCGTAACCACTCCACAGGACATCGCACTGATGGATGCGCGCAAGGGACTCAAGATGTTCGAGAAGGTGAGCATAAAAATACTGGGTATCGTGGAAAACATGAGCACCCATATCTGCTCAAACTGTGGGCATGAGGAACACATCTTCGGGAGCGGCGGAGCCGAAAAGATGTGTAACGACTTCAAAGTTGAGTTTCTCGGTTCATTGCCTTTAGACATCCGCATCCGCGAACAGGCCGACTCTGGCAACCCCACCGTCGTGGCCGACCCTGATGGCATAATTGCCAAGGAGTACAAACAGATTGCGCGGCGTGTGGCGGTGAAAGTTGCTGAAATGGCGCAAGATTATAGTTCGGCATTTCCTAAAATTGTGATGCAGAAGACATAAAAATAAAACACGATATGCAAAGTGTCATGAGGCATTTATATTTTCATTCTTTTCCTTGGATCATAACTTTTGTATCGAACTAAACATGAGCATTAAATCAGACAAGTGGATACGCCACATGGCCAAACAATACGGCATGATCGAGCCGTTCGAACCTGGTCAGGTGAAAGAAATGAATGGCCAGCGTATCGTGTCATATGGCACGTCGAGCTACGGCTATGATGTCCGTTGCTCAAACGAATTTAAACTATTCACCAACAT
>JBBQHK010000117.1:0-1504 GCA_038323895.1 Lysobacterales bacterium | reverse complement strand
CCCGCCTGCCCCATCTTCTGCGCGTGGACCGCGTTGGAAAGCGAGGCCAGCGGATTGCGCAACTCGTGGGCGAGGGTAGCCAGGAACTCGTCCTTGTTCCGGTCCTGGGCGCGCAGGCGTGATTCGATCCGTCCGCGCTCCAGCACCTCCAGGTGCAATGCGGCATTGCTGTTCGCGAGACCGGCGTTGGCCTGGCGCAGGGACTCGTTGAGGATATCCAGCTCGCGCATCTTCTCGGCCTGCAGCGCGATGTTGGCTTCTTCGAGCTGCAGGTTGGCGACTTCCAGTGCCCGACGCTTGCGGTGCAATTCCGCAAGCACCATGACCTTGCCGCGCAGGATCTCCGGGATGATAGGCACCATCACGTAGTCCACCGCGCCAAGCTTGTAACCCCGTAGCCGGTCCATGTCGGAGACGTTGACCGCGCTGACGAAGATGATCGGCGTCTTCTCGTAGCGGGGGTGCTGGTGGATCAGGCTGGCGGTCTCAAACCCGTCCATGCCGGGCATGTTGACGTCGAGCAGGATCATCGCGCAGTCCGTTTCCATCAGCACGCGCAACGCATCCTGGCCGGACGTGGCCTCGATCAGGTGCTCGTGGAGGGGCTCCAGGATCGCGCGGTAGCTGAGCAGCCGACCGGGCTGGTCGTCGACCAGCAGTACGTTGACCGGTTGCACACCTGAATTGGCGCCGGTGGCAACGGTGCCGCTGGTGGCGGAGCCGTCTTTCATCGGTACAGCCACTGTTTCAGCATGCCCAGCAACTGGTCGGTGTCGACCGGCTTGGCGAGGTAGTCCGATGCCCCGGATTCCAGGCATTTCTCGCGATCGCCCTTCATCGCCTTCGCGGTCAGGGCGATCATCGGCAGGGCGCGCTGGTGGGGCTCCGCACGGATCGCGCGCATGGTCTCGTAGCCGTCCATCCCCGGCATCATGATGTCCATCAGGACGATGTCCGCGCCATCGCCGGAGCGAAGCTTGTCCACCGCTTCCTGGCCGTTGCTGGCGGTTTCCACCCGCATGCCGTGGCGCTCGAGCACGCTGGAGAGTGCGAAGATGTTGCGCACGTCGTCGTCGACCACCAGCACCCGCTTGCCGAGCAGCAGGTCCGCGGACTGGTGCAGGCGGTTAACCATGCGCTGCTTGTCCGCGGGGAGGTCGGCGATCACACGGTGCAGCAACAACGCGGTTTCGTCGAGCAGGCGTTCCGGCGATTCCACGCCCTTGATCACCACGGATTTGGCAACACGCCGGAGTTGCTGCTCTTCCACGCTGCTGAGGTCCTTGCCGGTGAACACCACCACCGGCATCGTCGCCAGCGCGGGGTCGGCCTGCAGGCGCTGCAGCAATTCGTTGCCGCTCATGTCGGGCAGCCGCAGGTCGATCACGGCGCAGTCGTAGGGGTGTTCCTGCAACATCCGCAGCGCTGCTTCGCCGGAATGCACCGAGTCGATGTGGAGGTCGTCGTGGCGGATCAGTTCCTCGATCCCCATGCGTTCCCCGGC
>JBBQHK010000116.1:0-1658 GCA_038323895.1 Lysobacterales bacterium | reverse complement strand
GCGCTGATCGCCTACCGCCAGCCGGTCACCCGCGGCGAGATCGAGCAGGTGCGCGGCGTGGCGGTCAGCAGCAACACCATCCAGGCGCTGGAGGAACGCGAGTGGATCCGCGTGGTCGGCCATCGCGACGTACCCGGTCGCCCGGCCCTGTTCGGAACCACGAAGATCTTCCTCGACTACTTCGGACTCAAGCGGCTGGAGGACCTTCCGCCGCTGTCCGAACTCAAGGACATCGGCGAACTGGAGCCCCAGCTTTTCTCTGACGATGCGCCGATGCGTGCGGGGATCGCCGAGCCAACCAGCGACGAAACCGACGAAAAGGCTGCCGGCTCGATGGAACGCCAAGCCGAAGAAAGCATCGGCACCGGCGAAGAAGCAGCCGTCGACATGGCGGACCAGCCCGCCAACGCAGACAACCAATCCCAAGAACATGACGACACCGAAGGCTCCGATCCGGAGCGCCAGGCCTCGTCGGAGCAGATGCAATGAGCGACACACCCCGCAACACACTTTCCCTCAAACGCGGCGACAGCCCTGCCAGCGACACGGTCAAGCTCGAGGAGCGCCTGCACAAGGTGCTGGCGCAGGCCGGACTTGGCTCGCGCCGCGCGCTGGAGCAGCGCATCGCCGATGGCCTGGTCAAGGTCAACGGCGAGGTCGCGCAGACCGGCATGTCGATCAAGGGCGGCGATCGGGTGGAACTGGACGGCAAGACTTTCGTGGCCAGCGCGCTGACCGAGCCGGCACGCGTGCTGCTGTACAACAAGCCCGAAGGCGAAGTGACCACGCGCGAAGATCCCGAAGGCCGGCCGACCATCTTCGAGGCCCTGCCCGCGCTCAAGGGCGCGCGCTGGATCGCGATCGGCCGCCTGGACATCAACACCACCGGCCTGCTGCTGCTCACCACCGACGGCGAACTGGCCAACGCGATGATGCACCCTTCCTACGAAGTGGAACGCGAGTACGTGTGCCGGGTGCGCGCGCCCGAAGGCATGGACACCGTGCCTGACAACCTCGTCGACCGGCTTGCACGCGGCGTCGCGCTCGAAGATGGCCCGGCCAAGTTCGACCTGATCGAACGCATCGGGGGCACCGACTCACATGACTGGTTCCGCGTGGTGGTCAAGGAAGGCCGCAACCGCGAAGTGCGGCGTCTGTGGGAGTCGCAGGGCTGCCAGGTGAGCCGACTCAAGCGCACCCGCTACGGCAAGGTGTCGCTGCCACAACCGCTTCTACGCGGGCAGTCGCAGGAACTTGCCGACGCGCATGTGGAAAAACTCCGCGCCGAACTGGGCCTGGAGGATGGAGCGCCGCCGGCGCTGACCCTGCAGCCGGTGATCGGCCAGCGCAAGGCGGCCAAGTCGACGGTGCAGGTGTCCAAGGACCAGCGTTCGCAGGGCTACGTCAACGGCAGCAACAGCGCCGACGAAGGCCGCGAACTGCGTCGTTTCGACCACGTGCGCGAAGACCGCGGTCGCGGGCGCTTCGGCAGCAAGAAACCCCACGGTGGTCTCACCGTTTCCGGTGAAGCGGCGGCCAAGCAGTCGCAGAAGCCGTTCAAGTCGCGCCCGACCAAGGGGCCGAAACCGCTTCCCGATGGCAACCCGGCCGCGTTCCGTACCTGGTACGTGCCCGATGGCGTGGAAACCGGGCCAACC
>JBBQHK010000115.1:0-1685 GCA_038323895.1 Lysobacterales bacterium | reverse complement strand
ATCCCGGTGCAGATCGTGACCATCGAGGAGGAACGCCACCAGAGTATCGAGCGCGGGGCGTTCTCTTACCTGGCCAAACCGGCCGACAGCGAGTCGATCGGCGCGGCGCTGGAGCGGATCAAGGCCTACACGCTGCCGCGGGTCAAGCGCCTGCTGGTGGTCGAGGACGACGCCAGGGAGCGCATGAGCATCGAGCAGTTGATCGGCCACGACGACATCGCCATCCAGACCGTGGGCACCGGCGAAGAGGCGCTGGCGGCGCTCGCCGATGGCGGATTCGACTGCGCCGTGCTCGACCTCAACCTCCCGGACATGAGCGGCCTGGAACTGATCGACCGCATCCAGGCGCAACCGGACCTGCGCGACGTCCCGCTCGTGGTCTTCACCGGCAAGGACCTCACCGCGGACGAAGACAAGCGACTGAAAAAGGCTGCCAAGAGCGTGGTGATCAAGGGCGTGGAATCGCCCGAGCGGCTGCTCGACGAAACCGCGCTGTTCCTGCACCGGGTGATCGCCGACTTGCCGCCGGGCAAGCAGCGCATGGTCGAACGCCTGCACCAGTCCGACGAGATCATGGCCGACAAGCGCGTGCTGGTGGTCGACGACGACGTGCGCAACATCTTCGCCATGTCCAGCGTGCTCGAGCGCCATGGCATGCACGTGGTCACGGCAGGCACCGGCCAGGAGGCGATCGACAAGGTCGCGGCGGACAGCGAGATCGCCCTGGTATTGATGGACATCATGATGCCCGGCATGGATGGCTATCAAACCATGCGCGCGATCCGCCAGCGCCCGGAATCCCGGGCCCTGCCGATCATCGCTGTCACCGCCAAGGCGATGCAGGGCGACCGTGAGAAGTGCCTGGAGGCAGGCGCGTCCGACTACCTGGCCAAACCCGTGGTGACCGAGGAACTGCTCGGCGTATTGCGGCAGTGGATGCATCGGTGACCGACGGCAAGGCCGCCGCCAGCCCACCGGGAATCGACGCCCTCGTACAGGCGCCGGCCAGGATCCTGCTCGTCGACGACCAGCCCGGCCGGCTGCTCACCTACCACGCGATCCTGGAGCCGCTCGGCGAACGGCTGGTGCAGGCCAGTTCCGGGCGCGAGGCCCTGCAACGGCTGATGGAGGACGACTACGCGGTCATCCTGCTCGACGTCAACATGCCGGGCATGGACGGTTTCGAGACCGCCCAGCTGGTCCACCAGCATCCGCGCTTCGAGAAGACCCCGATCATCTTCGTCACCGCGGTCAATGTCTCCGACATGGACCGGTTGCAGGGCTACCAGCTGGGCGCGGTCGATTACGTCACGGTGCCGGTGATCCCGGAGATCCTGCGCAGCAAGGTCGAGGTGCTGGTCGAGCTGTACCGCAAGCGCCGCGAACTGGAACTGCTCAACCAGAGCCTGGCAGCGGACAACCAGGCCCTGCAGCGGGAAAAGGCGCGCGAACTCGAATCCCTCAACGAATCCCTGCGCCAGGCCAACGAAGCCCTTGCCCTGCGCAACGAGGAGCTGCAGCGGGAAGTGGCCGAGCGCGTCAAGGCAGAACAACAGTTGCGCGAGGCCGACCATCGCAAGGACGAATTCCTTGCAACCCTTGCGCACGAACTGCGCAACCCGCTCGCACCGTTGCAGAATGCGCTCTCGATCCGCAGGCTCTCGCTGGGCGCCGAAGCCGACCCG
>JBBQHK010000114.1:0-1716 GCA_038323895.1 Lysobacterales bacterium | reverse complement strand
GATGCATTACATCCCCGGCGGCGCGGCGGCCAAGCCGTTCACCACGCATCACAACGCGCTGGGCCTGGACCTGTACCTGCGCGTCGCACCGGAGCTGTACCTCAAGCGGCTGGTGGTGGGCGGAATGGAACGCGTCTACGAGATCAACCGCAACTTCCGCAACGAAGGCGTCAGCACTCGCCACAACCCGGAATTCACGATGCTCGAGCTGTACGAGGCCTACGCCACGTACAACGAGATCATGGACCTGACCGAGGGGCTGATCCGGTCGGTGGCGCTCAAGGTGCTGGGGACTGGCCAGCTGACATGGGATGGCGAACAGATCGACCTCGCCCCGGCTTTCCGCCGCTGGCGGATGGATGAGGCGGTGCGCCACCACAATCCGGAAATCAGCGTTGACGACTGCACCGACCGCGCCGCCCTGGTGGCGCATTGCGGGCGGCTGGGCATCCACGTCAAGCCAGCCCACGGCTGGGGACGGCTGTTGCTGGAGATCTTCGAGAAGACCGTCGAACACACGCTGGTCCAGCCCACCTTCATCACCGACCACCCGGTGGAAGTCTCGCCGCTGGCGCGGGCCAAGGATGATGATCCCGGCTATACGGACCGCTTCGAACTGTTCGTCAACGGCAAGGAGCTGGCCAACGGCTTCTCCGAGCTCAACGATCCCGAAGACCAGGCTGCACGCTTTCTGGCGCAGGTCGAGGCCAAGGAGGGCGGCGACGACGAAGCGATGCATTTCGATGCGGACTATATTCGTGCGCTCGAAGTCGGCCTGGCGCCCACCGGCGGTCTGGGGATTGGCGTGGACCGGCTGGTGATGCTGCTTACCGGATCCGATTCGATCCGCGACGTCCTCCTGTTCCCGTACATGCGGCCCGAGGCAGGCTGATCCGGGCATCGGCGCGGCTCATGGGCGTCGTCCATGCCGTTGGGACGAACTGACGTCCTGAGTCAGTAATGGTTCCTGTTTTGCCACATATCGTCCCGCCGGCGCCCCGGTTCCAAGGTGGGCGGGACGCCGGCGGCGCACCACGGGGCACGGGTTCGGGTGCCGGGGACTCCCGTCAAGCCAAATGGCACGTTTTCTGCTTCAGTACCAACCGATCCCCCGCGAAGGACGCAGGGGACCAGGATTAGGCTGCAGGCAACCCTGCAGTCATCCAGCCCCAGAAAAGGACGCGACGATGCTAGATGCCAGCAGGGTGTACTCCGGAGTATCCTCACAGGACAGCCACCTCGCGTGGCCCGACGGAGTTGGCAGCCACTTGGATATTGTCATCGTCGACGATCAGACCTCGGCGCGCACGATGCTGCGCCATGTCATCGAGGACATCGCCTCGGAGCTGTCCGTGCACGACTTCGGTGATCCGGCCGTCGCCCTTGCGTGGTGCGAGACCAACCACACCGACCTGCTGCTGCTGGACTACCGGATGCCCGGCATCGACGGCCTGGAGGTCGCGCGACGATTCCGGCGCCAGCCGATGCATCGCGATATCCCCATCATCCTGATCACCGTGGTTGGCGACGAGCCGATTCGCCAGGCGGCGCTGGAAGCCGGCGTGATCGACTTCCTGGTCAAGCCAGTGCGCCCGCGGGAGCTGCGTGCCCGCTGCCGCAACCTGCTGCAGCTCCGGCAGCAGAGCGAGAACGTCAAGCAGCGCGCCATGTCACTGGAACAGCGCCTGCTCTCGAGCATGCACGAGGTGGAAGAGC
>JBBQHK010000113.1:0-1717 GCA_038323895.1 Lysobacterales bacterium | reverse complement strand
TTCGAAGCCACCGCCGAGGACATGCGGGTACTGATGCGCGACAACCGGATCCGCTACAGCAGCGTCGAGCCGGGGGCGGGCGGGGTGGTGGTGGCCACCCTCGGTACCGGCCAGGACGTGGACAAGGCGCGGCAGCTGATGTCCCGCGACATGCCGACCTATCGCATCGAAGCCTTGGGCAACACGATCTCCGTGCGCATCCCGGAACCCGAACTGGACCGGATGCTGACCGAAGCGGTCCAGCAGAACATCGGCACCATCAACAACCGCATCAACCAGCTGGGCGTGGCCGAGCCGATCATCCAGCGCCAAGGCTCCGATCGCGTGGTGGTCGAGCTGCCGGGCGTGCAGGACACCGCGCAGGCCAAGCGCATCCTAGGCGCCACTGCAACGCTCGAATACCGCGGCGTGGTCGAGGGCAATGCCTACGAGGCGCGCGACAACGGGCTGGTGCCGCCGGAAGCCCGCCTGTACGAGCGCAAGGAGATTGACGCCGACGGCAAGGCGGTGCCGGTGCTGCTCAACAAGCGCGTGATCGCCTCCGGCGAGCAGCTGCAGAGCGCCTCCTCGTTCCTGGATTCGCAGTCCGGTACCCCGGCGGTGAGCGTGCGCCTGACCAGCGTGGGGGGGCAGCGCATGTTCGACTATTCCAGCCAGAACGTCGGCAAGCCGATGGCGGTGGTGTACATCGAACGCGTTCCGGAAGTGAAGATCATCGATGGCAAGGAAGTCCGTAGCACCCGCATCAGCGAGCAGGTGATCTCGGTGGCTACCATCCAGAGCACCTTGGGCAGGGATTTCCAGACCACAGGCCTGGAAAGCATGAAGGAAGCCGCGGACCTGGCGCTGCTGCTGCGCGCAGGCGCGCTGGCGGCGCCAATGGACTTCGTCGACGAGCGCACCATCGGCCCCAGCCTGGGCAAGGAAAACATCCGGCGGGGCTCGACCGCAGCATTGTTCGCGTTCGTCTTTGCGCTGGTCTTCTTCCTCGTCTACTACCGCATGTTCGGCATCATCACCTGCTTGGCTTTGTTGATGAACCTGCTGCTGGTCATCGCGCTGATGTCGATGCTCGGCTTCACCCTGACCTTGCCGGGCCTCGCGGGGCTTGCGTTGACCGTTGCCATGTCGGTGGACGCCAACGTGCTGATCAACGAGCGCATCCGCGAGGAGCTGCGAACGGGCATGCCGCCGCAGTCGGCGATCGCCGCGGGCTACGAAAAGGCCACGGGCACCATCACCGACTCCAACCTGACTGCCATGCTCGCCGGCATCGCGCTGTTCGCGTTCGGCACAGGGCCGCTCAAGGGGTTCGCAGTGGCGTTGATCCTGGGCATCCTGACGTCCATGTATACGGCGGTTTCGGTGTCCCGAGCCATTGCCACGCTGATCTATGGCCGCCGCAAGAAGCTCAAGTCGATCGCGATCTGAGGAATACGCAAAATGAAGCCTTTCAATTTGTTCCCGTACGACAGCAAGATCGACTTCATGCGGGTTCGCATGGTGTCGCTTGCGATCGCAGCCCTGCTGATGGTGGTTGCGGTCGGCGCCATCTCTCTGAAGGGTTTCAACTTCGCGCTCGACTTCACCGGCGGCGTTGGCGTCGAACTGCGCTACGCAAGCACGCCGGATGTCGATGCAGTGCGTGCGCAGTTGGACGAGAAGGGATTTGCAAATGCGCAGGTCCAGAACTTCGGCAGCGGCACCGACTTGCTGG
>JBBQHK010000112.1:0-1730 GCA_038323895.1 Lysobacterales bacterium | reverse complement strand
CATCGCCGGTGGCGCCACCGCGAAGCCGTTCACCACCCACCACAATGCGCTGGACCTCGACCTGTTCCTGCGCGTTGCACCGGAGTTATACCTCAAGCGCCTGACCGTGGGCGGCCTGGAGCGCGTCTACGAGATCAACCGCAACTTCCGCAACGAGGGCGTCAGCACCCGCCACAACCCCGAGTTCACCATGCTCGAGTTGTACGAGGCTTACGCCAGCTACACGGAGGTGATGGACCTGACCGAGGGCATGATCCGCGACGTCGCCATCGAAGCGATGGGCAAGACCGTGTTCGAGTGGGACGACCACATCATCGACCTCGCCCCCGCGTTCCGTCGCTGGAAGCTGGAAGAAGCGGTGCGCGAACTCAACCCGGACATCTCGGTCGCCGACTGCCGCGACCGCGCCGCGCTGGCGTCGCATTGCGCGCGGCTGGGCGTACACGTCAAGCCGGGCTACGGCTGGGGCAAGCTGCTGCTGGAGATCTTCGAAAAGACCGTGGAATCCGGGCTGGTCCAGCCTACCTTCATCACCCATTACCCGGTCGAAGTGAGCCCACTTGCGCGCGAATCCGACAGCGAGCCAGGCATCACCGACCGCTTCGAACTGTTCATCGGGGGCAAGGAGTTGGCCAACGGATTCTCGGAATTGAACGACCCCGAAGACCAGGCTGCGAGGTTCCACGCGCAGGTCGAGGCGATGGAAGGCGGCGACGACGAAGCCATGCATTTCGATGCCGACTACATCCGCGCGCTGGAGGTCGGGCTACCGCCGACCGGTGGCTTGGGCGTGGGCATCGACCGGTTGGTAATGCTGTTGACCGGATCGTCATCGATCCGCGACGTGCTGCTGTTTCCGTACATGCGCCCCGAAGGAAGTCCCCTTGGGGGGCGTCCGGAACAAGGGTGAGCCGGCTGTCCTGATTCCGGTCATCGCTGCATTGCTTGGATAAGCCCGTGGCCCAAGCCACTTGTGTTTAGGTGGCATTGCGCGGAGCATGCTGGAGAACTATGAGTCGCTCAATCATCGGTGGAGGGTAGTTCGCGTGGACGTCGTGATCGTCGATGACCAAACGTCCGCACGCACCATGCTGCGGCATATCATTCAGGACATTGGCGAGCAGCTGGTGGTGCACGACTTCGGTGAACCCGACGCGGCGCTGACATGGTGCAATGCCAATCGCCCCGACCTGCTCCTGCTCGACTACCGCATGCCCGGCATGGATGGCTTGCAGCTGGCCAAGGCTTTCAGGCGGCCGTTGCGGAACCGCGATGTCCCAATCGTGCTGATCACGGTGGTCGGTGACGAGCCGGTCCGCCAGGCCGCGCTCGATGCAGGGGTCATCGATTTCCTGGTCAAGCCGATCCGCCCGCGAGAACTGCGCGCGCGCTGCCGCAACCTGCTGCAGTTGCGCCAGCAGTCGGAGTCGGTGAAACAGCGCGCGTTGTCCTTGGAACAGCGATTGCTTGCGAGCATGCACGAAGTGGAGGAACGCGAGCGGGAAACACTCTCCAGGCTTGCGCGTGCCATCGAGTTGCGCGATACCGGAACCAGCGCCTACCTCGAGCGCATGGCGCACGTGGCCGGACTGGTCGCCGAAGGATTGGGCCTTCCGGAAGAGCAGGTGCGTTTGATCGAGCTTGCCGCGCCACTGCACGATATCGGCAAGATCGCGATCCCCGACGCGGTGCTGATGAAGCCGGGCCCGCTGGACGACCACGAACGGGCA
>JBBQHK010000111.1:0-1738 GCA_038323895.1 Lysobacterales bacterium | reverse complement strand
CAGGTCCTCCTTGGGTTCGGCAGCGCGTGCCAGCGCGTCGTGCCGGTTGACGAGCCACAGCGCGGTTGCATACACGCCCATGGAAACGGCGGGGTCTCCATGCTCCATGCGGCGCAACGTGGGCACTGAAACCTGCACACGGGCAGCCCAGTCCCTCATGGACTGCCTCCGACGCTTGCGCGCGGTGGCCAGGTCAGCGCCGAGCTTGCGCAGCGCGGCGCTACTCGCTGCGGGCAGGGCATTGATGGCTGCTGAGGCTCTGGGCATCCATAGAGTTTAGCAAAAGCGGCATTTAGGCAAATTCTATGTTCTGTTCTCCTTTCTTGCCCGTCGCACGCGGGCTGTCCAGCGCGGTTGGCCACACCGTGCCGTCGCTCAGGAAAGCGCTGGCGACTCGGCCGCAATTTCTGCGGCATCTGACTCGGGTTGCCATCAAACGGACATGTTGCGCCCCTAGCCTTCCCCCAACTTTTGGCCAACCGGGAACCTCATGGACGCTGCAATTCGTGTCAACGCACTGAACAAGACATTCGGCAACGGCCGCAAGGCGCTGCAAAACGTCGACCTGAACATCGCACCGGGCGAGATGGTGGCGCTGATCGGCGCTTCCGGCTCGGGCAAATCGACCTTGCTGCGGCACATGGCGGGCCTCATGGCGGGCGACGCCGGCGCCGGGGCCATCACGATTCACGGCCGGACGGTGCAGGCCGGCGGACGGATCTCGCGCGACATCCGTTCCGTTCGCGCCGGGGTGGGTTTCGTGTTCCAGCAGTTCAACCTGGTTGACCGCCTGCCGGTCATCGTCAACGTGCTGGCCGGCGCGCTGCACAGGATGCCGCTGTGGCGCAGCCTGGTGCGCTGGTTTACCGACGAGGAGATGGCGCGCGGGGTGGAGGCCCTGCGCCGGGTGGGCATTGTCGAATGCTGCAGCCAGCGCGCATCGACGCTCTCAGGCGGCCAGCAGCAACGGGCCGCCATCGCGCGCGCCATGGTGCAGGGTGCCAGAGTGATCCTGGCCGATGAGCCGATCGCCTCGCTCGATCCCGAATCATCGCGCCGCGTGATGGACATCCTCACGCGTGTCAACCGGGAGGATGGCTGCACGGTGGTGGTGTCGCTGCACCAGGTGAATGTGGCCATGAAGTACTGCCCCCGAACCGTGGCGCTGCACCACGGCCGCGTGGTCTACGACGGCGCTTCGGCGGCACTGACGCCGGCGCTGTTGCGCGAGCTGTACGGCGCCGAGGCCGAGGACATCCTGTCCCTGGGCGATCACATCGGCAGCCTGGAGGACGTGCGCAGGCCGGCGTCCCCGCCCAGGCTGCCAGTTGCGGCTCCCCTTGCCCCCATGGCCCAGGTGGCCTGAGCTTTTCACACCCTTTCTCTCTCCTCTCTCCCTTCAAGGAATCAACATGCTCAAGAAGATCATCGCTTCCATGTTTTCGGCAGCCGCGCTCGCGTCTGTTCCGGTCCAGGCGCAGGACCTCAAGGAAATCAACTTCGGCATCATCTCGACCGAGTCGTCGCAGAACCTCAAGTCGAGCTGGCAGCCGCTGCTGGAGGACATGGCCAAGAAGACCGGCTACAAGGTCAATGCCTTTTTCGCGCCCGACTACGCCGGCATCATCGAAGGCATGCGCTTTGGCAAGGTGCACCTGGCCTGGTACGGCAACAAGTCTGCGATGGAGGCTGTGGACCGCGCCGGCGGCGAAGTGTTCGCGCAGATGGTGAACGCCGA
>JBBQHK010000110.1:0-1742 GCA_038323895.1 Lysobacterales bacterium | reverse complement strand
ATACAGCCGGGACATCGTCAGCTGCGTCACGGCGGAAACGTGGTGTTCCTGGGCCACGCTGATCTGGTTGATCTGCCACAGCCGCCCGATCTCGCGCTGGCATCTCTGGAACACGTCCAGGTAGATCGACGCAACCGGGACGCCGGCATCGGCCGCGGTCACGACGCGCTGACTCGCCTCCTGGCGCTGGCCCCCCAGCGTCAGCGCAAGGTAGTCGCGCGCAAGCCCGGCCAACGCAGCGCGTTCATCCAGGAAGCCGGGAGGGTCGTCAGGCATCGACGGCATCGCGCGGATGCTGCTGTCCACGACCTGCAGCGCGGGCTGGGCGAACGGGATCCCGAATTCTTCGCGCAGAAGGTCGCCCAGGACGGCAAGGTGCTGCGCCAGGTCGAGCATTCCAATGCCGCGCCGCTCCAGCATCACCTTGGCCCAGGCCACGTAGTCGAGAAAGAACTCCGGGCGCGCCACGCCGACCGACTCGCCCAGCATCCGGAGGTGGAAATCCGCATCTTCCACGCAGCGCTGGCGGCCGGCGCTGCCGTACCGGGCCGCAAGCTCCGGCTGCGCCGCATACTGTCGGTCGACAAGGCGCTCGGCCAGTTCGCTGTGCCGCGTTCGAAGGGCCTGGGCCAGCGCCGCTGGCTGGTCAGTGTTCATGCGCAGATGACTTCGAGATTCCGGACCTCGGTTTGATGGCTGGCATGCCAGTCGCGATAGTCTTGCTGCGAAGCCCAGTAGGTCATGAGCCCGATTTCAGACGGACAGTCCAGTGGGCTCGGCACTTCCATCCTGACGAACCCCGTGGCCGAATCGACAAGATGGGGGCGATTGCGAAACGCAGCCCTGATCTCGGCCTCCATGCCGTTGGCAATGACGAATCTGCTTCGCACCGCAAAATCCGCAACGGCCGGCGCAACGGCGTGCCGAAAGCGAGAGGGTCCGGCGTCATGCCAGCGCTTCCAGATAGCGGTTGAGGCGCAGCAGTTCGGTTTCGAAGATGCCCATCGCAAGCTGGATGTCCAGTGAATCGCCTGCGGCACCGGCGGCTTCGATGCGGGCGCAGACCTGCGCCAGGCGGGTGGCACCGAGCGTCCGTGTCGCCCCCTTGAGGCGATGCGAAAAATCCTTGGCCCGCGCCAAGTCGTTGCGTCCCACTGCCCGTCGCAGCGCCGCCGCATCGAGTTCGTTCGCCTGGTGGAAGCTGGCCAGTATTTCCTCCCTCACTGCGGCATCGCCCCCGGAGATCTCGGCCAGCAAGGCCAGGTCGAGCAACCCGTCCTCCGGACTCGCGAGGGCCGACCCGGCCCCTGGTGGCGTGCTGGCGATCACCACGGCGTCCGCGCCCCCGCGCCGCAAAGCCCGGTCGGCAAGGAGTTTGCTGGCGTGGCTTTTCGCAAGGCCATTAGCATGGCGTGACTGGTCATGCGCCGACGGTAACAGCCGGGGGCCCAGCGCGCTGTCGGGAGTTCTTGATCAGGCGCAGATCGCGCGCTACGAGTGGCCACGGATGTGGAATCCGGCACCTGTCGGCTGCTCGGTTCGGCCAACGGAGCAGAGTGGTTGCCGCCTGACAAAAAAGCGCCTGCTGTCCTACACCTGCCTCCAGGGTACTTTCCTACGATTCGTTACCCGAGCATCAGGAGAAACCATGTCCGACGACAAGACCAAGATAAACGCCCAGGATCGCGAGCGGATCAACGTGCAGCAGGAGTACGAGGTGCGCGACTGGTCCAGGAGCCTGG
>JBBQHK010000109.1:0-1763 GCA_038323895.1 Lysobacterales bacterium | reverse complement strand
CCACGGCCGGGCTTCGCGCCGCCTGGAGCCGCTCGAACGCGGCGCGCAAGCAGGCGGCCGAAGACCAGAAGCTGTGGGAAGTTGCGCTGACCGACGCGCGCCTGATGGCCGACATCGGCCGGGCCATGGCGTCCGACGCGCGGCGTGACACGCGGCCCTACTTCTGAAGCCTGGGCGCAATTCCATGAACAGCCCTGCAACGCTGGCGTGGCTCAGCTGGGTGCTGCGCCACCTGCCACCCCCCTTGCTGCGGGCGCTGGACGCCTGGTCGCTCCGGGTGGCTCTGAAGCGCAGGGGCAGAAGGCGGGAGCTCGACGCGGCGGGCCTGCGGCCCGCGGTCCAGCGCCGCTCACTCTGAGCACCGACGCTCTGGGAGCGCCAACGAACGCTCAGCCTCTTATGCCGCCAGTCGCTCTTCCAGCCGCGCCTTGGTCTCGCCCAGCTCCGGCGGCAAGTGGTAGGCGAGCTGCTGGAACAGCTCCGTGTGCAACTGCAGCTCTTTTTCCCAGGCGGCCTTGTCGATGCTGGTGACGGTCTTGAACTGCTCGGGCGTGAAATCCAGACCGGTCCAGTTCAGTTCCTCGTAGGTTGGGCTGACGCCGAACACGTGTTCGGATCCCTGGGCCGTGCCTTCGATGCGGTCGATCATCCACTTGAGAACGCGCATGTTTTCGCCGAACCCGGGCCAGGCAAACTTGCCGTCCGGACCCTTGCGGAACCAGTTGGCGGTGTAGATCTTCGGCAGTCGGGCGCCTGAGGCCTGAAGCTTGGCGCCCACGTCCAGCCAATGCTGGAAATAGTCCGACATGTTGTAGCCCGCGAACGCGATCATCGCGAAGGGATCGCGCCGCACCACGCCGACCTCGCCGGTGATGGCGGCCGTGGTTTCGGATCCCATGGTCGCGGCCATGTAGACACCCTCCACCCAGTTGCGGCCTTCGGTCACCAGCGGCACAGTGTTGGAGCGCCGTCCGCCGAAGATGAAGGCGTCGATCGCCACGCCCTGCGGGTCGTCCCAGGCGCTGTCCAGCGCCGGATTGTTCACGGCGGCCACGGTGAAGCGGGCGTTGGGATGTGCCGCCTTGGCGCCGGTCTCCCTGGCGATCTGCGGCGTCCAGTCCCTGCCCTGCCAGTCGATCGCGTGCGCGGGGGGCTCGCCCATGCCTTCCCACCACACGTCGCCGTCGTCGGTAAGCGCGACATTGGTGAAGATCACGTCGCGGTCCAGGCTGGCCATGCAGTTCGGATTGGTCTCCATGCTGGTGCCCGGAGCAACGCCGAAGTAGCCCGCCTCGGGGTTGATCGCATGCAGGCGACCGTCCGGACCCGGCTTGATCCAGGCGATGTCGTCGCCGATGGTGGTGACCTTCCAGCCCTCGAAGCCCTTGGGCGGGATCAGCATCGCAAAATTGGTCTTGCCGCAGGCCGAGGGAAAGGCCGCCGCCACGTGGTACTTCTTGCCTTGTGGATTGGTCACGCCCAGGATCAGCATGTGCTCGGCCAGCCAGCCTTCTTCGCGGCCCATGGTCGAGGCGATGCGCAGCGCGAAGCACTTCTTGCCCAGCAGCGCGTTGCCACCATAGCCGGAGCCGTAGGACCAGATTTCGCGAGTCTCAGGGAAATGCACGATGTACTTGTCGGGATTGCAAGGCCACGTTACATCGCGCTGTCCTGGAGCAAGGGGCGCACCTACGCTATGCATGCACGGAACAACGCGCTTTATGTCCTTGTCGATCTCTTTGAAAACCGGCAAGCCGATTCTC
>JBBQHK010000108.1:0-1847 GCA_038323895.1 Lysobacterales bacterium | reverse complement strand
AGCTGGACAAGATGCTCACTGAGGCAGTGCAGCAGAACATCGGCACCATCAACAACCGCATCAACCAGCTGGGCGTCTCCGAGCCGATCATCCAGCGGCAGGGTTCCGACCGCGTGGTGGTCGAGCTGCCCGGCGTGCAGGACACCGCGCAGGCCAAGCGCATCCTCGGCGCAACGGCAACGCTCGAATACCGCGGCGTGGTCGAGGGCAATGCCTACGAGGCCCGCGACAACGGTTTGGTCCCGCCGGAAGCCCGCCTGTACGACCGCAAGGAGCTCGGCGTCGACGGCAAGCCGGTGCCGGTGCTGCTCAACAAGCGCGTGATCGCGTCCGGCGAGCAACTGCAGAGCGCGTCCTCGTTCCTGGATTCACAGTCCGGCACCCCGGCGGTGAGCGTGCGCCTGACCAGTGTGGGCGGCCAGCGCATGTTCGACTATTCCAGCCAGAACGTCGGCAAGCCGATGGCGGTTGTGTACATCGAGCGCGTGCCGGAAGTAAAGATCATCGATGGCAAGGAAGTCCGCAGCACCCGGACCAGCGAGCAGGTGATCTCAGTGGCCACCATCCAGAGCACCCTGGGACGGGATTTCCAGACCACCGGCCTGGAAAGCATGAAGGAAGCCGCCGACCTCGCGCTGCTGCTGCGCGCCGGCGCGCTGGCCGCACCGATGGATTTCGTCGACGAGCGCACCATCGGCCCAAGCCTGGGCAAGGAAAACATCCGTCGCGGCTCGACCGCAGCATTGTTCGCGTTCGTGTTTGCGCTGTTCTTCTTCCTTGTTTACTACCGCATGTTCGGCATCATCACCTGCACGGCGTTGTTGATGAACCTGCTGCTGGTCATCGCGCTTATGTCGATGCTCGGCTTCACACTTACCTTGCCGGGCCTCGCGGGATTGGCCTTGACGGTGGCCATGTCGGTGGATGCGAACGTGCTGATCAATGAACGCATCCGCGAGGAGTTGCGAACCGGCATGCCGCCGCAATCGGCGATCGCCGCCGGCTACGACAAGGCCACCGGCACCATCACCGACTCCAACCTGACCGCCATGCTCGCCGGCATCGCGCTGTTCGCGTTCGGAACCGGTCCGCTGAAGGGGTTCGCGGTGGCGTTGATACTGGGCATCCTGACCTCGATGTACACGGCGGTTTCGGTGTCTCGCGGCATTGCCACGCTTATCTATGGGCGCCGTAAGAAGCTCAAGTCGGTCGCGATCTGAGGAACATGGAAAAATGAAACCGTTCAATTTGTTCCCGTACGACAGCAAGATCGACTTCATGCGGGTTCGCATGTGGTCGCTGGCCGTTGCAGCATTGCTGATGGTGGTCGCGCTCGGCGCCATTTCGCTTAAGGGCTTCAACTTCGCGCTCGACTTCACCGGCGGCGTTGGAGTCGAGCTGCGCTATGCCACCACGCCCGACGTTGACGCAGTGCGTGCGCAGCTCGACGAGAAGGGTTTTGCAAATGCGCAGGTCCAGAATTTCGGCAGCGGCACCGACCTGTTGGTGCGCTTGCAGGCCGAAGGCGGCAACGATGCAGTCGACAACCAGGTCCAGAGCCTGGGAGACGAAGTGGCCCAGGCAGCGTCGCTCGCCGGAAACCCGGCCGAAAAGCGCAGCAGTGAGGTGATCAGCGCACAGGTCGGCAAGGAACTGGCGCTGAACGGGATCTACGCGCTGCTGTTCGTGGTGCTCGGATTCCTGATCTACATTTCTGCCCGCTTCGAACTGAAATTCGCGATCGCCGCGATCGTCACAACCCTTCACGACGTGCTGATCAGCGCAGGTTGGTTTGCGGTGACAGGCCACGAATTCGACCTGACCGTGCTGGCCGGCATCCTGTCGGT
>JBBQHK010000107.1:0-1882 GCA_038323895.1 Lysobacterales bacterium | reverse complement strand
TTGCCGGTGGCCTTTGCCTTGTCAACGACGGGCTTCATGTCCCACGGCGAGAGGAACTGGCCCTTCTTGATGTTGACCGGCTTGCCGGCCGCGCAGACCTTGGTGATGAAGTCGGTCTGGCGGACCAGGAATGCGGGCGTCTGCAGCACATCGACAACCGAGGCCACCTCGTCCATCGGTGTGTATTCGTGCACGTCGGTGAGCACCGGAACGCCAAGCTGGCGCTTGACCTCGGCCAGCACGCGCAGGCCCTCTTCCATGCCGGGGCCGCGGAAGCTGGTGTGCGAAGTGCGGTTGGCCTTGTCGAAGCTGGACTTGAAGATGAAGTTGATGCCAAGCGCGCCGGTGATCTCCTTCAGCTTGCCCGCGACGTCGAGCTGCAATTGTTCCGACTCCACCACGCAGGGACCTGCGATCAGGAAGAACGGCTGGTCCAGGCCAACCTCGAATCCGCAAAGCTTCATGCTGCTGCCTCGGTGCCGGGAGCCTCGTTGGCGCGGGCCTCGTTGAGCAACGCGCCCCCTGCCTTGTGTTCGCGTGCGGCGCGGATGAAGCCGACGAACAGCGGATGCCCGCTGCGCGGCGTGGACCGGAATTCCGGATGTGCCTGGCAGGCCAGGAACCACGGGTGCTTCGCCTGTGGCAGCTCCACCATCTCCACCAGCAGGTCGTCCATCGACTTGGCGCTGAACACCAGCCCGGCCTCTTCAAGCTGCGGGCGGTAGCGGTTGTTGAATTCATAGCGGTGGCGATGGCGTTCGCCCACCACGTCCTGGCCGTACATCGCGTGGGCCAGGGTGTCCGGCTTGATGCGCTGTTCCTGCAAGCCGAGGCGCATGGTGCCACCCAAATCGGAGGCCTCGTCGCGGCGCTCGATGTCGCCGGATTGGGTGCGCCATTCGGTGATCAGGCCGATGACAGGATGCGGGCAATTGCGGTCGTTCTCGGTGCTATTGGCACCGGCCAGCCCCGCAATGTTGCGGGCCACGTCGACCACGGCCGCCTGCATGCCGTAGCAGATGCCGAAATACGGCACCTTGTGCTCGCGAGCGTATTGCGCGGTCAGCACCTTGCCTTCGAAGCCCCGGTCGCCGAATCCGCCCGGAACCAGGATGCCGTCCACTCCGGAAAGCACGTTCGCCGCGCCCTCGCGCTCGATATCCTGCGATTCCAGCCAACGCAGGGTGACCCGCGTGCGCTGGCGGATGCCGCCATGCTTCAACGCCTCGCCGACCGACTTGTACGCGTCCTGGTGGTCCACGTACTTGCCCACCACGGCAATGGTGACTTCGTCGATGGGATGGGTGGAGGCATCGACCACGGCCTCCCACGCCGACAGGTCCGCGCTGGCGCTGGCCTTGTCCTGCAGGCGCAGCTGGTCGACCACCAATTGGTCCAACTGCTGGCCGTGCAGCCACATCGGGATCTTGTAGATGTTGTCCAGGTCGATCGCAGAAATCACCGCCTTTTCCGGCACGTTGGTGAACAGCGCAATCTTGCGGCGCTCGCTGTCGGGCAGGGGCTGTTCGCTGCGGCAGAGCAGGATGTCCGGCTGGATGCCGATGCTGCGCAGCTCCTTCACGGAGTGCTGGGTGGGCTTGGTCTTGAGCTCGCCCGCCGCCGCGATGTACGGGATCAGGGTGAGGTGCATGAACATCGCCATGTCCGGCCCGCGCTCGATCCGCAACTGGCGGATGGCTTCCAGAAACGGCAGCGATTCGATGTCGCCCACGGTGCCGCCGATTTCCACCAGCGCAACGTCGAAGCCCGCGGTAGCGGCATCGATGCAGCGCTTGATCTCGTCGGTCACGTGCGGAATGACCTGCACGGTGCCGCCGAGGTAGTCGCCGCGGCGTTCCTTGCGGATCACTGCCTCGTAGAT
>JBBQHK010000106.1:0-1895 GCA_038323895.1 Lysobacterales bacterium | reverse complement strand
GGTTGGACGACGGACAGCTGGATCAGGCGCACGGCCTGCTTTCCAGCACTTTCGGGCTGGACGACGCGCAGGGCCGCGAACACCGGATCGCCCTGATCGGCCTGCGTGGCGCCGGCAAGTCCACGCTGGGCGCACAGCTCGCCGCCGTACGCGGCGTCCCTTTCGTGGAACTTGACCGGGAGATCGAGCGCGAGGCCGGCACCAGCATGAACGAGATCCTGCTGCTGCACGGGCAGGCCGGTTACCGGCGCTACGAGCGGCGGGCGCTGTTCCGGATCGCCGAGGACCACGGTGATGGCGTGGTGATGACCACCGGCGGCAGCATCGTGAGCGAGCGCGAAACCTTCGACCTGCTGCAAAGCCGCTTCTACTGCGTGTGGCTCAAGGCCAGCCCGGAGGAACACATGAGCCGCGTCATCGCCCAGGGCGACATGCGGCCCTTCGAGACCCGCGTCGCCGGCAACGGCGTCGCGCGCGGCGTGATGGAGGAGGCGATGGAAGACATCCGCCGCATCCTGGCCAGCCGCGAAGCCCTCTATGCACGCGCCGACGCCGTGGTCGACACCGCGGCGCGCAGCCTGAAGCAATCGCTGAAGGATCTGGAACGCGCGGTTCCGCATCCGGAGCGGGGATCAGCAGGAATCTGATTCGAAACCGGCGTGGGTGCCATGCCATTCGATACCCGTTCGTCAAGACACCAGGCCGCTTTCCAGGATGGGCCACGCAGGCAAGGTAGAATGCGTCGCATGTCGGAGCGTGGCGCAGCCTGGTAGCGCATCTGGTTTGGGACCAGAGGGTCGAAGGTTCGAATCCTTTCGCTCCGACCACCACCATCTACCCTATGCCTTCATAGGGTTTTTTGCTTTCAGGAGCGGCATTTTTCTCGCCTGGCGCGGGCGACAGGCCCGTGTCGCGCCGTGGCGGCCTGCCGCTTTGCATACACTGCGCCCCTCTTTCTCGTTTTATCGGCCCGCCGCCGAAGGCTCCTGCCCATGAAATTCCGCTTTCCCATCGTCATCATCGACGAAGACTACCGCTCCGAAAACAGCTCCGGGCTGGGCATCCGCGCGCTGGCGCAGGCGATCGAGACCGAGGGCTTCGAGGTGCTGGGCGTGACACGCTACGGCGACCTGTCGCAGTTCGCGCAGCAGCAGAGCCGCGCCAGCGCCTTCATCCTGTCGATCGATGACGAGGAGTTCACGGCCGGGCCGGACGTCGACCCGGTGCTGCTGAACCTGCGCAACTTCATCGTGGAGGTGCGCCGGCGCAATCCGGACGTGCCGATCTACGTGCACGGCGAGACCAAGACCTCGCGCCACATTCCCAACGACATCCTGCGCGAGCTGCACGGCTTCATCCACATGTTCGAGGACACGCCGGAGTTCGTGGCGCGCCACATCATCCGCGAGGCCAAGAGCTACCTGGAAGGTGTGCAGCCGCCGTTCTTCAAGGCGCTGCTCGACTACGCCGAGGACGGTTCCTACTCCTGGCACTGCCCGGGACACTCCGGAGGGGTGGCCTTCCTCAAGAGCCCGGTCGGGCAGATGTTCCACCAGTTCTTCGGCGAGAACATGCTGCGCGCCGACGTCTGCAACGCGGTGGAGGAGCTCGGGCAGCTGCTGGACCACACCGGCCCGGTGGCGGCCAGCGAGCGCAACGCGGCGCGCATCTTCAACGCCGACCACTGCTTCTTCGTGACCAACGGCACCAGCACCAGCAACAAGATGGTCTGGCACCACACGGTGGCGCCGGGTGACGTGGTGGTGGTGGACCGCAACTGCCACAAGTCGATCCTGCACGCGATCATCATGACCGGCGCCATTCCGGTCTTCATGAAGCCGACCCGCAACCATTTCGGCATCATCGGACCGATCCCGCAGAGCGAGTTCGAGCCG
>JBBQHK010000105.1:0-1921 GCA_038323895.1 Lysobacterales bacterium | reverse complement strand
GCAGCAGGGCGACGAATTCGTCGCCGCCGAAACGTGCCACCAAGTCGCTGGAGCGGGTCGCGCCACGCAGCCTGCTCGCGACTACCTTGAGCACGGCGTCACCGGTTTCGTGCCCCAGGCTGTCGTTGATCAGCTTGAAATTGTCCAGGTCGATGAACAGCAGTGCCGCACTGTGGTGCGCAATGTCAGCGTCTGCGATGACCCGTTCCAGGTGCTGGCGCAGCTCGGCGCGGTTGACCAGCCCAGTCAACGTGTCATGGCTGGCGGCATAGGCCAGCCTTGATTCCAGCCGATAGCGCTCGCTGACGTCGTTCTGGACACCCACGTAATGTCTCAGGGCGCCGTCGTCGTCGCGCACCGGCGACAACAGCAGTTCATTCCAGAAAGGCGTCCGGTCCTTTCGGTAGTTCTTCAAAAGCACCTGCACTGGCTGCTCGGTGCGCAATGCCTCGTGGATCTTGTCCATTGCGGTCTCGTCGCGTTCCGGGCCCTGCAGGAACCGGCAATTGCGACCGATCACCTCGTCGGCCCTGTAACCGGTCATTTGTTCGAAAGCCGGATTGACGTACACGATCGGCTGGTCATCGCGCCGCATATCCACGATGCAGATGCCATTGAGCGCCGACTCGACGGTGCGTTGCAGCAGGCGCATTTCCGAATCGGCGCTACGCTTCTCGGTGATATCCAGCATGCCGCCTACGGCGCGCGTCGCCTGTCCGTCGGCATTGCGAAGGATGAAACCGCGGTCGAGCACGTCGCGGTAGCCTCCGTCGTAATGCAGGAACCTGTATTCCGAGCTCCACGTGACGATGCCCGGATCGGCGATGGCCCCATCCAGGCTCGCCATCACGGTGCCGTGGTCGTCCGGATGCAGGAGTTTGGACCAGGCTTCCAGCGTAGGCGGCATCGTGTCCGGGTCGTATCCGAAGGTGCTGTAGAAGCTGCCGCTCCACCACAGCGTGCTGTCGCCCAGGTCCCAGTCCCAGATCGCATCGCTGGCGGCGCGTGCGACCAGTTGGAAGCGGAGTTGGGTTGTTTCCAGCTCGGTCACGTCATACAGCGCTGCGAGTCGGGCCGGTTGGCCTTTGAATTCGAGATCATGTCCGTAGACGCGCACGCGGATATCCGTGCCGTCCTTCTTGCGGTGGGTCCAGGTCCTGCCCTGCGGAAACGGTTGCCCGGGCGTCAATAGGCGCTGGCGAGTGTCCTCGACGTCGCTTGGCGGGCGCATGTCCAGCACGGTCATGTCCAACAGCTCGCCGCGGCTGTAACCATAGTGCCCGATCGCAGCTTCGTTCATTTCCAGGATGGACAACGACGCGCGGTTGTAGACCATCAGCGGCAGCGGATTTCGCTCGAACAGGAAGCGGTAGTCTTCCTGCGCCGCCAACAGCTCGTCGCGGACCCGGGCGAATTCGGTGATGTCTTGCTGGCTCTCGCGCAAGACTGGATGACCGTCCACGTCGACGCCTTCACCACTTGCAGCCAGCTGACCTGCCAAGCCTGCCGAATGCTTTATCGCGCGGTGCAGGGCGATCCCGCCGATCACCCACAGCACTGCCGCCAATGCCGACGCCGCGAACACGAGCTGCGCGGCCCACCCGGAGGCCGCAAGCGACCCGCCGGGCCAGGACATGGCCGCACCCAAGCCAAGCAACAGCAGGATCAGGGCGCTGCCGAACCAGTGCCACCAGGGCAATGGAGGCACGTGCGGCGCGCGGGTGTCGTCAGGCTTGTTGCGCATACCCCGATTCTTCGATCACATATGAATGCCCCGATCCAAGAGAAGACCCTGCAGGAAAGAAAGTCAAGCCATATCGTGCCCTGCCACGCGGCACCACCCGCTACGCCGCATCGCGATGGACGCCATCGCCCTTCGCAACCGGCTGGCTAAGACTTCGGGGGCGTCACCGGGTCAGTG
>JBBQHK010000104.1:0-1996 GCA_038323895.1 Lysobacterales bacterium | reverse complement strand
GGTCCGCTCGACCCAATAGTGCGGCGCCCGCAGACCACACTGATACATTGAGGAATCCCGATGCCCATGACCGAACTGCGGTCCACTCTGCACGACGCGCTCGTCGACTGGCTCGTGCACGGACTTGTCAGTTTCAGCGGCTGGCAGATCGTCGCTTATACGCTCGTGACGACGCACGTCACGAGCGCCGCGGTCACTATCTTCCTGCACCGCAGCCAGGCGCATCGCTCGGTCGAGCTGCATGCGCTGCCGTCTCATTTTTTCCGGTGCTGGCTCTGGCTTGGTACCGGTATAGTGACACGCGAATGGGTGGCGGTGCACAGAAAGCACCACGCTGCCTGCGAGACGCCGGATGACCCGCACAGCCCGCAGACCCGCGGCATCGCAGCCGTGCTGCTGCGCGGTAGCGAGCTTTATGCGGCCGCTGCAATGGACCGGCGCATGCTCGATCAATACGGCGCCGGCATGCCCGACGACTGGATCGAGCGCAAGCTCTACACGCCGCACAGTTTTCACGGCGTTGGCCTGATGCTCGCGATCGATCTGCTGCTGTTTGGCGCGATCGGCGCGACCGTCTGGGCGGTGCAGATGCTCTGGATTCCGGTCAGCGCGGCCGGCATCGTCAACGGCATTGGCCACTGGTGGGGCTACCGCAACTTCGAGGTCGCCGATGCAAGCCGCAACATCGTGCCCTGGGGCATTCTGATCGGCGGCGAGGAACTGCACAACAACCACCACACCTATCCGACTTCAGCGAAGCTGTCTGTGCGGCGCCATGAGTTCGACCTCGGCTGGGCCTACATCCGCAGCCTCGAAATGCTGGGTCTGGCCACCGTGCGCAGGGTACGGCCGCAGTTGCGGCTCGGATCGGCGCGGCCAGTGGCGGATGCAGCCATGCTGGCCGCGATCATCGCGAACCGCTACGAGTTCATGGCGAACTATGCAAGGCGTGTGCGCCGCGTGGCCTTTGCCGAAGGGTTGCGGATGAGCACGCAGGGGCACTCGGTCTCCGAGCTTGCGAACCTGCGCAACGCCCGCCGCTGGCTGCACCGCGATGCGAGCCATATCCCGACCGGCCAGCGCGCGCAGGTGGCGAGCGCGGTTGCGCAAAGCCAGACGCTTGCCGAACTGGTCGCGATGCGCGAACAACTTCGACAGCTGTGGAATCGTTCGGCGTCCGGCGAACAACTTGTGGCCGACCTGCAGGCCTGGCTGAAGACGGCCGACGCAAGCGGTAGCGCGACACTCCATGAGTTCGCGGCGATGCTGCGTTCGGTCCGTGCGTGAAATGCTGCGAGCACCTGAAAACAAGGCGGGGCGGTGTTGGTGGACGAACAGCATGCTTCGGTTAGAGAACCTACACTGTGGCAATGGCTTGTTCAGCGCCAGCTTGGCGCTTGGTTCAAGGCGCACGAATTGAAGTGAAGCTTCATGAAAACACTGCTACTGAAATACTGGGGTCGCCTTCGATCCAGCTTCTGGTTCGTGCCAGCGGCCATGGCGTGCCTGGCCGCCGCGCTGGCTTTCTCTTCCGTCGCGCTCGACAGGGCCGTCGCTGGTGATTTACTTCAGCGCCTGGGCTGGAGCTATTCAGGTGGTGCCGAGGGCGCAAGCCTGGTGCTGGGCACCGTAGCCGGATCGATGATCGCCATTGCCGGCACCGTATTCTCGATGACGCTAGTGGCGCTGTCGCTCGCCTCGTCGCAGTTGGGCCCGCGCCTGCTGCGCAACTTCATGCGCGACACCGTCAACCAGGTGGTGCTGGGCACTTTCGTGGCCACATTCGTGTACTGCCTGCTTGTGCTGCGCACCATCCGGCGCGCCGACGAGGGGGCCTTTGTGCCGCATCTGTCCGTCAGCATCTGGGTGCTGCTGTCCGTTGTCAGCGTTGGGGTGTTGATCTACTTCATCCACCACATCTCGGTCTCGATCCAGGCGGATCAGGTCGTGGCACAGGTCGGCAAGGAACTGGATGACAAGATCGACAGCTTGTTTC
>JBBQHK010000103.1:0-2010 GCA_038323895.1 Lysobacterales bacterium | reverse complement strand
GGGTTTTGCGATGCTTGAATACGCCCGCTGGAAATATCTCCTGGCCCTGATCGTGCTTGCCTTTGGCTTGCTGTACGCGCTCCCCAACCTGTTCCCGCAGGATCCTGCGGTCCAGGTGACGGCGAATCGCGGCGCCAAGGTCGATGCGGCCCTGCAGCAGCGCGTAGAGGCATCGCTGAAAAAGGCCGGCGTTCCGTTTGCGTCAAGCACCATTGGCAATGACGGCAATCTGCTGATTCGCACCGGCAGCGCGGATGCCCAGTCGCGTGCATCGGACGCGGTCCGCGAAGAGCTTGAAACTGGCTATGTAATCGCGCTCAACCAGGCATCCACGGTGCCGGCATGGTTGCAGGCGATTGGTGCCAAGCCGATGTTCCTCGGCCTCGATTTGCGCGGCGGGGTGCGCTTTCTGATGCAGGTCGACCGGCAAGCCGCGCTGGCCAAGCGCTTCGAGGCAACCGCCGAGGACATGCGCGTGATGTTCCGCGACAACAGGATCCTCTTCACTTCTGTCGAGCCGGCACCCGGCAACAACGTGGTGGCGGTCCTGCGCCCCGGCCAGGACATCGACAAGGCGCGGCAGCTGCTTGCGCGCGACATGCCCACCTACGTAGTGGAGGCAGCAGGCGAAAGGGTCACGGTGCGCATTCCCCAGGGTGAGCTGGACAAGATGCTCACTGAGGCAGTGCAGCAGAACATCGGCACCATCAACAACCGCATCAACCAGCTGGGCGTCTCCGAGCCGATCATCCAGCGCCAGGGCGCGGACCGCGTGGTCGTCGAATTGCCTGGCGTACAGGACACGGCGCAGGCGAAGCGCATCCTGGGCGCGACCGCCACGCTGGAGTATCGCGGCGTGGTCGAAGGCAATGCCTACGAGGCCCGTGACAACGCCCTGGTGCCGCCGGAAGCCCGCCTGTACGAGCGCAAGGAGATTGGCGCCGACGGCAAGCCGGTGCCGGTGCTGCTCAACAAGCGCGTCATTGCCTCGGGTGAACAGCTGCAGAGCGCGTCCGCGTTCCTGGATTCGCAGTCCGGTACCCCGGCGGTCAGCGTGCGCCTGACCAGCGTGGGCGGCCAGCGCATGTTCGACTATTCCAGCCAGAACGTCGGCAAGCCGATGGCGGTGGTGTACATCGAACGCGTGCCGGAAGTAAAGATCATCGACGGCAAGGAAGTCCGCAGCACCCGCACCAGCGAGCAGGTGATCTCGGTGGCCACCATCCAGAGCACCCTGGGCCGCGACTTCCAGACCACCGGCCTTGAAAGCATGAAGGAAGCGGCGGACCTGGCCTTGCTGCTGCGCGCCGGCGCACTGGCCGCTCCCATGGACTTCATCGACGAGCGCACCATCGGCCCCAGCCTGGGCAAGGAAAACATCCGCCGCGGCACCAACGCAGCCCTGGGCGCATTCGTGTTCGCTCTGCTGTTCTTCCTCTTTTACTACCGCGTATTCGGCATCATCACGTGCACGGCGTTGCTGATGAACCTGCTGCTGGTCATCGCGCTGATGTCCGTGCTCGGGTTCACCCTGACCTTGCCCGGTCTTGCAGGCCTGGCTTTGACCGTGGCCATGTCGGTGGACGCCAATGTGCTGATCAACGAGCGCATCCGTGAGGAGCTGCGAACCGGCATGCCGCCGCAGTCGGCTATCGCCGCTGGCTACGACAAGGCCTCCGGCACCATCACTGACTCCAACACCACCGCCATGCTCGCCGGCGTCGCCCTGTTCGCCTTCGGCACGGGACCTCTGAAGGGGTTCGCGGTGGCGTTGATCCTGGGCATCCTGACGTCGATGTACACCGCGGTTTCCGTGTCTCGAGGCATTGCCACGCTGGTCTATGGGCGCCGCAAGAAGCTCAAGTCGATCGCGATCTGAGGAACACGCAAGATGAAGCCTTTCAATTTGTTCCCGTACGACAGCAAGATCGACTTCATGCGCCTTCGCATGGCGTCGTTGGCAGTCGCAGCGTTGCTGATGGTGGTCGCGCTCGGCGCGATTTCGCTGAA
>JBBQHK010000102.1:0-2143 GCA_038323895.1 Lysobacterales bacterium | reverse complement strand
TGCGCCAAGCCCATGCAGGCCACGAGCAAGGCAGTCAATAACAGGCGGAAACGAGGACGATGCGGCATGGGCATATGGGCGGGCCGGTACACTATGCGGTTGTGCCAGCAGCTTAGCGCAGGCACCTGAATGAAATTGCTGGAACCCGCCACCGCATGAAATTGCACGTCCTCGGCATCAACCATCAAACCGCGCCGGTTGCCCTGCGCGAGAAGGTGGCGTTTGCCCAGGATGCCTTGCGGCCAGCCCTGATCACGTTGCGCGATGTGCCGTCGGTGCGTGAAGCGGTCCTGCTGTCCACCTGCAACCGCACCGAGATCTACGCACAGACCGACGATGACGGGCAGTCGCTCGCACATTGGCTGACGACGCACCCGCGGACCGGCCACGACCTCGAAGCCTATTTTTACCGGCACCGTGATGCACATGCAGTGCGCCACCTGTTCCGCGTTGCGACCGGACTGGATTCGCTGGTGCTGGGCGAACCGCAGATCCTCGGACAAGTGAAGCAAGCCTGGGCTGCATCGCGCGATGCCGGGATCCTTGGCGGGCCGCTTGACCGCTTATTCCAGCAGGCCTTCGCCACCGCCAAGCGCGCACGCACCGACACCCGCATCGGCGCCAATCCAGTCTCGGTCGCCTCCACTGCGGTGCGTCTGGCGCAGGAATCCTTCGCCCGACTGGATGAATCCACGGTGCTGCTGATCGGTGCCGGAGAAACCATCGAACTGGCCGCCCGACACCTGGTCGAGGCGCGCGTGCAGCGACTGCTGGTCGCCAATCGCACGCTCGCCCACGCACAGGACCTGGCCAGCCGCCATGGCGGCATCGCCTTGCCGCTGGCCGAACTTGAGCATCATCTCGACGAAGCCGACATCGTCATCAGCGCAACCGCGAGTCGCGAGCCGGTCCTGCGACGCAGCCACATCGAACATGCGATGGCCAAGCGTCGGCATCGTCCGATGCTGCTGCTGGACCTCGCCGTGCCACGCGACATCGCGGCGGACGTGGCCGGCATGCGCGACGTGTTTCTCTACACCGTGGACGATCTGGAACGGGCCATCGAGGACAACCGTCGTGGCCGCCGGGAAGCCGCTGAACAGGCCGAAGCAATCATCGAATTCCAGGTGGCGCGTTTTGTGGAACAGTTCGCGGCGAGTAGCCGCCAACAACCGCTCCTGCGCCTGCGCGCGCACGGCGACAGCGCCCGCATCGACGCGCTGGCCAAGGCTCGCCAGCAACTGGCTGCCGGCGTACCCGCGGAGCAAGCGCTGGAATTTCTGGCGCATACGCTGACGAACCGCCTGCTGCATGCGCCGACCATTGCCCTGCGCGAAGCCGCGTTGAGTGGTGATGGCGAACTCAATCGCGCGGCGGAGCGACTGTTCCCGAATACCTCGACAACCGGTTCACCCGTGAGTGACGGCAGTGATGTCGATGAGACATCCGCATGACGCCTGGATTGCGCCGGAAACTCGACGCGCTGGTTGAGCGCCGCCAGGAAATCGAGCGACTGTTGGCCGATCCTTCCGTGGCCGCTGACCAAAACCGCTTTCGCAGTCTGTCGCGGGAATGTTCGGCCCTGCAACCCGTGGCAGATGCCTTGGCAGCGGAAGCGCTGGCACGTGCCGACCTCAGCACTGCGGAAGCCATGCGTGCAGACCCGGAGTTGCGCGCGCTGGCCGATGACGAAATCGCGTCCGCCAATCAGCGTTTGCAGCAGTTGGAAACCGAGCTACTGGGGCAACTGGTGCCACGCGATATCCGCGACGATGGCGGCATCTATCTGGAGGTCCGCGCCGGCACCGGCGGGGACGAGGCGGCGATCTTCGCAGGTGACCTGTTCCGCATGTACTGCCGCTATGCCGAGCGCCATGGCTGGAGGGTCGAAGTGGAGTCGGCTAGCCCGGGTGAGCACGGCGGCTACAAGGAAATCGTGGCCCGGGTCGAAGGCGACGGCGCTTACGCCCGACTGAAATACGAATCCGGCACCCACCGCGTACAGCGGGTACCGGCGACCGAGTCACAGGGCCGCATCCATACCTCGGCGGCTACCGTTGCGATCATCGCAATCGAAGTGGGCGAAACCGACATCGTCATCAATCCGGCTGACCTCAGGATCGACACGTATCGTTCCTCCGGC
>JBBQHK010000101.1:0-2379 GCA_038323895.1 Lysobacterales bacterium | reverse complement strand
AGCCAATGACAAGCCGACGGTTCTCGCCCTGCGCGAAATCGCCGCACGCGAGATCGATGTCGGCTACATCGACGCGGTCGAGAAGGCCGAGCGCGAGCGCAAGGAACGCGAGGCGCTGGAATGGGCCGCTGCCGAAGTGGTAGCCGGCGACGACGACATGAAGAACGACGACTGAGCCCAGTACCAGCAGTATGTTCGAAACGGCCCTGCGGGGCCGTTTTCGTATCCGCTGCATTTGTGTTTGCGGGTATGCAACGTCGCGGTTAGGCTCGACGTCATGAGCCCCGGAGATCCAGCGCAGTCCCCACCGCCCGCTGCCGTGCCCGACGACGGCACGGTGCCGGACTACGTGCAGGTGCTGGAACGGGCAGCGGGCTATCTGGCGCCGAAGCAGCATCAGTTGTTGCGTCGCGCTTGGACGGTTGGCGCTGCCGCGCATGCGGGTCAGATGCGCAAGTCTGGCGAGCCCTACATCACGCATCCGGTGGCTGTCGCCCATGTGCTTGCAGACCAGGGACTTGATGTTGAAACCCTGATCGCGGCAATCCTGCACGACACCATCGAGGACACGCCGCTGACGCGCGGGGATATCGCCGCCCAGTTCGGCGAGACCGTGGCTGATCTCGTTGACGGTGTCACCAAGCTCGACAAGCTGCACTTCGCCGACCGCCAGGAGGCCGCGGCGGAAAGCTTCCGCAAGATGCTTCTGGCGATGTCACGCGATTTGCGGGTGATCCTGATCAAGCTGGCCGATCGGCTCCACAACATGCGCACGCTGGGCGCGCAGTCGGCGGAGGCGCGCCGGCGCATCGCCAATGAGACGCTGGAAATCTACGCGCCGATTGCGCAGCGGCTGGGCATGAACCTGATCAAGGCCGAGTTGCAGGATCTCGGTTTCCGCGCGTTGCACCCATGGCGGCATGCCGTCATCGACAAGCGCATTCGCTCGCAGCCCTTGGTGCGTCGTGAATCCCTGGCCCAGATCGAGGCGCAGTTGGCGCAACGGTTGGCGATCGAGAAGCTTGAACATCGTCTGGTCGGTCGGATCAAGACGCCGTGGAGCATCTACACCAAGATGCGCGCCGAACGCCGGACGTTCACCCAGGTGATGGACATGTTCGGTTACCGGGTGATCGTGGACACCGTGGCAGACTGCTATCACGCGCTCGGTGTGGTGCATTCGGTGTTCAAGCCGCTGGACACTCGCTTCCGCGATTTCATCGCAATTCCCAAGGCCAATGGCTACCAGTCGTTGCATACCGTGTTGTTCGGGCCGTATGGCTCGCCCATTGAAGTACAGATCCGCACCCGTGAGATGGACCTGGTCGCGGAACGCGGCGTCGCCGCGCATTGGGCTTACAAACATGGCGGCGAGCCTAGCAGCAACGCACAGAGTCGCGCCTCTGCGTGGATCGCCAACCTGGTCGAGAGCCAGCGCAGCACGGGCTCCTCGCTGGAGTTCCTGGAGAACGTCAAGGTCGACCTGTTCCCGGACGAGGTTTACCTGTTCTCGCCCAAGGGCGACATCCTGGCCTTGCCGCGCAATGCGACGGCACTGGATTTCGCCTATGCCGTGCATACCGATGTGGGCAATCACGCGGTCGCTGTGCGCGTCGACAAGAAGCTCGCGCCCCTGCGCACCACCCTGGTCAGTGGACAGACGGTGGAAGTGATCACTGCGAAGTCCGCCGCGCCGGCGGCGCAGTGGTTGGGGTTCGTGGTGTCCGGAAAGGCGCGTACCGCGATCCGTCACCATCTCAAGCACCTCGATCACGAGGACGCGGTCCAGCTTGGGCACCGAATGCTGGATCGTGCGCTGGGCGGCCAGGGCACGTCGCTGGATCGCCTGCCGCCGGAACGGCTGGACACCTATCTGGCGGAAAATCGCTTCCCGCGACTCGAAGAGCTGCTGGCGGACATTGCACTGGGCAACCGCATGCCCGCCCAAGTCGCGCGGGTATTGGCCCATGTCGCCTCGGAAGAGACCCCCGATATGCTGCAGTCGGCTGGCGGCGCACCGCAGGAACGCATCCTGATCACGGGTGAGGAACGCGGCGTCATCTCGTTTGCGAAGTGCTGCCTGCCGATTCCGGGTGACGAGATCATGGGCTACCACAGCGCCGGCAAGGGCATCGTGGTGCATCGGCTGGAATGCCCGAACGTCGCCGAGTACCGCAAGTCGCCTGAGCGCTGGGTGCAGATCGGCTGGGATCGCGAGGTCTCCGGCGATTTCGATGCAGCGTTGCGTGTCGAAGTCGACAACCGCCCCGGCTCACTGGCGCAAATCGCGGCGGCCATCGCGCGTGCGGAGTCCAACATTGATCGCGTCGAGTACCTGGAGCGCGATACCAGCGTGGCGGTGATCCGTTTCTCGATTGA
>JBBQHK010000100.1:0-2465 GCA_038323895.1 Lysobacterales bacterium | reverse complement strand
TCGCGTGAGGCGGCACGGCGCCCAAACTCGCTGCGCTCAGACAAGGGCGCCTCTTCGGCCGCCTCCCGCTGCGGTGCTCGGCTCGCTTTACGGCTCAAGAAGTGCAGGGCAGGAGCAGAGACAAGAGCAGATGCAGGAGCGGCGGAGCGGCGGGCTCAAGCGCACTTCGAGCGCGCGCACCGCATACGGTGGGGCTGGTGACGTTGTACCAGCTCCACCGCATCGGCTCACGTCCGACTTGAACAGCCTTACTTCGCGCAGCTCGCTCGCCCTTAGGGCCGGCTTCGCCGTTCGCTCCGCTTCGCTGCGCAGTGGTTCCCTTTGCCAAGACAAAAGGAACTCGCGCAGGGCGCGAAAGCTTTGGACTTCGCTCCTGCTCCGGTAGGGGGCCTCAGTTGCTCCGCGGCCGAATAAAACACTCTTGCACCATCAGCCAACCCACTTTCAGCTTTCGGCGACCTGCAGCACCAGCTTGCCGAAGTTCTCGCCGGTGAACAGCTTGACCAGGGTTTCCGGGAAGGTCTCGATGCCGACCACCACGTCTTCCTTGGACTTCATCGTGCCGTCCTTGAGGTACTTCGCCAGCTCTGCGATGGCCACCGGATAGCGGTCGGCGTAGTCGAACACCACGATGCCTTCCATGCGCGCGCGGTTGACCAGCAGCGACAGGTAGTTCTTCGGGCCCTGCACGGCGGAGGTGTTGTTGTATTGCGAGATGGCGCCGCAGATGATGATGCGCGCGCTGCGGCGGATCCGCCCGAGCACGTGGTCCAGGATCTCGCCGCCTACGTTGTCGAAATAAATGTCGACGCCTTCCGGGCAGTGGGTTTTAAGGCCTTCGCGCACGTCCTCGTTCTTGTAGTCGATGCACGCGTCGAAGCCAAGCTCCTTGACCACCCAGTCGCACTTGGCCTTGCCGCCTGCGATGCCGACCACGCGGCAGCCCTTGATCTTCGCAAGCTGGCCGACGGTCTGGCCGACCGCGCCCGAAGCGCCCGAGACCACCACGGTTTCGCCGGCCTTCGGCCGGCCCACGTCCATCAGGCCGAAGTAGCCGGTCATGCCGGGCATGCCCAGCACGTTGAGCCACTGCGTCGGCGTCGCGAGGCGCGGATCGATCCTGAACACGGCGCTGCGATTGATCTCTGCGGCCGAGAACTCCTTGTATTCCTGTACGCCGATACCGGCGCTGACCAGGTCGCCCACGGCGAAGGCGGCGTTGTTCGATGCAATCACCTTGCCGATGCCGCCGGCGCGCATGACTTCGCCGATGCCTACCGGGGGAATGTACGACTTGCCTTCATTCATCCAGCCGCGCATCGCTGGATCCAGCGACAGGTACAGGGTCTTGACCAGGATCGCGTCCGGCGCGGGTTCGCCGACCGGCTCGGTGGTGAACTTCCAGTTGTCGCGCGTGGGCATGCCGACGGGGCGGGAGGCCAGGCGGACCTGGTGGTTCTGCAGGGAGGCGAGTTCGGTCATTGGAGTTTCCTTTGGGGGTGGAAGATTGAATGGGTGTCAGTCTTGGCCGCTGGTGCCAACGTGGTACCAGTGCCATGGTTCGTAAACGATGCCGTGCGGATTGTCGCGCGGATAACTCATGCGGAAGCCGAACCGCGCGGCGTTGGCCTGCAGCCATTCGAAGGCATGTGTGTCCTCGAAGGATTCCTCGGCCGACGGCTCGCCCGGCGCCCCGATGTCCAGTGCGTTGCCGTCATGGTGCTCGCTGTACCCGGGTGCGGCGTTCACGGTGAGGATCTGCCGAACGTCCTGGCCGCGCGCGAGCTTGCGCTCGAAAATGCCCAGTTGGTAAGCGTGGCTGCGATATCCCGAAATTGCCTCCAGCACGACCTCGTCTTGTGCGGCGGCGTACTTCAGCATTGTCCACGCGCGCGCGGCGCCGGCGGTAAGCCACAGCGGCCTTCGATAGCGATCAAATCCGGCCAAGGCGAGCGCAGCGGGTTCCGGGATCAGCTGCAGGCCCGTTTCCCGGGCGTAGCGGTCGTCCAGGCCAAGGCGATCAAGGCGCTCGTGCAGGCCGTCCAGCGGCAGCACCCCCATGGCGTCGATATCCCGGCCGCGGTCCAGCGCGACCTCATCGATGTGATCGAGCGCCTCGTCCACGCCCGGCTCGCGCGACCAGCGCGGCATCAGCGACTGGATGCCTTCGCCCACCACTGCAGCAAGGTAGCGACCATCGCGCTTGCGCCTCAGCACCATGTGCGCGCGCGCCATCAGGCGCGCGTCGGCGTTGCTGCGAGCCCGCAGCAGGCCGCCGGGCCAAAGCTCGATGGTCGACGTGTTGATCAGGATTCGGGGTGGGCGGCGCATCGCCCCAGCTTAGCGGCGTGGCTGGGGCTGTGCCAGTTCGCGCAGATGCTTTAGCAGGGCATCGGGCTGCCCGGGCTGCAGCAGCAGGCCCTTTCCCGAGGTGGTCGGCAGCCACAGCGCACGGGGACCGCCGG
>JBBQHK010000099.1:0-2512 GCA_038323895.1 Lysobacterales bacterium | reverse complement strand
GCCCATTTCATGCGCTGGGTCGAGAACCCGAATGACGTTGCCACCAAGGCGCGCCACTATCCGGATCTCGACAAGTCGGCATTGCCCGGCGTCTACATCGGCCGGGTTTCCGGCCACAGCCGCGGCGCGACGCTGGACCTGAACCTGATCCAATGCGATGCGCAGGGGGCGAACTGCAATCCGCTCGACATGGGCACCGAGTTCGACTTCTTCGGTGCCCGCGCCAATACCGATTCCCCGGAAGTCAGCGACGCCCAGCGCCGCAACCGCGACCTAATGCGCGACGCCATGGCCGCCCAAGGCTTCCGCAATTACCCGATGGAATGGTGGCATTACACCTTCCAGCCCGAACCGACGCCGGGGCTGATCTACGATGTGCCGATCCAATGATGGAAATCCGGTGATCCGGCCTCAGGCCGCACTACTTTCTCGGAAACGGGAAGGTTGATGCCGGCAAGTTTCGATCTGCTGTCGGCCGTGCACCTTGTGTTGCATGCCGCCGTTCCTGCTGCGGTCGCGTTCGCGTTCTACCCGGACCGCAGGCGCTGGGCGTTCCTGTGGATGCTTGCCGGCTGGTTGATCGACGTGGACCACCTGCTCGCCGATCCCATCTACGCGCCGGGACGTTGCAGCATCGGCTTTCATCCCTTGCACACCGCGCCTGCAATCTTCGCGTACCTGCTGTTGCTGCTGCCAAGACGCGCAAGGCCACTTGGCATCGGGCTCTTGATCCACATCGTGCTGGATGCGATTGATTGCGAGGCCATGCACTAACAGTAGCCCATTGGCGATGCGACGTTGACGGCCCCCACGACTGGACGTGGAGGGCCCTTCGGCAAATTACAGACCGTCGGACTTATATAGCCTAGCGCTCAAGCAAAGCTTTCATCTGCGCGATTTCCTCCTTCTGCGCTTTGACGATGCCGGTGCATAGCGCCTTGACCTTGGGGTCAGTCAGCGTGGCCTGGTCGCACATCAGGATCGCGCCGGCATGGTGGGGGACCATGGATTTCAGGAACTGGCGGTCGCCGACGCCGGCCTGCAGGCGGATGGCGAACCAGCACGCCAGCAGCAGCACCACGCCGCCGAGCACGATCAACACGTTCTTGCGCTTGTCGGGGTACATGCGGCCCATCAACAGAAGTTCGAGAATGGCCATCGGCGCGGTCATCAGGCCGGCCATGTAGGCCGTGTTGATATTGGGCACGGCGTTGCCCAGGCGGTCGACCATCGCATACATCAGCACGTACATCGCGGCGAACGACAGCAGCAGCATCCAGCCGAAGCGGCCATAGTGTCCGCCGCCCGCGTCGTGCTGCATGGGCGCGCTCATGGTACCGGTTGCGCCAGGGTGCTGGGCCGTGTGATCCGGGTCGCGCATTTTGGTGTGATCCTGCATGGAGCCTCCTCGGTTGGGGCGGACGGTGCCAGGCACCGCCCGCCAGGTGTGCGATTTCTTACAGCCGTGCGCTGCGGCTTCTTTCGGACTCAGATGTCCGTGTGAGCGGGTCTTGCTGGTCATGAGGGATCGCCTGTGGAACGAGCCTGAGGGGCAACGGCGCGGGTCCCGGGCTCTCGGGGGAGGTGTCTTCTGGAAGGCGGATCTTCGCGAGGCGCAGGGCGTTTCCCACGACTGACACGGAACTCAGGCTCATCGCCAGCGCGGCGATCATTGGGCTGAGCAGCAGGCCGAACACCGGGTACAGCACGCCGGCGGCGATGGGCACGCCGATGGCGTTGTAGAGGAAGGCGAAGCTCAAGTTCTGGCGCATGTTGCGCACCGTGGCATCCGATAGCGCGCGTGCGCGCAGGATGCCGCGCAGGTCGCCCTTGACCAGGGTGACCTGGGCACTGGACATGGCCACGTCGGTGCCGGTGCCCATGGCGATGCCGACATCGGCGCTGGCCAGCGCGGGTGCGTCGTTGATGCCGTCACCGGCCATCGCCACCTTGCGGCCTTGCGCCTGCAGCGACTTGACCAGCGCGGCCTTGTCCTCGGGCCGCACTTCGCCGTGGAATTCTTCGATGCCGAGCGTTCGCGCCACGGCTTGCGCCGTGGTGACGCCGTCGCCGGTGGCCATCACCACCCGCAGGCCGCTGGCCTGCAGCGCGGCGATAGTGGGTTTGGCGGATGGCTTGATCGGATCGGCGACGGCCAGGATGCCCAGCAACTGCCCGTCGGTGGCGAGGAACATCACGCTGGCGCCATCAGCTCGCAAGCTTTCGGCCTCTGCGGCCAGCGACGCGACGTCAACGTTATTGCGATCCATCAATGCTCGGTTGCCCAGCAGCAGGGTGCGGCCATCGACGGTGCCACGCACGCCGGAGCCGGTGACTGAATCGAAGTCCTGCGGGCTGGCCAGCACCAGGCTGCGCTGGCGAGCTTCGGCCACGATGGTCTCGGCCAGCGGGTGTTCGCTGACCTGGTCCAGGCTTGCGGCCAGTCGCAACACATCGGTGGAATCGATGCCGGCTGCAGCAAGCACCGAACGGAACGCCGGCTTGCCTTCGG
>JBBQHK010000098.1:0-2520 GCA_038323895.1 Lysobacterales bacterium | reverse complement strand
GCTGGCCACGAGTTGGGGCCGCTGCGCGAACGTTGGGTCGCGCTGGCCAGCGTGAAGGGCTGGCTGGTACGCTGGTTGGCCGGGCCGCTGACAACGGCGCTGGACGCGCTGCGGGTCGACCCGGCTCTGCCCATCGTGATCACGATCGGCCGCGGCCGTTTGACGCTGCGCACCGCGCTGGCCGACCCCGAACTGCGTGCGGTGCAGTCGTGGCTGCGACTGTTCGAGACGGCGCTGCGCGAAGCGCAGCGTGTCGCCGAGGTTTTCGCCGTGCTACCGCCGCCGCCCGCCGTTGCCGACCCATGGCCGACGAGCACGCAGCCCGGTGAGCGGCTGGTGCGATCTGCGTAGATAGCAGCCCCCAAGCTCACGTCGTTCGCGGCCCCCCGAGGGGCATAAGCGCTAACTTAAAAATCATGCCCATTCGACCTCGCATTGATACTTCCGCACCCGTGGTGGCTCGCGCAGACGCGAGGCTATTTCGGGCCAGTTCGTCATGCATTTGCGCAGAGACAGGTTGGGATTGCATGTGCGGCTCAGGAGCATGTGCATGAGCGCGTATTCACGCCACCGCGAGCGATGCGTCAGGGCTGTGGCTGTCTTGTCCGGCGTATCCCCAGGGGGAAAATCGCTCAGCCGTGAGGATGAGCTTTTCGATCAAACAGGCCACCAGCAGCTTGCCTTGCAGCCATGCCCGGGCACCGTTTGGATCGATCTTCTTGAGGTGCCCAAGCTGCAACAGCGATTTCAATCGTTTGAACGCCAGCTCAATCTGCCATCGTCGACGGTAAAACTCCATGATCGCCGCCGCGCTGGGCTCGCTGAGCGTGGTGACCACGATCACGTAGCCCGAGCCCTCCAAGGTGTCGGCCCGCACATTGCGCTTTTTCTTTCTGGCTTCTTGCTGGATCGCCTTTTGAGCAGCCAGCGTCTGCGCAACGGTCTTCCTGTAGGCGCAGACGCGAAGCGGCATGGCGCCCAAGGCGTCATGCGCGTACGCCGGCCAATCGGCCGCCTGTCCAATGGCCAGCGTGCGCAACAGGGGCAGCAGCTCCAGCGGCTGTTCGTTTTGGCCCAGCAAGGGCAAGCTGACCAGATTCGCACGCAGCACCGCATCGGCGTGGTGCTTGATGACGTGGCGCAGGCCGCGCCGATTCGCAAAACCGCGATCGGCCATGATCACGTCGCCACGGTTGATCGCAAAGCGCGTCAATGTCTCGCCGATGCTTGCTTCGGTGACATGCACCTCGTCGCAACTGAGCGTGCGCAGGTCCAACGCGTAGTGCAGCCGCCAGGTAGAGCCCGTAGCGCCGGGTTCGCACACCGAGCTGCCGTCAACCAGCCGCACTCGCCTGCCTGGCAACAGGGAGTCGATGGCCGGAGACAGAGCCATCTCGGCAGCCATCTCTTGGGTCATCCACTGAAACCAGGCCGCGCAGCCTCGCAGACGCTTGAGCAGCGCCACGTTGGACACGTCGGCCAAGCCGCCTGCACTCGCGCGCACCGCCGTCTCGCGCAACGAGCATCCATCAGCCAAGTGAATGAGCAGCACTCTCAGCAGCGAGCCAACACTCTCGAAGCCCCGAAGTCGTCGCACGGCGCCGAGTTCGATGGCCTTGGACTCCCACCGTGCAGGCAGCATCTGCATCACCACGTCCCAGTCCTGCCCGATGCTCGCCAGCTCCCCCACTGCGACTTCATCCGAAGCGACATCGTCGTCAGCGTCCTGATACTCAGACAACTCGCGCATGACTGCCCCATTAGTGCGACCGATCGGAGTATAGCGAAGTGAACCATTTTAAGTTAGCGCTTATGCCCCTCGGGGGGGTAGCGAGCGCTAGCGACGCTAGCGAGCTTGGGGGCTCATTCCTGCAGGGCCTTGATCCGCTCCTCGATCGGCGGGTGCGTCGACAGCAACGCGCCGACGCCGCGGCTGCTGATGCCGAAGGTCTTGACGGCCTTCGGCAGTTCCCCGGGGTCCAGACCGCCGAGCCGCGCCAGCGCGTTGATCATCGGCTGCTTGCGGCCCATCAACTGCGCCGCGCCGGCATCGGCACGGAACTCGCGGTGGCGCGAAAACCAGGCGACGACGATCGCCGCCAGCACGCCGAGGAGCATGTCCATGACGATCGTCGTCACGTAGTAGCCGATGCCGACGCCGCGTTCGTTCTTCAGCAGCACGCGGTCGACGAAGTAGCCGACGACACGCGAGATGAAGACGACGAAGGTGTTCATCACGCCCTGGATCAGCGTCATCGTGACCATGTCGCCGTTGGCGACGTGGGCGACCTCGTGGGCGATGACCGCCTCGACCTCGTCGCGGCTCATGCTTTGAAGCAGCCCGGTCGACACCGCCACCAGTGCTGAATTCTTGAAGGCGCCGGTGGCAAAGGCATTCGGCGCGCCTTCGAAGATCGCCACTTAGGGCGTGCGGATGCCGGCCTTGGCGGAGAACTGCTCGACGCTGGCGACGATCCAGCGGTGCGTCGGGTCGTTCGAGCCGCTGATGACCACCGCTTT
>JBBQHK010000097.1:0-2572 GCA_038323895.1 Lysobacterales bacterium | reverse complement strand
TCGGATCGCCCATTCGGCGCGTTCAATGAAGACCCCCAGGCGCAGGAAGTGGTAACCCTCGCCGCGCCCGAGCGTGCCGATGGTGACGCCGCGGAACGAGGCGGAGCGACTCTTCACCCATTCCAGGATCGCGCTGGTGCCCTCGCGCTGCACCCGCTCAGCACTGATGTCGCGCATCTCGAGCCACGAGGTGTTGAGGTCTTCGTACATCTCGGCAGTGATCGCGCCGCGTTGCGCGCGGGCATTCTCGCGCGCGGAATGGAAGCAGTTGAAGATCGACGCCGGGTTGTCCGGCGAGAGCAGCAGGTGCTGGGTGACGCTGCCGGCATCGATCTCCACACCCTGCGTGGTGAACTCGTCAACGCCGTCGATCGCTTCCAGTGCACGCCGCCATGGCGCGGCCTGCGCCTTGCCCCGATCCAGCCGTTCGGGAAGCATCGCGATGCGCTGGGTAACGTCCAGCAAGCGGGCCGTGTTCTCGGCGCGCTCGATCTGGCGCGATACCCAATACAAGTCATTAGCGGTTCGGCATAGCATCAGTGGTTCCCTCCCGGACGCTCTCCTGCACTCTCGCCTTCAAGAACCCAGGTGTCCTTGGTGCCGCCACCTTGCGAGGAGTTCACCACGAGCGAGCCTTCGCGCAATGCGACTCTGGTCAATCCGCCGGGAATCACGTGGATGCTCTTGCCACTCAGGATGTAAGGACGCAGGTCGATGTGACGTGGTGCCAGCCCGCTCTCGACGAAGGTCGGGCAGGTCGACAGCGCCAGCGTGGGCTGCGCGATGTATTTCGCGGGTTCCGCCAGGATGCGTTGGCGGAAGTCCTCGATCTCGGCCTTGGTCGCGGCCGGCCCAACCAGCATGCCGTAGCCGCCGGCGCCATGGACTTCCTTGACCACCAGTTCGGCCAGGTGCTCAAGCGCATAGCGCAGGTCGTCCGGTTTGCGCAGCTGGTAGGTCGGCACGTTGTGCAGGATGGGCTCTTCGCTCATGTAGAAGCGGATCATCTCCGGCACGTAGGGATAGACCGACTTGTCGTCGCCGACGCCGGTGCCGGGTGCGTTGGCGATGGTGAAGTTGCCGGCGCGATACGCCCCGAACATGCCAGGCACGCCGAGTAACGAATCCTTGCGGAACACGCGCGGATCCAGGTAGTCGTCATCGATGCGCCGATACACCACATGCACGCGTTGCGGGCCACGGGTGGTGCGCATGTAGACCATGTCATCACGCACGAACAGGTCGGCGCCCTCGACCAGTTCCACCCCCATCTGCTGGGCGAGGAAGGCATGTTCGAAGTACGCCGAATTCGCCGCGCCTGGAGTCAACACCGCAACGACGGGATTCTCGACATTCGGCGGTGCGGCCTCGCGCAGGATTTCCAGCAGCGCATCGGGATAGCGCTCCACCGGCGCGATCTGCTGGCGCGCGAACAGATCCGGGATCAGCCGCGCCATCATCCGCCGGTTCTCGAGCATGTAGGACACGCCCGATGGCACCCGCAGGTTGTCTTCAAGCACGTAGTACTCGCCGTCGCCGGCACGTACCAGGTCAATCCCTGAAATATGCGAATAGATATTGCCCGGCACCTTCAGGCCCAGCATCTCCGGGCGATATTGCGCATTGCCGGTGACCAGTTCGGGCGGGATCAAACCCGCCTTCAGAATCCGTTGCTCGCCGTATACGTCACCGAGAAAAAGATTGAGCGCATGCACGCGCTGGCGCAGCCCGGCCTCCAGCATTCGCCATTCGCTTGCCGGCACGATGCGCGGGGCGATGTCGAACGGGATCAGGCGCTCGTTGCCGAGTTCCTCTCCGTAGACGGAAAACGTGATGCCGACGCGGTGGAAGGAAATCTCCGCCTCGCGTCGCTTGTGGTCGAGCATCGGTTGCGGGGTGCGTTGCACCCACTCATCGAACGCGCGGTAGTGAGACCGCACACTGCCATCTGCCGCGTGCATCTCGTCGAACTTGACGGTCGCTTCCGGACCAGCTGGGTTTGCACTCATTGCAACAACGCTACGCGAATAGGCGTTATGTCCCGGTTAGCCTGGGACTCTGCAGTCAAGCCTTGGAGTGCGCCCAGATGCACGAACGCCGGGTTTCCCCGGCGTTCGTTGCTTGATGAAGCTACCGAGCGCGATTACTTCAGCTTCGCTGCCTTGCGCAATTCCTCGGCCTTGTCGGTCTTCTCCCAGGAGAAGGCGGTGGCGTTGTGTTGCGTGCCGGCGGCGTCTGTGTAACTGACATCCTTCGGCTTGCGGCCGAAGTGGCCGTAGGCGGCGGTCTGCTGGTAGATCGGGTGGATCAGGTCGAGCATCTTGATGATGCCGTACGGGCGCAGGTCGAAATGCTTGCGGATCAGCTGTTCAATCTGCGAATCCGCGATCTTGCCGGTGCCGAAGGTCGTCACTGAGATGCTGGTCGGCTCGGCCACGCCAATGGCGTAGCTGAGCTGCACTTCGCACTTGTCGGCCAAGCCGGCGGCCACAAGATTCTTGGCCACGTAACGCGCGGCATACGCAGCTGAGCGATCGACCTTGGACGGATCCTTGCCGGAGAACGCGCCGCC
>JBBQHK010000096.1:0-2618 GCA_038323895.1 Lysobacterales bacterium | reverse complement strand
GCGCGCCGCAGCGGCGCGGCCGTGCACGACAATGGCTCTGTTCCCAGTCACGCACAAGACAGGTCATGGACGAACCCATTCTTAACATCGAGGAACGCGAGGCGATCAATTCCGGTCGCTGGTTCTCCTCTCTCTCCCCGTCCCTACGCCACGACATTCTTCGATGCGCCTACGTCAAACGCTACCGGGATGGCGAGCTGATCGCCGCGCGCGGCGATCCGCCCGAGGACTGGATCGCCTGCGCGCGCGGCGCCGTGCGCGTGAGCTCCACCTCGGTGTCGGGCAAGCAGATCACGCTGACCTACGTGGAGCCGGGGATCTGGTTCGGCGACGTGGCGATTTTCGACGGCGACCGTCGCACCCACGATGCCTATGCGCACGGCGACAGCACCATCCTGTGCGTGGCCAAGGCCGACTTCAAGAAGATCCTGGCAACCCACGTGGAGCTCTACGAGGCCATGCTGCGACTGCACGCACGGCGCATACGCCAGCTGTTCGGCCTGGTGGAGGACCTCAACACCCTGCCGCTGCGCGCGCGACTGGCCAAGCAGCTGGTGCACCTGGTGCGCAGCTACGGCGTGCCCTCGCTGTCCGACGGACGGGAGCTGCGCATCGGGCTGCAGCTGGCGCAGGAAGAACTGGCGCAACTGCTGGGCGCGTCGCGCCAGCGGGTGAACCAGGAACTCAAGGCGATGGAGCGCGAGGAGGTGATCCGGATCGAGCCGGGCGGCCTGGTGGTGCGCAACCGCGAGGCGCTGATGCGCATCATCGATGAATAAGCGCTTGCCAAGGCGCCTGCAGCGCTCCTGGAGCCACTGAAATGAACCCAAGCTACGAACACTTCGTCGGTACCCGGCCCGTCGCCGACCAGCATGCCATCGACATTCCCGTGCTTACGGCCTGGCTGGAAAAGAACCTAGAGGGCTTTGCCGGTCCGCTGACGCTGGAGATGTTCAAGGGCGGGCAGTCCAACCCCACCTACAAGCTGATCACGCCAGGGCGCAGCTACGTAATGCGCGCCAAGCCGGGCCCGGTCGCGAAACTGCTGCCATCGGCGCATGCCGTTGAGCGCGAGTTCGCGGTGATGCGCGGCCTGGGCGGCACGCCGGTGCCTGTGCCGCGCATGTACTGCCTGTGCGAAGACGAGTCGGTGATCGGACGCGCCTTCTACATCATGGAGTTCATGGCCGGTCGCGTGCTCTGGGACCAGTCGCTGCCGGGCATGAGCCCGGCCCAGCGCGGCGAGATCTACGACGAGATGAACCGCGTGATCGCGGCGCTGCACACGGTGAAGTTCGCCGACCAGGGCCTGGCCGGCTACGGCAAGCCGGGCAACTACTTCGACCGCCAGATCGGCCGCTGGAGCAAGCAGTACCTGGCCTCGGTCACCCAGCCGATCCCCGAGATGGACCGGCTGATCGAATGGCTGCCTGCCAGCATTCCAGCCGTGGCCCGCGACGAGCACCTGGTGTCGATCGTGCACGGCGACTTCCGCCTCGACAACCTGATGTTCCATGCCGACGAGCCGCGCGTGATTGCGGTGCTCGACTGGGAGCTCTCCACGCTCGGCCATCCGCTGGCCGACTTCAGCTACCACTGCATGGCCTGGCACATCCCGACCAGCCTGTCGCGTGGCATCGGCGGGCTCGACCTCGGCGCGCTCGGCATCCCGTCCGAAGCCCAATACATCCGCCGTTACTGCGAGCGCACCGGCCTGGCCACGCCCGAGTCGCTGCGCAGCGACTGGAACTTCTTCCTGGCCTACAACATGTTCCGCATCGCCGCCATCCTGCAGGGCATCGCCAAGCGGGTGGAGGCCGGCACCGCCTCCAGCGCCCAGGCCGTGAGTTCCGGCGCCGGCGCCCGGCCGATGGCCGAACTGGCCTGGCGCTTCGCGCAGCAGGCGCGGCCTTGATCGACCCTCTTTTTTAGCGAAAGAACCTCATGGACTTTGACTACTCCCCCAAGACCAAGGAACTCCAGTCCCGGCTGCTGAAGTTCATGGACGACAACATCTATCCCAACGAGAAGGCCTACAAGGAGGAGCTCGTCGCCAACACCGAGGCCGGCAAGCGCTGGACCCCGCTGCAGACCATCGAGAACCTCAAGGCCAAGGCGCGCGCTGCCGGGCTGTGGAACCTGTTTCTTCCGGTGGACAGCGCCGCTGCTTCGGGCTACGAAGGCGCCGGCCTCACCAACCAGGAGTACGCACCTCTCGCCGAGATCATGGGCCGGGTGCCGTTTGCCGCTGAGGTTTTCAACTGTTCGGCGCCCGACACCGGCAACATGGAAACCATCGCCCGCTACGGCTCAGACGAGAACAGGGCGCGCTGGCTCAAGCCCCTGCTGGAAGGCCAGATCCGCTCGGCGTTCGCGATGACCGAACCTGAGGTGGCATCCTCGGACGCGACCAACATCAGCACGCGCATCGAGCGCGAGGGCGACGAGTACGTGATCAACGGCCACAAGTGGTGGATCTCCGGCGCCGCCGATCCGCGCTGCGCGATCTTCATCACGATGGGCAAGACCGACCCCGAGGCGCCGCGCCACTCCCAGCAGAGCATGGTTCTGGTGCCCGCCGATGCGCCGGGAATCCGCATCGTGCGCCCGCTCAATGT
>JBBQHK010000095.1:0-3140 GCA_038323895.1 Lysobacterales bacterium | reverse complement strand
TCGCGAAACAGCGGGCTCACCTCCCAGGGCAACCGCAGCACGTGATAGAAGGCGCTACGCGCGCCGGCGTCCCAGGCCGCCTCGAGCACCTGCTCCATGTCCTCGTTGATGAACGGGATCTGCGGCGCCAGGCTGACGCCGCAGGGCACGCCGTGCTCGGCCAGCGTCCGCAAGGTCCGCAGCCGGCGCTGCGGCGAGGCGGCACGCGGCTCAAGCCGGCGCGACAGCCCGGCGTCCAGCGTGGTGATGGTCACGCAGATCGCCGCCAGGCGCTGCGCCGCCATCGGCGCGATCAGGTCCATGTCGCGCTCGACGCCACTGGACTTGGTCACCAGCGTGAATGGATGCCGGCTGTCGTGCAGTTCCTGGATCACGGCACGCGTGAGCCGCAGCTCGCGCTCGACCGGCTGGTAGCAGTCGGTGGCGGTGCCGATGGCGATCGGCTGCGGGCGATAGCTGCGCCGGCCCAGTTCGCTGCGCAGCAGCGCGGCGATGTTGCGCTTGGCGATGAGGGTGGTCTCGAAGTCGAGGCCGGGCGACAGGTTGAGATAGCTGTGTGAGGGCCGGGCATAGCAATAGCTGCAGCCATGCTCGCAGCCGCGGTACGGGTTCAGCGAGCGGTCGAAGTGGATGTCCGGGGAGTCGTTGAAGCTGATCGCGCTGCGCGCGTCCTCCCAGCGCAGTTCGGTCGCGGGCGCCGGCGCGGCGACCTGCTCAGGGTCCGGCGCCCAGCCGTCGTCGAAGGCGTTCCGCTCCAGCACTTCGAAGCGGTGCGGCAGCCGGGTGGCTGCGCCGCGACCCTTGATCGCCGCCAGCGGAATCCGGGCCTCACTCATGTCCGAACCCCACCACAGGACAACCGGCTCAAAAAACTGTACATAAAATCAGTATAACTTCGCAATAGCAGTCGGGGCGCCCTGTTGTGCGGAACAGCTCCCTACAGCATTCAACCTAAGGTATGTGAAGGAATTCACGTAAGGCATTACTGCCCGGCTGTGGTTTGATCTGCCCAACCGAAGCTGCTCGCCTTCCGTCAACGCATTCCGAGAAGTACCCATGGAACTGCCCGTCATCGCTGCTCCCCGTGCCAGGATCCTGGTGGTGGACGATTCGCCCGACAACCTGTACCTGATGCAGGCGCTGCTCGAAGACCAGTACGAGGTCACCACGGCCGCGACCGGCGAGGAAGCGCTGGAGGCCGTGCGCTCGGACGCCCCGCCCGATCTGATCCTGCTGGACATTGTCATGCCCCGGATGGGCGGCTTCGAGGTGATGCGTCGTTTGCGCGGCGATCCGGTGCTCGCCGCCATCCCGGTGATCTTCCTCACAGCGCTCGGCAACCGCGGGCACGAGCAGGAAGGACTGGAACTCGGCGCTGTGGACTTCGTCACCAAGCCGGTCTGCGCCCCGGTGGCGCTGGCCCGGATCCGCAGCCATCTGGAGCGCAGTGGCAATGAACGCCGGCTGCAGGCGCTGACGAATCAGCTTGGACGCTACATGGCGCCGCAGGTGACCCGGTCGCTGTCCGACGGCTCGCGCCATGCGGAGATCCGCACGCAGCACAAGATGCTGACGGTGTTCTTTTCCGACATCAAGGATTTCACCGCGTTGACGGCGCGCTGGCAGCCGGAGGACATCACCTTTCTTCTCAACAGCTACTTCAGCGAGATGTCGCGGATCGCGCAGCAGTACGGCGGCACGCTGGACAAGTTCATCGGCGACGCGATGCTGATCTTCTTCGGCGATCCCGATACCCTCGGTCCGCGCGAGGACGCGCTGCAGTGTCTGCGGATGGCCCAGGCCATGCAGCGTCGCATGCGGGAGCTGCAACTGCTGTGGTGCCAGCTCGGCGCGGACAAGGGGTTCCAGATCCGCATCGGCATCAGCTCGGGCTACTGCAACGTGGGCAACTTCGGCAGTGATCTGCGGATGGACTACACCATCATCGGACCCGAGGTGAACCTCGCCGCGCGCCTGCAGGAGGCCGCCGCGCCGGGGGGCATCGTCATCTCGCGCGAGACGCAGTCGCTGGTGCAGGGCGAAGTCGATCTGGACGCGACCGGCCCCTTGCTGCTCAAGGGCTTCGCCGACCCGGTGCAGGCCTACGCGGTGCGCGATGAGAGCAGCGTCCCGGTCTCTGGCCCGGTGCAGCGCGACGACTTTCACTGGCATATCGGGCCGCGGCTGTTGCTGCCCCTGGTGCCGGCGCCGGAGGCCGCGCCGCTCGCCGCCAAAGCCGAGCGGGTCGCCGCAGGCGAACGACGGGTGGCCCTGGAAAACGCCCGCGCCGAGCATTTGCATTGAAGCTTCGGCCGGGGTGAAGCCGCGGCCGCGATTAACCCGGTCGGCGTGTCGGAAGTTTCAGTAACTACTGAAACTTCGCCACCGCGCTGACACAATGGCGCCCATGTCCCTGCATGAGCGCCTTCCGCCCCTGAGCCGCGAGTTCGTCGCCCACTTCGGCGAGATGGGGAGCCGTTGGGGCGTCAACCGCACCGTCGGACAGATCTACGCATTGATCTTCATCTCCGAGCGGGCGCTCAATGCCGATGACATTGCCGAGAAGCTCGAGTTCTCACGCTCCAACGTCAGCATGGGGCTGAAGGAACTTCAGTCATGGCGCCTGGTGCGACTCAAGCACCAGCCCGGTGACCGGCGCGAATACTTCGAGGCCCCGTCCGATGTCTGGGAGATCTTCCGCGTGCTGGCCGAGGAGCGACGCCGGCGCGAGATCGAACCCACCCTTTCCATGCTCCGCATGGCTCTGCTCGAAACACCCGAGGGCGACGCCGACCGGCATGCGCAGATGCGCATGCAGCAGATGCATGGACTGATCGACCGGCTCATGGCCTGGTTCGACGATGTGCAGAAGCTGTCACCTGAAACCGCCATGCAGCTCATGAGCCTGGGCAGCACGGTGACCCGGGTTCTGGAGTTCAAGGACCGGGTGACGCGCAAGTCGCCTTCAACAACGAGCAAGACATGATGGACACCCTGCTGCTTTCGCGCATCCAGTTCGCTGCCAACATCAGCTTCCATATCCTGTTCCCCACCATCACCATCGCGTTGTGCTGGTTCCTGGTGTACTTCCGCGTGCGCGGCAACGCGGCGCGGGGCACGCCACAGGCGCAGGCCTGGGA
>JBBQHK010000094.1:0-3277 GCA_038323895.1 Lysobacterales bacterium | reverse complement strand
CGCCGCTTCCATCTCCGCGACGCGGCCGGTGCGGCGCACACGGCGCACGTCGTTGCCAGCGACCACGGCGATGCCGGCGGAATCGTAGCCGCGGTATTCGAGCCGCTTCAGGCCCTCCACCAACAGGGGCACCACGTCACGTTTGGCGATGGCGCCGACGATTCCACACATGCCTGTTGATTCCTTCCGGGATGGTCACAGTGTAAGCGAGCACGCACTTGGACGAGCGTCCGCACGGACGTTGGAAGTGTCCGGCCGGACACTTTTGATCTTGGATATTTTCTTTCAAATCAGATAGATAGGACTTGGCACGGAGATTGCATTACTACCTGCATGACCGCCACATTCGCCCGCCTCGCATGAACAATCGCTCCCGCATTGCCGAACCTTCCGGCCAGGACCAGACGCGTCCGCAGGCCACAGGGGCAAGTTGGCGTCACAAGCGCTGGTTACCCTTGGCCGCCACAACAGTCGCGGTAGTCGCACTGGCTGGGTGGGTTATCTCGGGTTGGGCCGGCGGCGGTCGTTCTTTCGATGCGTCCCGCATTCGAATCGCAGAGGTCAAGCGCGGCGACCTGATACGCGACCTAAGCGCCGATGGCCGGGTGATCGCCGCCAACAGTCCGACCCTCTACGCGATCGCCGGCGGCACCGTGGCACTGAAAGTGGTGGCTGGCGACGCCGTAAAAAAGGATCAGCCACTGGCGGTCATCGACAGCCCCGAACTACGCAGCCGACTTGCCCAGGAACAATCCACCCTGGCCAGCCTGCAGGCCGAGGCGGGCCGAGCGGTGCTGGACGCGCAACTGGTGCGCTCGGCCGCGCGCAAGGCGCTGGATCAGGCCCAGATCGAACAAACTGCAGCCACGCGCGACCTCGACCGCTATCAGCGCGCGTTTGCAGGTGGCGCGGTCGCCCAGGTCGACGTGGCCAAGGCCCAGGACGACGTGCAAAAAACCGGAATTGGGGTCGCCCATGCGCGTGACGACCTCGGCCTGCAGGGTCGCGGTGCTGGCCTGGACACCCGCAACAAGCAGTTGTTGGCAGACCGCCAGCGCGCCGTGGTCGATGAACTGCAGCGCCAGGTCGATGCGCTCACCCTGCGTGCACCCTTCGACGGTCAAGTCGGCCAGGTGCAGATCGCCCAGGGCACCAATGTGGTGGCCAATGCACCGATCCTCAGCGTGGTAGACCTAAGCGTGTTCGAGGTAGAGATCAAGGTGCCGGAAAGCTTCGCTCGCGACCTGGCGATCGGCATGCCCGCCCAGATCACCAGCAACGGCACGTCATTTCCGGCCAAGGTGTCGGCAGTGTCGCCGGAGGTTGTCAATGGCGAGGTCAATGCGCGCCTGCGCTTCGATACCGGCAAGCAGCCATCGTCGCTGCGACAGAACCAGCGCCTGTCCGCGCGAATCGTGCTGGACACCCGCCGCAATGTGCTGATGGTCGAGCGTGGCCCGTTCCTGGAACAGGACGGCGGGCGCTTCGCCTACGTGGTCGACGGCAGCAGCGCCGTGCGCAAGCCCATCCAGGCCGGCGCGAGCAGCCTCAATGCAGTGGAAATTCTTTCGGGGTTGCAACCGGGGCAGCGCATCGTGGTCTCCGGCAGCGACCAATTCGACAACGCGGAACGCATCCGCATCTCCGGACTTTGAACAGGAACAGTGACCATGAACAACACACTGAATAGCGCCATCAAGGCCACCGCCGCAGTCATGCCGCTGCACACGCACTGGGACTCGCGCCAACTCGCCGACGCGGTGCCGCTGCGGTTGTCGCAATTGCTCGACTTCAGTGCGGACACGCTTGCAGCATGCGCCCGCGCAAGCGCGAATGCCGCGGCCATCCGCGGCATTCGCAGGAGTACGACCTTCCTGCCGGCCGCTTCGCTGCCACTGTTCCGCACTCGCTGATCGCAACGAGGCACCCCGACGCGCTCGCCGCCCCGGCGAAGCAGACATCACACGCACAAGGAAAGCTCCCCATGTTGGACATGCGCCAGGTCACCAAGGTCTACCGCACCGAACTTGTCGAGACGCACGCGCTGCGCTCGCTCGACCTGCACGTCGCCGAGGGCGAGTTCGTCGCCGTCACCGGCCCGTCGGGCTCCGGCAAGACCACGTTCCTCAACATCGCCGGCCTGCTGGAAGGTTTCACCGGCGGCGACTACGTACTCGATGGCGAGAACGTCAAGGGCCTGTCGGATGATGCCCGCAGCAAGCTGCGCAACCAGAAGATCGGTTTCATTTTCCAGGGCTTCAACCTGATTCCCGACCTCAACATCTACGACAACGTCGACCTGCCGCTGCGCTACCGCGGGATGCCGGCCAGCGAGCGCAAGCTGCGGATAGAGGACTCGCTGGGACTGGTTGGCCTGAGTTCGCGCATGAAGCACTTCCCCGCCGAACTCTCCGGTGGCCAGCAGCAACGCGCGGCGATCGCGCGCGCGCTGGCCGGTAGCCCGCGCCTGCTGCTGGCGGACGAACCCACCGGCAACCTGGACTCGCAGATGGCACGCAGCGTGCTGGAGCTGCTGGAGGACATCAACCAGCAGGGCACCACCATCGTGATGGTCACCCACGACCCGGAACTTGCGGCGCGCGCGCAGCGCAACGTGCACATCGTCGATGGCATGGCGACCGACCTGTCGGTCGAACCCAGCCTGGCCCGCGTCGCGGAAGCCCCGCGCCACCGCGACCCGATCACCGCCGTTTCCTGAGGACTCCGCCATGTTCGGGTACTACCTCAAACTCGCCCTTCACAGCTTCAAGCGTAACAAGGTGCTCACCGCACTGATGGTGCTGGCGATCGCGCTGGGCATCGGCGCCAGCATGACCACGCTGACCGTATTCCACATCCTGGCCGGCGATCCATTGCCCGAGCGCAGCTCGACCCTGTTCTATCCCCAACTTGCGCCTGAGAGCATGGATGGCTACACGCGGGGCGAAGAGCCGAACGACCAAGTCACCCGCTTCGATGCAGAAGCATTGCTTCGCGAGAAGCGCGGCGACCGCCAGGCAATGATGACTGGCGGCAACGTGGCGGTCGAACCGCAACGCGCGGGGCTGTCGCCAATGAGCGTCGATGCACGCTATACGACCGCCGACATGTTCCCGATGTTCGCGATGCCGTTCCTGTATGGCAATGGCTGGAGCACAACCGACGATGCGGGACATTCACGCGTGGTGGTGATTTCCAAAGCCTTGAACGAAAAACTTTTCGGCGGCGCAAACAGCGTCGGCAGGAACGTGCGCATCGACAAAACTGACTTCCGCAT
>JBBQHK010000093.1:0-3363 GCA_038323895.1 Lysobacterales bacterium | reverse complement strand
ATCCCGGTCAGTGAATCGCCACCGTACAAATAGAGCGCCAGCACGGTCAGGAACGCCACGAACGAGGTGATGACGGTGCGCGACAGCGTCTGGTTGATCGACTTGTTGAGCACCTCGCTCGGCGGCAGCCTCGCAGAACGGAAGTTCTCGCGCACGCGGTCGAACACCACGATGGTGTCGTTGATGGTGAATCCCATCACCGACAGGATGCCGGCCAACACGGTCAGGTCGAATTCGTGGCCGGTCACCGCAAACCAGCCGGCGCTGATCAGCACATCGTGCAGGGTGGTGACGATCGCGGCGATCGCGAATTTCAGTTCGAAGCGGGCGGAGATGTAGATCAGGAATCCGAGCACCACGAACAGCAGCGCGTAGATCCCGTTCAGCGCCAGTTCCTTGCCGACTTGCGCGCTGATCACCTCACTGCTGCGCTTCTCGGCCGGGTTGCCGGCAAGCGACGCGGCCTGGGCCACCTCGTCCCCCAGGCTCTCGGCCTGGTTGTCCACTGCCTCCTTGCCACCTTCGGCCTGCAAGCGCACCAGCAGGTCGTTGCCGCTTCCGAAGTTCTGGACCTGCGCATTTCCAAAGCCCTTCTCGTCGAGCTGCGCACGCACCGCATCAACATCGGGTGTACTGGCGTAGCGCAATTCGACGCCCACGCCGCCGGTGAAGTCGAGCGCGAAGTTGAAGCCCTTCAGCGAAATGGCGCCGAGCGCGACCACCATCAGCAACGCTGCGATTGCCAGCGACACCATGCGAAGTCGCATGAAGTCGATCTTGCTGTCGTACGGGAACACATTGAACGGTTTCATTTTTCGTGCTCCTCAGATCGCGACCGACTTGAGCTTCTTGCGGCGGCCATAAATAAGCGTGGCAATGCCGCGCGACACCGAAACTGCCGTGTACATCGACGTCAGGATGCCCAGGATCAACGCCACCGCGAACCCCTTCAGCGGACCGGTGCCGAATGCGAACAGCGCGATGCCGGCGAGCATGGCGGTCAGGTTGGAGTCGGTGATGGTGCCCGTCGCCTTGTCGTAGCCGGCGGCGATCGCCGACTGCGGTGGCATGCCGGTTCGCAACTCTTCGCGGATGCGTTCATTGATCAGCACGTTCGCATCCACCGACATGGCAACGGTCAAAGCAAGGCCCGCGAGGCCCGGCAAGGTCAGGGTGAAGCCGAGCATCGACATGAGCGCGATGACCAGCAGCAGGTTCATCAACAAGGCGAGGCAGGTGATGATGCCGAACATGCGGTAGTAGAACAGGAAGAAGAACAGAGCAAACACGAACGCGAACAGTGCAGCCGTGGTGCCGCGACGGATGTTTTCCTTACCCAGGCTGGGGCCGATGGTGCGTTCGTCGATGAAATCCATCGGCGCCGCCAGCGCGCCGGCGCGAAGCAGCAGCGCCAGGTCCGCCGCTTCCTTCATGTTTTCCAGGCCCGTGGTCTGGAAATCCCGGCCAAGCGTGCTCTGGATGGTGGCCACCGAGATCACCTGCTCGCTGGTGCGGGTGCTGCGGACTTCCTTGCCATCGATGACCTTCACCTCCGGCACGCGCTCGATGTACACCACAGCCATCGGCTTGCCGACGTTCTGGCTGGAATAGTCGAACATGCGCTGGCCACCGACGCTGGTCAGGCGGACGCTTACCGCAGGCGTGCCGGACTGCGAATCCAGGAACGAGGACGCGCTCTGCAGCTGCTCGCCGGAGGCGATCACGCGCTTGTTGAGCAGAATCGGCATCGGCTTGCCGTCGGTGCCGAGCTCCTTGCGTTCGTACAGGCGTGCTTCCGGCGGCACCAGCCCGTTATCGCGGGCCTCGTAGGCATTGCCCTCGACCACGCCCCGGTATTCGAGGGTGGCGGTGGCACCAAGGATGCGCTTGGCCTGCGCCGTGTCCTGCACGCCCGGCAGCTCGACCACGACCCGGTCTGCGCCCTGCCGCTGGATGATCGGCTCGGCCACGCCCAGCTGGTTGATGCGATTGTTGATGGTACCGATGTTCTGCTGGACCGCTTCGGTCAGCATCTGGTCCAGTTCCGGCTCCGGGATGCGCACCGAGATGGTGCTGCCGAGGACTTCGATGCGATAGGTCGGCATGTCGCGCGCCATCAGCTGCCGCGCCTTGTCGATGTCCTGGCCGGTGCCGAGGGTCGCCACCACTAAACCGTCCGCACGCGGCTCCACGCTGTTGTAGCGGATCCGGTTGTCGCGCATCAGTACCCGCATGTCTTCGGCGGTGGCCTCGAAGCGCTTGTTCAACGCCGCCTCGCGGTCCACCTGCATCTGGAAGTGCACGCCGCCACGCAGGTCCAGTCCCAGAAACATGGGCCTGGCGCCAAGCGCCTGCAGCCATGCCGGCACGGTGGAGGCCTGGTTGAGCGCCACCACATAGCCCATGGCGAGTTCATCGCGGATGGCCTGCGAGGCGCGGGCCTGGGCATCCGCGCTGCCGGTGCGGACCAGCAGGTTGCCGTCATTGCCGATGGTGCTGGACGCAAACGGAACGCCGGCCTTCTTCAGCGATGCTTCCACCCGTTGCTGGAGGGCGGCATCGACCTTGGCGCCACGATTTGCCGTCACCTGGACCGCTGGATCCTGCGGGAACAGGTTGGGAAGTGCGTACAGCAAGCCGAATGCAAGCACGAGCAGGGCGAGCAGATATTTCCAGCGGGCGTATTCGAGCATCGCAAAACCCCGCGCACGGCCAATGCGGCCGGCGCCTTCAGGAACGTAAGTGGAATCAGGCGGCTTTCAGCGTGCCTTTCGGCAGCACGTTGGCGATCGCGCCCTTCTGCACGCGCACTTGCACGCCGTTGGCGATCTCGACGGTAATGAAAGCCTCGCCGAGCTCGATCACGCTGCCGACGATGCCGCCATTGGTGATGACCTCGTCGCCACGCGCCAGCTTCTCCAGCATTGCGCGATGCTCCTTCTGCCGCTTCATCTGCGGGCGAATCATCAGGAAATACATGATGCCGATCAGGACGATCGGGAACAGCAGGGTCGACATCATGCTGGGCGCGCCACCAGCGGCGGCCTGGGCATGGGCGGGGGCGATCAGGAAATCAAGCGGATTCATTGGGCTGTCCGTAGTCAAGGCGGCAAAGTCAGCCGGGAATTATGCCACGCCGCCGGGAGACCGGCCTTTCAGGGCTGCCTTGCGGCATGGAAGGAGTCCCGAAAGGCGGAAAAGGTTCCCGTTTCGATGGCCGCGCGCATCTGCGCCATCAGCCGCTGGTAGTAGCGCAGGTTGTGCAGGGTGCCCAGCATCGGTGCCAGCATTTCGTTGCAGCGGTCCAGGTGGCGCAGGTAGGCGCGGCTGAAGCCATTGGCGCAGGCGTGGCAATCGCAGCCC
>JBBQHK010000092.1:0-3576 GCA_038323895.1 Lysobacterales bacterium | reverse complement strand
TGGAGCATTGCCAGAAGTGCGCCGAAGCATGTCGCCGCTGCGCGGAAGCATGCCGGGCGATGGCTGCGTAACAGGTCATGTGCGTCCCTGCCGGAGCCGGCAGGGACGCACATCGACGTCGCCGCCTTACTTGGTATAAGGAGCTAGTTGCTTGATTTCCTCTTGCTGCTCCGCCTTCATCCTGGCAGCCATCGCCTTTAACTCGGCGTTACTTCCCGACTTGAGCATCACATCGGCCATGTCGATCGCCATCTGGTGATGGACGGTCATCATCGCCGCGAAATCCTTGTCGACATCTCCGGACATCGGCATGGGCGACTTCGAGCCCTCGGTCATGATGCGATGCAGTTCCATCGAGCCCGCGCTGTGTCCAGGCATCGCATGGTCCGCTGGCATGGGCGCCGGTTGCGTCATCGTGCTGTCTGCTGTTTGCGCGGTCTTGGCTTCTTCTGCGCACGCGCTAACAGCGAGGGCCAGACCTGCGCCAAGAAACATCGGCAACGCAAAAGCAACGGGGTTCTTGATCTTCATCGTGGGGCTCCGTATGGATCCGCCTGCGCGGCGCTGAGCGGCAATGCGTCATCGCACGACGCGCATGCGCGACGTGTGAATCTTTTGCACCTGGCGCAGTTGACAGGTCCGCAAAACAATCGCTTGACTCTTGACCATGGTGCAGGGTGCAGAGTCCCGCTCACCGAACCATTCCATAGGTGAACCCATGAAGATCGGCGAACTGGCAAAGCGGGCCGAGGTGCCCATCGATACGGTGCGGTACTACGAGCGCGAGGGCCTGATTCCCCCACCCGTTCGCCGGGCGTCCGGCTACCGCGATTACCTGGAAGCAGACGTGGATCGCTTACGTTTTATGCGCCGGGCAAAGGCGCTGGGGTTCACCTTGCACGAGATCCGTGACCTGTTGAGCCTCACGGCGATGGGCGGGGACGACATGACCGAACTGAACACGCAGACCCATGCCAAGCTGCGAGACGTGGAGGCTAGGATCGAATCGCTGACCCGGATCCGTGATGCCCTGCAAGGCTTGGTCAATGCCTGTCCTGGCCACGGTTCCCTCGACCGCTGCCCGATTCTTGCGGCCCTTTCTTCGGAGCCACGCGCATGAGCACTCATGACCACGCTGGTGGCAGTTGCTGCAATACCGGCGCGAGGCAGCCCGCCCAAGTCACTGCGGCAAATCCTGTGCGCGATCCCGTTTGCGGCATGACCGTGGACCCATCCACCGCCAAGGGCGGGTCCGCGATGAATGCCGGGCTTACGTACCACTTCTGCAGTGCCGGGTGCCGTGAGAAGTTCGTCGCAAACCCGCAGCTCTATCTCGATAAAGCATCCCCGCCGCTCGACGCCTCACCAAGTCCGGCGGCGCACGCGGGCGCGGCGCCCCTGGGTGCCATCTACACCTGCCCCATGCATCCGGAAGTTCGCCAACAGGGACCCGGCACGTGCCCGATCTGCGGCATGGCACTTGAGCCGGAAATGCCGAGCCTGGACGATGAGGAAAACCCTGAACTGCGCGACTTCGGTCAGCGATTCTGGTGGACCCTGCCATTGACGTTGGTGGTGCTGTTGCTGGCCATGTTCGGCCATTACCTGCCCACGCTCTCCGCCACCACCCGCACCTGGATCGAACTCGTGCTGACAACGCCAGTCGTGCTCTGGGCGGGCTGGCCTTTCTTCGTTCGCTGCGTCCAGTCCATCCGCAACCGCAGCCCGAACATGTGGACGCTGATCGGCATTGGCGTGGCGGCGGCGTTCGGTTACAGCGTGGTCGCGACGGTCGCTCCGGGCTTGTTCCCCGATTCGTTCCGCGCGCACGGCCGCGTCGGCGTCTATTTCGAGGCCGCCGCAGTGATCGTCTCGCTCACCCTGCTTGGCCAGCTCCTTGAACTTCGCGCGCGCTCAAAGACCAGTGCTGCGATCAAGGCGCTCCTGGGTCTGGCACCGAAGACGGCGCGCCGCGTGCTGGATGACGGCAGCGAGGAGGACATCCCGCTTGAGCACGTCCACGTAGGTAACACGCTTCGGGTACGCCCCGGCGAGAAGCTGCCGGTCGACGGGATCGTGATCGATGGCCGCTCCAGCGTGGACGAATCCATGCTCACCGGCGAGCCCATGCCGGTGAGCAAAGGTATTGGCGATGCGGTCATAGGCGCAACCCAGAACGGGACCGGCGCCCTGCTGATCCGCGCGGAACAGGTGGGGTCCACCACTGTGCTGGCCCGCATCGTGCAACTGGTAGCCCAAGCGCAGCGTTCGCGGGCCCCGATGCAACGCATGGCCGACAAGGTCGCGTACTGGTTCGTGCTGGCAGTGCTGGCGGCGGCGGTGGCCACCTTCGTTGCCTGGGGCTTTTGGGGTCCGCATCCGTCCTGGACGTGGGCCGTGCTCAATGCCGTCTCGGTGCTGATCATCGCCTGCCCCTGCGCGCTGGGACTGGCCACACCGATGTCGATCATGGTTGCCACCGGTCGTGCCGCCCAGGCAGGCGTGCTGTTCCGCGACGCCGAGGCGATCGAACGCTTCCGCACCCTCGATACCCTGGTGGTGGACAAGACCGGCACCCTGACCGAAGGCAAGCCAACGTTCCGCACGGTCGTCGGTGCCGCCGGCACCGACGACGCCGAAGTTCTGCGCCTGGCGGCAAGCCTGGACCAGGGCAGCGAACACCCGCTTGCCGAGTCCATCGTCGCCGAGGCGCGCTTGCGGACTCTCGTCCTGTCGAACGCGCAGGACTTCGACTCGGTCACCGGCTCGGGCGTGCGCGGCACGGTTGACGGACGCGCGCTGCTGCTGGGCAACCGCGCCCTGATGGATGGCAACGACATCGATGTGGCGTCGCTCGCGTCAGAGGCTGAGGGCTTGCGCGCCGATGGCGCCAGCGTGATGTTCCTCGCCGGCGATGGCGAGGTGTTGGGATTGCTGGCGGTAGCGGACCCCATCAAGCCGTCCGCCAAACCCACTATCGCTGCGCTGCAGGCCAGCGGACTTCGGGTGGTAATGGCCACCGGCGACGGCACGACTACTGCGCAGGCCGTGGCGCGTGCGCTCGGCATCGACGAGGTACACGGTGAGGTGCGCCCGGAAGACAAGGCCGCACTGGTTCGGCGATTGCAAGCGCAAGGCCACAAGGTCGCCATGGCTGGCGATGGGATCAACGACGCACCTGCGTTGGCGAGTGCCGATGTTGGCATCGCGATGGGCACCGGCACCGACGTTGCCATGTCCAGCGCCCAAGTGACCCTGGTCAAAGGCGACCTGCGCGGCATCCTGCGCGCCCGCGCGCTGTCCGAGGCCACCGTGCGCAACATGCGCCAGAACCTCGCCTTCGCGTTCCTCTACAACGCCATCGGCGTACCCATCGCAGCCGGAGTGCTATACCCGGTATTCGGCCTGTTGCTCAGCCCGATGATCGCTGCCCTGGCGATGAGCCTGAGCTCGGTATCGGTCGTCGGCAACGCGCTGCGGCTTGCCAAGACCCGACTTCCAGAAGACGCATCCCCCCGAGAGCCCGGCACCCGCGCCGTACCTCCACAGGCTCGCTCCACAGGAGTACCAACATGA
>JBBQHK010000091.1:0-3618 GCA_038323895.1 Lysobacterales bacterium | reverse complement strand
CCGGCCAGTTCCTGCACGCGTTCCAGCGCGGTGATTGAACTGTTGCAAAGGTTGTCAATGACAGTGACGTCGTACCCGGCTCCAAGCAACGCAACGCAGGTGTGGCTTCCGATATACCCGGCGCCACGGGTGACGAGGGTTTTCATTTGGTTTGATCGAGGGAATGCCCCACCCGTCCAGTGTCGTCGGTGTCGCGCATGTTGAGTTACAGGCGTCCGTCTACAACATCGCGGGGCAGGACGTACTTCACGTCGTAGACGATGCAGGCTTCGTTCTTGCCGAAGGCCCGCACGCCCTCCCCGCCGAGCTGGCGGAATTCGTCATGCCCCACGGCCAGGACGATGGCGTCATACGCCCCCTGTTCCGGCTTCCCGATGGGGGTCAGGCCGTATTCGTGTTGCGCTTCTGCGGCATCCACCCATGGGTCATACACGTCCACCTGCGCGCTATATCCCTCCAGCGCATGCACGATGTCCACCACGCGGGTATTGCGCAGGTCCGGGCAGTTTTCCTTGAACGCCAAGCCCAGTACCAGCACGCGCGCACGCACGGGGTTGATGCCCTTGCGCACCATCAGCTTGATCACCTGGTCCGCCACGTAGCCGCCCATGCCGTCGTTGGTGCGGCGGCCGGCCAGGATCACATCGGAATGGTGGCCCACTTCCTGCGCCTTGTGGGTGAGGTAGTACGGATCCACGCTGATGCAGTGGCCGCCAACCAGGCCGGGCCGGAACGGCAGGAAGTTCCACTTGGTGCCGGCGGCTTCCAGCACGTCCAGGGTGTCGATGCCCAGCTTGTTGAACAGGATGGCCAGGTCGTTGACCAGGGCGATGTTGAGGTCGCGCTGGGTGTTTTCGATGACCTTGGCGGCCTCGGCTACTTTCAGGCTGGGGGCTTTGTGGGTGCCGGCGGTGATGATTCTGGTGTAGAGGGCGTCGACGAAGTCGGCGGTTTCTGGTGTTGAGCCGGAGGTGACTTTGAGAATGTTGGTGACGCGGTGGGCTTTGTCGCCGGGGTTGATGCGTTCGGGGCTATAGCCTACGGCGAAGGTGGAGATGTCTGGACCCTTCGACGCCGAGCCTGCGGCGCTACGCTCAGGGCGAACGGAGTTGCCGGGACGGTTCGACGATGTGGTGGTCGGAGAGGCTTCGAAGCGCAGGCCGGAGACGCGTTCCAGGATGGGGACGCAGATCTCTTCGGTGCAGCCGGGGTAGACGGTGGATTCGTAGATCACCGTGTCGCCTGGCTTGAGCACGATGCCGATGGCTTCGCTGGCCTTGATCAGCGGGGTGAGGTCCGGCCGCTTGGCACTGTCGATGGGAGTGGGCACGGTGACGATGTAGACGTTGCAGGCGGTGGTGTCGGCCAGCGCGTCAGTGAACGTCAGGCGGCCGGCTTGCGCCAGCAGTTCGGGTTCGACTTCGAGGGTGCTGTCCTTGCCCTGGCGCAATTCGGCCACGCGCGCGGCGTTGATGTCGTAGCCGACTGTCGCATATTGCTTGCCGAACTCCACGGCCAGGGGCAGGCCGACGTAGCCGAGGCCGATGACCGCGATGCGGGCTTCGGCGAGGCGTTGCTGCAACTCCATGCAGGCTCGCTCCAGGATTCCTTAGTAGCCGCCCATTATGCCCGTTGCGGTGCAACATCGCGTTCACGCGCTGCAGGTAATTCCCTTGCAGTGCGTGACGCCGCTGCAATCGCGAGTCCGGCCAGCAGCGCGGTGACCGACATCAGCGACAGCGTGCGCAGCGGGAAGTCCACCCAGGAGTGGGCCAACACGGCAACCACCGCTGTCCAGCTGGCGAGGGCCACCGAATCGCGCTGGCGGGTGCGCCACAGGCGCACGCCTGCCAGGCCCAGCAGCGTCAATGCGAAGAAGAGCAAGGCAAGTGCTGGCCAACCCGCTTCGAACCACCATTGGACGAACTCGTTGTGGGCGTGGTTGATGTACTCCCCGCGCTGGAACAGGGGCGAAGCCGATTGCGCAAAACTGTCCACGAACGTTCCTGCGCCGCTACCGAACGGTGCATGGCGCACACCGAGGAACGTCACTTCCCGCGCCAGGTCGTAGCGCATGGCATCCGCGCTCTTGAAGTCCAGAAAGCGCTGCGCGGACAACAAGCCGATCGCCAGCACGGCCAGGCCACCCAGCCCCGCCGCCATGCCGGCGCGGCTATGGCGGATGCGCCGCAATGACAGCAGGCCGGTCGCGAAGAGTCCGAAGCCGAAGGCGAGGATGGCGATCACCATGGCGCCACTGGATCCAGTCAACGGCACCGTGGCGAGACACACGAATGCGGCGGTGGCATAGGCCCCTGCCTTCAGACCCTGCGGGTTGCCCTGCTCCCGCTGGTGCCGCCGCTCACGCGACCACAGGCCGAGCGCCAGCAGCATGCCCACGATCAGGGCCGTGCCCTGGTGGTTGCCGTTGACCAGCACGCCACCGAGACCGGACCCGTTGTTGGTGTACAGGCGCAGGCTACTCTCGGGTGGCAGGCCGACCTGGAAGAAACCGAAGACCAGGTTGGCCAGTACCAGGCCGAACACCAGCGTGGCCAGGCGTCGCCTCTGCGTTGCACTTAGGGTCAGCGCAGCAAGGAAGCAGGCCAGGGCTGGCAGCACTGCGAACATCGAGCGCGCGGTGGCTTCTGGCCACAGGCTCCATGCGCGTGGCGTCGACATCACGCCTGCGGCCTGCAAGTCGCTAGCGATGCCGGCGCGCATGCTTGACCAGCGCCCGACTGCCTCGGGCAGGGGTACCAGCTGCAGCAGCGGAATGAGAGGCAGCAGGAGTGCCGCGAACAGGGCCAAGCGAACAATGGGCGCGGTCGGGACAGGCGCCGAAAGCACCACTGCCGCCAACACCAGTGGCACCAGTGCGAGCGACATCAACCATTCGTCCAGCGCGGTCACGTCGACGGTCGGACCGCCGCCGAACCAGGCCATTGCAAGATAGATCGAAAGCACGATGGCGAGCGTGCGCTGCAAGCGGACCGGCTCATGGGCGTTGGCTGGCAGAGCGGGCAGCGGTGGCATCCGGCGATCCTAGACAGCGTTACCCATAAACGCAAACGGGGCAGGCCCGCGGGCCCGCCCCATTTTTCTTGCGACTCAGTGATCGAGGTGATCGATCAGAGGTGGCGAATGCTGCCGTTCGGACCCGTGCTCAGCGGACCCGGGGGCACGTCGTCCATGCCGTTGAGGATCGCTGCACCGATCAGGCCCGCACCGATGATGATGCCGGCGCCCGCGCGGTTTGCACCCGGGACCCAACCGGCGACGACACAGCTGTCGTCGATGGTGTAGGTGTTCGCGCCAACATAGCGCTCGGTGCACTTGCGGACCACGTCGCCGTCCGAATCAAGGTAGTAATACACGACGGTGGCGCTGGAGCCATCGGCCAGCATCATGCTTTCGCCAACGTTGAGCAGCTTGCCCACGCCAGCCGTCTGGTATTCGCCGCCAGCGCTGGTCATCACGCTGCCGGCCTTCGCCTCGAGCACGATCTTGTCCGGGCCAGCGCTGTCCTGCGCTGAAACGGTGCCGACAAAGCAGGTCGCAAGCAATGCGAGTGCAGCGGACTTGAGAATCTTGGCCATGGTCTTCTTCCTGATGCCT
>JBBQHK010000090.1:0-3676 GCA_038323895.1 Lysobacterales bacterium | reverse complement strand
CCGGTGGTGCCTGCGTACTTTGACTACGCCAGCAAGACGCTTGGAATCGGCCCGCCGTTTCAGTTGACCAACGACATGCATGCCGACATCGCCCGCATCCAGCGCTGGTACGCACCGTTCAAGGGCCGTAACCATGACGTGGTGCAGCCAGTCGACGCGTCAATGGAGCAGGCGTCGGCGGTCCAAATGTCATCAGCAAAAAACTCACCCGACCAGTAAGCACAGGACAATCCAAGAGCAAGCCACGCATGTTGGATCGGCAGCGATGGCGTTGCGCATGTCGCGATCTACCAAGGCGACGCAATGGCGATGCCGGGCGAGTGAAGTTGTAGCGTCGGTATCGGGTGCCGCTCGGTGCCGCCGAGCGTGCTGGGTTGTTCAGCGCTCCGAGTGCCCGCCTTGGTCGTAATCGCGGCCAGCCAGCAGCTCGGGCTGGATCAACTCGACGAAGGCGCGCGCCTGCGTGCTCAGGAACTTGCCCTTGCGCATCACCACCCCGTAACTGCGTGACGGAAACCAGCGCGCCAATGAGCGCACGGCCAAGCGCTGGTGGTCTGCTTCGGTCAGGCAGATCGCGGTGACGATGCTGATGCCCAGGTCCATCGCGACGTACTGTTTGATCACCTCCCAACCGCCGACTTCCAACGCCACCGTGTATGGCACCCGGTTTTGCTGGAAGACCAGGTCGACCAGCCGGTACGTGGTCAGCCGCTTGGGCGGCAGGATCAGGCCGTAGGGCGACAGGTCCTTGAGTTGCAGGTCGGGCTTGGCGGCCAGCGGATGATCCAGCGGCATGATCAGCATCGGCTCGAAGCGGTACACCGGCGCGTAGCTCAGGTCGGCCGGTACATCCAGCATCGAGCCCACCGCCAGGTCCACCGCATCCGAGCGCAACAGGTCCAGTCCGCTGGCGCCGGTGACGTTGTGCAGGCTCAGGCGCACGTCCGGCATGCGTTGGCGGAACGCGTCCACGATGCCCGGCAGCAAGTAGAGGATGGTCGAGCTGCCGGCGGCCACGTTGAGTTCGCCTGCGTCCAGTCCGCGTACCTGCTCGCGGAAGCTGGATGCCAGGCCATCCAGTCCTTCCACCAGCGGCTTCGCCAGTTCGTACAGCAGGTCACCTTCGCGGGTTGGGGTCAGCCGGCGGCCGGTGCGCTCCAATAGGCGCACGCCCAGCTCGCGTTCGAGCGCCTGCAATTGCAGGGTCACCGCCGGCTGGCTGAGGTAGAGGGCCTCGGCCGCGCGTGACACCGAGCCCAACCGAGCCACCTGGCAGAACGCCCGAAGCGGCTTCAGGCGGGAGCCCTTGTAGGCGAAACGGATGGGGCTAACTGGAGTCTTGTCCATAAAGTCTCTAGTGATATTAATTTTATAAATACAAAGAATTGATAAAACTAGGTTGTTAAATACCACACGCTAGCGGATGGTGCGCTTCCACGCACTTTTCGGAACCAGCGCATGTCGGCAGTCTTGCAATCCACCCCTGATGCTCAGCGCGTTACCCGGACGGGCGGCGTCCAGCTGACTTCGGAGGCGGCGGAACAGTCACAGCTGCTGACTACTGGCGCGTTGAGCTTCCTGCGTGACCTACATCAGCGCTTCGAGCCGCGCCGGCGACAGCTGCTGCATGCACGCGCAGCGCGCCAGGCCGGTTTCGATGCCGGCGGCTCACCCGATTTCCGCCCAGACACCGCCGCCATCCGCGCCGGCGACTGGAACGTCGCGCCGATCCCGGCTGCGTTGCAGGATCGCCGCGTCGAGATCACCGGCCCGGTCGATCCGAAGATGGTCATCAATGCACTGAACTCCGGCGCAAACGTCTACATGGCCGATTTCGAGGACTCGACCTCGCCCACCTGGGCCAACCTGATTGAAGGCCAGCATGCGCTGCGCCAAGCGGTTGCCGGCACTCTGGAATGGACGGCTGCGGACGGCGGCAAGCACTACACATTGAAACCCGAGACCGAGCGCGCCGTGTTGTGCGTGCGGCCACGCGGCTGGCATCTGGACGAGAAGCATGTACTGGTGGATGTAGCAGGCGAGAGCCAGCGGATGTCAGCCTCGCTGTTCGATGCCGGCCTGTTCGCCTTCCACAACGCCACCACGCTGGCAGCCAAGGATCGCGGCCCGTACCTCTACCTACCGAAGCTGCAGTCGATGGAAGAAGCCGCGCTGTGGGATGACGTATTGGCCCATATCGAAGCCGCACTCGGGCTGGCGCATGGCCAGATCAAGGTCACCGTGCTGATCGAAACCCTGCCAGCCGCGTTCGAGATGGACGAGATCCTGCATTCGCTGCGCGCGCGCATCGTCGGCCTGAATTGCGGCCGCTGGGACTATATTTTTTCCTACATCAAGACCTTCCGTGCGCACCGCGACAAGGTGTTGCCGGAGCGCGCACAAGTGTCGATGGCGCAGCCGTTCCTGAAGGCCTATTCGGAACTGCTGATCCGCACCTGTCACCGCCGTGGCGCGCACGCGATGGGTGGCATGGCCGCGCAGATTCCGATTTCGGGTGATACCGAAGCCAATGACGCCGCGATGGCCCGCGTGCGTGCCGACAAGCTGCGCGAAGTCACTGCCGGGCATGACGGCACATGGGTCGCGCATCCCGCGTTGATTCCGCTGGCGCGAGAAATCTTCGATGTGCACATGGGCGAAGCCCACCAGCAGCACCTGCGCCGCGATGACGTGCAGGTGACCCGCGACGACCTGATCAAGCCGCCGGTCGGCACCATCACCCGCGCCGGCTTCGAAAACAATGTCGAAGTCTGCGTGCGCTACCTGGCGGCATGGCTGGATGGCAGTGGCTGCGTGCCGATCCACTGGTTGATGGAAGACGCTGCCACCGCCGAAATCGCCCGCACCCAGCTTTGGCAGTGGATCCACTACGCCGATGCCGGCCGTGAGCCGCTGCACCTGGACGACGACACCCCGATCGATTCCGGTCTGCTGGATTGCGCACTGATCGGCCTGCCTGGCAAGTTGCAGGACCGCCTGCGCCTGCCCGGATCCAGTCGCATCAACGAGGCCATCGGCATGCTCGACCGCCTCACCCACGCCGACCGGCTGGCCGAGTTCCTGACCTTGCCGGCTTACGAACGACTCGATTGACCGCCCGCCCACCTCTTGAAGCCGCACCCCACACCAAGGACGACCCACCATGAAAAACACACAGCACACCGCCGAACAGTTGAAGATGGACTGGGCCAACAATCCGCGCTGGGCCGGCGTTACCCGCACCTATAGCGCGGAAGACGTGGTGCGCCTGCGCGGCACCGTGCACATCGAGCATTCGCTGGCCCGGTTGGGTTCGGAAAAGCTGTGGAAGTCGCTGCATAAAGAAGACTTCGTCAATGCACTCGGCGCGCTGACCGGCAACCAGGCCATGCAGCAGGTGAAGGCCGGCCTGAAAGCGATCTACCTGAGCGGCTGGCAGGTCGCCGCCGATGCAAACGTGGCCGGCGAGATGTATCCCGACCAGTCGCTGTACCCGGTCAACTCGGTGCCGCTGGTGGTCAAGCGCAACAACACCTGCATGCTGCGCGCCGACCAGCTAACCCACGCCGAAGGCGACGACAGCATCGACTACCTGCAGCCGATCGTGGCCGATGCCGAAGCCGGTTTCGGCGGAGTGCTCAACGCCTTTGAGTTGATGAAGGCGATGATCGAAGCC
>JBBQHK010000089.1:0-3773 GCA_038323895.1 Lysobacterales bacterium | reverse complement strand
GCGCGCCGAACACCTGCGCCTGCAACAGATCACCCACCAGAAGGAACAGGCCGAGCGCGCCCACCTGCAATCCTTCATCGACCGCTTCAAGGCCAAGGCCAGCAAGGCCAAGCAGGCGCAGTCGCGGATGAAGCGGCTGGCCAAGCTCGCCGGCACCGAAGCCGTGCGCGCCGAGCGATCGCTGCACATCACCCTGCCAGAACCGCTGAAACTGCCGAACTCGCTGCTGTCGCTGCATCACGTGGAGGCGGGCTACGGCGATGACGCGGTCATTTTGCACAACGTCAATTTCGGCCTGGAAGCCGGCGACCGCATCGGCCTGCTGGGCCCGAACGGCGCCGGCAAGTCGACTTTGGTGAAATTACTGGTGGGTGAGCTGGTCCCACTGGAAGGCGAGCGCAAGGCGCATCCTGACTTGCGTATCGGCTACTTCGCCCAACACACGGTGGAATCGCTGGTATTCGGCACCACCCCGCTGGATCACCTGCGCACGTTGGCGCCCGATGTCGCCAATCAGGAGTTGCGAGATTTCCTGGGGCGCTGGAATTTTCCCGGGGAGCGTGCGTTCGAAGTGATCGATACGTTTTCCGGCGGCGAGAAGGCCCGGCTGGCACTGGCGCTGATCGCCTATCGCCGGCCGAACGTGCTGCTGCTTGACGAACCCACCAACCACCTCGATCTCGACATGCGCGAAGCGCTGGCCGAAGCGTTGAGTGATTTCGACGGTGCGATCGTGATGGTCAGCCATGACCGCCACCTGATCGGCCTGGTTTGCGACGAGTACTGGCGCGTGGCCGGCGGCAAGGTCGAACCGTTCGATGGCGACCTGGACGAATATGCGGCTTGGCTGCGTTCGCGGCCGGGCAGCGACAACCCGAAGACACCGGCGCCAAAGGTGCAGCCTGTCATCGAGGCGCCCGCCGCGAAGAAAGTCAGAGGCAACCCGCACAAGCTGCAGAAGGCAGAAGCCGAGGTCGTGGAGCTGGAAGCCAGGTTGGCGACCTTGGCCACACTGTTGGCTGATCCCAAGGTCTATGCCGACACGGCGCGAATGGCTGAACTTGGTCGCGAGCAGGCAACGCTGCAGTCCCGCCTGGAAACCGCGGAAGCCGGTTTGCTGGCGTTGTACGAAGACGCGTGACGCGACTGATGTTGATGCCAGCGCAAGACAGAATGCCGCGATCGCGCCCGGTCGGGCCGCACCGCAGTCATTGTGTGGTGAGCGGGTTGATGGCCGGGCGGGCTGGTGGCCAGGATGTCGTCGGATTTCCGCACCTGACAATGTTCAGCAGCTCCCCTCATGGATAACGAACTGATCTACCTGCTGTTGATCTTCGGCTTGCTGGTGATCCCGCGCGCGCTGCAGCGGCTGAAGATTCCTGCACCGATCACCAGCCTTGCACTGGGCATTGCCGCGATGTTGGCCTGGGGCAGCAAGACCCAGGATCCCGTGGTGATCTTGCTGTCGGCGCTTGGAATCTCCTCGTTGTTCCTGTTTGCCGGACTTGAAGTCGATGTGACTGCGCTGCGTCGCGGCATGGGGCGGCTATTGGTGCACCTGCTGATTCGCATCGCGTCCTTGGCAGGCGTTGGCTGGCTGGCATGGCGTTACCTGGATTTGGGCTGGCAGCCTGCAGCGCTGGTGGCATTGGCACTGTTGACGCCGTCAACGGGCTTCATCCTCGACACGTTGGGCCGCATGGGCCTGGACGAGGAAGAGCAATTCTGGGTCACCAGCAAGGCCATCGCCGGCGAGCTGTTGGCGCTCGGGCTGCTGTTCGTGGTGCTGCTCGCCGACGACCCGGCGCAACTTGGCCTGTCGTCCCTGGCGCTGCTGGCCCTGATGATCGGAATGCCGCTCGGGTTCCTGGCGCTGGGACGCTGGGTGATGCCGCAGGCGCCCGGCTCTGAATTCTCCCTGCTGGTCATGGTCGGCATGGTTGGGGCGTTCGTCACCTACAAGCTGGGCGTGTATTACCTGGTCGGCGCCTTCATCGCAGGCTTGACCGCACGCATGCTGCACGAGCGCATGCCCAAGCTGGCGTCTGATGAAAACATCGCGGCGCTACGACTGTTCGCGACGTTCTTCGTGCCGTTTTATTTTTTCCACGCCGGCACCGCTGTCTCGCGCGATGCCCTGACCTGGGAAGCCCTTTGGCTGGGCTTGATCCTGACTATCCTGGTGCTGCCGCTGCGTATTGGCGTGGTCTGGCTGCAGCGCAGGTTGCTGTTCAGCGAAGACCATGGCAGCGCGTTACGGGTTTCAGTGGCGCTGGCGCCGACTCTCGTATTCACGCTCATCCTGGCCGAGATCCTGCATGCGCGCTTCGCAATTTCCGGTGCGTTGTTCGGCGGTCTGATTCTGTACACCGTGCTCAACACGATGCTGCCCTCGATCATCCTGCGCGAGACCTTCGACATTGACACGCGCGACGACCGCAAGCTGCCTCTCCCGGCACCGCCACGCCCGTTGGGGATTGATTGACGGGGTGCAGGCCCCAGAATGGACCCAGCTTCCTCTTCGATTATCGACACCATGCCGATTTACGCCTTCGCCTGCGATGCTTGCGGCCATGCCTTCGAGCGCCTTCAGAAACTTTCCGATGCCGATCCGACCGACTGCCCGGTGTGTGGTGAGGTCGGGGTGCATCGCCAATTGACGGCCCCGCAGTTCCGGTTGGCCGGGGGCGGCTGGTACGAGACCGACTTCAAGAAGGACGGCGACAAGAAGCGCAACCTGGCGGGTGAGGGTGGCGACGCCAAACCTGCGGGCGAAGGCAGGACCGACGCCAAGCCTGATGCCAAGCCCGATGCGAAGGCGGACGTGAAGCCCGTCGCTGACGCCAAGCCGGCCGCGTCGCCGGCAACGTCAAAACCGGCTGATCCAGCGACTCCCGCCAAGCCATCAGCGAACTGACGAGGCTAATCCCGCGTCAGATCGCGCCCAATAGCGCACGGCAGCGGTGCACATACCCCCAAAACGCTAAAATGCCGCATTGTCGGCTGCAGCCAGCCGATTCTCCCCCGGAGCACCCATGCGTACCCATTTCTGCGGCCTGATCGACGAATCGTTGATCGGCCAGACCGTCACCCTTTGTGGTTGGGCCGATGTCGCCCGCAACATGGGAGGTGGGCTGAGCTTCATCGACCTGCGCGACCACGAGGGCATTGCCCAAGTCGTGGCGGAGCAGTCTGATGCCAACGGCAACGCAGACGTCGTTGCGACAGCAGCCAAGGTTGGCTACGAGGACTGCCTGCGCATCACCGGCAACGTGCGTGCGCGCCAGAGCGTCAACAACAAGATCAAGACTGGCCAGGTCGAGGTGGTCGCGACCCGCATCGAAGTGCTGAACAAGGCAGAGCCCCTGCCGTACCACGCGCATGAAAATGCGGGCGAGGAAACCCGCCTCAAGTACCGTTACCTGGACCTGCGCACGCCGGAGATGCAGCGCAAGATGCGCACGCGCACCAGGCTGGTCGCGGCGCTGCGCGCATGGTTGGATGCGCGCGACTTCCAGGACATCGAAACCCCGATCCTGACCAAAGCCACGCCGGAAGGTGCACGCGACTTCCTGGTGCCGGCGAGGATGCATCCGGGCGAGTTCTACGCATTGCCGCAGAGCCCGCAGCTATTCAAGCAGATCCTGATGATCGCCGGCTTCGACCGCTACTACCAGATCGCGCGCTGCTTCCGCGACGAAGCCCTGCGCGCCGACCGCCAACTGGAATTCACCCAGCTCGACATGGAGTTCGCGTGGGTATCCGAGCGCGAC
>JBBQHK010000088.1:0-3828 GCA_038323895.1 Lysobacterales bacterium | reverse complement strand
GGGCTGCGATTGCCACGCCTGCGCCAATGGCTTCAGCCGCGCCTACCTGCGCCACCTGGACCGCTGCAACGAAATGCTGGCACCGATGCTGGGCACCCTGCACAACCTGCGCTACTACCAGCGGCTGATGGCGCAGATGCGAGCGGCCATCGAAACGGGAACCTTTGCCGCCTTCCGCGAGTCTTTTTACGCGACAAGGCAGCCCTGAAAGGCCGGTCTCCCGGCGGCATGGCATAATTCCCGGCTGACTTTGCCGCCTTCACCAGGGACTTCCCAATGAATCCGCTTGATTTCCTGATTGCCCCCGCCCACGCCCAGGCCGCCGCTGGTGGCGCGCCCAGCATGATGTCGACCCTGCTGTTCCCGATCGTGTTGATCGGCATCATGTATTTCCTGATGATCCGCCCGCAGATGAAGCGGCAGAAGGAGCATCGCGCGATGCTGGAGAAGCTGGCGCGTGGCGACGAGGTGATCACCAATGGCGGCATCGTCGGCAGCGTGATCGAACTCGGCGAGGCCTTCATCACCGTCGAGATCGCCAACGGCGTGCAGGTGCGCGTGCAGAAGGGCGCGATCGCCAACGTGCTGCCGAAAGGCACGCTGAAAGCAACCTGATTCCACTTACGTTCTTGAAGGCGCCGGCCACTTGGCCGTGCGCGGGGTTTTGCGATGCTCGAATACGCCCGCTGGAAATACCTGCTTGCCCTGCTCGTGCTTGCATTCGGCTTGCTGTATGCGCTTCCCAACCTGTTCCCGCAGGATCCAGCGGTCCAGGTCACGGCAAATCGTGGCGCCAAGGTCGATGCCGCCCTCCAGCAACGGGTGGAAGCGTCGCTGAAGAAGGCCGGCGTTCCGTTTGGGTCCAGCAGCATCGGCAATGACGGCAATCTGCTGATTCGCACCGGCAGTGCGGATGCCCAGGCCCGCGCCTCGCGGGCCATCCGGAACGAACTCGCCACGGGCTATGTGGTGGCGCTCAACCAGGCATCCACCGTGCCGGCATGGTTGCAGGCTCTTGGCGCCAGGCCCATGTTCCTGGGACTGGACCTGCGTGGCGGCGTCCACTTCCAGATGCAGGTGGACCGCGAGGCGGCCTTGAAGAAGCGCTTCGAGGCCACCGCCGAAGACATGCGCGTACTGATGCGCGAGAACCGGATCCGCTATAACAGCGTGGAGCCGCGAGCAGACGGTTCAGTGATAGCGACCCTCGGCACTGGCCAGGACACCGACAAGGCGCGGCAGCTGATGGCGCGCGACATGCCGACCTATCGCATCGAAGTCCTCGGCAGCACCATCTCGGTGCGCATCCCGGAGTCGGAACTGGACCAGATGCTGACCGAAGCGGTCCAGCAGAACATCGGCACCATCAACAATCGCATCAATCAGCTGGGCGTGGCCGAGCCGATCATCCAGCGGCAAGGCGCAGACCGGGTCGTGGTCGAGCTACCCGGCGTGCAGGACACGGCGCAGGCCAAGCGCATCCTCGGCGCCACGGCCACCCTCGAATACCGGGGCGTGGTCGAGGGCAATGCCTACGAGGCCCGCGACAACGGGCTGGTGCCACCGGAAGCCCGCCTGTACGAACGCAAGGAGCTCGGCACCGACGGCAAGCCGGTGCCGGTGCTGCTCAACAAGCGGGTGATCGCGTCCGGCGAGCAGCTGCAGAGTGCGTCCTCGTTCCTGGATTCGCAGTCCGGCACGCCTGCGGTGAGCGTGCGCCTGACCAGCGTCGGTGGCCAGCGCATGTTCGACTATTCCAGCCAGAACGTCGGCAAGCCGATGGCGGTGGTGTACATCGAGCGCGTGCCGGAAGTGAAGGTCATCGATGGCAAGGAAGTCCGCAGCACCCGCACCAGCGAGCAGGTGATCTCGGTGGCCACCATCCAGAGCACCCTTGGCCGGGATTTCCAGACCACGGGCCTGGAAAGCATGAAGGAAGCGGCAGACCTGGCGCTACTGCTGCGCGCCGGCGCGCTGGCGGCGCCGATGGAATTCGTCGACGAACGCACCATCGGCCCCAGCCTGGGCAAGGAAAACATCCGTCGCGGCACCAACGCGGCCCTGTTCGCGTTCGTGTTCGCACTGGTGTTCTTCCTGTTCTACTACCGCGTGTTCGGCATCATCACCTGCCTTGCCTTGTTGATGAACCTGCTGCTGGTTATCGCACTCATGTCGATGCTCGGCTTCACCCTGACCTTGCCGGGCCTCGCGGGGCTTGCCTTGACCGTGGCGATGTCGGTGGATGCGAACGTGTTGATCAACGAACGCATCCGCGAGGAGCTGCGAACCGGCATGCCGCCGCAGTCGGCGATCACCGCCGGCTACGACAAGGCCACCGGCACCATCACCGACTCCAACCTGACCGCCATGCTCGCCGGCATCGCGCTGTTCGCGTTCGGCACAGGTCCGCTGAAGGGGTTCGCGGTGGCCTTGATCCTGGGCATCCTGACGTCCATGTACACCGCGGTTTCGGTGTCTCGCGGCATTGCCACGCTTATCTATGGGCGCCGCAAGAAGCTCAAGTCGATCGCGATCTGAGGAGCACGAAAAGTGAAACCGTTCAATGTGTTCCCGTACGACAGCAAGATCGACTTCATGCGTGTTCGCATGGTGTCGCTGGCGATAGCGGCGTTGCTGATGGTGGTCGCGCTCGGCGCCATTTCGCTGAAGGGCTTCAACTTCGCGCTCGACTTCACTGGCGGCGTGGGTGTCGAATTGCGCTATGCCAGCACGCCGGATGTTGATGCGGTGCGTGCCCAGCTCGACGAGAAGGGCTTTCGCAACGCGCAGGTCCAGAACTTCGGCAGCGGCAACGACCTGCTGGTGCGCTTGCAGGCCGAAGGTGGCAAGGATGCAGTCGACAACCAGGTCCAGAGCCTGGGGGACGAGGTGGCCCAGGCCGCTTCGCTTGCCGGCAACCCGGCCGAGAAGCGCAGCAGTGAGGTGATCAGCGCGCAAGTCGGCAAGGAATTGGCCCTGAACGGGATCTACGCGCTGCTGTTCGTGGTGCTCGGGTTCCTGATCTACATCTCCGCCCGCTTCGAACTGAAATTCGCGATCGCCGCGATCGTCACCACCCTGCACGATGTGCTCATCAGCGCCGGCTGGTTTGCGGTGACCGGCCACGAATTCGACCTGACCGTGCTGGCCGGCATCCTGTCGGTGATGGGGTTCACCATCAACGACACCATCGTGGTTTTCGACCGCGTGCGCGAGAACTTCCGCTCCATGCGGCTGCCGCCGAACGAGGTGCTCAACAAGTCGATCAACCAGACGCTGTCGCGCACCGTCATCACCTCGTTCGTGGCGTTCCTGACCGTGCTGGCGCTCTATTTGTACGGTGGCGATTCACTGACCGGGATGGCCGAATCGCTGATGGTCGGCATCGTGGTCGGGACACTGTCGACGATCTTCGTGGCTTGTCCGCTGCTGCTGTGGCTTGGCGTCAACAAGCAGGACCTGATGCCCAAGGCGCGCGACGAGGCGGCGCTGGCGCGGCGTCCGTAACAGGCGCAACACGCACCAACGAAAAGGCCGCGCAGTGCGCGGCCTTTTCGTTCGCATCGACAGCAGCGATCAGCCCGGCAGCAATCAGCCGAAGGTCGCCGCGTACCCTGACGACACCAGGGTCTTCTGCAGCGGCTCGATCAGCTTGATGTTGCCGGCCACGACCTGCCCGACCTTGGCGAACGGCGCGTCGAGGCGTGGTAGCGGGGCGCCGCGGAAATCGCAGACGCGGCCACCGGCCTCGCGCACCAGCAGCACGCCGGCCGCGATGTCCCAAGGCTTGACCCCGGCCTCGAAGTAGCCATCCATGCGACCGCAGGC
>JBBQHK010000087.1:0-3879 GCA_038323895.1 Lysobacterales bacterium | reverse complement strand
ACGCCTTAAGCGGCGAGAGCGTAGACGTCGTCGTTGGCGTCTGAGTTTTTGCAGCTGGATTTACGAGGAAAGCTACCCCCTCGGCATGCGCCAAACAATTTCGCAACCCCCGTCGAAGCCAGTGCACCCCCGGGAACGTCGATATCGCTGACCGATTCAGTATACGGGCGAAGCCCGGGATCACAAGCTACGGCGGCTGAACAGACATGGACAGACATGGCGTAAACAAAAACACGGGCCGCGATGCGGCCCGTGTTCATCAAACGTCGTCAATTGCCGGCGGTGCGATTACGACTGCACAGGCAGCAAGCGGATCTCCACACGGCGATTGAGTGAACGGCCGGAATCGGTATCGTTGCTGGCCACCGGATAGCGCTCACCCATGCCGACGATTTCAAAGCGTTCGCGCATCAGGCCCTGACCAATGAGATACCCGGCGACCGAGTTGGCGCGGCGCTCCGAAAGCGCCTGGTTGGCCGCATCGGAACCCACGCTGTCGGTGTGCCCGCTGACCTCCACGATGGTCTGGTTGTACTCCCTCAGCGTGGCTGCCACGGTATTCAGCGCCGGGTAGAACTGCGGCTTCAGGTCGTATTTGGCGAAGTCGAAGGTGACGCCGTCTGGCAGGTTCAGCTTGATCACGTCGCCATCGCGGCTGACATCAATGCCGGTACCGGCAGTCTGGCGACGCAGCTCGGCTTCCTGGCGATCCTGGTAAACGCCTACGGCGCCGCCTGCCAGCGCGCCAACGCCTGCCCCGACCATCGCGCGCTGACGGCGCTCGACAGCATCGCCGCCACTCAGCAGGCCTGCCGCAGCGCCAATCGCAGCGCCGATCAGTGCACCACGCTGGGTGCGGTTGGGATCGTTCGGATCGTTGGTCTGACCGGTGTACGTGGCGCAGCCAGACACTAAGATGGCCAGGGTGGCAGCGAGCGCGGTGAGCTTGAGCTGGGTGTTCATACGTGAAAACTCCTGGGCGGTGAGAGGTTTCAGGAAAATCCTGAATACGCGCCACAGGCTAAGCGTCACGATGTGGCCCGAATGTGAACAGGCAACGGGGCGGTTAAGCTTCGGTTGAAACTTCGAGCATTGCACAGGCGCCTGCGGCGTCCAGGGTTGCATCCCAGTTGCCCATCAGGGCCAGATACAGCAGTTTCTCGAACTCGCCAGCGAAACGGCGGATCACCGCATCCGGGTCAGGAATCAGACGCGCATCGGAAATCAGCCCGAAATGCACTTGTCCGCGATAGCTCATGATCGACAAGCCAATACCGATCGAACCGGTCTGCGGCACCCAGAACATCATGTCGCGCAACTTGCACCCAGCCATGTACAGCGGTTGCTGTGGCCCGGGCACATTGGTTGCCACCGCGCTGGCCTTGCGACTGAACATTTCGAGCGCGACCTCCTGGATCAGTGGTGGCGCGATACCGAGTGCCGCTAAAAGCCCATAGGCAACAATGGCTTGCCGTGAGTTCTTCAACTGATTCATGCAGCTGGCAACGCGCTCCAGCCGACGCAAAGGATTGTCTTCGCCTACCGGCAACTCCAGAAAAACCAGGCCGAAGTGGTTGCCGAGCTTCCTGGCGTGTTCCAGCGGCCGCAGGTTGACCGGCACGGTCGCTCGCAAGGTGATGCCATCCAGGTCTTCGCCGCGTTCAAGCATGTAGCCGCGCAAGGCGCCAGCGGCAGCCGCCATCAACACGTCATTGACCGTGCAGTCGCAGGCGCGGCCGACTGCCTTCACCTCCTCGAGATTGATCGGATCCGCCCAGGCCACGCGCTTGCTTACGCCAAGCCGGCCCCGCAGCAAGGACGGTGGATCGTCCGGCAGGGCCAAAGCGGTGACCAGTTCGCGGGCGATCTCGCCACCTTCTTTGGCAACGACGCCGGCAAGCGTGGGATCGCGATACATCGCCATGCCCTGTTCCACCATCTTGCCGCCCAGTTTCATGTAGCGATCCATCGCACCTACCCGGCGCGCGACCGGTGCGGCTTCCTGCTTCAGCCAGGCCTGGTCAAGGCGCTTGGCCTCGGCCGGCTCACGGCTGGTGTCGGTCAATGACAGTAGTACCTGCACCAGCGCGATACCGTCGGCATAGCAATGATGGATTCGCGCCACCAGCGCACTGCCGCCCCGGTAGCGCTCGACCAGGTGGAACTGCCACAGCGGCTTGGTCGGATCCAGCGGGCTGGACGCCAACTGGCTGGCGAAGCGTTCCAGTGCCTTTTTCTCCGCGACGGCACCAGCCTTGCCCGGCAAGCCGGACAGGCGAACGTGCCAATCCAGGTCAAATGCTTCGTCCGTCACCCATTGCGCGCCGGTCGTGCCTTCCACGGGCTTCTGCCCGAAGCGTTGATAGCTCAGGAACCGCCGCTGGATGACCCGCTTGAGCTTCTGCAGCGACATTGCCTCGTCGAACATCAGCACGCCGGTGATCATCATCGGGTTGGTCGGCCGCTCCATCCGCAGCCACGCCGTGTCCACCCGCGACATCGCCTCGCGCGTCGGTCGCCGGGTAGAACCTGTGCGCGGGTTGGAAGTGGCCATGGTTCTTCCCAAGTGGACGACGAGTGAATCACGCTCGCCCACGCATGGTCAACGCGGGGATTGAGTCAGTCGACACGGTACTCGCGTGGGATGCGTTCGTTGAGGCCGGTGAGGATTTCGTAGGGAATCGTGCCTGCGGCCCGCGCAACGTCTTCTGTGGTCAGCACGGCATCGCCCTGATGGCCGATGAGTACCACCTCATCCTCGTTCCATGCGCTGTCACCACCGATATCGACCATGAACTGGTCCATGCACACGCGGCCCACCAGCGGATACTGCCGGCCCCTGATCAGCACCTGCCCGCATGACGACAATGAGCGCGGATAGCCGTCGCCATAGCCGATCGGGATCGTGACGACGCGCGTATCGGCACCGGGTGCCCAGGTCGCGCTGTAACTGACCGGGTGTCCGCCCCGGACGACCTTGAAGTAGACCACCTGCGAGACCAGCGACAACGCCGGCCGCACGTCGATGGTTGCGTGCGATGCCGGGTCCGGCAAGACGCCATACAGCAGGATGCCCGGGCGTACCATGTCCAGGCAGGTCTCCGGAAAATGCAGCACGCCGCCGGAGTTGGCGAGGTGACGCAGCGGCATCGGTGCACCGGCACGTTCGATGTGGGCGCAGGCCTCGAGGAATCGCTCCAGCTGCTCGCGCGTCATCGGCGATGCCGGGTTGTCGGCGCATGCCAGGTGCGAATAGATGCCTTTCAGGTTGCACCAGCGCGAGGCCAGCGCCGCCTCGATGAATGGCCGGCACGAATAGCTGTGAACGCCGATCCGCTCCATGCCGGTGTCGATCTTCAGGTGGATCACCGCCTTGCGGTCCAATGCCTGCGCCGCGGCCTCGACCTGGCGCAGCTTGTCCATCGAGGACACGGTGATCTCCAGGTCGTTCTCGATGAAATGCGTCACCTGCGGGCCGTAGATTCCGCCCAGCACCAGGATCGGCAGGGTCACCCCGGCGTTGCGCAGGGCAATGCCCTCTTCCACGAAAGCGACGCCAAGTTGCTGCACGCCACGGGCCTGCAGATGCATTGCGACCGGTACCAGGCCATGGCCATAGGCATTGGCCTTGACGATGGCCATGACCGGCACGCCCACGTGGGCGCTGATTGACTTGAAGTTGTGAATGATCGCTTCGAGGTCGACTTTGATCCGGGTCGGCCGCTGGCTGAGGAGGTTGCTCATGGCGCTATTCGACCATATCCGGACGCTGTTGCAGGCTTGCCTGCGTCGGAGCGGCAGGCATTCGCTACGCGGCTCGAAATGCCGCTGCGCGAACACCTGCCACTTCCGACGCCGCGCGGCATTGGCGCGGTCCCG
>JBBQHK010000086.1:0-4091 GCA_038323895.1 Lysobacterales bacterium | reverse complement strand
TTGCGCTGTGATGCCTTTGTAGAAGCCATCATGGCCCCTCGCCGCCAGTCGCTCCAGCGTCGCTGCCAGGTCAGGTTGGCGTAACAGGTCACCTTCCTTCGGCGGCTGGCCACTGGCCAGGTACACCGCGCGGGTGCCGGGGTAGCGCTCCATCGTCTTGCGCTTGGCGGCATAGCCATTGACCAGGCGCGCATAGACCGGAAAGCCCTCACGTGCGATCCGGATTGCCGGCGCCAGCGAGGTGCGCAGAGGCAGGCGGCCGTACTTTTCGGCCACATGTACCAGCGCGGCGGGCAACCCGGGAATCCCAGCCGACCATGGACCCGTCTGGGCACGGTCGCGGTCCAGGTTGCCATCCTTGTCGAGGTAGGCGGCAGGCGTGGATGCTGCAGGCGCGGTCTCGCGCGCATCCACGAACACCTCCTTGCCGGTCTTGCCGTCGTGCAGCAGGAAGAAGCCTCCTCCGCCCAGGCCCGAGCTGAGCGGCTCGACCACCGACAACACCGACGACACCGCGACGGCGGCATCGAAGGCATTCCCACCCTGCCGGATGATGTCCAGCCCCGCATCGGTAGCCAATGCATGCGCCGATGCGATCACCGCGCCGGGCGGATGTCCGGGCTGTTGCGATGTGGCCTGGGCGGGCGCCTGCGCGAATGCCGGCAGCGACGCCAGCAACATCGAGAGAACGAACCAACGCAGCTGCTTCATTCGGATCATGCTCTTAATCCTCATTGGACCGATTGCAGCCGCATCAATTTGGCAAGCAACTGGTCATGGTTTTCCGCGAACTCCGGATCCGGGTCGATGCATTCAACCGGACAGACCACCACACACTGTGGTTCGTCGTGATGACCCACGCATTCCGTGCACAGTGCGGGATCGATCTCGTAGATCGTCTCGCCCTGGGTGATTGCCTTGTTGGGGCAGACCGGCTCGCAGACGTCGCAGTTGATGCAGATTTCGTTGATTTTCAGCGACATGTCGAAATGCCCTCTCCGTCATGGAGAGGGCTGCAAAGACGGCGTGGACTATTTAGCTTCGACAAAAATGTAGTTCACGCCGGCCGGCTCGGCCGCCGCCTTGACCTTTTCGCTGTCTGCGGCATTGCCGACGAACAGCACTTTCACGCCCTTCATCGTGCCTTGGCCAACCTGCTGGAAGGCCACTGCGGCCAATTCGGACATTTTGCTGGACGAAGGCGAGGCGAACACCAGCATGTTGCCGGCGATGATGCCGCGCGACAGGTCCCCTTCAAGTTTCTCCAGCTGCCGCTGGTACTGGCCACCAAAGCCTTCAGTGGCCTCACCTGGCAGGAAGTACACATAGGGACTGTTGGTGATGCCGTCCATGTTGCGCTTGGCCACGTCAGTGACATAGGCACGCCATGCTGGCAAGTCGTCATTGGTCGGCGCAGGCAGTGGCGCGGCAACGGCCTCGACCTTGGTTGCTTCTTCCTTCTTGCACGCGGCGAAAGGCAGGATCAGGCAGGCGATCAGGAGCATTCGGAACATCGTATTCATGGGATCCCCTTTTTTTCTATCGATGTGGCATGGGTGGCACGGTTGCCTGGTACTGCTTCATCCAGCGCACTTGCGCCACTGCGCCTGCAGCGCGGCGGCAACGGCAGGCGGGACGAAGCCGGAAACATCACCGCCAAGGCGCGAGATTTCGCGCACCAGCGACGACGAAATGAAACCGTATTGCTCTGCCGGGGTCAGGAACAGGGTTTCGACCTCGGGAATCAGGTGGCGGTTCATGCTGGCCAACTGGAATTCGTACTCGAAATCGGACACCGCCCGCAGCCCGCGCAGCAGGACTCCGGCACCGAGTTCACGCACATAGTTGGCAAGCAGGCAATCGAAGCCATGGACTTCCACGTTGGCGAATTCCGCCAGTGCATCGCGTGCCAACTGCACCCGCAGCTCCATTGGCAGGGCCGGTCCCTTGCCGGGGCTGGCCGCAACGCCGACGATCAATTTTTCGAACAACGGCGAAGCACGATCGACGAGGTCCACATGGCCATTGGTGATCGGGTCGAAGGTACCCGGATAAACCGCGATGCGCGTGGACACGCTCATGTCTTCACTGCATTGCCGATATTGAGGACTGGTGTCCAGTGTACTCCGTCACCCACGCCGATACAGGGCATAGCGCACATCCCGGGTCCGGTTTCCCCGGTGCAGCACCCAGTCTTCCGGTAAAACCGGCACGAACGCGTTCGGTGATTCCAGGTAAATCAATGCCTGCCGGGCCATGCGTGCCGGCAGCAGGTCCAGCACTGCATCCCACAGGCCCGCATTGAATGGCGGATCGACGAAGGCGATGTCGAACACGCCTGCATGCGCACCGCGAAGCCAAGCCAGGGCATCACCGGCATGCACATCGAGCTGGTCGCCTGCATCAAGACGTCCACCCAATTCCCTGAGGTTCAATGCCAGCCGGGCATCGGCCTCGACCAGCTGCGCCGAGGCCGCGCCGCGTGACAGCGCCTCCAGGCCCAGCGCGCCGCTACCTGCGAACAGGTCCAGCACCCGCGCGCCAGGCAATTGCGGCTGCAACCAATTGAACAGGGTTTCGCGGACGCGGCTGGAGGTCGGCCGCAGGCCCGGTCGCTCCAGAACCGGCAGGCGGGTTCCGCGCCAGCGCCCGCCAATGATGTGGACATTGCCCGGCGTGCCGGCTTCGTTGCGGATGCGCGCGCGCGATGGCTTGTCTGGCGGAGATTTGCGGCCAGGGTTCATCGGGGCGCCGGGTTGGCGAGTGTTACCATGCGCGCCATTCTCGCTTATCCCGCCGACACCTTCGCGAACGGCGCCGACGACTGCAAACCATGGCCAGCTGGTTCCGCCGCAACACGCCCGAAACCGAACCCAAGCGCCGCTTCAGCATCGAGGAACTTGCCGCCGCATTCCCGGATGCGCATGCGGCCGCCCCGGTTGAGCCGGCGACGGAGCCGGGTGCCCAGCCGAACGAGCCCACGCAGGCAGCCGAAGTCCCTTCCACTGCCGCAGTGGCTGTGGAAGCAACGCCGTTTGTTGAACCCGTCGAGGCTATTGACGAGCCCGTCGCCGAGACAGCGCCCGTTGAAGCACCAGCCGTAAAGGCTCCAACCCCCGAACCTGCAACCCACTCCGTCGCCGCACCACCCGCTGCTGGCTGGCGTGAGCGCCTGCGCAGCACCGGTTTCGCACGCAGCCTCGGTGGCTTGTTCTCGCGCAATCCCAAGCTCGGCGACGAATTGCTGGATGAAGTCGAAACCGCCCTGCTGACCGCCGATGTAGGGGTCACCGCCAGCACGCAACTGGTCGAATCCCTGCGCAAGCGGATGAAGGCGCGCGAATTCGCCGATGCCTATGCACTGCTGCGCGCGCTGCGCGCCGAACTCATCGCGTTGCTGAAGCCTGTGGCAATACCGCTGGAAATCGATCGCGGCAAGCGCCCGTTCGTGATCCTGACCGTGGGCGTCAATGGGGTTGGCAAGACCACCACGATCGGCAAACTGGCGCGTCGCTACAAGGACGAGGGCCGCAGCCTGATGCTGGCCGCCGGCGATACTTTCCGCGCGGCCGCGGTCGCGCAGCTGCAAGCCTGGGGTGAACGCAACGGCGTGACCGTGATTGCGCAAGGGCAGGACGCGGACCCCGCGTCGGTTGCTTTCGATGCAATGCAGGCGGCCACCTCGCGCGGCGTGGAAGTACTGATCGCCGACACCGCCGGGCGCCTGCACACCCAGCAAGGCCTGATGGCCGAACTCGGCAAGATCCGCCGCGTCATAAGCAAGCTGGACGTCGGTGCGCCACATGAAGTGCTGATGGTGATCGACGGCACCACCGGCCAGAACGCGATCAGCCAGGTCCGCCAGTTCAATGCCGCGGTCAATGTCACCGGCCTGGTGGTCACCAAGCTCGACGGTACCGCCAAGGGCGGCGTGGTGTTCGCGCTGGCCCGTGAATTCGGCATCCCGATCCGCTACGCCGGCATCGGCGAACGCCCGGAAGACCTGCGCGTGTTCGATGCCGAAGCGTTTGTCGATGCGCTGTTGCCGGAGACGCTTGGCGCGTGAGCCGTTCGTCGACGGCCGCCGCGTG
>JBBQHK010000085.1:0-4438 GCA_038323895.1 Lysobacterales bacterium | reverse complement strand
GGCTTGGTGCGCTCGAATTTACCCTTTGCCATGGCTGCGTCTCGTTGGTGTTGCCCGAAGAAAGGCGTGAAATTGCGGAATATGAAGCTGGCGGAAATGAAGCAGGCAGATATGAAACAGGCGAATGTGGAGCTTTCAATTTGGTGCTCACGAAAGGAATCGAACCTTCGACCTCCTCCTTACCAAGGAGGTGCTCTACCGACTGAGCTACGTGAGCAGATTTTCTGGCGGGCCAGGCGTTGCAGTTGCAATGATGGAGCGGGAGAAGGGAATCGAACCCTCGTAATCAGTTTGGAAAACTGAGGTTCTACCATTGAACTACTCCCGCGCCGGGAAGCCCTGCCAGTGGTGCGCCGGTAGCTGGTAAGACTGCCGGATGGAAGGTTGGATCTTTACTGCATGGAACGTTTGTTGCTGGTGGAGGGAGGTGGATTCGAACCACCGAAGGCGTAAGCCAGCAGATTTACAGTCTGCCCCCGTTGGCCGCTTGGGTATCCCTCCGCACTGTTTCGATGGGAAACCGCATGGAGCCCCAAAGAGCCCGCAATTTTGCGGCCGGTTGCGCCTGCTGTCAACGGCAGTTGCGCCCTTATCGCATCGAATTGCACCGTCGCGAGCTAAATCCAGGCGGGATGCGCGAAGCGCGCAGCCGCCGAAGTCGACTTTTGACCATAAGGCGGCGAGCACTGCCGCGCGCCCGCATGCATGAAGGCAGCAGGTGCAATCAGACGTTGAAGCGGAAATGGAGCACGTCACCCTCCTGCACCCGATACTCCTTCCCCTCCAGGCGCAAGCGCCCTGCGTCACGCGCACCGGACTCGCCGCGATATTTCAGGAAATCGTCGTAGCCAATCGTCTCGGCGCGGATGAAGCCCTTCTCGAAATCGGTATGGATGACGCCCGCGGCCTGCGGTGCGGTGCTGCCGGCCGTGACTGTCCACGCGCGGACTTCCTTCACGCCGGCGGTGAAATACGTCTGCAACCCGAGCAGCTTGTAGGCGGCGCGGATCACCCGGTTCAGGCCCGGCTCGGCCAGGCCCAGATCCCTCAGGAACTCATCGCGGTCGGCATCTTCCAGCTGGCTTAGCTCTTCCTCGATCGCCGCCGACACCGGCACCACTTCGGCGCCTTCGCCGGCCGCGCGGGCACGCACCGCGTCCAGGTGCGCATTGCCCTCGAAGCCGTCCTCGAGCACGTTCGCCACGTACATCACCGGCTTCAAAGTCAGCAGGAAAAGGTCGCGCAGCTGCGCACGATCATCCTCCGACAGCTCCAGCGAACGCGCAGGCTTGCCATCATCCAGCGCGGCTCGCACGCGACCCAGCACCTCGGCGCGCACCTTCGCATCCTTGTCGCCGGTCTTGGCCGCCCGTTCAGCCCGCTGCAAGGCCTTGTCCACCGATTCCAGGTCGGCCAGCGCCAATTCGGTGTCGATGGTGTCGATGTCTGCCAGCGGATCGACCTTGTTGTTGACGTGGATGACGTCGTCGTTGTCGAAGCAGCGCACCACGTGGGTAATGGCATCGACCTCGCGGATGTGGGCCAGGAACTTGTTGCCAAGCCCTTCGCCACTGGCCGCGCCCGCGACCAGGCCGGCGATATCGACGAACTCGACCGCGGTCGGGATCACTTTCTGCGGCTTGACGATCTCGCTGAGCGCGTTCAGGCGCGGATCCGGTACGGGCACCACGCCGACATTCGGCTCGATCGTGCAGAACGGGAAGTTGGCAGCGGCAATACCGGCCTTGGTCAGTGCGTTGAACAGGGTGGACTTGCCGACGTTAGGCAGGCCGACGATGCCGCATTTGATGCCCATGTCGCTTGTTGCTCCAGTGCCGCACGGCTCATTGCTCATAGGTCAGAGCCATGCGTTGAAAGTGGTGGATCAGTCAGGACGCGGCGTGTGCAGCCGCGTCATCGCTTCCATGAAATTACCGTCTACCGCCAGAGGCATGACATCCATTGCGTCATCGATGGCGCGCAGGATCATGACTTCGTCATCGCTTCCGGGCCTGCCCAGCACCCACGGCGTCACGCGATCCTTGTGCCCAGGATGTCCGATGCCGATGCGCAGGCGATGAAAACCGCCATGACCAAGCAGGCGCACGGTGTCGCGCAGACCATTCTGGCCGCCGTGGCCACCATCGAACTTGAGCCGCGCAGTACCCGGAGGCAGGTCCAACTCATCGTGCGCCAACAGTGCTTGTTCCGGTTCGATCTTCCAGTAGCGCAGTGCCGCTGTGACAGATTTGCCACAGAGGTTCATGAAGGTTGCCGGCTTCAGCAGCCAAATCGTCTGCCCGGCGATGTCGATCTTGGCGGTTTCGCCAAACAGATTGCTTTCAAGGCCGAAGCGCACGCCGGCGCGTTCCGCCAGCGCGTCAATAAACCAGAACCCGGCGTTGTGCCGGGTTTTGGCATATTCGGGACCTGGATTGCCCAGCCCGACGATGAGGCGAAGACCAGCCATCGAAATGATGCAAAGCAACGCATGCGGTCCGCCAGCCGTGGCCGGCGGACCGGTGTGCGATTACTTTACTTCGTCCGAATCGTCAACCTTGGTGGCCGGCACGTCAGCTGCGTCAGGCACTGCTTCTTCGTCGGTTTCCTCGGTCTCGACGCGGCCATGGCGGGCAACGGCGACCGCAACGTCGTGCTCTTTGCCCAGCTTCAACTCGGGGATCTCCACGCCACTTGGCAACTTGACTTCCGACAAGTGGATGGTGGTGCCCAGTGTCAATTCGGCAAGGTCCACTTCGAGGAACTCCGGCAAGTCCTTGGGCAGACAGGTCACCTCGACTTCGTTCATCTCGTGGGTAACCACGACGTCGGAGGACTTGCCGGCAGGCGATTCGTCTTCGTTGATGAAGTGCAGCGGCACCTTCAGGCGCACGGCCTGGCCAGCTTCGACGCGCTGGAAGTCCAGGTGCAGGATGATCTGCTTGAACGGATGGCGCTGCATGTCACGCAGCAGCACGGACTCGGCCTTGCCCTCGATGTCCAGGTTCAGGATCGACGAGTAGAACCACTCGTTCTGGCTGGCAAGCCAGATTTTCTCGTGGTCGAGCTGGATCGGCAGCGGGGCGGACTTGCCGCCATAGACGATGGCCGGGATGGACGCGGCACGACGCAGGCGGCGGCTCGCACCCTTCCCCTCGACGTTGCGGCCAGTGGCCTTGATGGTGTGTTCGGACATTTCAATACTCACTTTTGTTGCAATGAAACCGCCTCGCGGCGGTGATGACACTCACCCGCGACCAGGTGAGTGGGATGCAAGGCCGGAAAACCGACATCGCGAATTTCGCTCCTCATCCCGACGCTAGCCGGGATCCAGTTCCTGTGGCCCAGCGCTGGAAAAGCTGAACTCCGGCGCTTCCGGAGTAGCCGCAACACCTCAGTCGACGTAAAGCGAGCTGACCGACTCGCCGAACGCCACCCGGCGGATGGTCTCAGCCAACAGCTCGGCGACGCTGAGCTGGCGGATGCGCTCGCATGCGCGCGCCGCTTCCGACAATTGGATGGTGTCGGTCACCACCAGTTCGTCCAGCTGGGACTTGTTGACGTTGTCGATCGCCGCGCCCGACAACACCGGGTGGGTGCAATAGGCGACCACCTTGAGCGCGCCACGCGCCTTGAGGGCAGCAGCGGCGGCGCACAGGGTGCCAGCAGTATCAACGATGTCGTCGACCAGCACGCAGGTCTTGCCGTCGACGTCACCGATGATGTTCATCACCGTGGACACGTTGGCGCGCGGACGGCGCTTGTCGATGATGGCGAGGTCGGCATCGTCCAGTCGCTTGGCGATCGCGCGTGCGCGCACCACGCCGCCAACGTCAGGGGAGACCACGATCAGGTTGTCGGTGCCGTGCGCGCGCCAGATGTCAGCGAGCAGCAGCGGCGAGGCGTATACGTTGTCCACCGGGATATCGAAGAAACCCTGGATCTGGTCGGCGTGCAGGTCAACGGTCAGTACCCGGTCGGTACCCACCGCGCCGAACATCGTGGCCGCGACCTTGGCCGTGATCGCCACCCGCGACGAACGCGGACGGCGGTCCTGGCGGGCGTAGCCGAAGTACGGCACCACCGCGGTCACGCTGGTCACCGAGGCGCGCTTGAGCGCATCCACCAGCACCAGCAGCTCCATGAAGTTCTCGGCGGTCGGCGCATTGGTCGGCTGGATCACGAAGACCTCCTGCCGGCGCACGTTCTCCTCGATTTCCACCTGTACTTCGCCATCTGAAAAGCGGCTGACAAGTGCCTTGCCCGGGCGCACGCCCAGTTCCTTGCACACCGCCAGTGCAAGCGGGCGATTGGCGTTGCCGGTAAACACCAGCAGGTTGCGATCGTCTTGCATGTTTGTCATTCCGCTGCGCTCTGACCGTGGCGGTACAAGGGCCGCATGGCGAGCCATGCGGGAGGACATCAGGATGTTGCGGAA
>JBBQHK010000084.1:0-4765 GCA_038323895.1 Lysobacterales bacterium | reverse complement strand
GCAGCGAGGGTCGTAGTGAAGCCGACCGATATTCGCAATCCCGACGTCTTCCATAAAGTCGTCGACTGCCAGTGGGCCTGTCCGGCGCACACGCCTGTCCCCGAATACATCCGCCTGATCGCCGATGGCCGCTACGCAGATGCGTACATGGTCAATTGGGAATCGAATGTGTTTCCGGGAATCCTTGGCCGCACCTGCGACCGACCTTGCGAACCGGCCTGCCGACGCGGTCGGGTGGAGGAAAACAACGGCCCCGAGTCGATGCGCGCGAAGCCCGAGCCGGTCGCGATCTGCCGGCTCAAGCGCGTCGCCGCCGACCACAAGGGCGACGTGCAGGCGCTGATGCCAAAACCCGCCACGCGCCTCAACGGCAAGCGCATTGCCTGTATTGGTGCTGGACCGTCGTCATTGACCGTTGCCCGCGACCTCGCGCCACTGGGTTATCACGTCACCATTTTCGAAGCCGACCCCAAAGCTGGCGGCTTCATGCGCACGCAGGTGCCGCGTTTCCGCTTGCCGGAGCAGGTCATCGACGAAGAGTGCGGTTACATCCTGAACCTCGGCGTCGAGTTCATTGGCGGCAGACGTATCGATTCGATGCAGGAGATGTTGGGCGAAGGCTATGACGCAGTCTTCGTTGGCAGCGGTGCGCCGCGCGGACGCAATCTTGAAATCCCGGGGCGCGATGAAGCGGCGGCCAACATCCACCTAGGTCTGGATTGGCTGGCGAACGTCTATTTCGAACACGTCAAATCCGTCGGCAGGCGCGTGATTGTGCTCGGCGGCGGCAATACCGCGATGGACTGCTGTCGCAGCGCGCGCCGGCTCGGTGGTGAAGAGGTCAAGGTGTTGGTGCGCTCGGGCTTCGACGAGATGAAGGCCAGCCCTTGGGAGAAGGAAGACGCGATGGAGGAGGGCATTCCGATCCTTGACTATCGCGTGCCCAAGACCTTCGTCCATGAAGACGGCAAGCTCACCGGCATGACCTTCGAAGTCGTGCGCGCCGAATACGACGCCAATGGCCGCCGCAAGCTGGTCCCGACTGGCGAGCCGGACGAATTCCACGCCTGCGACGAAGTGCTGATTGCGATTGGACAGGAGAACGCATTCCCGTGGATCGAACGCGATTGCGGCATCGAATTCGGCGAGTGGGACATGCCGGTGGTCGACAAGGTCACCCATCAGTCGTCGCTGCCGCATGTGCTGTTCGGCGGCGATGCGGCGTTTGGTCCGAAGAACATCATCTGGGCGGTGGCGCACGGCCACGCTGCGGCGATCAGCATCGACAAGCTGCTGCACGACGAAGACACCAGTGAGCGCCCGGATCCCATCGTCCGGCTGACCTCACAGAAGATGGGCATCCACGAATGGACCTACGATAACGCCGTGTCGCCCGACGAGCGCTTCCTGGTGCCGTGGTCGAAGGAAGCCAGGAAGCTTGACAGCATCAAAGTCGAGGTCGAGCTGGGCTTCGATGCCGCCACCGCATGGAAGGAAACCCAGCGCTGCCTGAACTGTGACGTGCAGACGGTGTTCACCCGCGACAAGTGCATCGAGTGCGACGCCTGCGTCGACATCTGCCCGACTGATTGCATCACCTTCACCTTCAATGCCGAAGAAGCCGACCTGCGCACGCAACTGACTGCGCCAGCACTGAACACCGAGCAGGACCTCTACGTGTCCGAGCCGCTGCCCACCATGCGCGTGATGGTCAAGGACGAGGACGTCTGCCTGCACTGCAGCCTGTGCGCAGAGCGTTGCCCGACCGGTGCCTGGGACATGCAGAAGTTCCTGCTGCTGGAAACCCAGGCCGGCGCCCGCTGCCGCAGCAAACCGGCACGGGAGGCGGCATGACCGCAGGCGTTGATCCATCAACGGTTCCAGCGCTGCAGGCGGTCAACGATTTTGTCGTCAAGTTCGCCAACGTCAACGGTTCCGGCTCGGCCTCGGCGAATGAACTTTTCGCGAAAGCCATCCTGCGCATGGGCGTGCCGGTCAGTCCGCGCAACATCTTCCCGTCCAACATCCAGGGCCTGCCAACCTGGTACGAGGTGCGGGTCAGCGAGGCCGGCTGGCTGGGTCGGCGTGGTGGCGTTGACCTGCTGGTGGCGATGAACCCGCAGACATGGGATGACGATGTCAGCGAGCTTGCGCCCGGCGGCTATCTCTTTTACGACAACAGCAAGCCGATGCCGCGCTCGAAGTTCCGCGGCGACATCAACGTCATCGGCGTCCCACTGACCGAACTGTGCAACGCAAGCTACGACGATCCGCGCCAGCGCCAGCTGTTCAAGAACATCATGTACGTCGGCGCGCTGAGCGCATTGCTCGATGTCGACGTGCCGACCATCGAGACCCTCATCGGCGAGCAATACGCGGCCAAACCCAAGCTGCTGCCGCCCAACATCGACGCGCTGCACCTGGGCCGCGAATGGGTTCGCGAGCATGTGCCGCATCCGATCGGCTTGCAGGTCCGCCAGGCCGATGCGGTCGGCGACCGCATTTTCGTCGAAGGCAATGTCGCCGCTGCACTGGGCTGCGTCTATGGCGGTGCCACGGTGTGCGCGTGGTATCCGATCACGCCATCGTCGTCACTGGCCGAGGCGTTCCAGTCGTACTGCCAGAAATACCGCATTGACGCTGACGGCCAGGCGCGTTTCGCGGTGATCCAGGCCGAGGATGAAATTGCTTCCATCGGCATCGTGGTTGGCGCCGGTTGGAATGGTGCCCGCGCATTTACTTCAACCTCGGGCCCGGGCATCTCGCTGATGAATGAGTTCATCGGCCTGGCGTACTTTGCCGAGATCCCGGTCACCATCATCAATGTGCAGCGCGGCGGGCCTTCGACCGGCATGCCGACGCGCACCCAGCAGTCCGATGTGCTGGCCTGCGCCCACGCGTCTCACGGTGACACCAAGCACGTGCTGCTGTTCCCGGAAGACCCGACCGAATGCTTCGAGTTCGCGGCTGCTGCACTTGACCTTGCAGATCGCCTGCAGACGCCGATCTTCCTGATGAGCGACCTGGACATCGGCATGAACCAGCGGTTGTGTGCGCCGTTCCAGTGGGATGACGCGCGCAGGTTTGATCGCGGCAAGGTGATGAGCGCCGAAGATCTCGACGCGGGCAAGGAATTCGCCCGCTACAAGGATGTCGAGGGCGATGGCGTCCCGTACCGAACATTGCCCGGCACTCATCCGGACAAAGGCGCGTATTTCACCCGCGGCACCTCGCGTGATCCGCAGGCGAAGTATTCGGAACGTGGCGTGGATTACATCTACAACATGCAGCGGTTGCTGCAAAAGTTCGACACCGCCAAAGCGCTGGTGCCGCAGCCGGTCTTGCACCAGTCGGAGCGACCCGCGCCGCAAGCTGCGATCTACTACGGCTCCACCAGCCCGGCGATGGCCGAGGCGGTCGTGCTGCTGCGCAACGATGGCATCGCGCTGGATACCCTGCGCGTCCGCGCATTCCCGTTCCCGGATTCGATCCACGACTTCATCAATGCCCATGAATCCGTGTTCGTGGTCGAACAGAACCGCGATGGCCAGTTGCGCAGCCTGCTGGTCAACGAATTCGGCATTGATCCGATGCGCCTGGTGGCGGTGCTGCATTACGACGGCACGCCGATCACCGCGAGGTTCATTGCGAATGCCATTGCCAGCAGCCGTGCCGAACGCGTGCAGCCCACTCGGAAAGAGGTGGCCTGAGCCGTGACATATCTAGCCAAACCCAAACTGCACCACCCGTCACTGACCTGTAATTCGCTGGGCTTCACCCGTCGCGATTACGAAGGCGCGGTTTCGACCCTGTGCGCGGGTTGCGGCCACGATTCGATCTCGGCTGCGATCATCCAGGCCTGCTGGGAACTGGACATCGCGCCGCATCGCGTGGCCAAGCTGTCGGGAATCGGTTGCAGCTCCAAGACACCGACCTATTTCCTCGGACAGTCGCACGGTTTCAACACCGTGCACGGGCGCATGCCGTCGGTGCTGACCGGCGCCAACCTGGCCAATCGCGAACTCATTTACCTGGGCGTGTCCGGCGACGGCGATTCGGCCTCGATCGGCATCGGCCAGTTCGTGCACGCGATCCGGCGCGCGGTGAACATGACCTATATCGTGGAAAACAACGGCGTTTATGGCCTGACCAAGGGACAATTTTCAGCCACCGCCGACCAGGGTTCGGTGTCGAAGAAGGGCGTGGCCAACAACGACAGCCCGCTCGACCTGGTCACCATGGCGCTGCAGCTGGGCGCCACCTATGTCGCGCGAAGTTTTTCCGGCGACAAGCATCAACTGGTGCCGCTGATCAAGGGGGCGCTGGCGCATCGCGGTGCGGCTTTCCTGGACGTGATCAGCCCGTGCGTCGCCTTCAACAATCACCCCGGCAGCACCAAAAGCTACGAATACGTTCGCGAGCACAACGAGGCGATGAACCGGATGGACGTGATCCTGCCGCGCGCGGAAATCGCGGTGGAATACGCCGACGGTGAATTGCTGGAAGTGGCCCAGCACGATGGTTCGGTGCTGCGCCTGCGCAAGCTTGACCAGGCTTACGATCCGCGTGACCGCATCAAGGCCATGAACCTGCTGCAGCAGCGCCAGGCACAGGGTGAAGTGGTCACCGGCCTGCTCTATGTAGACCCGGATGCCGTCGATTTGCATGGCCACCTGAATACCATCGCCGGGCCGCTGAACCGCCTGGACGAAACGGCGCTGAACCCGGGCGGGTCCGTCCTGGACAGGATCAACGCGTCGCTGCG
>JBBQHK010000083.1:0-4939 GCA_038323895.1 Lysobacterales bacterium | reverse complement strand
TTTTCGATATAGGGTGCGGCGCCGGCAACGCGCGGGTCAGCCGTCGCCACTTTCACCGCGCGCTGCCAATCTTCAAGCGGCTCGCCATAGCCGCTGACCGTCGCGTGTGCCGCCATCTGAAGCATGCGGTCGCGGATTTCGCGCTGGAAGCCGCCCATCACCGCCAGGGTGGTGATCAGCGCGATCACCCCCAGCGCAATGCCGAGGATCGAGGCGAGGGAAATAAACGAGATGAAGCCATTGCGGCGTTTGGCGCGCACATAGCGCAGGCCGATGGCGACGGGAACCGGTTTGAACATCGAAAGCCCTTGGGTTAGCCGGGCTATCCTGCCATTGAAGCGGTCTCACGTGCAGTTTCCATGCGCATAACGGCCAGTCGCAGTTCACGTCGCGACGCGGCGGGCAATATATCTGGCCAGAACGCGAGGCGTTGCGTGCGGCCGTCCGGATCGCACCAGCGCAGGAACGCCAGCGGACCGCGCCACGAGACTTTCAAGGCCTGCATCGGCTGGCCATCGCAGGTCGGCTCTCCACGCCCGGCGGGAACCACCAGCGCACGAGGCCGCAGGTAGACATGCTTCCTTGCCTCGAAAACCCCAAGCACACACGCACCCAAGGCCAGCGGCCATGCCCATGCGCCCGGCAGATCAGACATCAGCAGCGAGAAAGGCGCCAGCAATGCCAGCGACCACAGCATCGCCCCGGTCCAGCGCGACGGACGCCACTCAATGCGACACCGTGCTGTTTCAGAGCTGGCGTATGTGATCGACGAGCGCCGTGATTTCGACATCGTCGGGAGCCTCATGGCCAATGAACCAGCGCCAGATCCTATCGTCTTCGCTGTCCAGCAACCGTCGGAAAACCCCGCGCTGCGCCTCGGACGATGCCGCGTATTCGCGGTCCAGCCAGCGTGCCAGCAGCTGATCGAGCTCGCGCATGCCGCGCCGGCAACGCCAGCGCAGGCGCTTGATTTCCGGATCCTGCGCTGCGTTCACCCGTTTAGCAGACCAACCGACAGCACACCCCACAGGATCCACAGCAAGACGTTGCTGGCCAGGAAGGCATAGAACCGATGCATGACCCGATTGTAGGTGCAGTGGATGTAGCTGTGCAGTGCGCGAAACGCGACGTAGCCCCAGGCCAGGCCGAGCACCAGCAGCGACACCTGCGACGTGGCGTGGGCCACGCCCAGTGCCACATAGAACAACACTGGCATCTCGAACAGGTTGCGGTAATTGTCGGCCGCGCGGGTGTCGCCGAAACGCGCGGCCATCTGCGAACTGCTGGGAATGTCCCGCATGTGGATGCCCTCGCTGCGCACTTGCCGCTGGCGCTCGAAGAACATGCGGAACACCACGGCAATGGTCAACGCGACCATGGCAACCGCCGGCAGGAAGATCCCTGACGAACTCATGCGCGCCGCGCCAGCATCAGTTGCTTGATGTCGGCAATGGCCTTTGCCGGGTTCAATCCCTTCGGGCAGGTCCGCGTGCAATTCATGATGGTGTGGCAGCGATACAGCTTGAAGGGGTCTTCCAGCTCATCCAGGCGCGCGCCGGTATCTTCATCTCGGCTGTCGACGATCCAGCGATAAGCCTGCAGGAGCACCGCCGGGCCGAGGTAGCGCTCGCCATTCCACCAGTAACTCGGGCAACCGGTACTGCAACACGCGCACAGGATGCATTCGTACAGGCCGTCCAGCTTGGCCCGGTCCTGCTTGGACTGCAGCCGCTCGCGACCCGATGGCGCCGGCGTCTGTGTACGCAGCCACGGCTTGATCGATGCGTACTGCGCATAGAAGTGCGTGAGATCCGGCACCAGGTCCTTGACCACTGGCATATGCGGCAATGGATAGATCGGGACTTCGGCATCGCCCTTGCCGCAGTCTTCGATCGCCAGCGTGCAGGCCAGCGTATTGGTGCCGGAGATGTTCATCGCGCAACTACCGCAGATGCCCTCGCGGCAGCTGCGACGGAAGGTCAGCGTGGGGTCGATCTCGTTCTTGATCTTGATCAGCGCGTCCAGCACCATCGGTCCGCACGCGGCAAGGTCGACATCGTAGGTATCCACGCGCGGATTCATGCCGTCCTCGGGATTCCAGCGATAGACCTTGAAGCAGCGCACGCGCTTGGCGCCAGCAACGGCCGGGAAATGCTGGCCCTTCTGGATCTGCGAGTTCTTGGGGAGGTTGAATTCAGCCATGGTGGTTTTCTCGCTCCCGGATCAATAAACGCGCGGCTTCGGCGGAACGACGTCAACGTCGCTGCTGAGCGTGTACATGTGCACCGGGCGATAGTCGATGCGCGTGTTGCCGGCATCGTCGACCCAGCACACGCTGTGCTTCTGCCAGTGTTCGTCGTCGCGTTCCGGGAAATCCTCGCGCGCATGCGCGCCGCGCGACTCGGTGCGGTTCTCGGCAGAGACGATTGTCGCCAGCGCCTGGCCCAGCAGGTTCTGCAGCTCCAGCGTCTCGATCAGGTCCGAGTTCCAGACCAGCGAACGGTCGGAGACCCTGACGTCAGCGAAGCTGGCATTGATGTCGCGGACCGCCTTGACGCCCTCAGCCAGGGTTTCCCCGCTGCGGAAAACTGCCGCGTCGTTCTGCATCGCGCGCTGCATGTTGTTGCGGATCTGCGCTGTCGGCATGTCGCCATGCGCATTGCGCAGCTTGTCGAGGTTGGCAAGTGATTGGTCGCAGGCATCGCCCGCCAGCGGCTTGTGCGAGGCGCCCGGCTTGATCGTCTCGGCGCAACGGTTGGCCACCGCGCGGCCGAACACCACCAGGTCGAGCAGCGAGTTCGAACCCAGGCGATTGGCGCCATGCACCGACACGCAGGCCGCTTCGCCGATCGCGTACAGGCCCGGCACCACCGCATCGGGATTGCCGTTGTAGAGCTGCACGACTTCGCCGTGGTAGTTGGTCGGGATGCCGCCCATGTTGTAGTGGACCGTCGGCAGCACCGGGATCGGCTGCTTCTCGACATCAACGTTGGCGAAGATCTTCGCGGTCTCGGCGATGCCGGGCAGTTTCTCGTGGATGTCGGCGGGATTGAGGTGAGTGAGGTCGAGGAAGATATGGTCCTTGTGCTCGCCCACGCCGCGGCCTTGACGGATTTCCAGCGTCATCGCGCGGCTCACGACATCGCGCGAGGCCAGGTCCTTGGCGTTGGGCGCATAGCGCTCCATGAAGCGCTCGCCCTCACTGTTGCGCAGGATGCCGCCCTCGCCGCGCACACCCTCGGTGATCAGCATGCCGGCGCCGTAGACGCCGGTCGGGTGGAACTGCACGAACTCCATGTCCTGCAGGCCCAGGCCGGCACGCAGCGCCATGCCGCCACCATCGCCGGTACAGGTATGCGCGGATGTCGCGCTGAAATACGCCCGACCATAACCTCCGGTCGCCAGCACCACGCCTTGGGCCTTGAACAGGTGCAATGTGCCCTCGGCCATGTCCAGCGCAAGCACGCCGCGGCAGGCGCCATCGGCGTCCATGATCAGGTCGAGCGCGAAGTATTCGATGAAGAAGCGCGCGTCATGCGCCAGCGATTGCTGGTAGAGCGTGTGCAGGATCGCGTGGCCGGTGCGGTCGGCCGCTGCACAGGTGCGCTGGGCGACGCCTTTGCCGTAATGGGTGGTCATGCCACCGAACGGGCGCTGGTAGATCTTGCCCTCCTCGGTACGGCTGAACGGCACGCCCTGGTGCTCGAGTTCGATGACTGCCGGGATCGCTTCCTTGCACATGTACTCGATCGCGTCCTGGTCGCCCAACCAGTCCGACCCCTTGATGGTGTCGTAGAAGTGGAAGCGCCAGTCGTCTTCGCCCATGTTGCCCAGCGCAGCGGAAATACCACCCTGCGCAGCGACGGTATGCGAACGGGTCGGGAACACCTTGGTGATGCACGCCGTCTGCAAGCCCTTCTGGGCCAGGCCGAAGGTGGCGCGCAGGCCAGCGCCACCGGCGCCGACCACGATCATGTCGAACGTGTGTTCCTGGATCTTGTATGCGGGCACGAATCAGGCTCCCAACGTGATGCGGATGACGGCAAGCACGCTGGCGATGGCCGCGATTGCACAGACGAAGATGTTGGTGACGTGCGCCACGCCGGCCAGCGCCGGCGTGTGCACGTAGTCCTCTATGACCACCTGCAGGCCGAGCTTGGCATGCCAGAACATCGCGATCAGGAACGCGACCAGGATCGTCGCGTTGACCGTATCGGCCACGATGGCGCGGGCGAGCTCGTAACCGGCGCCGCCCAGCGACAGCACCAACCCGATCAGGTATGCGCCCAACAGCAGCAGCATGATCGCGGTGATCCGCTGCCACAGGAAGTGACTGGTGCCATCTTTCGCCGAACCCAGTCCTATCGCCCGCTTCAGTGGCGTGCGCAGGTCTTCGTGGCGCCTCCAGTTGTCGCTCATGGCTGCCCCCACCGCATCAGCACGATGACCCAGACCACGGCGACCAGCATCACGCTGCCGATGATCGATATCCAGCTGTTGCGCACGAAGTCCTGGATCGCGAAACCGTGGCCGGCATCCTGCAGCAGGTGGCGAACGCCGTTGATCAGGTGGAAGGACAAGGCCCAGCTGAAGGCGAACAGGATGATTTGCCCGAACACCGAAGCTGCGCAGGCGGCGAATACCTCCCAGCGCTCCGGGCCGGATGCCAGCGCGACCAGTGCATACACCATCGCAAGGGCGCCAACGACCAAGGCGACGCCGGTTGCCCGATGCAGGATCGAGGTCACCATCTGCACCTGCCAGCGGTAGACCTGCAGGTGAGGCGACAAGGGGCGCTCGCGGTTCGCCATCGGCATTTCGTCCTGGTGCAGCCGGGCAACGCCCGGCGGAAATCAGAAATCGATGCAGCGGCCGTTCTTTTCCCAGTCGCCATAGCGGGTTGGATCGGGGCCTTCGCGGCCACCGATCTCCTTCGCCA
>JBBQHK010000082.1:0-5103 GCA_038323895.1 Lysobacterales bacterium | reverse complement strand
GATTCGTTCTCGGACAAGCTGCTGTCGGCGATGCGCAACGAATTCGGCGGACACGCGATCAAGAAGGAGTGAGCGGCATCGACCACGCTGGCCTGGAGGCGCATACCGTGCGTTGGCACGCGATGGCAGACAACAGCGCGTTGCTCCAGGACGCGTATCGCCGGATTCTGGATGCAGCTGCGAAGGCAATCGCCGCACGTGGCAATTTTTCGCTGGTACTTGCTGGCGGAAATACGCCGCGCCCTATCTACACAGGGTTGCGCGATGCCAACACCGACTGGTCGCGGTGGGACGTCTGGTTTGGAGACGAGCGCTGCCTGCCCGTGGGCGACCCGCAACGCAACAGCACCATGGCAACACACGCCTGGCTTGGGCACGTGCCGATTCCGCGTGATCGCATCCATGTTATTGCCGCGGAACTCGGCGCTGCCGCCGCAGCAGCGTTGTATGCGGACGCCTTGGGCAACGTTGGCGCGTTCGATCTGGTCTTGCTGGGCCTGGGCGAAGACGGGCACACCGCCAGCCTGTTCCCGGACCACGACTGGGGCACTGCCCCTGACGCGCCGGACGCACTCGTCATCCAGGATGCACCCAAACCTCCTCCGCAACGCGTGTCGCTGAGTGCATCGCGCCTGAGCCATGCCCGCGCCGTGTTGTTCCTGGTCGAAGGGACCGGCAAGCGCGAGGCAGTGCGGCGTTGGCGTCATGGCGATGCCATCCCGGCGCGCGCGATTACTCCCCGCGCGGGGGTTGATGCCCTGGTCACTGCCGACCTGCTGGGCCCCGGCTGGAATCCAATTTGAGATCCGGCAAGGCCCGCTCTCGCTCGTCATTCCCGATTTCGCGGGAATACTGATCGGGATTATTGAGTATCTTGATTGCCAGATAAGTTCTGAAGGGCCTCTTCCACGGACAGGTTCATGGGCCACCGCATCTCACGTGTCGGCGGCCACATCGGGACCGGCACCTTTCAGTGCCGCATCAACAACCTGCTGTGCTTGCACAAGGATGTCGCGCAAATGACCTTCATTGCGGAAGCTCTCCGCGTAGATCTTGTAGATGTCCTCGGTACCAGAAGGACGAGCTGCGAACCAGCCACCTTTCGACACCACCTTGATTCCGCCGATCGGCGCATTGTTGCCAGGCGCCTTGTCCAGCACGCATTCGATGGCATCGCCAGCCAGTTCCTGCAGCGATATCGCATCGGGCGAAAGCTTCGACAACGCTTTTTTCTGCTGCGCGGTCGCTGGCGCCTCGACGCGGTTCGCGTGCAACGCCCCAAGCTCGTCTTCCAGCGCCGCATATAACTCGCCTGGATCGCGGCCGTGCCGCGCCATGATCTCCGCCGACAGCAGTGCCGGCACGATGCCATCCTTGTCGGTGGTCCAGACGCTGCCATTACGGCGCAGGAACGTCGCGCCTGCGCTTTCCTCGCCGCCGAATCCCAGCGAACCGTCGAACAGGCCGTCAGCGAACCACTTGAACCCGACCGGCACTTCGTACAGGTCCCGACCCAGCCGTGCCGCGACACGTTCGATCATCGCAGTGCTGACCACGGTTTTGCCGACGCCTGCACTGCGCTTCCATTGCTCGCGGTGCGTGAACAGGTAGTCAACCATCACCGCAAGATAGTGGTTCGGTGCCAGCAGGCCGCTGCCACGGGTCACGATGCCATGGCGGTCATGGTCCGTGTCGCAGGCAAAGGCCACGTCATATTTGTCCTTCAGTCCGATCAATCGCTGCATTGCATATGTCGAAGACGGATCCATGCGGATCTTGCCGTCCCAGTCCGCGGTCATGAATCCGAACTGCGGATCGACCTGCCCGCTGATGACATCCAATTCGAAGTTGTAGTGTTCGGCAATTCGGGCCCAGTAATGCACGCCGGCGCCGCCCAGCGGATCCACGCCCAGCTTCAGTCCACTGCTGCGGACAACATCGAAATCCACGACCGAGTCCAGGTCGGCCACGTAGCTGCCGAGGTAATCATGGGTTCGGGTCGTGTCGGCCGACCGGGCATTGGCGAGGCTGATGCGCCTGACACCGTTGAGTCCGGCTTCAAGCAACCGGTTGGCTTCGTCCTGGATCCAGCCGGTGACGTCGCTCCCGGCCGGCCCGCCATTGGTCGGGTTGTACTTGAAGCCGCCGCTATCAGGCGGGTTGTGCGAGGGCGTGATCACGATGCCGTCGGCCAGGCCGGTATCACGACCGCGGTTGTACACCAGTATCGCGTGCGACACGGCTGGTGTCGGCGTGTATTCGTCATCGCTTGAAATCAGGATCGATACGTCATTGGCGGCCAATACTTCAAGTGCGCTGGCAAAGGCCGGGGCTGACAGCGCGTGGGTATCGAAGCCGATGAACAGCGGGCCGTCGATTCCCTGTTTTTTTCGATAGCTGCAGATCGCTTGGCTGATCGCCAGCACATGCGCTTCGTTGAAGCTGCTGTCCAGCGAGGAGCCACGATGGCCCGATGTGCCGAAGGCGACGCGTTGCTTGGGTTCCGACGGATCCGGCCGCCCCGTGTAATAGTCGCTCACCAGCCGCGACACATCGACCAATAGCGACGGCGGCGCGGGTTTCCCGGCGAGCGGACTGATGGCGGTGCTCATGGTTGCTCCGTTGCTGTGGCGTGCGCTGACGCGGCGGACAGGAATTCACCCAAGGTCAGGGACTGCAATTGGTCAATTCGCTCGATGGCGATATCGGGCACCGGATCGCCCGGCTGGAGCGATTGTTCGCGTGCGTAGTGACCCTGGCGCACGAAGACGGTTGTCAGCGCGGAGCCCATCTGGTGCTTCATGGCCGCGAGCAAGGCCGGCTTGTCCTCGACCATGACGTAGTGCCGGGCCGGCCAATTTCGCTGCACTGCATCGAGCCTGCGCTGTTTGTGCAGGTAGATCGACACGCGGCCCGCGGTGGCATGCCATAAACCCGAACGCTGCACCTTGCGCGGCTGCAGCACCATGTCGCCGTCGGACAGGATCACCGGCGTGCCCAAAGTGTCCAGGTACGCGATGGACTGAAGCGCAAGTGGAAACAGCCGCTCGGCGAACGGGTAGTCGAGGATGAAAGTGGCCAGCTGCATCAGGTTGGGAACGTCTTCGAATTCGCCACGCAGCTGCTGCACGGCACCCAGGTAGTCGGCGTATCCATGCGCGTCGCGAAGCGCCCGGTAGTGGCTGCGATAACGATCGCGGCCATCTGCTCCGAAATCGCGTACCAACCGCTCGTCCAGATCGTTGCTGAAACGATCGTTGTCGAGCAGCGTATTGTCGACGTCGAGCAGGAACACGATGCTGGAACCACTGGACACTGGAATCCTTTCGGCTAATGGTGGAAATCGCGTCAACAAATGACGCCAATCATTTTCGCGAAAGCAGTGCGCGAGCGCGCGCGCAAACGTTGTCGACGCTGAAGCCATATTTTTCCATGACGGTATCGCCCGGTGCTGACGCGCCGTAGCGATCCACGCACAGCATGTCGCCGGCGTCGCCGACGTAGTTCGACCAGCCCTGCGACACACCGGCTTCGACCGCCAGCCTCGCAGTGACCGACGCGGGCAGCACGCTTTGACGATATTCGTCCGATTGCACCTCAAACAATTCCCAGCTCGGCATCGAGACGCAGCGCACCGGCACACCCTCATCGCGCAGTCGCGCGGCGGCCTCGACGATCATGTGAACTTCCGAGCCACTCGCGATCAGGATCAAGGCAGGCGATGAATCGCCGGCGCCATCATCGAGCACATAAGCGCCCTGTCGCAGTCCGTCGGCACTTGCGAATCTGTCGCGGTCCAGCGTCGGTACGTCCTGCCTGGAGAAGACCAGTGTCACCGGCTGCTCGCGTTTTTCAATTGCGACCCGCCACGCGACTGCGGTTTCATTGGCATCGCAGGGCCGGATCACGGTCAGGTCAGGAATCGCGCGCAGGCTGGCGATCTGTTCGACCGGCTCGTGGGTTGGGCCGTCCTCGCCCACCGCGATGCTGTCGTGGGTGAACACGTGGATCACATGCAGCTTCGACAACGCGGCCAGCCGCATCGGCGGACGCATGTAATCGGCGAATACCAGGAAGGTCGCAGTGAACGGCACAAAGCCCCCGTGTGCAGCCAGGCCATTGGCGATCGAACCCATGGCATGTTCGCGCACACCGAAGTGCAGGTTGCGGCCGGCGTAGCTCCAGCCGCTGCCGTCCGAGCCCTGCATGTCATCTGAGTCCGTACTTCCATTGGGCACGGGATTGAAGTCGCCAAGCCCCTTCATCGCGGTCTTGGTCGAAGGATCCAGGTCGGCGGAGCCACCGGTCAGCTGCGGTAGCTTCGGCGCGATGGCATTGATCACTTTGCCCGAAGCCACCCGCGTAGCCATGCCCTTGGCATCGGCCGGGAATGTCGGAATGTCCGCGTCCCAGCCATCCGGCAACCCGCCGTGCTGGCTGCGCTCGAATTCCGCAGCGCGCGCTGGCTCGGCCTGGGCATAGGCCTTTATTCGCAGTTCCCATTCCTGCTCCGCAGCGGCACCGTTTAAACCCTGTTTGCGCATGTGTTCGCGCGCCTCGTCGGGCACCAGGAAGCTCGGCTCGACCGGCCAGCCGAGGTTCTGCTTGGTCTTGCGCACGTCCGACTCGCCCAACGGCGAGCCGTGGGACTTGTAGCTGTCCTGCTCCGGCGATCCGTAGCCGATGTGGGTATGCACGACGATCAACGACGGCTTGCCGATTTCGTCGCAGGCTGCCTGCAACGCCTTGTTGATTGCCTCGATGTCGTTGCCGTCAGCCACGTGCAGCACATGCCAGCCGTAGGCTTCGAAGCGCGCGCCGCGGTCTTCGGTGAAGGTGATATCGGTGCCGCCGGCCAAGGTGACCAGGTTGTCGTCGTACAGGCAGTTCAGCTTGCCCAGCTGCAGGTGCCCGGCCAGCGACGCCGCCTCGGCGCAGACACCTTCCATCAGGTCGCCGTCGCTGACAAGAACCCAGGTTCGGTGGTCAACGACCGTGTGCCCGGGGCGGTTGTAGCGCGCGGCTAACTGCGCCTCGGCGATGGCTAGTCCGACCGCGTTGGCAAAGCCCTGCCCCAACGGCCCAGTGGTGACTTCCACCCCT
>JBBQHK010000081.1:0-5274 GCA_038323895.1 Lysobacterales bacterium | reverse complement strand
CAAGCGGGTTGCCACCGCGCAGTGGTCGCTCAGCGCATCGCCAACGTAGGTCCCTTCCTCGAACGCGACGAAGTCGGCGGCCGCGCGGCGATCCAGCACGATGAAGTCGATGAAGTCGCGGTAGCGCGGATTGCAGCGCGCGGGCTGCTCGCCTGAGGCCAGCGCAAGGTCCGCGTTGGGCGGCGAGGCATCGTCCCAGTCTGCCCAGATCGCATCGCCCGGCATGCCCAGGCGGCGGTTGAAGTCACCGAGTACCGCGAACCGGACGCCCTCGGCCGCGCGGCGGTCGATCCAGTCCTCCATCACCGGAACCTGCTGGAACAGGACCTGGCATGCGTCGTTGCGGTCGCCGGAGCTGCAGCCCGATTTCAGATGGACCGACAGCAAGCGCGCCGGCGTGCCACCCGCTGGCCGCACGATGATGTCGACGCCCGAGCGCAGGTCCGGGTTGCCGACCTGGAGCGCGGTGAAGTCGGGCAGCCGCTCGAACGGCAGGCCCTTGCGGATCGCGAAGCCGGTACGCTGGGCATTGATCGTCAACCCCGGCCGGCCACCGCACTCGCCCTTGCGGTCGGTGCCGACCCGCTGCTCGATCAGCACGGTGTAGCTCGACGGATCGAACACCCGCTCTGCCGCAGCCTTCGACTCCACCTCTTGCAGCGCAATCACGTCGGCCGCCAGGGCGTCCACGTAGGTCCGCATCGCGGCGTAGTCGGCATCCGTGCGCGGACGGCAACCCGAGTCGTTGCGCTGCGCCAGGTGCTCCATGTTCCAGGCGGCAAGCTTGAGGGAGGGTCCTGGCGAAGTGCCGGCATGGCGCCCGGGGATTGCCGTGCAGGAGCCTGCGAACACGGCGATGGCGGCGATGAGTGCGTAAGTCTTCATGCGGGTAGTAGAGCATTCGGGGATGCTTTCTTGCCAGCGCAGCAGCCCTTTCGAGGTGCCTGTGCCAGGAATCAAACAAGACGCTCGGTACCGCACGGATCTCGCAGGCGGCTCGATGCGCGTGGACTCTGGCGTCGCAACCGCAGACAAGGCGGATGAAGATTGCAGCTTGAAACGGACGTGCTGCTGGTGTGCGCGACTTCAATGGTTTGCCCAGACTACCCGTCGATTTTGGATTAGTCTTTTGCCCACCCCGCACCGACTGATTGCCACTCGATGATTAAGCTCCCGCGATTTCCGATGCTATTGATGTTGTTTTGCTTCGGTTGTGCCGATGCCTGGGCGCAGGACAGCCTGGCGACGAAAACAGTCCCCTCGGCGCCCACCATCGACCTGCCATTGCCGTGGAAGGAAGGCGGCGTCCTGCGCTATCAGATGGAGCAGCTGCAGTCCAAGCAGTCGGCGAAGGCCCGTCAGAAATCGATTGCAACCTCAATCACCGAACTGCGCACGCGGCGTTCGGACAAGTCGGGCTATGAGGTGCATTGGGTCTCGCGCGACAGCACCCACGAGACCCTGGAGGGCGACGCCAGCCTCGATGCCATCCTGAAGCCGGCCTTGAAAAAGATGGAGGCCGAACCCCTGATGGTCGTCTTGTCGGCGGACGGCACCTATGAGCGGGTGCGCAATATCGACCAGCTCTCGGCGCGAATGCGCGAAGTCATGGCGCCGGTGATGGTCGAGGCTTTGGGAGCGGGACTCAAGGCGTCTGGTTCCGAGCTGAGCGATGCGCAGGCGAAGGAAGCGAAGGAGAAAGCGCAGGCAATGCTGGACACCTACCTGGACAACATCACTTCGCCCAAGGTGCTGGAATCGATGGCCACCAAGCAGGCACGCAACATCGCTTTCTTCAACGCCGGGGGACTGGAGGACGGCGCATCCTACGAGCTGGAGACGGAGCTGGAGAACCCGACCGGCGGGCCGAACTTTCCTGCCAAGTTGACCTATGGCCTGTGGGTCTCCAAAGACGATCCCGAGGATGTGTTCATCGAATGGACATCGACCATCGACCCGGTCAAGGGTGCGAGCGCGCTTATGGAGACGGTCAATCGCCTGTTTGGAGAGGACCTGAAGTTGATGGACTTGAAGAACCTGCCGGAGACGGTTTCGATCAAAGACACTGGCCTGATGCTGGTGCACCGAACCACGGGCATGGTGGAAATGTACGAGGACGAGAGGACCACGAAATTCGGTGATGCAAGCAATTACGAACGAAATCGCATGCGGCTGCTGGATGCTGGCCACGGGCACGAGTGGAAAGTCGATCCCTGATCCAGGGTTCTTTTAGCGGGAGCGCAAGAACACCGGCCCGTGTCCACTTCTCCTCGCATTCCCCCGGTTCGCTATGCTGGCCGCTTCTACCTTCCCACGGGAGTTCCACCATGCGCAGCATCCGCCTGGCCGCACTGGCTATCGCCGCCATTCCGTTGCTTGCGCATGCGCAGCAGGATTTCTCCAAGGTCGAAATCAAGGCCACCGCGTTGCGCGACACCACCCACATGCTCACTGGCGCTGGCGGCAACATCGTGGCCAGTGCCGGGAGCGACGGCGTGTTCATCGTCGACGACCAGTTCGCGCCGCTTGCCGGGAAGATCCGCGCCGCCGTGGGCAAGCTCAGCGACAAGCCGCTGCGTTTCGTGATCAACACCCACTGGCACGGCGACCACACCGGCGGCAACGAGGCCCTGGGCACGGCGGGCGCGGTGATTGTGGCGCATGACAACGTGCGCAAGCGCATGAGCGTTGGCCAACTGCTGCGCGGCAGCATGGTGGCACCCGCGGCGGATGCTGCTTTGCCGGTGGTGACGTTCGCGTCCGAGCTCAGCCTGCACCTCAATGGCGACAATGTGCGCGTGCATCACGTCGCCCACGCCCACACCGACGGCGACGCGCTGGTGAAGTTCGAGCGCGCCAACGTAGTGCACATGGGCGATGTGTATTTCAACGGCCTGTACCCGTTCATCGATGCCGAGTCCGGAGGCAGCATCGATGGCCTGCTGGCGGCGGTGGACAAGGGGCTTGCCCTGAGCGACGACACGACCATCGTGGTGCCCGGCCACGGTCCGGCCAGCAACCGCGCCGGACTTGCCGCCTATGGCGCCATGCTCAAGGGCTACCGCGACCGCATCGCCGCGATGAAGGCTGCGGGCAAGTCCCTGGCCGAGGTCGTTGCCGACAAGCCGACCGCAGCCACCGACGAAGCACTGGGCAAGGCGTTCATCAAGCCCGACCAGCTGGTGGCCTCCATTTACGAAACGCTGTAATTGCTGGCAGCGCGTCATCGCGTGGCGAACGACGGGATGCCTTTGCACGCATCGTGCCGACACTGCGCCCTGGTCCATTGAACATGTTGGCTTCCAGTTACCGCATGCTTGGATTCACCGCGGCGCTGCTGGTTGCCGGGGCCGCATCCGCGTCGGACCCTGGCTGCGAGCGCGCACTGCTGCAGGAACTCGGCTGGCGCTTTGTTGCAACCGACGGCGCGCAGCCACGCATCGAGGCCGGCACGCCGTGCGAGCGCGCCAGCATTGCCGATGCGCAGGCCAATGGAGACCTGCGCGTCGCCGTGCCGAATGGCGCCGATGCGGCGGCGGTCGACGCGCTGCACCAGGAGCTGCTGGCGCATCCGGCAACCACCTGCGCCTACGCGTTCAAGCTGGGCGATGCCACCCGACGTGCGGTGGATCGCCTCGCTGCAAATCCCGGGTACCGGTTTTCGGGGCTACAGGCCGGGTGGATCGGTTTCGGCATCGGCGGGGCCGCGCGCGATGGCTGGCGGTCGATTGCAGGGTTCGGCCGCGGCTTTGTTCCGCGTGGCGGCAACTGGGACGCGATCAACGCCTTTTACAGCGGCAGCGTGCGCGCGGAATGCGGGGTTGGACGGCAGGTCGCGCAGTTCGCCGCGCAGGCGGAGTTGTACGGGCCGCAAGGGTTCGACGTTGCGTTCGAGGCGGAGGAAATCGCCATTGGCACCTGGCACGTGCTCAACCGCAGCGGCGGCATCCTGCAGGGCGCGGCCGCAGGCGAGATGACCCATGACGGGCTTGCGCGCAAGGCCTCGGCGCAGGGCCGGCAAGCCTTCATGGGCGTGCCGGGTTACATCGAACACGTGTTCGGTCGCGAGGCCCTGGATGACATCAACAACCAGGCCGAGAACTTCGTGGTCTACGACGTGGGCGTGGATGCCGCCGCGGCGCTGCGCACCCAGGGCGGGTTCGCCGACCACAACGCGATGGCCGAAGAACTCTGGCGCCTGTCGCAGTCGATGCAGCGGCAGGGTAGCCGCTACTTCGAGCGCCTGCTGATCGAGCGCGACCCGGACCTGCGCGCGCAGCTGGACCCGATGCAGCGGGACACCCTGGCCAAGCTCGACGCCATCATCGCCGATCCGTTCTTCAGCGGCTTTCGCATCTACGTGCACCGCCACGGGGTGACGCCGATCGCCTATCACTTCGTGCGCTTGCTGGACCGCAACCCGCGCACCCCGTTCCAGGTCGGGCTTGCACTGCACAACGTGCACACAACGCTGATGCAGCGATGGATCGAGCATCGTCTGCTCGGCTGCCGCTGATCCGACCTTGCGACCGGATCAAGCGACGGCGCGCCCGCAACGAGGGTCGACTGCCTGATGGCAAGTTCATGGGCGCAGGCTTCCCGGCGCGCAGGAAGCAGGGGATCACGCGAGTTGGGCCAGCTTCGGTGCGGGGGTGGGGCGCATGCACGCCTGCTCGCCCGCGATGACGGCCGCCTGGGGATCGCACACCCACTGGTTTCCACTTTTCTGGGTGAACTGCGCTAGCGACGCATCGAAACCCTGCCCACCCAACAGGATCGGCGGACACAGCTCGCCCAGCGTTTGCCGTAACTGGTCGGTGACGCTGCTCAATTCGCGCACATGCTCGGGCAGGGATGCCGAAAGCCCGAGAAGATCAGGCCCCCACTGCCTGGTGTGCTCGACCAGCGCATCGAGGGGAACGTTGGCGCCCAGAAAGTGCACATCCCATCCCGCCAGGATGAAGGCGTCGGCCACCATCTGCATACCCACTGCGTGATGGTTGCCCTGGATGCAGGCCAGCAGCACTTTCTTTCCGTTCACCTCAGGCACCGGACTGCACCAGAGACCCTGCGCCATGACTGACTGCGCCAGTGCCGTGGCGAGGTGCTCCTGGGCGACGCTGATCTGGCCACTGCGCCATTTCTCCCCGATGCAGTACAGGGCGGGCCGGATCAGTTCATTGCTGATTTCGACCAGCCCATGCCCGAGTGCGCGCCGGTGTTCGACGATGGCGGTGCACTCCTCGCGCGCACCCGCCAGCAGGGCGTCGACGA
>JBBQHK010000080.1:0-5542 GCA_038323895.1 Lysobacterales bacterium | reverse complement strand
TCACCGGTTCGCCGCGTGGCACCATCAACGCCACCGTTGCTGGCCCGAACACCCAGATCCAGGGCCTGTACCAGATCGTCAAGCCGGACACCGGCGCCATCAGCAACCACGTGATGGTGCGTCCGGGCACCAACTGATCCTTGGATCAGTGATTCGCGGATGCGTCTATCCCGGATCGCCTTGATGTAAGCAATAGAAACACCGTAGTACTGGAAAGGCCCGCTCACGCGGGCCTTTCTTTTTTTGCGGGACAGCCTGCGCGGGCTTGGCGCCCCGGGTCTTTGCCCATCGCGCCAGCAACGCGGCGTTGCATCTCCCGACGTGTGGCGTGGGCGCGATGCGGCATCTCAAGCCACGCCGGCAAGGGCGTGCGGTGCACGCCATCAAGTACGTGCGCCGTGCTGCTGCGCGCATGCGGCGGTGGCGTGCCGGGGCGCTATGATCCTTGCATTGTTCAAGAGGCGTGGCGGTTGCCCGTGGGTGCCATGACAGACAGTTCGCCTGCATTGCCTGAGAGTCGTCTCCCTTGTCCGCGTGCGTGGTTCCTGGGTGCGGCGCGCGGCAGCCACCAGCAACTCGACGCACTGGACGGGCTGCGCGGACTGGCGGTGCTGGTGGTGGTGGCCTCGCACCTGTCCAACTACGGCATGCACCTGCTGCCGGGGCTCAGCCTGTCCGGTATCGGCAAGAGCGGGGTTTACCTGTTTTTCGTGCTCAGCGCCTTCCTGTTGACCCGGGGACTGCTACGGCTGCCGCTGCCGCAATGGCGGCAGGCGCGGGTGTGGGCGGACTACGCGCTGCGTCGCGTCCTGCGGATCTGGCCCCTGTACCTGGTGGTCTTGCTGGCAAGCTGGGTGCTGACCCTGCAAGGCGTAGCGGGTTGGCACTACAAGATCGATACCGCCGCGCTGCTCGCGCACCTGGCGCTCCGCGAAGGCCAAAGCGTGTTGTGGAGCATCCCGGTGGAATTCACGTTTTACCTGTGGCTGCCGCTGATTGCTCTGGCGCTGGCCGTGCTACGCCATCGTGGTCGCTCGCTGGCGTGGGAGGCGGCGCTGGCAGTGGCGGCCCTTGCAGCCGCAAGCCTGGCGTGGACCCCGGCGTCCAGCCTGGTCAACGACATCCGCGTGGGTCCCTACCTGCCCCTGTTCCTGTGTGGGGCGTGGGCTGCAAGCCTGGACCTGCGCCTGCGTGACAAGGCCAGGACCGGCATAGCCGAGAAATGGTGGGGCATTGCCGCCTTCGCGACCGTTGCGGCACTGATCCTGACCGTACCGGCGGTCTGGGCGCTGGTGGCCGGCACGCCGCCTGACGGAGCGCTCAACCACCGTTGGTTCCTGTTCTTCGGCGTGGCATGGTCCAGCCTGTTGCTGGCCATCCTCCACGGTCCGCGCCTGCTGCACGCGCCATTCGCCTGGCGACCGTTGCGCTGGGTGGGCGTGGTGAGTTTCAGCGTGTACCTGTGGCACATGGTGGTGCTGGACGGCCTGGTGCGGATGGGCGTGCAACAGCTGCCGTATGCGGGCGGCGTGGTGCTCGCTGCATCGCTGCTGGTGGCGGCATTGTCATACCTGGCATTCGAGCGCCCGTGGCGCAACGTGCGCCTGGCCCGGCCACGGGCGGGCTTGCCCGAGCGCGGCGCCAGCGCGGGCGCAGGCGCGACGTCCTGATGGCACGGTGAGGGAGCCGGGCACGCGCCAAATGTTAGAATCCGCGCCCTCGTCTAAGCGTCCGCAGTCACACCGATGACCACGAAAAGCAGCACAGCGGAAGGTCGTCAGGGCTTGGGTACGGTGGCCATTCACGCCGGCCAGTCCCCGGATCCGAGCACCGGCGCGGTGATGACGCCGATCTACGCGACCTCGACCTACGTCCAGTCCAGTCCGGGCGTGCACCAGGGCTTCGAGTATTCGCGCAGCCACAATCCGACACGCTTTGCCTATGAGCGCTGCGTTGCCGCGCTGGAAGGCGGTACCTGCGGGTTTGCGTTCGCGTCGGGCCTGGCCGCCACCTCGACCATCCTGGAGCTGCTGGACACCGGCAGTCACGTCATCGCGATGGATGACGTCTACGGCGGCACTTATCGCCTGTTCGAGCGCGTTCGCCGCCGCTCCGCAGGGCTGGATTTCAGCTGGGTCGACCTCAGCGACACCGCCGCGTTTGAGGCCGCAATCCGCCCCGAGACCAAAATGGTCTGGATCGAAACCCCGACCAATCCGCTGTTGAAGCTGGTCGACATTGGCCAGATTGCCGCTGTCGCGCGCAAGCGTGGGCTGATCGTGGTGGTTGACAACACCTTCAGCTCACCGATCCTGCAGCGCCCGCTGGAGCGCGGCGCGCACATGGTGATGCACTCGGCCACCAAATATCTCAACGGCCACTCCGACATGGTCGGCGGCATGGTGGTGGTTGGCGACGACGCCGAGCTGGCCGAGCAGATGACCTTCCTGCAGAACGCCATCGGCGGCGTGCAGGGGCCGTTCGACAGCTTCCTCGCGCTGCGTGGCTTGAAGACCCTGCACCTGCGGATGAAGGCCCACTGTGACAACGCGCAGCAGCTGGCCGAGTGGCTGGCCGGGCACCCGTCAGTCGAAAAAGTCATCTACCCCGGCCTGAAATCACACCCACAACATGAACTCGCCAAGCGCCAGATGGACGGCTTCGGCGGCATGGTCAGTGTCTACCTCAAGGGCGGTCTTGAAGCAGCCAGTCGCTTCTGCGAACGCACGGAGCTGTTCGCGCTGGCCGAGTCGCTGGGTGGTGTGGAAAGCCTGGTCAACCACCCGGCCATCATGACCCACGCATCGGTGCCGGCCGAGCGTCGCGCGCAGCTTGGCATCACCGACAACCTGGTGCGGTTGAGCGTAGGCGTCGAGGACGTAGACGACCTTCAGCTGGAACTGCAGCACATCCTGGGCCGGGGAAAAACCGATCCATGACCACCAGGATCCATCCGGCCGGCCTGGGCAGCCTGCTGGAATCCCTCAGTTCGCACCGGGAGTTGATCCGCCAGCTGGTTCGCCAGGAAGTGGTCGGGCGCTACCGAGGTTCGCTGCTGGGCATGGCGTGGAGCTTCGTGATTCCCATCGTCATGTTGCTGATCTATACCTTTGTGTTCAGCGTGGTGTTCAAGGCGCGTTGGAGCGGCCTGGAAGAAGGGGGCCGGGCCGCGTTCGCGATCGTCCTGTTCGCCGGCATGGCGGTGTTCAACATTTTTTCCGACGTGGTGGTGCGGGCGCCGACCATGATCATGGCGAACGCGAACTACGTGAAACGTGTCGTGTTCCCGCTGGAGATCCTGCCGATCGTGCAGATGGGCAGTGCGCTGTTCCACTTTGCGGTGAGCCTGCTGGCATGGGTGATCGCGGCTTGGTGGGTGCTTGGCCATGTTCCAGCCACAGCGCTGCTGTTGCCGCTGGTGGTCGGGCCGATGGTGCTGGGCACCCTGGGCGTGGCGTGGGCCATCGCATCGCTGGGTGTCTTCCTGCGCGACCTGGCCCAAAGCACGGGCTTGATGGTGACCGCCGTACTGTTCCTGACGCCAATTTTCTATCCCGAGGACGTGATCCCGCAGGAATACCGAATCCTGCTGTGGATCAATCCCCTGGCCCACGTGGTCGAGCAGGTGCGCGCGGTGCTGATCCACGGCCAGGTACCGTCACTGGTCAGCATTCTGTCGTCATGGCTGGTGGGCACTGCCATGCTCTGGGGCGGCTACGCGTGGTTCCAGAAGACCCGCAAGGGATTCGCAGATGTCCTCTGAGTCCGTGCCAATCCAGGTGGAGGGCGTCAGCAAGAGCTTCCCGGTCTACGAACGTCCGGCCGACCGCCTGCGCCAGTTCGTGATGCCGCGGCTGCAGGGCATGCTCAACTTGCAGCGCGGGCGCTATTACGACGAATACTGGGCATTGCGCAACGTCAGTTTCGAGGTGCGCAAAGGTGAGCAACTGGGCATCGTCGGGCGCAATGGCGCGGGCAAGTCCACGTTGCTGCAGATCATCTGCGGCACGCTGGAGCCTACTTTAGGTGATGTCAGGATCAGCGGACGCGTGGCGGCCTTGCTTGAGCTTGGGGCGGGCTTCAACCCCGAACTGACCGGCACTGAAAACGTCTTTCTCAATGGCAGCGTGCTGGGCCTGAGCCGCGCCGACATCGAAGCGAGATTCGACCGCATCGTGGGCTTTGCCGATATCCCCGGCTTCCTCGACCAGCCGGTCAAGAATTACTCCAGCGGCATGTTCATGCGCCTGGCGTTTGCAGTCGCTGTGCATGTCGAGCCTGACATCCTGGTCGTCGATGAGGCCTTGTCCGTCGGCGACGAGGCGTATCAGCGGAAGTGCCATGCGCGCATCCGCAAACTCCGCGACGATGGCGCCACGATCCTGTTTGTCTCGCATTCGGCCGGGCATGTCACCGAGGTATGCGACCGCGCCCTGCTGCTGGATGGCGGCGAGATGCTGTGTTTTGGGCAGGCCAAGACTGTTGTCTCGCAGTACCAGAAGCTCCTGTACGCCTCTGCAGAAAAGCGCGATGAAGTCCGACGGGACATTGCCGGGTTAGGCGTCGAGCTGGGTTTGGACCAGGCAGCCGCGGTCACGCTGGATGCACCGAGGCGCCGTGCCGCGCAGGACAAGGCCTATTGGGACGATGGCCTGGTGCCGGACAGCACCGTGGTCTATCCGTTGCAAGGTTGCCGCATCAGTGACCCGCATATCGAGACCCTCGATGGTGAGCGGGTCAACGTCTTGCGCGCGGGCGACACTTATCGTTATTGCTATGAAGCCGAATTCACCGAGCCTGCGGTCGCCGTGCGATTCGGGATGATGATCCGCAACGTGACCGGCGTCGAGATTGGAGGTTCAGCCAGCCATCCCGAAGCAGATCCGGTGGCCTTCGTGGCCAGCGGCTCGCGTGCCAGCGTGGCGTTCCAGTTCACCAATCTGCTGGCGCCAGGAACGTACTTCCTCAATGCCGGCATCGTCGGACTTGAAGGCGAAGAGGAAAAATACCTCAGCCGCTGGATCGACGTTGCCACCTTCCGTGTCATGAGCGACCCGGATCGGCTGGCCACCGGGTTCGTTGATCTCTGTGTGGTGCCCAGGATTTCGTTGACGTGAAAGCCCGGTCCGCCAAGACGCATGCGCGGCCGCACGCAGTATTGGTGTTGGGCATGCATCGCTCGGGAACCTCGGCGACGGCGGGGGCCTTGGGATTGCTTGGCTTGACGCTGGGGGAGCGATTGCTCGAGGCGGCGCCAGACAACCCCAAGGGTTACTTTGAGCACGCCGACGCGGTGTGGATCAATGATGGCTTGCTCGAAGCGATGGATCGCTCGTGGAACGACATCCGGGCGCTGCCTCGGGGTTGGGCACGCAGTAAAGCCGCACGCGCGGCCGAACGGTCGATTGCCGAGCAGGTGATCGGGCGTTTCCCGCGGCGGGAGCCTTGGGCAATCAAGGATCCTCGCTTGTGCCGGTTGCTGCCGCCGTGGCTGCGCGCGTTGTCCCGGCAGAAGCTGCGCGCGGCATGCGTGCTGGTGTTG
>JBBQHK010000079.1:0-5745 GCA_038323895.1 Lysobacterales bacterium | reverse complement strand
GACCGCGCTGATGCGCAGGAGCACCGCGCCGGCGGCGACGCGGTCGTTGACGTCGACCTCGACCGCAGTGACCCGTCCTGCCGTCTGCGCGCTCAGGTCCGAGCGCCGCACCGCTTCCACCACGCCGTCCCAGCCCCGGCTGGGGGCGTCTTCGGCAGACGCCACGTCGAACGTGGCCACGGCGGCCAGCGGCGGCAACGACGCTGCCGGCTCGCTGCCACCACAGGCGGCCAGCGACATCGCCAGCACCAGCAGCGGTGGCAACAGCCGGTTGCGTGGATTGCGCATGGACGGATCCATCAGCGGCTGCAGGACGGGGCCACGTCGCGGCCTACGCCCAACCTGCGCAGCACATTCGCCGCCGGGCAAAAGCCGGTGAACGCGGACTGGAACAGGTTGAAGCCAACGAATGCGGTCAACCAGATGAAGTTGGGGTGGACGAACTTCGTCAGTAGCAGGCTGACGATCACCATGATGCCAGCGAAGGCTTGTACGGCGCGGTCGAGACTCATTGGATGGCTCCTTCTGGCATGCGTTGGGGAATCCGCGGTCAGGAAGACCGCTTGACGTCCTTCAGCCGCTCGATGCCGAGCATGCCCAGGATGTATTTCTCGTAGATCGGCTCGGAAGTGCCATGGCGCATCTTGTAGAGGAAGTATTTTTCGAAGGCGACCTTGGCCAGGTGCACCCACTTGCCGGCACTGGTCCAGGTGACGTTGCGCGGCGGAATCTGCGGCAACGCCACGAAGGCCACGCCGGTATCACCCATGTCGGCCAGGCAGACCGCGTTCCAGGTGCCTTCGTAGTCGGCCGTTTCGCCCTTCAGTTCGGCCTGGATGTTGCGCACGATGGTGGTGACCATCGACTCGATCATGAAGCCGGTCTTCGGCGCGCCGGTCGGCACCGGGGTGACCTCGACCGGCGGAATCGCCACGCACACGCCGGCCGCGAAGATCTTCGGGTACTTCGGGCTGCGCTGGTGCTTGTCCACCAGCACGAAGCCACGCGGATTGCACAGGCCCTCGATCGCGGCCACTGCGTCAACGCCCTTGAACGCCGGCAGCAGCATCGCGAACTTGAACGGCAACGCATGCGACTCGCCCGGCTGGCCCTTGGCATCGTGCTCGACCACGGTCATCTCGCAGTCGCGCACCTCGGCGACCTTGCTGTTGACGATCCACTTGACGTGGCGCTGGCGCATTTCCGATTCCATCAGGCCCTTCGAATCGCCCACGCCACCCAGGCCCATGTGGCCGATGTAGGGCTCACTGCTGACGAAGGTCATCGGCACCTTGTCGCGCAGCTTTCGCTTGCGCAGGTCTGCGTCGAGGATCATCGCGAATTCGTAGGCGGGTCCGAAGCAGCTGGCGCCCTGCACCGCGCCGATCACGATCGGCCCCGGATCCTTCAGGAAAGACTGGTAGGCCTGCCAGGCGTGCTCGGCGTGGGACGCGGTGCAGAGCGACTGGGTGAAACCCGCCTCGGGGCCGGATCCGGCGACTTCATCGAAGGCCAGCTTGGGGCCGGTGCATACCAGCAGGTAGTCGTACGGGATCCGCTCGCCGGCGCCGGTGATCACCGCGTCGCCCAGCGCATCGATGCTCTCGACTCCGTCGCCATTGAATGCGATGTCGTGCTTGCCGACGTGGTCGGCGACCTTCAGGGTGATCTGCTCCGGCGTGCGCCAGCCCACCGCCAGCCAGGGATTGGACGGCGTGAAGCCGAACAGATCGCCCTTGCCGACCAGGGTGACCTGGTGATCCTTGCCCAGGGTGTCGCGCAATTCGTATGCCGCGCTCATCCCGCCCAGCCCCGCACCCATCACCACGATCCTGCTCATGACCTGCCTCCGTCAACTGTTGCCTGCCTGATTTGGCTCAGCCAGACTGCGCTTTCCCCGGAATGCAGCATTGATCAGCGTCAACCCACCGGCACCCGGAGCCGATTGACATTATATTAGTGATGTCTTATATTAGTGTCAACTCATATTTACGAAGGATTTCCGATGTCCCAGCCCATCACTGCCGCTGACCTGGTCGCCGAGGCGCGTACCAGGATCCGCGAGGTCAGCCCCGGCGACTTCAGCGCAACCCTTGGCGATGCAACCGTTGGGGAGGCCGTGGTGATCGACGTCCGCGAACCGGCCGAATTCGAGACTGGTCACATCCCCGGCTCGATCAACATTCCTCGCGGGGTACTGGAATTCCAGGTCGATGCCCACCCTGCGGTGGCTTATGTCAGCGATCCCGCGCTGTCCCACAAGGACCGGCCAGTCGTCGTCGTCTGCCGCACCGGCGGCCGCGCCGCGCTCTCCGCGGTGAACCTGCAGCGTCTGGGTTTCGGCGACGTGCGGTCCATTGCCGGCGGCGTCAACGCCTGGGGCGAGGCCGGGCTACCGCTGGTGGTACGGTAAACCCATGGCCCAGGCAAGCCGCAAGACCGCCCAGCCGATGGATCCCGAAGCGATGCGCGCGCACGCTGCCGACGCATCGCGCTTGTTGAAAGTGCTGGGAAACGAAAAGCGCTTGATGCTGTTGTGCCTGCTGTCCGAAGGCGAGCTGTCCGTTGGGGATCTCAATACACGCCTGGACCTGAGCCAGTCGGCGCTGTCGCAACATCTTGCCATCCTGCGCGAAGACGGCCTGGTCACCACCCGGCGCGAAGCGCAATCGATCTATTACGACTTGGCGCGGGGACCCGCGCAACGCATCATCGATACCCTCCACGGCATCTATTGCGGCGACAGCGCGCCGCTGTGCGAATGAACCCCCGAGGCTGCCCATGACCGCAGGCCTGCACGTCGAATCGTTCTTCCACGCCGATACCGGCACCTGGACCCATGTCATCCATCGCGATCGGGATGCGGTGGTGATCGATCCGGTGCTGGACTACGACATGAAATCCGGGCGGATCGGGATCCAAAGCCTAGGCCAGGTGCAGGCCTACCTGGCTGCGAATGGGTTGAAGGTGCATCGCATCCTGGAAACCCATGCGCATGCGGATCATCTGTCGTCCGCGCAGGTGCTGGGCGCGGCCACCGGCGCCCCCATCGGCATTGGCCACGGCATCCGCCAGGTGCAGGCGCATTTCGCCGGCGTATTCGGCATGGCTCCCGACGCTACGGTGCTGGCCGATGCATTCGATGACACTTTTGCAGACGGTGACGTGATCGAAGCCGGCAGCCTGCGATTCACCGTGATGGCCATTCCGGGACATACCCCGGACAGCCTGGGCTATGCGATCGAGAGTCACGTGTTCATCGGCGACACCCTGTTCGCACCCGACGTGGGCACAGGCCGCTGCGATTTCCCCGGTGGCAGCGTGGAGGCCCTGTTCACCTCGATCCAGCGCCTCTACGCGATGGACGATGCGACCCTGCTGCACCTCTGCCACGACTATCCGCCGGCCAGCCGCGAACGCCGCAGTTCGGTCAGCGTCGGGGAAAGCAAGCGCGACAACCGCATGCTGCGCGGCGACACCACGCTGCAGGAATTCTCTGATGCACGCCGCGCCCGCGATGCCCAGTTGCCCGCTCCAGTGCTCTTGTACCCGTCGCTGCAGGTCAACATCCGCGGTGGTCGCTTGCCGCCGCCGCACGACAACGGCCAGCGCTACCTGTGCACGCCGGTATCCGGCGAGATTCCCGTCGCGCTCGAATGAGCCACCCGCAATGCACGGATTGTCCAGTGCGGTCGCTGCTGGCAGGTTGAGGGCCCGACAATTGGGCCAGAACACCTAGATCATGCAAGCGGATTATCTGCTCGCCGCGCTTTTCTTCGCCGTCGCGGTCCTCTACTCCTCGGTCGGCCACGCCGGCGCCAGCGGCTACATCGCGGCGATGGCCCTGCTCGGCTTCGCGCCGGAGCAGATGCGGCCCACGGCCCTGGCGCTCAACCTGCTGGTGGGCGGCATCGGCCTGCTGCGCTTCTGGCGCGGCGGCCACGTGCGCTGGCGCAACGTGTTGCCGTTCGTGCTGGCCTCGGCGCCGGCGGCGTTCCTGTCGGCGCAGGTGACCTTGCCCAAGGAAAGTTATTCGCTGTTGCTGGGCATTGTGCTGCTGGTCGCCGCGCTCGGCGTGTTCCACCATGCGTCGCGCGCGGAAAGCGAAGATGCGGCGGCGCGTGGAGGAACGGTCCCGTGGTCGGTTGGTTTGCTGGTGGGCGCGGCGATCGGCGTGCTGTCCGGCCTGACCGGCACCGGCGGCGCGATCTTCCTGACTCCGCTGCTGCTGTTCGCGCACTGGATGCCGACCCGCGAAGCCAGCGGCACCTCGGTCGCGTTCGTCTGGATCAATTCGCTGACCGGCCTGGCGGGGCTGCTGCAGTCCGGGCAATCGCTGCCCGCGTTGTTGCCGGTGTGGCTCGCGGTGGTCGCAGTGGGCGCACTCATCGGCACCCAGATGGGACTCAATTGGCTGCCAGTCCGCAGCCTGCGTTATGCGCTGGGCCTGGTGCTGCTGGTTGCGGCTGGCAAGCTGCTGCTGGCCTAGCCCACGACGCCATGGATGTGCAGCGACTTACAGCGCGCGGGCCGCTGCCACCACGTGAGCCGCGGTAAATCCGAAATGCGGCATCAGTGCCTCGATCGGGCCGCTGGCACCATAGGTGTCGATGCCGACCACCGCGCCATCCAGGCCCACGTACTTGCGCCAGAAATCGGTGACACCGGCTTCGATGGCGACGCGCTTGCGACAGGCGTTCGGCAACACCGTTGCGCGATACGCCGCGTCCTGGCGATCGAACACGTCGGTGGACGGCATCGAGACCACGCGCACGCCATCGCCCAGTTGCTCTGGTGCCTGCATCGCCAACCCCACTACTGAGCCGGTGGCGATCAGAATGACCTCGGGCGCGCCGACGCTGTCCCGGAGCACGTAGCCGCCGCGCGCGATGTCGCCCAGCTGGCCTGCATCACGTGGTTGGTGTGGCAGGTTCTGCCGGCTGAAGACCAGGCAGCTCGGTCCGTCCAGGCGCTTGATCGCGGCCTTCCAGCACACCGCGGATTCCACCGCATCGCAAGGGCGCCAGACATCGTTGTTGGGGATGTAGCGCAGCGAGGCGAGGTGTTCGATTGGCTGGTGGGTGGGGCCGTCTTCGCCGAGGCCGATGGAATCGTGGGTATACACGTGGATCGCGCGGGCGCCCATCAGCGCGCTCATGCGCACCGCGTTGCGCGCGTAGTCGGAGAACACCAGGAAGGTCGCGTCGTACGGAATGAACCCGCCGTGCAAGGCCAGGCCGTTGCTGATCGCGGTCATCGCGAATTCGCGCACGCCGAAGTAGATGTAGTTTGCGTCGGCGTCATCGGTCGCGACCGACTTGCTGCCCTTCCACAGGGTGAGGTTGGAATGGGCGAGGTCGGCAGAGCCACCCACCAGTTCCGGCAGCAGCGGCGCGAATGCCTCGATCGCCATCTGCGAGGCCTTGCGCGATGCCACCACCGGGCCATCGGCCTGCAGCTTGTCGATGTAGGCCTGTGCCTTGGCTTCGAAATCCTCCGGCAGTTCCCTCTTCGAGCGCCGCACCAGTTCCCCGGCCTCGGCAGGGTGGCGCGCGGCATAGGCATCGAACAGGATGTTCCACTCGCCCTCACGAGCCCGCCCGACATCGCCCACGGTCCAGCCGTCGCGCACCGCCCGCGGGATCTCGAAGGGCGCATGCGGCCATTCCAGCGCGGCGCGGGTGGCGGCGACTTCGTCGTTGCCGAGGGCCGCGCCGTGGCTGGATTCCTTGCCGGCCTTGTTCG
>JBBQHK010000078.1:0-6093 GCA_038323895.1 Lysobacterales bacterium | reverse complement strand
CACCACCAGGTCCTCGGCCAGCCCACGGCGCAGGCCAAGACCGGGCACGCCGAATGCCCGGTACTGGTAGTTCATACCGGCATCGACCATGTTGTAGCCAGACTCGGAGATGCCCCATGGGACCCGGCGTTGCTCGCCGTAGTCGATCTGTCGTTGCACCGCCGCCTTGCCGGTCTGGTCAAGCAACGTGCCCTCGTAATTGGGCATCACTAGCTGCGGCATCAGGTACTCGAACATCGAGCCGCTCCACGACAGCAGCGCGGGGTCGCCGCCGACTTCGGTCAACAGACGACCGAGCGAGAACCAGCTCTCCTGTGGCAGCTGGTTCTGCGCGATCGCCACGAAGTTGGCCAACCGCGCCTCGGATGCAAGCAAGTCGTAGAAGCCGGGATCGCGACGATGCTCGGTCACGTTGTAGCCGATGCTTAGCAGGTGGCGACTGCGGTCATAGAGGAAGACGAAATCCATTAGCGCGCATTGCCCGGCGACATGCGCGAGCCGTTCGAGTTCGATAATGCGCGCACGTGCAGCCGCGACGGCTGCCTCCTGGAGGCCCGCATCCGGTCCCGGCTGCAGTTGCGACAAATCGGCTTCAGCGATTTCCCGCAGGCTTGGAATGCGGTCGCTCACCGGGACCTGTACAGGCGACGTGGAGTTGCCGGCGCCCGCCTCGACCTCTGACTCTACCCACAGGACCAGCAGTTGAAGTTCCTGCTGGATCGCCAGGCATTGCCGCTGCAGGGACTCGGCCCAATCCGCGCTTTCCCCAGCTTCACCGGCACAGGCCTGGTGGATTCGAGTTGCCTCATCCAGCAGCACTTCCACCACGCGCCATGTGGCGCTCGGGCTTTGCGGTGGAACACTGAGAACAGCGTCCAGTCGTTCTCCGAATTCGGCAAGGTCGGCTAAGGACGGTGCCCCGTGCATGGTGTCGCGCAAAACCCTGAACGTATCGGCCAGCCCTTCCCAAGTCGATGCCGCCAGTACTGGCGCATCGATCAATGCCAGCAGTCCCTGGCGCAACGTCAGCAGGTGACCAGCCAGGTTGCCGCTGTCCACGGTGGAAACGTAACGCGGAGGAAGCGGTTCCAGGGATTGCGTGTCGTACCAGTTGTAGAAATGTCCGCGATGGCGCGGTAGCGATTCCAAGGTCGCCAGTGCCGGCGCTGTGCGCCCGATCAAGCCACCGGTTTGCAGGTAACCGAAGTCGTACGCGGACAGGTTGGCAAGCAGCGACAAACCGATATTGGTCGGCGACGTGCGATGCGCCACTTGCAGTGCAGGATGTTCCTGGATGTTGTCCGGCGGCAGCCAATGGTCGGCCTCAGTGACCCAGGTCTCGAAGAAACTCCAAGTCCGCCGCGCCAGGCTTCCCAGGAAGTATCGTTGCTCCGATGACAAGGCCACCGGCTTCGGTCGCCGTGGCAGACCAAGCCACCACATGATCGCGGGCGACAGCAGCCACAGCAGCAGGATCGGCCCTGCCACAGGCAGTGCCGACGGATGCAACCGCATCAGCGCCATGGCGGTGGTGATGGCGGCAACCGGTGCACTCCACATCAAGCGGAAACTGGCGCCTAGGCTATCGTCCAGATTGCGCTCGACTTCGCTCGATGGGCTCCATTGCAGCAGGTGGCGCCCGGAAATCACTAGACGCCACAATGTGCGCAAGATTGCGTCGAGACTGAAGAAAGCCTCGAACGGGAGGCATGCCAACGTCAGCGGCACCCGCGAGTAGTTGCCCACGATCGCCGTACCTGCTTGCCTGAAGTGCGCGCGAAGTGGCACGTCGACGGGTTTGGCGAAGAAATCGCGCAACGAGGCAACCGAAGGCGGCACCAGCAGGATCGACAGGACCCATAGCGTCCAGTTCCACGGGTCCGGCGCAAGCAGCCAGCCCATCAGCAGCATGCCGACCATCGCCGCCGGCACCAAGCTGCGCCGCAGATTGTCCAGCAGCTTGCCCTGCGACAGTGTCGAAAGCGGGTTGGGCTCGCGTGTCCCGTCGGCCCGCGGCGTGGATGGCAGCAACCATGGCAGCAACTGCCAGTCGCCGCGGATCCAGCGATACCGGCGCTTGACGTCCGCGGCATAGCGCGAGGGATAACCCTCGTAGAGCTGGATGTCGCTGACCAGGCCGGCGCGCGCATAGCAGCCTTCCAGCAGATCGTGGCTCAGGATGCTGTTGTCCGGAAAACGCCCGCCCAGCGACAGCTCGAATGCATCGACATCGTAAATGCCCTTGCCGACAAACGAACCCTCGTTGAACAAATCCTGGTAGACGTCGGATACCGCACGCGTGTAGGGATCGATCCCGGGCTCGCTGCCGTACAGGCGCGTGTACCAGGAGCGCCGCTGGCCACTCATGCTGATCCCCACCCGCGGTTGCAGGATCGTGTAGCCAGCCGTTACCCGGCCCTGCTTCGGATCGAAACGTGCCCAATTGAGTGGATGCGCCAATGTTCCCACCAGGTCACGTGCCGCACCGCGCGGCAAGCTGGTATCGGTATCCAGCGTGATCACGTAACGAATATGGCCCAGGGCATCTGGATCGCCGGCGATACGCAGGAACTGCCCGGCGCCCGCCGGATCGCGAAGGAACCGGTTGAGCGCAGCGAGCTTGCCGCGCTTTCGCTCATGGCCCATCCAGGCGCCTTCGCGCGGGTTCCATGTGCGGGGGCGATGCAGCAGGAAAAAAATGTCTTCCCCGTCCCTGGCATGGCGCGCATTCAATGCGTCAATCTCGACTGCAGCGGCATCCAGCAGTGCAGCATCGCCGTCCAGTACCTCCTGATTGGCATCGAAAAAATCCGTCAGCAAGGCAAATTTGAGGTTGGCATCTCGATTGGCGAGAAACCTCACCTCCAGAGCTTCTGCCAGCACCTGGGCCGTCGCGACATTGCCGAACATCGTCGGCACCGCGACCAATGTGCGTGCATGCGCAGGGATGCCGCTTGAGTAGTCCAGTCGCGGCAGCATCCGCGGTGAGGCCAGCACTGTCGCAGCCCAGTTCACCAGTGCGACGCCCAACTCGCTGAAGGCGATCACGCACAACACTGCCACCAGCCACACCAGGCCACGTTCGTTGAGCTCCGAGCGCGCTTCGATGACCATGCCGGCCGTGAACAACGTCACCACAATCGCGATTGGTGCGGTGTAGGCAAGCAACGGCACCCGCCTGGCGTTGCGCCGCAATACGTCGGTTAACCGTCCGGGCGCGACCGCGCCTTCCAATGTCGAGCGCCCTTCATCGATGAGGTAATAACCGACGTGCGCTGCTCCCTGCTCGCCGTTCGATGCTGCCTGTGCAAGCTCGAGGGTGGCGTGGGCCACTTCGAGCTCGGTGAGCTTGTGGCGACGCGCGATGCGCTCCACCACATGCCGGTAATGGTCGCGCGTGGCGAAGTCCATCGAGCCGTAAGTGCCGTCCGGGTCCATGCGCAGCGCCTGGTCCACCACGCTCATGGTTTCCACGAACTCACGCCAGTCCATCGTTCCCAGGAACCGCAGGCTGCCGATGCTGTTGCTGATCGAAACCTGCTCGGTGGCCTGCTGGCGGTTCTCCGAGTGCACCATGCGCTCGCTGCTGTTGCCGCCATCGGCCAACCATTGTTCGAGCCAGGTCAACGGCAAGGCCAGCGCCGAGGTCTGCCCCTGCAGGCGGCGCGTCAGCTCGGCGACAAATGCCTGGGACATCGGCGGCTGTGACCGCATCATGTCGGCGATCACCAGGACAAGGCCTTTGGGATCGGACTCTGCCACGCGCGTGAATTCGTCGGCCCAGCTATCGGCAAGGTTGCGATCAGTGCGATCGGACAAGACGCGCGTGCCCACCCGGCGCAGATTTTCTATCAGGGCCAACCGCAACATGATCGGGATGGCCCACAACTCGCCCAATTTCAACGGCGCCACCGACTGATAGGCCGCGATGAACCGGCTCAAGCTCTCGGCATCGATGCGGCCGCCGCCATGCGAAATCGCATTGAGCGCGATGTCATAGACCCGCGGCAGGCCTGCCGATGGCCCTTCCGCAAGGCGCGGCAATTCGCGGCTATAGCCACTAGGCAGATGGCGCTGCGCGATGCGCACCTGCTCCTCGATCAGGTAGATGTTGTCAAGCAACCACTCGTCGGCCGGGGTCAGCCTGCGCCCGTCGCGTGCCGCAGCGCCAAGCATGTCGCAGGTCCGTTCGAGGACTTTCTGGTTATCGCGCAAGCGAACCAGCAACAGGTCCGCCCCGCGCGAACTGTCAAGTTTGTGGGCGCGCGCCAGTGCGCTGCCATGGCGTTCCATCTGTTCAACGCTGAACAGCTGGGAGCGCAGGGGCGAGTCGCCGTGCAGAGGGGCTGCGTCGGCCGCATACGCGTTGCGCATCCATCGCAACGCTCGAAACCAAGCGCGCACCACGGAGCTGCGTGCGCTCATTGACACATTCCATTCTCCGTCGGCAGGCGCCGCGCGCTGCCGCCCGCGTGAGTACGCGGCGCGAAAGCATGCGTGGACACTACATGCCTGACTTGCCTGGACGCTGGCATGGCCCCGATCAAACCGGATTGCCCATGTGTAAGCTCCAGCGATGGACCTGGCCGTCGTCGGTCAGCTCGATACGGCCTGGATCGCCGTGCACGGTTTGGCCATCCAGCGTGGATGACAAGACTCCGCACTGGACGTGACCGGGATTGACGACGTCCAGTTCGTAACGGGTTGAGCCGTGCCGATAGACCAGGCTGAAGCCGGGCCATGCCGCAGGAATACAGGGCGCCATCTGCAGCGTCTGCCCCTGCAAATGGAACCCGAGGATGGCCTCAAGCCCGGCACGATACAGCCAGCCAGCCGAACCCGTGTACCAAGTCCAGCCGCCCCTGCCGATATGCGGGGCTACCGAGTACACATCGGCGCAGGCGACGTAGGGCTCGACCCGATAGCGGGCGAGCTTATCGGGCGAATCGGCATGACGGATCGGATTGAGGATGTCGAACAGTGCCCCCGCGTGATCGCCTTGACCCAAATGGGCGAAGGCGAACACCGACCAGATCGCGCCATGGGTGTATTGCCCGCCGTTTTCGCGTAGTCCGGGGGGATAGCCCTTGATGTAGCCGGGTTCGGTTGGACCATCGTCGAACGGCGGGGTGAACAGCAAGGCCAGTGCTTCGTCCGTCAGCAAGAGATGTTCGCGCACCGACTGCATCGCCTGCGTGACATGTGCACGATCCGACGCGCCCGCCATCGCGCTCCAGGACTGGGCGATGCTGTCGATCCGGCACTCCTTACTTTGCGCCGAACCCAGCGGCGTGCCGTCATCGTAGTAGCCGCGGCGATACCACTGTCCATCCCAGCCGGCGGCTTCCACAGTCTTGCGCAATGATGCGGCATGCTCACGCCAACGGGCGACGCGTGTAGTGTCGCCACGCGACTCCGCGAAACGGGTGTAGGCATCGATCGTCGCGACCAGCAACCAGACCATCCAGACGCTTTCGCCGCGACCCTCATCGCCGACACTGTTCATGCCGTCGTTCCAGTCGCCGGTTCCGATCAGGGGCAGTCCGTTCGCGCCCAATTCCAGACTGACGTCTATCGCACGCGCACCATGCTCGTAGACGCTGGCGGTTTCGTCGCTGGTCCCGGGCGTGAAAAACGCTTCGAGCTGCCCGTTCTTCAATACGTCCCCCTTCAAAAACGACGTGCATTCATCGAGCACCGACGCGTCGCCGGTCGTGAGAATGTAATGCGCGGCGACATAGGGCAGCCACAGCCGGTCATCACTCATGCGGGTGCGCACGCCCTGCCCTTGCGGCGGCAGCCACCAATGCTGGACGTCGCCCTCGGGGAACTGGCGTCCGGCCGAGCGCACTATGTGCTCGCGTGCCAGCGACGGACGCGCGATGCACAGCGACATTGCGTCCTGCAACTGGTCGCGGAAGCCATAGGCGCCGCTGGATTGGTAGTAGGCGCTGCGTGCCCAGACCCGGCAGCCTAGCGATTGGTACAACAGCCAGTCGTTGACCAGGATATCCAGCGCGCGATCAGGCGTCTTGACCTGGACGGTGTCGAGCACGTCGTTCCAGTACTCGCGAACCTGCGTCAACACTTCGT
>JBBQHK010000077.1:0-6306 GCA_038323895.1 Lysobacterales bacterium | reverse complement strand
CGCGCCGCATTGGCGAATTGCATGGCGAACTGATCCCGCACGGCATGCATGCCACGGTCACCCGCGACTATGGCCAGACCGCTGCCGACAAGGCGCTGAAGCTGATCCAGAAACTCGTGTTCGCCACCTCCGCGGTGGTGTTGCTGGTGCTGTTCGCGCTGGGCTGGCGCGAGGCGATTGTCGTTGGCAGCGCAGTCGTGCTGACGCTGGCGGTGACGCTGTTCGCTTCGCACATGATGGGGTTCACCCTCAATCGGGTGTCCTTGTTTGCGCTGATTTTCTCGATCGGTATTCTGGTTGATGACGCCATTGTCATCGTGGAAAACATCCATCGACATCTGGCGATTCCCGCTGCCGACGGTCGCAAGCGCAGCCTGTTCGAAGTCATTCCGCCCGCGGTGGATGAGGTTGGCGGACCAACCATCCTGGCGACGTTCACAGTGATTGCCGCGCTGATGCCGATGGCGTTCGTGTCCGGCCTGATGGGCCCGTACATGCGGCCGATCCCGATCAATGCCTCGGTCGGCATGCTGTTGTCGCTGGCCATCGCATTGGTGGTCACGCCGTGGCTGTCGCTGAAGTTGCTGCGCCGGCACGGGCATGTCGCCGACGTCGACCATTCGCACGAAGAGAAGCAGCAGGGCTGGTTGCACCGGCTGTTCCGGCGGGTGTTGTCGCCGTTCCTGATCGGCGAACGCGCCGGCCGCAAGCGTGGACTGCTGTTCGCATCGATGCTCGTACTGGTGCTGCTGTCGGCTTCATTGGCTGTTTTCAAACTCGTCGTGCTGAAGATGCTGCCGTTCGACAACAAGTCGGAAGTGCAGGTGATCGTCGACATGCCCGAGGGCAGCACGCTGGAGCAGACCAATGTGCTGCTTGCCGAACTCGCCGCCGAGATCGACAACGTGCCCGAGGTGCTCGACTACCAGGGCTATGCAGGCACTGCTGCGCCGATCAATTTCAACGGCCTGGTGCGCCAGTACTTCCTGCGCAGCGGCAACAACGTCGGCGACCTGCAGGTCAACCTGGTCGACAAGCATCACCGCGATCGCAAGAGCCACGACATCGCCCGCGCGATTCGCCCGGCGCTGGCAGTAATCGGTGAACGCCACGGCGCTTCTGTAAAAGTCGTGGAAGTCCCGCCAGGCCCGCCGGTGCTGTCGCCGCTGGTGGCGGAAATCTATGGCCCGGATTACGCCGGCCAGCGCCGCATCGCGCGTGCATTGGCGAGCGGGCCGTTCGCGAAGACCGACGGTATTGTCGACATCGATACCAGCGTGGAGGCCGATGCCCCACGCGAAACCATCATGCTGGATCGGGTGCGCGCGGCGCGCCTGGGCGTTGCCCAGGCAACCGTGGCCGATGCCATCGCGATGGCGGTATCGGGCAGCGATGCCACCTTCATTCATGACGGTACGTCGAAGTATCCGCGCCCGGTGCGCGTGCGCTTGCCAGCACAGGACCAGGCGTCACTGGACGCACTGCTTGCAGTGAAGGTGCGTAGCGGGCAGGGCCAGTTGGTGCCATTGTCGGAACTGGTCCGCGTGCAGCGTGGCGTGTGGGATGGCGCGATCCAGCACAAGGACGGGCTGCCGGTGGTGTATGCGATGGCGGACGAAGCCGGCGACGTGGACAGTCCGCTGTACGGCATGTTCAGCGTGGTCGGAAAGCTGCGCGATACGAAGGTTGCAGGCCAGTCGCTGGGGCAGACCTTCATCGCCCAGCCAACGGACACCAGCCAGTACGCGATCAAGTGGGACGGCGAGTGGCAGATCACCTACGAGACCTTCCGTGACATGGGCATTGCCTACGCCGCCGGCATGCTGTTGATCTACCTGCTGGTGGTGGCGCAGTTTCGCAGTTACCTGGTGCCGCTGGTGATCATGGCGCCAATTCCGCTGACCGTGATCGGTGTGATGCCAGGCCATGCGTTGCTGGGCGCGCAGTTCACCGCCACCAGCATGATCGGCATGATCGCGCTGGCCGGGATCATCGTGCGCAACTCGATCCTGCTGGTGGATTTCATCAACCATGAAATCGCCCGCGGCGTGCCGTTGGTCGAAGCGGTGATCGATGCCTGCGCGGTACGGGCCAAGCCCATCGTGCTGACCGGAATGGCGGCGATGCTGGGTGCGTTCTTCATCCTCGATGATCCGATCTTCAACGGTTTGGCGATCTCGCTGATCTTCGGCATCCTCGTCAGCACGGTGTTGACGCTGGTTGTGATCCCATTGCTGTACTACGTGCTGAAGACGCATGAGCATGGTGGTACATCGTTGGAACCAACACTGGAAAAACAGGAGGCATGAAATGGATGACGCGTTGAAAGTGGCCTGTCCACATTGCCACGCAATCAACCGCGTGCCGGCCCAGCGGCTTGGCGAAGCGCCGACCTGTGGCCGTTGCCACCAACCCTTGTTTGCCGGCCATCCCGTTGCGCTCGGAGTCGACAGTTTCGCCGCACATCAGAGCCGCTCGGAGTTGCCGCTACTGGTCGACTTCTGGGCGCCGTGGTGCCAGCCGTGCCTGATGATGGCACCCAATTTCGAGGCCGCCGCTGCGCAACTGGAACCGCATGTGCGGCTGGCCAAGGTCGATACCCAATCGGAACCCACGCTGGGCCAACAATTCGGGATCCGCAGCATTCCGACCATGGTGCTGTTCGCGCAGGGCCGCGAAATCGCGCGCCAGGCAGGTGCGTTGGGCGCAGCGGATATCGTGCGTTGGACGCATTCGCATTTGCCCGGCGCATGATGCGCCAAACCGGAGACCTCGGATGAAACGTCGCTTGATCAAACCATTGATGAGTGCATTGGCCTGCCTGCTGCTGGTGTCCTGCGCCAGCATGTCTAAGCCGACTCAAATCGCCCAGACGACGGCGCAGCTGCACGGGGATGTGCCACACCTGCATGTCCCAAGTGCCGGGCTTTTGACCGGTGGCCAGCCGGCGGCAGATGCATGGCGCGAGCTGCGTGCCGCAGGCGTGACTCGCGTGATCAACCTGCGTCCCGCATCCGAGCTCGGAAGCCGCAACGAAGCGGACGAGGTCGAAGCGAGTGGGATGGACTATGTGCAGATCGACGTGGCCGGTGCAGACGACCTCACCGCGGACAAGGCGCGCCTGCTTTGGCAATCGCTGCAGGATCAGTCCGGTACGGTGCTGGTGCATTGCGCCTCTGGTAACCGTGCGGGCGCGTTGCTGGCATTGGCGGCGGCACAGGCCGGCGGCATGAGTCCGCAGGCAGCGCTCGAATTCGGCCAGTCCGCGGGCCTGACCAAGCTGGAACCCGTCGTTCGCGAGCGCCTTGGACTACCTTTGCAAACCAACAAGTGAGCGTGTCAGCGACTGGGTATCAGCCACCCAGTATCAACCACCCCGTAACAGCCACCCCGTATCAGCCACCCCGTATCAGCCACCCAAGGTCTCATTGAGCAATTGCGCCAAGCGCCATGCAGCTTGTCGCACGCGTTGTTCGGCCAGCGGGCGCATCGCATCCAGGTAGGCATCATCCATCGTGTGCTGCTGCGGATAGATACCGCGCGCGTCGATCAACCTGCAGGATTCGCCGGCCCAGGCCAGCGGCATCACGTCGTACTTCGATGCCGGCGGATACGGCGGCCACGGTAGTGCGTCCAGTCGGTTGCTGTAGTCGGCAAGGCTGCGTCCGGTGCTGGCGAAGATGTAGAAATCCCAGATGGAATGCAGATTGGTGCCCATCACGCCGTCCACATAATCCTTGCGTGCGTACGCCTCCGGTTCGATCGGCGTGCGCAGGCTGATCTGGTATCCGTTGCCGCCACTGTCGGTGCGACTGCCTGCATGCATCGGTTGGTGCACATCGCCGACGAAATGGACGATGAACTTCAGCGCATCGCGGCGCGCAGCCAGCGGCTGGCTGCGGTCGGCCAGGATCGCGCGCTGGGTTTCGATTGCGCCGACCACGCAGCCGCCATCGGGACAGTCGCGGGCCACGTCGAAGGCACAGCCGCCACCTTTCGCATTGATGTAGTGCCAACGCGAGGTTGCCTTGAAGCGCTCCGGGTCCTCGTTGCGAAGGGTGTCGGCCCATGAGGCAACGCCCGCAAGGCTGGGATCGGTTTCACCAGCCAGCAGCAACCCGACTTCTGCCCTGGCTGCGGCGCTGAGATGGCGTTGCGCCAGTTCACCCACCATGCGGTGGCCAAGACCGCTCCAGGCCAGCGCTGGCAGCGCCGGCAGGACGGTCAACAAGAAGCTGAGAATGAAGATGGCAGGCAGTCGGCGCATGGATTCGGGCAGGGTGACGGGCAAGCGGCTAAAATAGCGGAGTTTCGGGAATCACGTCCTAATCCAAGTCTCAATCCACGTCTCAATCCACGTCTTAACAGGAGTCCATGGTGATCAAGGTTGGCATCAACGGGTTTGGCCGCATCGGGCGCTGCGTATTCCGCGCTGCCGTGAAGAATTTCGGCGACGACATCGAGATCGTCGGCATCAACGACTTGCTGGAGCCTGACTACCTGGCCTACATGCTGCGTTATGACTCGGTGCATGGTCGCTTCGATGGCGACATCAAGGTCGAGAACGGTGCGCTGGTGGTCAACGGAAAGACGATTCGCCTGACTGCCGAGCGTGATCCGGCCAATCTCAAGTGGGACGAAATCGGCGCCGACGTCGTAATCGAATCCACCGGTCTGTTCCTGACCAAGGAGACCGCGCAGAAGCACATCGATGCCGGCGCGAAGAAGGTCATCCTGTCGGCACCGTCCAAGGACGACACGCCGATGTTCGTGCACAAGGTGAACTGCGGAAGCTACGCGGGTCAGCCGATCATCTCCAATGCGAGTTGCACCACCAACTGCCTGGCGCCGCTGGCCAAGGTGCTGGACGACAAGTGGGGCATCAAGCGTGGCCTGATGACCACCGTGCATGCCGCCACCGCGACCCAGAAAACCGTGGACAGCCCCAGCAACAAAGACTGGCGCGGCGGCCGTGGCATCCTCGAAAACATCATTCCCTCAAGCACTGGCGCAGCCAAGGCAGTCGGCGTGGTGTTGCCGCAGTTGAAGGGCAAGCTGACCGGCATGGCATTCCGGGTGCCGACCAGCGATGTGTCGGTGGTCGACCTGACTGTGGAACTGGACAACCCAGCGACCTACGCCGAGATCTGTGCGGAGATGAAAGCGCAGTCCGAAGGCGCGATGAAGGGCGTGCTCGGCTACACCGAGGATATGGTGGTCGCCACGGATTTCCGCGGCGATGCGCGCACCAGCATTTTCGATGCCAATGCCGGCATCGCGCTGGATTCCACCTTCGTCAAGCTGGTCAGCTGGTACGACAACGAATGGGGCTACTCCAACAAGTGCCTGGAGATGGTCAAGGTCGTCGCGGCCAGGTAACAGCACGACTGTGTCGGTCCACGGGAGCCCCGCAATGCGGGGCTCCTTCTTTTTTGCGCCGCGTCGGCTAAGGTGGCGTCCGTGACCCCGGCTGAACGGGGCCGGGGACTTCCGCACCATGGAACAGATGCTCGTCTTGCTTGCCTTGGTCGTACTCGCAATCCCGGTGCTGTTGATCGTTTGTCTGGTCAAGCTCAGCGGGATGGGGCGCCGGGTTGGTGATCTGGAAGCTGACGTGCAACGCCTGCGCAGCTCGGTGCAGGCTGGACACACGCCAGCAGCGGCCGAGCCAGCAATGGCAGCCCAGCCACAACAATCGCAACCATTGGACCCGCAGGAACCAACGCTGGCCGACCTGATGGCTCAAGGCCGTGCGCCAACGCCACCGGTGTCGCCAAGGCCTCCAATGATGCCGGCTGCCACGCCCGAACCCGTGCGTCCTGTGTCGGTTGCCGCATCGGCGCCACCGCCGGCCACGCCTCCGCCCGTCGCGCCACTGTTCCCGCCATCACCGCGTCGTGTCGAGCCAGCGCGTCCACATCCTGTCGAAGTCGTATTCCGCCGGATCAAGGCCTGGTTCACCGTGGGCAACGTGCCGGTCAAGATCGGCATGCTGGTGTTGCTGGCCGGCGTGGCCGCGTTGCTGCGCTACGCCAGCGACCAGGGCTGGATGCGGATGCCGATTGAACTGCGCTTGGCCGGGATCTCTGCTGCGGCGTTGACGGCTCTGGTATTTGCCTGGCGCAAGCGCGAGAGCAACCGCAGCTTTGCACTGGCATTGCAGGGCGGGGCGATCGGGGTGTTGCTGCTGACCGTGTTCGCGGCGTCGAAGATGTATGGGTTGCTGCCGGCCGGCGCGGCCTTCGCGATCAGCATTGTCCTGGTGGCGGGCCTCGGTGTGCTGGCGGTGTTGCAGGATTCGCGCAC
>JBBQHK010000076.1:0-6512 GCA_038323895.1 Lysobacterales bacterium | reverse complement strand
CCCTTCGCCAGGCCAGAGGGGAGTGATCTAAACGCGTCGTAGCGCATAGAAAGACCTGCGGAAGGTAGAAAAGGTTCCCGCTTCGATGGCCTCGCGTATCTGCGCCATCAATCGCTGGTAATAGCGCAGGTTGTGCAGGGTGCCCAGCATTGGCGCCAGCATTTCATTGCAGCGGTCCAGGTGCCGCAGGTAGGCGCGGCTGAAGCCGCCCGCGCAGGCCACGCAATCGCAGCCTTCCTCGATTGGTCGCAGGTCGCGCTCGTATTGCGCATTGCGCACGCGCACCGTACCCAGACTGGTGAAGTAATGGCCATTGCGCGCGTTGCGGGTCGGCATCACGCAATCAAACATGTCCACCCCGCGCGTGACCGCCTCCACCAGGTCTTCCGGCCGCCCGACGCCCATCAGGTAGCGTGGATGGTCGTCTGGAAGTTGCGGACAGGTGTGTTCGAGCATCGCGTTGCGTTCGGCCTCGGTTTCGCCCACTGCCAGCCCGCCAATCGCATAGCCGTCAAAACCGATTTGCTGCAGGCCCTGCAGCGAGCGCGTGCGCAGTTCCTGGTGCACGCCGCCCTGGACGATGCCGAACAGCGCGGCATCATTGCCTTGGTGGGCCCGCCTGGATCGCTCGGCCCAGCGCAGTGAAAGTTCCATCGAACGCTCCACGACATCCGCGCCGACCGGCACGCCATCCACCTGCACTGGTGGACATTCGTCGAAGATCATCACGATGTCGCTGCCCAGCACCTTCTGGATGTGCATGGATTCCTCGGGGCCGAGGAACACCTTGCTGCCATCGGTGGGCGCGGAGAACGTCACCCCAGCCTCGGTGATCTTGCGGCGGTGGGCCAGCGAGAACACCTGGAAACCGCCGGAGTCGGTGAGGATCGGCCCATTCCAGCCGCTGAAGCCGTGCAGCCCACCGTGCGCCTCGATCACCTCAAGCCCGGGACGCAGGAACAGGTGGAACGTATTGCCCAGGATGATCTGCGCGCCGAGGTCCTTGACCTGCTGCGGCAGCACGCCCTTGACCGTGCCATAGGTCCCGACCGGCATGAACGCCGGGGTTTCGATGACGCCGCGCGGGAATTCGACACGACCACGGCGCGCGGCGCCATCTGTGCCGAGGAGCTGGAAGGACATGCGGCTCATTGTGTGTCGCCTGTGGCAGTGTCGGTCACGGGGTGCTCCTCCCCGGCGCGGGCGAACATCCTGTTCGACGCGCCGTCGCACGCCATCCATGGCGTGCTTTCCGGAGCACCCCGTGACCACACTGCCGCGTTGTGTGTCGATCAGGCATTGGCCGCCTCCTGCGGAAACAGCAACATCGCATCGCCATAGCTGAAAAAGCGATAGCGCTCGCGCACGGCGTGCTCATAAGCGGCGAATATCCGCGACTTGCCGCTGAAGGCGGACACCAGCATCAGCAGCGTGCTTTCCGGCAGATGGAAGTTGGTCAGCAACATGTCCACGCTTCGGATCCGGTAGCCCGGATAGATGAAGATGCTGGTGTCGCCTTCAAAAGGCTGCAATGCGCCGGCTTGCATGACGCTCTCGAGTGCGCGCACCACGGTCGTACCCACTGCAATCACCCGACCACCGACCGCGCGCGTGCGCTGCACCTGCTCGACCAACCCGACGCCCACGCTTAGCCATTCGCTGTGCATCCGGTGTTGCAGGACGTTTTCCACCCGCACCGGCTGGAATGTGCCGGCACCGACATGCAGGGTGATGTGGCCGAAGTCGACGCCCCGCGCGCGCAGCGATCCCAGCAACGCCTCATCGAAATGCAGGCCCGCGGTCGGCGCCGCGACCGCGCCGAGCTCGCGTGCAAATACGGTCTGGTAGCGCTCGGCGTCATCCGCCCCAGGCTGGTGCTGGATGTACGGCGGCAGTGGGAGCTGGCCGGCATGTTGCAACCAGACTTCAAAGGGTTCGGACACATTGAAACGCAGCATCCAGAACCCGTCGCCGACGCGCTCCAGAACTTCGGCCTGCCCGCCGGCATCCAGACCAATCATCGAACCAACCTGCGGCGGTTTGCTGACCCCCAGCTGCGCGAGCGCCTGGCCCTCGCCGAGCAGACGTTCGATCATGATTTCAACGCGCCCACCGGTCTGCTTGTGGCCGAACAGCCGCGCCGGGATCACCCGGGTGTCGTTGAACACCAGCAGGTCACCTGGCTGCAATAGCAAAGGCAGGTCGCGGATGCCGAGATCACCGAATTGCGCCGGTGCCGGTGGCACCAGCAACAGGCGACTCGCCGAGCGCTCCGGCAGCGGCGCCTGCGCAATCAGCGCGTCCGGCAGGTCGTAATTGAAATCCGAGGTCTTCAAGGCTTGCGACGTATCAGCAGCTTGCGGGCGCGCATTGTATCCGGCCCGCTTTCGCAGGCCGTGTCGGGCCGTCAGCGCTCGAACTTGGTCGAAAGAATGACCGAGGTCGTGGTGCGCTCCACGCCGTCGATGGCACCGATGGCATCGGTCAGAACGTCCACATCTCCAATCGTGCCTGCCACCGCCAGCGCGATCAGGTCGTGCTCGCCGCTGACCGAATGCAGCTCGCGCACTTCCGGCATCGCCTCCAGCGTGCGCACCACCGCCGGCATCTGCTTGGGATGCAGGGTGACCATGATGTGCGCGCGGATCCGGCTGCGCTCGTATTCGTCGTTCACGCGCACCGTGTAGCCGCTGATCACGCCTTGGCGCTCGAGTCGCTCGATCCGGTTTTGCACCGTGGTCCGCGACAACCCAAGCCGGCGCGCAATCTCCGCAGTGGAGGCGCGCGCGTTCTCGCGCAGCAGCGACAGCAGCAGCTCATCAGGTGTGGAAATACGCATATCGCCCGATATTACCGTCGTTTTGACCAAAAGCGCCGCGTTTTGGTCGGATCATCTCTTTCGAATGAAATGAATCTGACGATAATCATGGATTGACCGCCGAAACGCGCATCCATGCCTGCGATGCCACCCAAGGCGCCCGACGCAAAGGACCCGATCCATGAGCCTGCTCGACACCCTCGCACCGCTGCGCGCCTACGGTAACGCCCGCACCACCGGACTGGCCGATGACGTGATCGTCGACTTCGCCACTCGTCATCCTCAACTGCGCGAGGCGATCGAAGCGGCATCTGCCGAATTCGAGCGCGTGCGCGCCGAGTTCCCGGACCTGCTGCAGCTGGATGAAGATGCGCAGACCGTTGAAATCCAGTCCGGCTTCGTCAACTTCTATTCTCACGATGCGGCCAATCCCTACGTGGCGCTGGTTGCACGTGGACCATGGATCGTGACCCTGAAGGGCGCCGTGGTTTACGACACCGGCGGCTACGGCATGCTCGGCCTGGGCCACACGCCGGAAGCGGTGATCACGGCAATGACCACGCCGCAGGCGATGGCCAACATCATGACGCCCAATGTGTCGCAGCTGCGCTTCACCAATGCGATGCGCGCGGAGATCGGGCAGACGCGCCGTTCCGGAACAGGCGATAGCTGCCCGTACAGCGCGTTCCTGTGCCTGAACTCGGGTTCCGAATCGGTTTCGCTGGCGGCGCGCATCGTTGATGCCAATGCCAAGACCATGACCGATCCCGGCGCTCGCCACGCCGGCAAGACGATCAAGCGCGTGGTGGTCAAGGGCAGCTTCCATGGCCGCACTGACAAGCCGGCGCTGTATTCGGATTCCAGCCGCAAGGCCTACATGGCGAACCTTGCCAGCTACCGGGATGAGAACTCGGTGATTACGGTGCCGCCGTACGACGACGATGCGCTGCGGAACGTGTTTGCCGATGCCGATGCCAATGGCTGGTTCATCGAGGCGATGTTCCTGGAGCCGGTGATGGGCGAAGGCGACCCGGGCCGCAGCGTGCCGGTGCCGTTCTACGAGCTGGCGCGCGAACTGACCCGCAGCCATGGCAGCCTGCTGCTGGTGGATTCGATCCAGGCCGGACTGCGCGCGACCGGTTACCTGTCGATCGTCGATTACCCCGGCTTCGAAAACTCCGATGCGCCGGACATGGAGACCTATTCCAAGGCGCTCAATGCCGGGCAATATCCGTTGTCGGTGCTTGCCGTCACCGAATCGACCGCGGCGATCTACAAGCGCGGCCTGTACGGCAACACCATGACCGCCAACCCGCGCGCGCTCGACGTCGCCTGCGCCGTGCTGGGTCAGCTGACGCCGGCACTTCGCGCCAACATCCAGCAGCGTGGCAAACAGGCGCTCGCCATGCTCGAAACGCTCAAGGCCGAAAGCGAAGGCCGCATCACCAAGGTCCAGGGTACTGGCCTGCTGTACTCCTGCGAGCTGGCCGCCGGCTACAAGGGGTATGGTTCAGGCTCCACCGAGGAGTGGATGCGCGAGCACGGCATCGGCGTGATCCATGGGGGCGAGAATTCGCTGCGCTTCACCCCGCAGTTCGCGGTGACCGAAGACGAGCTGGCGCTGGTGGTATCGGTGATCAAGCGCGCGTTGCTGGAAGGGCCGCGCCAGCAGCAGGCGGCTGCGGCCTGATCACCGCCCCATCGCACTGTTTCGACAGGGCGGCTTCGGCCGCCCTGTTCGTTTGCATCACCGCTTGCGCTAGCCTGAGCACATGAAAACCATCGAAGTCCGCCATCCATTGGTGCAGCACAAGCTCGGCAAGCTTCGTGACATCGCCACCGACTGCGTTCAATTCCGCCAGCTGGCCGGTGAGATCGCGGGCTTGCTGGCGTATGAGGCCACCCGCGATCTGCCCACGCACAAGGTGAGCGTGCAGACCTGGGCGGGGCCGCTGGTTGTGCCGCACGTTCGTGGCGAAGAGCTGACGCTGGTGCCGATCCTCCGCGCGGGCCTGGGTTTCCTGCCTGGCGTGCAGGCGCTGTTGCCGGCGGCGCCCGTGAGCGTCATTGGTATCGCCCGCGACGAGGCCACCCACCAGCCGCGCGGCTACTACGAACGCCTGGCTGATCGCATGGACCAGCGCATGGCCCTGCTGATCGATCCGATGCTGGCCACCGGCGGTAGCGCAATTGCGGCGATCGACCTGCTCAAGGCTGCGGGCTGCCGCAGCATCCGCTGCATTTTCCTGATCGCCGCACCGGAAGGACTGCGCGCGCTGGAAGCACGGCATCCGGATGTCGAGGTCTATCTGGCTGCGATCGATGAGCGCCTGGACGAGAACGCATACATCCACCCCGGACTGGGCGATGCCGGCGACAGGATTTTCGGAACGCCTTCCGGCTGAATCGTTTTCCAGGATCGCGTTCAGCGCACTGCCAGCCACACTCCGGCCAGCGCCATCAGCAACAATGCAAGCCAGGTGATCGCGGTTCCCCAGAATCGCCCCATCGATCGGCCAGCACTGCGCGAGAACCCGACCGCGTGCAGGATCCGCCCCAGCAGCAGCAGCGAACCAGATAACCACAGCCAGATCGCAGGCAGCTCGCACAGCTCCAGCAGGGCCAGCATCAGCAGCGCCAAGGGCGCATGCTCGATGAAATTGCCATGTACGCGCACCTTGCGTGCCAGCACGGAATCGCCGCCATCTCCAAGGCCAATCTTTTGGCCGCGCCGATGGCGCGTAATACGCACCAGCAGGACCAGCATCACCAGCACATGCAGGGACGCGAACAGCAGGGTGATCTTGGGCATCGGACGGTTTCGGTCGAGGTGATATGTCTTCAACGAGACGCGCTATTCCTGCGCGGCACTCTGCTGTCCTGGGCTTAGCCCGTCAACGCGCGCGCATGCAATTCTGGGGTGTCGTGCGATGTCCCGAACTTGCCTTTTGCATCTCGGGTGACCTGCGCCAATGCGCAACCCGGGTCGTGCGTGAAAAAAAGATGCACATTGCGCGCCAGCATGTCTTCCAGGAACGCGCGCTTTTCGTCGATCAGCAATTCCGCGTTGCGGTCGTAGCCCATGGTGATCGGCAGGTGCACCCACGGCCGCCCGGGGATCAGGTCGGCGCAGAACACCACGCCGCCATGCGTCTGGCCATCGGATGCTTCCGGGCCCACGATTTCCGCCAGCATCAGTCCTGGCGTATGCCCGCCGCTGTAGTGGAAGCGCACGCTGCGACCCAGTGCATGTGAGTACTCTCCATCGACGATCTCAAGGCGGCCACTGGCCTCCAGTAGAGCAGGCAGTTCCGCGATGAAACTGGCGCGATCGCGCTGGTGCGGCTGCCGCGCCCGATCCCAGCAAGCGGCACTGACCACGAAGGTCGCATTCGGAAACAGCAGGCGGGGAGGCTGCCCTTCTTCCCATGCCGCGAGCACGCCGCCGGCGTGATCGAAATGCAGGTGCGAGAGCACCACCACATCGATGTCCTCGTGGCTGAAACCTGCTTCACGCAGGGAGTCCAGCAAGACATGCTGCGGCTCCTGCACTCCATAGCGCTCGCGCAACTTCGGCTCGAAAAATGCGCCGATGCCGGTTTCGAACAGCACCGTCTTGCCGTTCAGAGGCGAGGCCAGCAGTGCACGGCAGGCCAAGTCGATGCGGTTGTCGGCATCGACATTTGACCATCGC
>JBBQHK010000075.1:0-6599 GCA_038323895.1 Lysobacterales bacterium | reverse complement strand
GTCAGTTGCAGCATGTCGCCATCACGTGCGAACAGCATCTGCGCACGCGATGCCTGCGCATGGCGGGTGATGTTGGTGGCCGCTTCGCGCAGCACCAGCGCCAGGCCGCACTCGAGCGCGGGCGGCAGATTTCCGGGCGGTGGTGCGTAATCCAGGTGCACCTGCGAGGACTCCAGCATCAGCCGTACCGATGCCAGCTCCGCGGCCAGATCGGCCGAGCGGATCCCGGTCACTGCGCTGCGCACTTCGGCCAGCGCACTGCGGGCGACGCGTTCGGCGTCGGCCATCTCGCGTCGTGATGCCTCCGGATCCCTCACGGACAGTTTGCGCGCCAGTTCCAGCTTCAGGGTGATCAGCGACAAGGTGTGCCCCAGCAGGTCGTGCAGGTCGCGGCCGATGCGCTCGCGCTCGGCGGTGGCGGCCAGGCGACGGACCTCGTCGTGCGATAGCCGAAGCGCCGCGTCCAACTCATCGTTCGTACGCTCCACACTGACGATGATGCCGATGATCAGGGTCATTGGCGGTAGCCAGACCAGCATCTGCCAGGGAAAGCCGAGCCACAGCGAATACGAAATGAATACCGCATTGATCGCCAGCAGCTTGAACACGTAGCGCCACAGGCTGCCAAGCTGGCCACCGACACGCAGCATCACGCAGCCGAAGATGAAATAGCTCAGCCCTTCCGGATACCAGCGCAGGCAGATCACGCACATGGCGATCATGCCCAGCGGGAACAAGTGCGCCTGTCGGCGCGGCGCGGCCAGGGTGCGCGCATACAGCAGCAGGAATATCGGGTAGGTCAGCAAGGTAAACCACGCCCAGCGCCAGCTGAATCCTCCACTGAAAATTGGAGTGATGAAGATCCACGCCGACCACAACAAGTGCACCGCTTGGGCGTTGGTTGAACGTCCGATCGCTTGCGCATGGGCCAGCGCCGAGTCCGGCGCTGGCGTCATCCATTGGCGAAGTGGCTTGGGAAATTTCATGGGTGGATGCTACTGCAGGCCCTGCCGAACATTCTTCCGCTCATCGTTTGCCGCTCACCTTCGCCGCTCAGCCATTGCGGCGCAGCCTGCGCGTGGCCAGCCACAGGAAACCGGCGGTGAGTCCGCACAACACCAGCACATGCATCAGCACTGGGTCCTGGGTGACGCCGAGCGCATTCAACGCGATGCGATGGAGGTGATAGCTGGGCCACACCGGCGCGATGCGCTGCAGGGTATCCGGCAGGATCTGCAACGGCACCCATAAGCCAGACAGGAATGACATCGGCAGGTAAATGAGGTTCAACATCCCGGGCGCGCCCTGGCCCTTGATCGTGGTGCCAACCAGCATACCCAGTGCGCAGAACGGCAGCACGCCCAAGGTGCCGGTGAGCAGCAGCGCAGCGGCTTGGCCGACAGTAAGCGTGACATGCGCGATACCCACCGCCAGGCCCAGCAGCAGCACGATGACCATGGCGGCCGAGATCATCGCCATCAGCATCTTGCCGAGCAGATAGGCGGCGGGCGGCATCGGCAACGCGCGCTTCAGCGTTAGCAGGCCGTTGTCACGCTCCAGCGCCAGCGACACGCCAAAGCCGAACAGACCGGGACTCATCACCCCGAACGTGCCGTAACTCGCCAGCAGGTAGGTGGCCATGCCTGGCGCTTGGGCTTGCGCCAGCACTACCCCGAACATCAGGTAGAACACGGTCGGGAACAGGATCACCGGCAGCAGGAAGCCGGGATTGCGCAGGTAGCGCAGGATCTCGCTGCGCGCTTCCTGCGCATAGGCGTTGAACACGCGCGCCCGTGGCATCAGGTTGCTCGTGGGGGCGATAGTGGGGGCAGCTGCGGAGGCAAGCATCGGAACAGTCGTGTCGTTCATCACGCGGCTTCCTGCAGCGCGGCGCTGCTGCCATGGGCGAGGGTGTCGTCGCGGGTGAGTTCGGTGAAGGCTTCGGCCAGGCCGGCGGCGCGCACTTCCAGGCCAGTGAGCGTGATGTCCTGCGCTAGCAGGCGGCGCACCAGCAGTTCCGGGTGTTCGGTGGACAGGCACAATCGTTCGCCGTCGATGCGCGCCTGCGCAATCTCGGGCCAGCCTTCAAGCTCTTCCAGCGTCAATCGGGTGCTGCACCAGACACGTTTCAATGCGATGCGCGCGCGCAACGCATCCACGCTGCCTTCGCTGATCACCCGCCCACGCGCCAGCACGCATACGCGGGTGGCCAGCGCTTCGGCCTCTTCCAGGTAATGCGTGGTCAGCACCACTGAATTGCCTTCCGCCAGCAGGTGCCGGATCGCAGACCAGAGTCTCTGGCGTGCGTCGATGTCCATGCCGACGGTGGGCTCGTCGAGGAACAACAGGCGCGGCCGGCCGCACAGCGCGAGCGCGAATTGCACCCGGCGCTGCTGGCCACCGGACAACTTGCCGTACGGGCGCCTGAGAAGGTCGGTCACGCCGGCAAGCTCGGCGCTCTCGGCAACGCTACGCGGGTTGGGGTAATAACTTGCGGTCAGGCGAATCAGTTCATCGACGCGCAGGGTCGTCGGCAATGCCGCGTCCTGCAACATCACCCCGATGTTGCGCCGTGCGCGGATGTCCTGCGGGTCCATGCCGAAGAGGCTGACCTCGCCGGCATCGGCACGGATCAAACCGAGCAACAAGCCGATCGCCGTGGTCTTGCCGGCCCCATTCGGTCCGAGCAGGGCCAGCAACTCGCCTTGCTGCAGGTTCAGGTCGATGCCGTCCAATGCGCGCAACGGTCCGTAGCACTTGCTGACGCCGTGCAGGCGCGCCAGCACGGTATTGCTTCCTGCAATCTGATTGACACCACGCATTGCGCTCGTCCTTCGGGGATGTGCCAACAACGATAGGCACGCAGCGCCGATGCCGGCAGTCGCGTCCATCACCTGATTGACATGACAACCGTCAGGTGACCCCGGCGCTTGCGTGCCTTAGCCTTCCTGCATGCCATTTCGCATTGGCGGGCACCTGCAACAGCCGTCACACTTGGGTCTTTCCGCTTCCGGAATCCGTTTCAAATGAGCACTCTTTCATGAGCACCTCCAACGCCGACCTGCTGAAGTCCCTGAAGATCGATCGCAACGCCCCGCCGCCGCCTTCCTCGAAGCGCGGCCTCTGGATCGGGCTGGCGGTGGTCGCGGCACTGCTGGTGCTTGCCATCGCGGGTTGGGCCTGGTTCGGCCGCGACAAGGGCACCGCGGTGGAGACCGCCGAAGTAGTGGCGATCGGCAGCGGTGGCGGTAGCCCCTCGGTGCTGGATGCGACCGGTTATGTGGTGGCAAGGCGGATGGCCACGGTGTCCTCGAAGATCACCGGCAAGGTGCGCGAGATCATGATCGAGGAAGGCCAGCAGGTCGAAGCCGGCCAGATCATGGCCACGCTGGACCCGATCGACGCAAACGCGCAGCGCGACCTTTCCCAGTCGCAGGTGCTGGCCGCGCGCAGCCAGATCGACAGCGTGCGCGCGCAGCTCCGTGATGCCGAGAGCAATGCGTCGCGCCTGGGTGCGCTGGTCGGGCAGAAACTGGTGTCACGTGCGCAATTCGAGCAGGCCGTCGCCCAGCGCGACGCCCTGCGCGCACAGGTCACCACCGCACAACGCAATGCGCAGGTCGCCAGCGCTTCGCTGCGAATCGCCGAACACAGCGTGGACAACACGATCGTGCGTGCACCGTTCGCCGGCGTGGTGATCGCCAAGGCCGCGCAGCCGGGCGAAATCGTTTCGCCGCTGTCCGCCGGCGGCGGCTTCACCCGCACCGGGATCGGCACGATTGTCGATATGGACAGCCTTGAAGTCGAAGTCGAAGTCGGTGAAGCCTTCATCGGACGGGTCAAGCCCGGCATGCCGACCGAGACGCTGCTCAATGCCTACCAGGACTGGAAGATTCCCGGGAAAGTCATTGCGATTATTCCTGCCGCGGACCGCGGCAAGGCCACGGTCAAGGTGCGCGTTGGCCTGGATGCAAAGGATCCGCGGATCGTGCCTGACATGGGCGCCCGGGTGAGTTTTCTGGAGGCGGTCAAGCCGGTCGACGCCACGATCAAGCCAGGCGTGCTGGCACCTGCGAGTGCGGTCGTGCCGCGCGGCGACAATGACGTGGTGTTCGTAATGGATGGCGAGCAGGCGCGCCAACGCACTGTCACGCTCGGGCGCAGCCTTGGCGACGATCGCGAAGTGCTGCAAGGACTTGCTGGCGGCGACATGGTGATCCTTGACCCTCCCGATGACATCGTCGACGGCGCGCGCGTGCGGCTTGCGGGTGACGACGCCGACGCCGGCGCGAACAACGAGTGATTCTTCCTTCTCCCCGCTCGCGGGGAGAAGGTGCCCGCAGGGCGGATGAGGGGTATCGCGCCAAGGGCGCCCCTCTCCCGGCTTCGCCACCCTCTCCCCGCTCGCGGGGAGAGGGAAAATCCAACAGGACTAACGCATGACCACCCTAGTCAGCATCCGCAACCTGCACAAGACCTACCAGCGTGGCCCGGAAAAGGTCGATGTCCTCAATGGCCTGGACATCGACATCGAGGAAGGCGATTTCGTCGCCTTGATGGGTCCGTCGGGTTCCGGAAAAACCACCCTGCTCAACCTGATCGGCGGGCTGGACTCGCCGACCTCGGGAGAGATCGCGGTTGGCGGTACCCGCATCGACAGCATGGGTTCGGGCAAGTTGTCGCTATGGCGCAGCAACAATGTCGGCTTCGTGTTCCAGTTCTACAACCTGATGCCGACCCTGACCGCGCAGAAGAACGTCGAGCTGCCGTTGCTGCTGACCAAGCTCTCCGCCGCGCAGCGCAAGCGCAATGCCGAGATCGCACTGCAACTGGTCGGCCTGGCCGATCGTGGCAAGCACCGCCCGAATGAACTCTCCGGTGGGCAGCAGCAGCGCGTGGCGATCGCCCGCGCGATCGTGTCCGATCCAACCCTGCTGATCTGCGACGAACCAACCGGCGACCTTGACCGCGCATCCGCCGAGGAGATCCTGGGCCTGCTGCAGACGCTCAACCGCGAGCACGGCAAAACCATTGTCATGGTCACCCACGACCCGAAAGCCGCCGAGTACGCGACGCATACATTGCATCTTGACAAGGGCAATCTGGTCGAGCAGATCGAACACGCGGCATAACCGGAGGCAGCCATGAAATACCTGCACCTGATTTGGGCCGCGCTGTTCCGCAGCAAGACCCGTACCCTGCTGACCCTGCTGTCGGTGATCGCCGCCTTCCTGCTGTTCGGCATGCTCGACTCGGTCCGCGTGGCATTCAATTCCGGCGGCCAGGTCGCTGGCGCCAACCGCATGATCACGATGTCGCGGTTGTCGATCACGCAGATGCTGCCGTACAGCTTGACCGAGCAGGTGCGCGCCACGCCTGGCGTCAAGGATGCAGCGTTCGCGGCATGGTTCGGCGGCATCTACCGGGACCCGAAGAACTTCTTCGCCAACTTCTCGGTCAGCCCCAACTACCTGGACCTGTATCCGGAATTCAAGATGTCGGCGGCGCAGAAAAAGGCGTGGCTGGACGACCGCACTGGCGCGATCGTTGGTGAAGCCCTGGCCAAGCGCCATGGCTGGAAAATCGGCGACACCATCCCGCTGCAGGCGACGATTTTCCCGACCAAGGGCAGCAATGACTGGCCGTTCACCCTGCGCGGCATCTACACGGTCGACGACCCCAAGCAAAAGGCGCAGGAGAACCTGCTGTTTTTCCACTGGAAGTATTTCGACGAGGCCAATGACTACGTCAAGGGCCGGATCGGCTGGTTCATCGTCGCGCCAGACAGTAGCGGCGGTGCCGACCGCGTGGCCAACGCAATCGACAAGCTGAGCGCGAATTCCGACCACGAGACCAAGACCCAGAGCGAGGCAGCCTTCAACCAAGCCTTTGCCAAGCAGTTCGCCGACATCGGCCTGATCGTCACCGGGATCATGGCCGCGGTGTTCTTCACCCTGCTGTTGTTGACCGGCAACACCATGGCGCAGGCGGTGCGTGAGCGCATCCCGGAACTGGCGGTGCTGAAGACCATTGGTTTTTCCAACCGCAGCGTGCTGTGGCTGGTGCTCGCCGAATCAGTCCTGCTGGTCGTGCTGGGCGGGATGATCGGCTTGGGAATCGCGTCGCTGCTGGTGCCCGCGGTCAGCGCGGCCAGCGGCGGCATGATCCAGCTGCCCGGGATGCTGGCGCAGACCTGGCTGGTGGGGCTGCTGTTGATGGTGGTGATCGGCGTGATTGTCGGCTTGCTGCCGGCGATACGCGGGATGCGGCTGAATATCGTCGATGCACTGGCCGGTCGATAACAGGACTCATGACATGAAACGACTCAAGGGATTTTTCGCCGGCCTGTTGACCGTACTGGCGCTCGCTGCAGGGCTGGTGGCCTGGATCATGTTGCCTTGGTACGCGGTGCTTGGCTTGGTGGTACTGATCGCGTTGTGGCTATTGCTCACCCGCAGCGGCAGGCTGGCACTGGCGGCGACGTCGATCGGCATTGCCGGCCTGCCGCAGCGCTGGGGCGCGTCGCTGGTCATCGTGGTGGGCATTGCCGGCGTGGTCGGCGTGCTGGTGGCGATGCTGGCGATGGGCGAGGGCTTCAA
>JBBQHK010000074.1:0-7150 GCA_038323895.1 Lysobacterales bacterium | reverse complement strand
GGTCGCAGGCGCAGATGGTTCGGTGAGCGGCGCCTCGCCTTCAGATGGCGCCGTGGCGGCAGGGGTCGCCGTCGCGGCAGCCGGCGTCGAATTCATTCCAGTGGCGGGAGCTGGCTCGACCGGCTGTTCCGCTGCGACCGGAGCCGTCGACATCGGCAGTCCTGTCTTCTCATCAGTGGCATTGGGGTTTGCGAGCTTCACCTTGAGCGTGAAGACATAGGGCAGCGCGCGGCTGTCGCTAGAGCTCGGCGCCACCGCGCCTGGCTCCTGGCTTTTCGCCTCGATGATCGACAGGTCAGGATTGGTCATCCAGCCCGAGCCTTCTAGGTTGCGCATGTAGGTGCTGACGCGCGCGTTGGACTGGGAGCGGCCTTCCAGGGTCAGGATGTCGCCGTCCTGCTTGATGTTCGCCAAGGCTACACCGTCGGGAATGGTGCGCACCAGCGAGTCGAACAGATGGACCATCTGCGAGCGGTTGGCCTGCAGCTGTTCGATGACCTTCTTGCGGGCAAGCAGGCGGTCCTTCTGTTTGTCCAGGGCCTCGATCTGCACGATCTGCTGCTCGACCTTGGCTATTTCCGCCTGCAGGTACTGGTTGCGCACGTTCTGACCGCTGATCTGCTGGCTGTAGTGGAACCAGATGGCGAAGGACAAAAACACGCCGGCGGCAGCGGCCAGACCCAGCATCGCGTAGAACTCTTTCTGACGCTGGGCACGGCGTTCGGCGCGCCACGGAATCAGGTTGATCTTTGCCATTAGTCGAAGCTCCTAAGGGCAAGGCCGGTTGCGATCATCAAGGCCGGGGCGTCCTGTGCCAGCGCATGCGCCTGGACGCGTGGGCCCAGGGTCATCTGCGCGAGTGGGTTGGCGACCACGGTGGGGACACCCAGCTGTTCCTCCACCATCTCCGGCAGGCCTGCGAGCGCGGCGCAGCCGCCTGCAAGCACGATCTGGTCGACACGGTTGAATTCGCTGCCTGCGTAAAAGAACTGCAGGAGGCGGCTGATCTGCTGCACGGTCGCTTCCTTGAACGGCTCCAGGACCTCGACTTCGTAGCTTTCCGGAAGGCCGCCCTGGCGTTTGGCCATGCCCGCTTCCTCGTAGCTCAGTCCGTAGCGGCGCATGACCTCGTCGGTGAGCTGCTTGCCCCCGAAGACCTGTTCTCGGCTATACAGGCTGCGTCCGGTGCGCAGCACATTGAGTGTCGTCATCGTCGCACCGATGTCCACCAGCGCCACCACCCCGTCGTGCGGGATCGGAAGCTCGCTGGACAGCAGGGCGAAGGCGTTCTCGATCGCAAAGGCTTCCACATCCATGACCTTCGCGACCAGGCCGCCCAATTCGAGTGCCGACTGGCGCAACTCGACGTTCTCGGAGCGCGACGCGGCCAGCAGGACCTGGACCATTTCTGTGTTGTTGGGCATCGGACCCAGCACCTCGAAATCGAGGTTCACTTCCTCGATCGGGTACGGGATGTAGTTGACCGCCTCGAGCTCTACCTGGGCTTCGAGATCGCTCTCATCCAGATCGCCGGGCATCGGGATGATCTTGGTAATGACCGCGGATCCGGCCACCGCCGCCGCGCCATGTCGCGCCTTGCTACCGGAGCGGGTCATCGCCCGGCGAATCGCTTCGCCCACGGCCTCGACCTCCACGATGTTCTTCTCGACCACCGCGTTGGGTGGCAGGGGCTCCACGGCGTAATGGTCTACGCGGAAGCGGTTGCCGACCCGGGAAAGCTGGATCAGCTTCACCGCAGTCGAACTGATGTCGACGCCGATCAGCGGCGACTGGCTCTTAGGTATAAGCCCCACGGTATCTCCCCTTACGACAAGCCCTGAACTGAAGCGGCCCCGGCGCACATTAATAACGAAGTTTTCACCACTTGCAATAGCCGATCAACAGCCTGTGCTGCTTGTCACGGTTCACTAAGGATATCCGCCAAGTAACTGTTTCCCCCCGGAACATGTCGGCTGATCTCCGGAGTCATCTATACTCCGGCGCCACACGTTCTGCAATCGGAATCTGCCTCAATGTCCCGTTTTCGCCGCCTCTTGCGCTGGGCGATTGTTGCCTTTGTCGCCCTGTCGCTGGTGGGCGTTGTCATTCTGGGCAGCCTCTATTACGTGGTCTCCTCCAAGCTCCCGGACATCCAGTCCCTGCGTGGCGTGGAGCTCCAGGAGCCGCTTTACGTCCACGCGAGCGATGGACGACTTATTGGCCTTTTCGGTGAAACCCGGCGCTACCCGGTGAAGATCGAACAGGTGCCGGCATCGGTGAAGCAGGCCTTCATCGCGGTCGAGGACAGCCGCTTCTACGACCATGGGGGCGTCGACTACAAAGGCGTCGCCCGTGCGATCTGGCTGCTGAGCACGACCAGCGACAGCCGCGTGCCCGGCGGCAGCACCATTACCCAGCAGGTGGCGCGCCAGTTCTTCCTGAGTTCCGAATACAGCTACACACGCAAGCTGGCGGAAATGCTGCTGGCGATGAAGATCGAGAGAATGCTGACCAAGGACGAAATCCTTGAGCTGTACTTGAACAAGAGCTTCTTCGGCAATCGTGCATATGGTGTGGCGGCCGCCGCCGAGTACTACTACGGCAAGCCCTTGACCGAGTTGACGCTTGGAGAAACGGCGACGCTGGCCAGCACACCGAAGTTTCCTTCCAGTGGCAACCCGATCAGCAATCCCGAACGCAACCGCGAGCGTCGCGATTACGTGCTCGACCGGATGGTGGACGAAGGCTATCTGAATCCGGCGCAGGCGGCCGAGGGCAAGCTCGAGACCATGCATGCCAAGCCGCATGAGCGCCCGGTCGAGGTCTACGCGCCGTACGTGGCCGAGATGGCGCGGCAGGAAATGATCGCGCGCTTCGGTGGCGACGTGCTTACCAAGGGCTACCACGTCACCACTACGATCAATCCGACCATGCAGATCGCAGCCGACGTGGCGGTACGCGAAGGCTTGCGGCTATACGACCATCGCCACGGCTGGCAGGGTGTCGAGCAGCATTTCGAGGTCACTGCCGATGCCGATGCCGCCACGCTGTCCAAGCATCTGTCAGGCATCCCTGCGCAGAACGGCTTGATCCCGGGCATCGTGGCCGGGATCCGGAGCGATGGCGGCGCCGACGTGGTCCTGGCCGATGCCAGCCAGATCGTGTTGCCGGCAAGTGCAAGCAAGTGGACCAGTCGTACGCCAGCCAAGTTATTCAATCGTGGCGATCTGGTCCGGGTGCAAATAGTCCCGACCAAGGAGGGGGAGCAGCCCGATCAGCCACCTCAATACGTGATCGACCAGATTCCGCGTGGACAGGCGGCACTGGTGTCGCTCGATGCCTTCGATGGTTCGATCAAGGCCATCATTGGCGGCTACAGTTTTGCAGGCAACAAGTTCAACCGTGCCACGCAGGCGCGACGCCAGCCGGGCTCAAGTTTCAAGCCGTTCGTGTACGCGGCTGCGTTCGAGCGCGGCTTCAATCCTGGCTCGATCGTGCTCGATGCGCCTGTCGTGTTTCGCGACCGTCGCGGCCGCATGTGGCGCCCGCAGAACGATGGCGGCGGTTTCTCCGGACCGATGCGGTTGCGCGAGGCGCTGGTCAGGTCCAAGAACCTGGTCTCGGTGCGCCTGCTGGATGGCATCGGCGTGGATTTCGCGCGCAAGTACATCAGCCAGTTTGGTTTCGACGAAGCAGAGTTGCCGCCCAATCTGTCGATGTCGCTGGGCACCGCATCGCTGACGCCGCTGTCGGTGGCGCGCGGCTACGCCGTGTTCGTCAATGGTGGCTCACGGGTCACACCTTGGTTCATCGATGAGGTGAAGGATCGCGATGGCACGTTGATTTTCAAGGAAAACCCCGCCACCGCCTGCCGCAGTTGCGGACGGCGTCCGGGCGCGGTGGCATCCACTAGCCAGGTCGTGGACGGTTTCAACCTTGGCCCTGCGCAACAGCCGACGCCCAAGCCCGAAATCGCGTCGGTCACGCCAGTGGAAGATGAGCCCGCCAATCCGAACGCGGTAGTGGCCCCCCGGGCGATCGACGAGCGTACGGCGTACCAGTTGGTGTCGATGATGCGTGACGTGGTGCAGCGGGGCACGGGCACCGCAGCCAAGGTGCTGGAACGAGAGGACATAGGTGGCAAGACCGGCTCCACCAACGACTATCGCGATGCGTGGTTTGCCGGCTTTGGCGGCGGTTATTCCACGGTGGTGTGGGTGGGGCGCGACGACTTCCGAAGCCTCGGCAATCGCGAATACGGCGGCCGCGCCGCACTGCCGATCTGGATCGATTTCATGCGTGAAGCGCTCAAGGGAAGGCCAGTGACGCTAAACGAGCCACCCGATGGCATGGTGGAAGTTTTTGTGAGCGCTTCGGGCAATCTGGTGGGCGCAGCTTCGGGCGGCATTTCCGAATACGTCAAGGTCGAAGACCTGGATCGCATGCAGAGCTATTCCGACTATGGCAGTGATGAAGCGGCTGCGGACGAGGCCGCTTTCGATATTTTCTGATGGCGCGCGACTCCGCGTACCGCTCCGCGTGCCTTTCGATGAAGTTGGACACCAGCAGCGCATGCGTTGGCTGCACGCTTCATGGCGATTGGGCTACAGTCCATGCATGTGCCTGAGCCAAGGGTTGCGCCATGCATCACGCCCATCAACATGCCCAGACCCGCACGCGTGAACTTCGCCAGCGCCTTGCCCACGAGGCAGCCAGGCTGATGGCCGAGAGCGGTATCCGCGATTACCACCAGGCCAAGCTCAAGGCTGCCGAGCGCCTTGGCATCCAGGACGACGCATCGCTGCCGCGCAATAGTGAGATCGAGGACGCCTTGCGCCAATACCAGCGACTGTTCGGCGGGGACTCGCATGCCAGGGCAGTACGCATGAGGCGGGACGCGGCACTGGAAGCGCTTGAATTTTTTTCCCGGTTTCACCCACGTTTGGTCGGGCCGGTGCTGGACGGCACCGCCGACGAAAATTCGCCTGTGCACCTGCACCTGCACAGCGACGATCCCGACGCAGTGATGCTGTTTCTCGAGGATCAGCGCATCCCTGCGGATCCGCACACACGCCGCGTGCGGCTGGACCGAGAACGCCGCGCGGATTTTCCGGTGTGGGTCTTCAATGCGCAGGACCTGACCATCGACCTCACCGTGCTTCCGCTCGACGCGCTGCGTCAGGCGCCCCTGTCGGGTTTTGATGAAAAACCCATGAAACGTGCATCACTTGCGCAACTGCGGCAACTGCTGGTCGATGGGGGAACAGCTGGCCACGATCCGTAGCGATGATGCACGCTGTGCCAAGGCGAGGTCGAGATTTAGATGGCTGCACATGAAAATGCCCCGCGTCGGCAGGGCATTTTCTTCGACAGAACCGTGACCTTTCAGCGCTGGTCGAGCGCCTTGTAATCGCGCGACGCGTAGCCGGTGTAGATCTGGCGCGGACGCCCGATCTTGGCTTCCGGATCTACCTGCTGCTCCAGCCAGTGCGCAACCCAGCCCGCCGTACGGGCGATGGCGAACATCACCGTGAACATCTCGGTCGGGATGTTGAGTGCCTTGTAGATGATGCCGGAATAGAAATCGACGTTCGGGTACAACTTGCGCTGCACGAAGTAGTCGTCCTTCAACGCTGCTTCTTCCAGGCGCAACGCCACTTCCAACATCGGATCGTTGACTCCGAGTTCGGCCAACACCTGATGGGTCATCTCGCGGATGATCTTCGCGCGCGGATCGAAATTCTTGTAGACGCGATGGCCGAAGCCCATCAGTCTGAAACCGGATTCCTTGTCCTTGGCCTTGTCCACGGCCGAGCTCACGTTTTCCGGCTTGCCGATCTCGGCCAGCATCTTCAGCACGGCCTCGTTGGCGCCACCATGTGCGGGACCCCACAGCGCGGCCACGCCTGCTGCGACACACGCGTAAGGGTTGGCACCGGTGGAACCCACCATGCGCACGGTCGACGTGGACGCGTTCTGTTCATGGTCCGCGTGCAGGATGAAGAGCAGGTCCAGCGCCTTGGCTGCCACCGGGTTTAGCTCCAGCGGCTCGCTCGGCACCTCGAACATCATGTGCAGGAAGCGGTCGACGTAGGCGTGGTTGTTGCGCGGAAAGCGCACCGGCCAGCCAATCGAATAGCGATAGCACGCGGCCGCGATCGTGGGCACCTTGGCGATCAGGCGGATCGCGGCCAAGCGGCGCTGTTCCGGATCTTCGAGGTCAAGCGTGTTGTGGTAGAACGCAGCCATCGAGCCGACCATGCCGACCATCATCGCCATCGGATGGGCGTCATGGCGGAAGCCGCCGAGGAAGTTCTTGAAGGCCTCGTGCATCATCGTGTGATGCGCAACCTCGTGGTCGAACGCGGCGAATTCGGTGGCGTTCGGCAGTTCACCGTTCATCAGCAGATAGGCCACTTCCAGGAAGCTGGAATGCTTGGCGAGCTGCTCGATCGGATAGCCGCGATACAACAGCACGCCATTGTCACCGTCGATGTAGGTTACGGCCGACTTGCAGCTGGCGGTGGCCGTGTAACCGGAGTCGTAGGTGAAGAGACCGGTTTCCTTGGTCAGCCTGGAAATATCCACGCAGTCATTGCCCAGCGTCGGCTTCAATACGGGCATTTCCAGCGTTTTATCGCCGGCATTCAGCGTGACCTGGTCGAGATCGGACACAGTTCGCTCCTCGGGGAATTGCGCCTTTTCGGCGAGGCCGGGCGCGGGATGGAAGTCCACGGGAACTCCGCGGATACGTCGAATTATCGCATACGCGTTTTGGAGCCGTCGCTCAAAAGCATGCGCCCGCACGATCTACGGACGAAGTGCTGCCAAAGACCAGACAAGATCAGCTCGCGCAAACGCAAACGGCCGCGCTTGGCGCGGCCGTTTGCAAATCCATTGCAGCTGCGATTACTTCTGCTGGTAACGCCTCTGGAACTTGTCGATGCGCCCGCCGGTGTCCATGACCTTGTGCTGACCCGTGTAGAACGGATGCGAGGCCGAGGAGATTTCCACCTTGATCAGCGGGTACTCGTTGCCGTCCTCCCATTTCACCGTGTCCTTGCTGGACAAAGTGGAGCGCGTGAGGATCTTGAAATCGGAAGTGACGTCCTGGATGACGACGTCGCGGTACTGCGGGTGGATGTCGGCC
>JBBQHK010000073.1:0-7301 GCA_038323895.1 Lysobacterales bacterium | reverse complement strand
CTTGTTGACCACCACAATCGGCTTGAAGCCCATCGCGAACGCCTTCTGGGTCACAAAGCGGGTCTGCGGCATCGGGCCGTCCATCGCGTCGACCAGGATCAGCACCGAGTCGACCATCGACAGCACGCGCTCGACCTCGCCGCCGAAGTCGGCGTGGCCCGGGGTATCGACGATGTTGATGCGATTGCCGTTCCAGGTGATGGCAGTGTTCTTGGACAGGATCGTGATGCCACGTTCCTTTTCCTGGTCATTGCTGTCCATGACCCGTTCGGCGAGCACCATGCGCTCGTTGAAGGTGCCGGACTGCTTCAGCAGGCAGTCGACGAGAGTGGTCTTGCCGTGGTCGACGTGGGCGACGATGGCGATGTTGCGGAGGCGTTCAATGGACATGCGGAATGCGCGCCGGGTTCAGCCAGCACGGGTATCTGGGAAAGGAAGCCGGTTATTATAGCGGGCTACGGCGCCCGCCGTATGACTCATTCCAGCAGGAGCCAAAATGTCCCTGAACGCCATCTTCGAGACCCCCCGAGGCCCGATCAATGTCGAGCTGTACCCGGACAAGGCGCCGCTGACGGTCGCCAACTTCGTCAACCTGGCCAAGCGCGGCTTTTACGACGGCCTGTTGTTCCACCGCGTGATCCCGGACTTCATGGTCCAGGGCGGTTGCCCGCAGGGCACCGGGACCGGTGGCCCCGGCTACAAGTTCGAGGACGAAACCAATAACGGCGTGAAACACGTGCGTGGCGTGCTGTCGATGGCCAACGCCGGTCCCAACACCAACGGCAGTCAGTTCTTCATCACCCATGTGCCCACGCCGTGGCTGGATGGCAAGCACACTGTGTTCGGCAAGGTGACCAGCGGCCTGGACGCGGTGGACTCGGTGAAGGGTGGTGACGAAATCACCTCGGTCAAGATCGAAGGCGAGACCGACGCCGTGCTGGCCGCCAAGGCCGACCGCGTGGCCGAGTGGAACAAGATCCTGGCTGCCTGATTCGGGGCATCGTCATCCATGACGGGCGGCCCTGGGCCGCCCGTTTCGTTGCTGCAGGATTCCCGGCGAGGTGGCTGGCGCGCTGGTTTATTTCCAGCGCAAGGTGTCGAGCATTGCCGACACCTTGGCCTGGTCGCGCGGGTAGTAATACTCGGCAGGGGCGTAGAACATCGCCAATGCAAGGCCTTTTTCGTGTTCGAAGGCCGCCACCATGGCGCGGTACATGAGGCCATCGCTGGTGGACATGCTCAGCTCGAAACGAAGCCCCTCGCGGCCAGCGAACGTCCCTGGCCGCAGGGCGCTGGCGGTGACGTTGACGGCGCCTGCGGCACGCATGCCATCGGCGACCAGGTCCCGCACTTCGTCAGCGCGCATCCCGCGATGGAAGAACGCACCGTCTGGACGGCGCCTGGTCTGGCGTTGCCCGAGAAAGATGAACTCGCCTTCGCGGATGCTGGGGATCAAGTGCAGGCTGTTGAGCTGCGGGCCATCAATGGTCCACAACTGCTCGCGATAGGCCGACATCCGTGTCCATTCCATCCCGGCGTCGATCACCAGGTTGCTGCCGATGGTATTGGTCCCCGGGCGCACCAACGGACCCCCGCTGGCGCAGCCGACCAACAGCAGCATCGCCATGATGGCAATCATCCAGTGTCTGGGCGTCCTGTGGATCATGGCTGTCCTCCCAACTTCTGCAGTTCGCGTTGCACGAAGGCGCGGTCCTCGGCATCCGGTGCATCGCGAAGGTAGCGCTGCAATGCAGTGTGCGCGCCGCGCGTGTCGCCTGCCGCCTGCAGTGCGAAACCATGCTCCCGCCATGCGGCGGCGGGCGAGTCCGTCATCGCGACGGCTTGGGCGTACAAGGTGGCCGCCTTTTGCCTGTCGTCGCCGAGGCCGCGGCGGCGATGCGCTTCGCCCAGGTAGAACGTCAGCAGGCCGCGATCGACCGGCGGTGCATCTGCGAGCAGTTCGCCAATCACCAGGATCGACCCGGCATACCGCCGCTGGGAGAGCTCCTGGTCCAGCATGCGCGGCAACATCGGCCGCACGGCGGCGCGATAGCGTTCGCGCCCGAGATCGGTCGGCGCGTTGGGCACTGCGGCCGCGGCGGCGCGGATCTCGTTGAGCCGTTCCTGCGATGCCGGGTGGGTCGAGAAAACAGGCAAGGGCCGATCATATTTGCGGGTTTGCTCCTCCCGCCACATACGCGCCCACAGGTCCGCCCCGGCCTGCGGCGCCCAGCCTTGCGCGACTATCGCCTGGAAACCCAAGCGGTCGGCTTCGCGTTCCATGTCGCGCGAGTACTTGAAGATCGCCGCATAGCCCGCCAGTGCGCCCAACTGCGCCACGCCGCCGACGCCGGCACCGTAGGCCACGACCTGGAATGCGCTCAACAGGGCGCTGGTGTCCTTCCTCCGACGCCACTGCTTCAAGGAATGCTGGGCGCGGAAATGGCCTGCCTCGTGGCCGAGAACGAAAGCGAGTTCCGCCTCGTTGCGGATGCGCAACAGGGCGCCGGTCCAGAACAGCATCATCCCGTTCGGGGCCATGCTGGCATTGAATTGCGGCACGTCCATCACGTAGGTGCGCAGGTCGCGGCAATGCTCCGCGGCGACCTTGCAGGCCACGCCCGCCACGTAGGCGTTCAATGCCGGATCGCGCACCAGCAGCGGCGAGCGCTTGAGTTCGGTCTCCGCGCGTTGCATTGCGTACCAGAGCTCGGATTCGTCAGTGCCGGCCTGCGGCGCGGTGCCGGGCGTATTGTCGCGCAGCGGCGCATTGGTCGCACATGCGCCCAGCAGCAGGAACAACGCATAAAACGGCGCGGCTGTACGGGGGTTCATCGCGCCTTATCCGGCTGCGATGCAGGTGCTGGCGCGGTGCCGCGAATGCCCCGAAGCAAGTCGCCCGCGGTCTCACGCGCACCCTGCAGGTTGCGCAGGTCGCCGGTCTGGTCCACCAGCAGGTTGTGCCACACCACCTGGCCGGTGCGCAGGTCAACCAGTGAGGCGACACCGATCTGCGTGCCGCCACCGATGTCGCCGCCCAGTGCCACCAGGCCAATGATGCGCATGGCCTTGCGCCCGCCGCTGGCGTAGCTGTCGCGGATATAGGTGAACAGGCCATAGTCGGCACCCGTCGCCGCGCGCAGCTCGGTGGCGCCCGGCCCCAGGCTCCAGTCGAACTTGCCATGCTTGTTGCGCAGGGTGCCCGGTCCATAGCCGCGGCTGTACTGGAGGATGCTCATGGAAACCGCTTGGCTGAGCAGGGTGAGCTGGCGCAGGCGGTTATCCGGTCCGGCATCGACTGGGAGGGTGAAGTCCGGCGCCATGCGTATGCCCTTCGTCGCCAGCAGTTCACGTGCCGCCTGCGGATACAGCTGGCGCGCGGCGGTTGTCCATTCCTTGCGCGGTTCCGCCAGGCCCCCAGCGGCCAGCTCGGCAAGCTCGATGTCAGGTTCAATCAGGACCACGTTGCCGGCAACCGCCAGCGGCGAGCCCGAGGGATCCTTGACCGTGCGGACCTGAGTCGACGCGCAGCCGCCAACCATGGCCAATGCGACCACCACCATTGCCAGGCGCAGTCTGGTGCCTGCCCATGAAGCCAGTGGTGCGGGATCGGTCTTCGCCATGTGCCGTGCTAACATTTTGGGGCTTCCTCCTACGTCCTTGTCGCCACCGTGCGGCCATCAGTCGAGGTCACCCGCGATGCCCCAACTCGCCCAGCGCATGGGTCGCGCCAAGCCCAGTGCCATCATGCAGGTCGCCGACAAGGCCAAGCGCCTGAAGGCCGAAGGCCGCGACATCATCAGCTTTTCGATCGGCGTGCCGAATTTCCTGCCTGCTGAGCACGTGTATGCGGCGGCGCGTGAAGCGCTCGCGAAGGACAGCGGCCAGTACGGCAGCAACCGCGGCAGCGATGCGCTGCTGGACGCGTTCCTTGCCCACATCGAACAGATCGGCCTGACCGGTTACGGGCGGGTCAACTGCGCCACCGGCATCGGTGCCAAGCACGTCATCTACAACCTGGCCGAGGCGCTGCTTGACGAGGGCGACACGATCGCCTTCCCGGTGCCTTACTGGACCAGCTATCTCGACATCGCCGAGATCGTGAACGCCAGGGTCGACCTGCTGCCGTGCCCGGCTTCGCAGGATTACAAGATGACCCCGGCGCAACTTGATGCGGCGCTGGCGAAAACGCCCAAGGTGTTCCTGTTCAACAACCCGTGCAACCCGACCGGCATGGTCTACACCAAGGACGAAGTGACGGCGCTGGCCGACGTGCTGGTGAAGTACCCGGACACCTGGATCATCACCGATGACATTTATAACCGGATGCTGTTCGACGGGTTGGAATACACCAACTTCGTGCAAGCGCGGCCCGAGTTGCGTGACCGGGTGATCTTCATCGACTCACTGTCCAAGACCTATGGCATGCCGGGTTGGCGCGTCGGTTTCATGGCCGGTCCGGAATCGGTGGCGCAGGCGGTGGCGGTATTGAATTCCAACCACATCACCAACATTCCCGAGATCGTCACCGCCGCCGCAATCGCCGCATTGAGCGGCCCGCAGGATGTCCCAAAGCAGAAGAACGCGGAGTTCCAGGCCAAGCGCGACCAGGTGATGGCGGTGATGGACGCGATCCCGGGCATCGTCTGCCCGCGGCCGCAGGGCGCGTTCTACGTGTTCCCGGACATCAGCGCATTCTTCGGCAAGTCGCATGGCGACACGCTGATCGTCAACGACGTGGATTTCTGCAACGCCCTGCTGGAAACCAAGGGTGTAGCCTGCGTGCCGGGCTCGGCGTTCGGCGAGCCGCGCGCGATGCGCATCAGCTACACCTGCCCGACGCCGCAACTGGCGCCGGGACTGGCACGCATCCAGGAATTCTGCGCCGAGCTGGAATGATTTCCCCTTCTCCCGCTGCGGCGCCCGAAGGGTGTGCAAGGCTGAGAAGGTGCCCGAAGGGCGGATGAGGGTGGCACGACATCCATGGGGTCGCGCCGCTGGAATGCCGCCCTCACCCCAGCCCTCTCCCGCCAGCGGGAGAGGGTGAAAAAGTCCCCAGGAGTTGAAACAATGAAAGCCCCCGTCCGTGTTGCAGTCACCGGCGCCGCCGGCCAGATCGGTTACGCCCTGCTGTTCCGCATCGCTTCCGGCGAAATGCTGGGCAAGTACCAGCCGGTCATCCTGCAGATGCTGGAACTGCCGCTTGAGAAAGCCCAGGCCGCGCTCAAGGGCGTGATGATGGAGCTGGAAGATTGCGCGTTCCCGCTGCTGGCCGGGATGGTCGGCACCGATGACGCTGAAGTCGCGTTCAAGGATGCCGACATCGCGATGCTGGTCGGCGCGCGTCCGCGTGGCCCGGGCATGGAGCGCAAGGACCTGCTGCTGGAAAACGCCAAGATATTTACAGCGCAAGGCGCAGCACTTAATAACGTCGCATCGCGCGACGTCAAGGTGCTGGTGGTCGGCAACCCGGCCAATACCAATGCCTACATCGCGATGAAGTCGGCGCCGGATCTCAACCCGGCCAACTTCACCGCGATGCTGCGCCTGGACCACAACCGCGCGCTCAGCCAGTTGGCCAGCAAGGCAGGCGTGGCCGTTGGCGACATCGAGAAGATGGTGGTGTGGGGCAACCACAGTCCGACCATGTATCCGGACTACCGCTTCGCTACCGCCAACGGCACGTCGCTGAAGGACAGCATCAACGACGGCGACTGGAACTCGAACGAGTTCATCCCCAAGGTCGGCAAGCGTGGCGCGGCGATCATCGAAGCGCGTGGCCTGTCATCGGCAGCGTCCGCGGCCAATGCCGCGATCGACCACATCCACGACTGGGTGCTCGGCACCGACGGCAAGTGGGTGACCATGGGCGTGCCGTCCGATGGCAGCTATGGCATCCCGGAAGGCGTGATCTACGGCGTGCCGGTGACCTGCGCCAATGGCGCCTACACCCGCATTGAAGGCCTGCCGATCGACGACTTCAGTCGCGCCTCGATGGACAAGACCCTGGCCGAACTGGAAGAGGAACGCGCTGGCGTGGCGCACCTGCTGTAAGCCACCGCGTCGCGGCGATGCCGAAGGGCTGGCCTTGTGCCGGCCCTTTTTGCATTTCGCGGAAGGTGTTGGTGGCGGGCCGCGACACGTCGTGCTGCGGATCCAGTCATGCTAATTTCGCGATTCGGGATGCCACCCGGCGTCCAGCCGGAGAAATGTCATGAAGCTGATCTGTCAGGTCGTTGCGGTCGCGCTGATCATTGCGCCTGCTGTCGCCTCTTCCCAGCAAGAGGCAAAGCTGGGCCAGAAGCAGAAGGCATGGCTGGTATCCAACTTCCGCGCCGGCCTGGACTGCAGCAGCGTCCAGAGTGGCGTGCTGTCATTCAGCGGGAAGGCCTGGTTCGACGCGGACGCGGACGGCGACGGCGGGGTCGAGGTCACGGCCTCGCCGAGCGGCGAGGGGCTGGTCACGGTCGCCGCCGTTGCGATCAACACCAAGGGCACCGGCGCCGACAAGAACCGAGCTGCCCAGCCTGCCTGCGCGGCAGTCGCGCCAACCAGCGGCGCCGCGGCCTGCAGTGTGTCGGGTGATGCCCAATCGCCGACGGTGAGCGCAACCGTTCCGTTATCGGTGTTCGCTTCGCCAGCGTCATCCCGCTACGTTGGTACGGTCACCATCGTGAAGCGCACCCTGCCCTCGGGTGAGTCCCGCACCTCGTGGGCATCCAAGAAGGGATACGACTATTACAAGGTACGCAGTGACATGGCGTCCTCTGGTGCGGCCACCAATCCGCAACTGACCTTCCTAGCCACCTGCGACAGCAGCGCGCTCTCATCGAAGGGCAGCAAGCCATCGCTTGCAACCTATGATCTGGCGGTCGCCAAGAAGTAGGCCGCGCGTCATGCCGGACGCGCCGCGGCTCGGTCCCGGGTGTAGTCGGCGTGGCGCTGTAAGCCGCCGGCAGTTGCAACGCCGAAAGGGCTGGCCCTGTGCTGGCCCTTTTTGCGTTCTCTTTTCACGGATGGTTGCGGGCAATTGATCGCCAGTGGCCATGTCTATACTGCGAACAGGGGAGGCCGCCGGGGGATGCCGGGGCCAATAACAATCCGGCCTTAGGCGCCAGTGTCCAGTGGCTTGCTTGGAGCAGCCTCGGGGCATGCATGACGGGAATGCAATGGGGCAGCCGGGTCGACTCGCGGAGCCGCGCGATGCGTGCGAACCGCAGGATGGGCAGGCCATACCGTTCCCGCGATGTGATTCGCCATGATCCTGCGCCGCGTCATCGAGCACGTCCGCAAACAGGAAT
>JBBQHK010000072.1:0-7303 GCA_038323895.1 Lysobacterales bacterium | reverse complement strand
ATGAACGCGCCGCGCATCGAGATCCGCATGGCCGCGTATGAGTTGCATCTGGCGCAGTTCGACCTCGACAAGACGCCGCAGCAAGTCGACCGCCTGCTCGCACGACTGCGAGCGGATCCCCAGGGCTCGGGGCCATGGGCGCTGTGGAGCATGGCGGTGATCGGCGCGCGCGGCATTGATCGCGAACGCGTGTTCAACGAGCTGCTCATGGCCACGCACATCGACGACGAGTACCTGCGCCGCTGGGCGGTCGACGCGCTTGCAAAATTCGGCGGCGTCGAGGTGATTGATCCTCTGCTTGAACTCGCCGAGAACGATCCATCCGCATTGATCCAGGAACGCGCCTTCTGTGGACTTGCGCAGTCCGGCACGCTGCACATCGCCGAGCGCTACGAAGCGCTGCCGGGCCTGCTCGCGATCCTCGAGAATCCGCGCTCAAACCAGCAGACCCGCGACTGGGCATACCAGGCACTGCGTGAGATCAGCGGCCTGTACGCCGTATCCGAAAAGCCCGAGGCCTGGCGCGATGCGCTCACGTCTGCGGACTTGCTGCAAATCCCGTAGGGGTTCTCAACGTTTCGTCTGTACCTCCGATCTGGATGCTGACCGCAGCAGGCGCATGCCGATATTCGCCACCCGCGGACCGGGATGCCGCTTGAGCCGGGTCGCGGCACGAATCACACGTTCACGGTCGGCCCAGGAGCCGCCGCGCAACATTGCGCACTCGCCGTCGGATTCAAGCCAGGCACTCCCATCCACGGGCGTCAGTTCGCTGCGATCGTGGCAATGATCGAGGGTCCACTCCCAGGTACAGCCGAGCATGTCGTGCAGGCCGAAACGGTTGGGCAGCAGGGTGCCGACCTCGGGTAGTCGGTAGCCACTGTTGCCCGCATGGCTGGCACTGTTGTGGATATCCGCATAGCGCAGATCCCGGGAACCAGCGCGGCAGGCATATTCCCACTGCGTTTCCGAAGGCAGGGTCAGCCCAAGCGCTGCAGCGAAGGCCCGTGACTGTGGTTGCGAGAATCCAGTCAGCGGCTGGTCGGGTCGCGCATAGCGCGCGTCGCCCCACCACGGCGGAGCTTGGCTGGCGTGGATATTCGCCGCCAGAAACTGGGCGTTGGTGACCACGGTCTCGCTGAGGGAAAAAGCTGTGAGGCTGATCAGGAGTTGCGGACTCTCGTCGGCCCAGCGCCCCGCTTCGCTTTCCGGCGATCCGACCAGGCACTGTCCGGCGGGCAAGTCGATCCAGCGAATGGTTCGTGCAGGCCCTCGCCAGAGTGCCTGCAACTCGATGCACTCCTGCACCAGATCAGGACAATCCGCGGTGTCACGCAAGTCATTGACCAGAGCGACGACCTGCGCACGCCCGACCGGCGGTGAATCAGGCCAGCAGCCCCAGAATGCGGGTCGGCGCGCGAGCATCGCCAGGCACGGATCGGCCAGACAGTCCAGCAACGCCTGGGAACGAGGGGCGCCCCACTCTGAAAGCGCCGCTTCCAATTCCGATGCGGACGGCGGCGCCCATTGAAACTCCAGCCATGTCGCGGGACTGAGTTCCATGGCGAGTTCATCGCTGCGAGTCACCAGCACGGCATCGAGACCGGCATCCGCCCGCAAGCGTTGCTCGAGCCATTCCTGGCAGCGCCTGCGCTGCGCCGCCGAAGCCACTTCCCAACGGTCGATCAGCACCAGGCCGCCCGTCTCTGGCTGCGCCCATTCCTGCGCGCACGCATCCAGGCTGAGCACAGCGCGCTTGCAGGATTGCTGATGCCCGAAGCGGCCCAGCCAATGAGATTTTCCGCACCCAGTGGGGCCGACCAGGACCGCGGCGCGGCGCTTCTGGAAACGCGTCTCTTCGATCAACCGCTCCGCAGGCAGTTGCAAGCCCAGGGACGAAAACACGGCGGTTAGAGGTGGCATGGTGAAGCCTTCCTCGCCGGTACCGCGCAGGTGGATCAGCAAGCTGGGCTGCAGATCGCTCATTCGTCTTTCAACGCCGCAATGCCCGCCCATCGATGCACCAGATCAACCCAATGCAGGATGCGGTCGTGATCGGGTTCGGCACCAAATACACGAATCTCGACGGTACCGACCGGGCTTATCCGTAGTAGCCACCAGCAGTCTTTCGGCGTTCTCGGAGGCAGCGCGAATCCCTGCTCCAGTGCCACGCGAAAGTATTCCTCGACCGAGCGCAATTCCGGCGGCTGGCATAGCGGCGTCATCCTGGCGTAGCGCCGCAGTCGCTCGCCACCGGAGTGATCCCCTTCTGCCATCAGCAGTGGCAGCTTCTGGCGCAGTCGGTCGTAAACCAGCAGGGCCTCCTGGACGCTGCCAACACCCAGATGAATGTGCGTGGCAGCGAGCTGGCAGCCGGCAAGCAAGGCACCGGTGTCGATTCTGGCCGCGATGTTCGAATAGCGCTCGCACGGATATATATCCAGCGGCATGTCGTCCGGCGCTATTTCCAGAACACGCAGGGAAAGTCCGAGCTTCGCCGCAGCTTGCTGTCCCTGGGCCTCCTGCCGGCGCAGATCGTCCTGCAGATCACGTCGCCGAAAGCGCGGCGGCGTCTTTACTTCGATCTGACATGCCGACAGCTCTGGATCCCAGGCGCTGTGATCCTGCTCACGCAGCAGATCGAGCAGCTCTGGAGCCCGTGGCACCAGCCGGCCATCGTGATCCACGATGAAGAATTCCCGCTCGAGCCCGATGGCGCCTCGATTCGCTGCTCGGAAATTGAACTGCGCGAGAAAGGTCGCCACTGCCGTCTCGTCATCCGGACTGGACGCGCCGGGCATCTGGCCCCGTTCCGGTGCGGATTGCGAATGAACTGTCGCTCGCATCAGCGCCCTCCTCCGATCAATCGACAATCGCATCCAGGTGGAAACGCGGTTCTGCAAGGCAGCCACACACCGAGGATTTGCCCGACCAGCGCGGCCGCAATGCGCGCGGAGTGAGCAACCGCAGGACGGCCTCAGGCTACACTCTAAATGTGTCGCAGTGTTTCCAAGCTGTCGTCGAAGTCTGGCGAAGGCAAAACGAGTGGAAGGCTTGATGCTCATCCGGAGACGACGATGAATGCACATCCCAGCACCCGTGCGGTCGAAAAAATTGTCATCGCAGGCGGTGGAACCGCAGGCTGGCTTGCCGCGGCGTACCTCAATCGCGCATTTGGCGAGCGCATCGCCATCACCCTGGTCGAGTCGGAAGACATCGCGCCGATCGGCGTCGGTGAGGCCACCGTGCCAACACTCGCCACCACCATGCAGTTCCTCGGCTTGCGCGATTCCGACTGGATGCCGCAGGCAAATGCCAGCTACAAGGCTGCCATTCGCTTCGCCGGCTGGTCGAAGCACGGTCCGGACTATTGGCATCCTTTCTGGCACGGAGAGCCACGGGTTCAACCCTGGCAGGATCCCTGGTTCAATGCGGCCAACGCCGGCATTGGCGCCACCCACTACGCGCTGAAGAAGCGACTGGAGGGAAAGGCCGAAGGTCTGCTCGCGGAACAACTGATGCCGACCCTGGAGCTTTGCCGGCGCAACCTCTCGCCGAAGAATCCGGCGGATCCCGAGCACGATGTACGCACGGCCTATCACATGGACGCCGTGCTGCTGGGGCGATTCCTGCGCGAGCTGGCCTGCGGGCGCGGGGTCGAACGGCGGGTTGATCACATCGAATCGGTCCAGACCGGCGAACGCGGCATCGAATCGCTGACACTGCGCTCCGGCGCCGTGCTGGAAGGCGACCTGTTCATTGATTGCACCGGATTCCGCAGCGTGTTGCTTGGCGGCGCACTGGGCGAACCCTTCGAATCCGACGCCGATCATCTGCTCTGCAACTCCGCGGTTGCCATCCAGGTAAAACATGACCCGGAACGCGATGGCCTGCCGCCCTACACCTCCGCCACGGCACTTTCTTCGGGATGGAGCTGGGATATTCCGCTGTACTCACGGCGCGGTACCGGTTACGTCTACAGCCGCGATTTCCTGGAGCCGGAGGCGGCCGAAGCAGAGCTGCGCGCGTTTCTGGGCGACGTCGCCATCGGTGAGGACGCGCGCCACCTGCGCTTCCAGGTCGGGCGGCGGCGACGCACCTGGGTGAAGAATTGCATCGCGCTGGGTCTTTCATCGCTGTTTCTCGAGCCTCTGGAATCAACCAGTATTTTTCTGGTCGAGTACGCGCTGGCCAGCCTGATCACGCATTTCCCGGATGTCGACATCTCTGCATCCCGCGCCGCTTCGTTCAACCAGTCGTTGAACGATGTCTACGACGAGTTGCGTGACTTCCTGATCCTGCACTACGCGCTCGCCGATCGAGGCGATACGCCTTTCTGGCGGGCGGCAGCCAGCACCGAGCGACACACGCCGACGCTGCGCGATCGTCTGGCCCTGTATGAGGAAACCCTGCCCATTCACGAAGACCGGCTGTTCGCACTGTTTCGCGGCTTCAGCTACAGCTGCATCATCGATGGCTGCGGCCGCGCGCCGAACCGGGTGCATCCCTTGATCCGGCATATCGGAAGCGAAGCAGGCGATGCGCTGCTCGAGTCGCTGGCGATGGAGCGCGAGAGCTGCCTTGCTGCCATGCCGAGTCACTGGTCGGTCATCTCGAACATGCACCGTGCGGCCAGCTGAGTCACCCGCCAGTGACATCCTGATCATCGGAGCCGGCATCGCCGGTCTGGCCTGCGCGATCACGTTGCGCCAACAGGGGATTCGCCCCGCCCTCTACGACAAGGCGCTCGTCACCAGCGCCCGCGGCGTGGGTTTCGTGCTGATGGACAACGGGTTGGCGGTGATGGACCGGATCGGTCTGGGCGATGCCGTGCGTGATCTTGGTCGGTTGGCATTTCGCGCAACCCGGCTTGATGTCAACGGGCGCGTGCTGGTCGACAAGCCAATCCCGGAGCATCTTTGTCTACGCCGATCGGCGCTGCTCAAACTTCTGCTGCGGCAAGTACCCGAAGACTGGATCCAGCGCGAGCATCGTTGCAAAGGCATCAGCCAGAATGGATCCACTCCGCGTCTTGATCTTGACCGGGGCCAGGCGCACCACAGCGATGTCATTGTTGGCGCAGACGGTATCAACTCGCGCGTCCGCAAGTCGCTTTTTCCACAGGCCGAACTGCGTGCGCCCAGAGTGGGTGAACTGCTCGGCATTGCGGAAGCGCCAGGCCTCGCAGGAAGACTCGACCGCCGACTGCTCAAGATCACCGATCCGGACGGCGGACTGGCAGTCGGCATGGCCGCAATCTCCGCCACCGAAGTGCTCTGGTACGTCCAGTACGCCAGCGAGCAGGTTCGACTGGCTGGAAGCAGTCCTGCAGAGCGCTTCGCGACCGTCCGGCGATTGCTCGGCAAGTTTCCCGAACTGGTCAAGGAACTCATGGACCAGACGGACCATTCAAAGTGCTTCCTGGCTGGCACGACGGATCTGGAACCGCTGCCCAGCCTGATTCAGGATCGGGTCGCCCTGATCGGAGATGCCGCCCACACGATGCTCACCCTCACCAGCCAGGGTGCGAATACCGCGCTGGAAGATGGTCATATCCTGGCCCTGCATCTGAGCAGCAAACCGGTCGCCGACGCACTGCACGCCTACAATACAGAGCGTCATGAAGTGACGACCCGCCACATCTTGAACGGGCGCAAACTGGAAGCGGATTTTTTCGCCAGGCAGATCCACGACATCGCGCCGCCCGTGCTTGCCGGAAGACGCTGCTGGACTGAGGAGACCAATGTGTTTTCAGACGACCAGGTAAACCTGGAAGTGCTGCGGAAAAGAGCCTTCAACTATCGCTGGGCGAGCCTGCCCGAAGACATGATCGCGCTGACCGCAGCCGACCCTGATTTCAAGGGCGCGCCCGCGATCTCGCAAGCGCTCAAGGACTACGTCGATGCCGGGCCATTCTCCTATGGACCGCCCGAGGGGTTGCCGGAATTTCGCGAGTCCTGCGCCCGCGTGTGTGTCGAGCGCTACGGCCATCGTGGTGTCGATCCCAGTCGCATCCTGGTGACCGACTCGGTTGCATCCGGCATGTTCGTAACCGCCCGATGGGCTCTGTCTCCGGGCGATGAGGTGATCATCTTCGATCCGGTCGACTACCTGTTCCATCGCTCGGTGGAAGCAGCCGGCGCCATTCCGGTCATGGTCCGGGTCGATGCGACAACCGGCATCTTCGACATCGATGCCATCCGGGCTGCGATCACGCCACGCACGCGGATGATTGGCCTGTGCAATCCGCACAACCCCCTGGGGCGGGTGATGGACAGGGTGACCTTGCTGGCGATTGGCGAGCTGGCCATCCAGCACGACCTGTGGCTGATGTCCGACGAAATCTGGTGCGACATCGTTTATCCATCGCACCAGCACATCGCCACGGCATCCCTGCCGGATGAGATCGCGGCGCGGACCATTTCCCTGTACGGATTTTCGAAGTCGTTTGGTCTGGCCGGCCTGCGCGTTGGATTTGCGGTGGCTCCCGACGATGCCACCTTCAAGGGGCTGTTCGAGGCCTCACATGCGGCGACCACGGCCTATGGCTGCTCTACCCTCTCGCAGGTTGCCGCCAAGGCGGCCTACGATGACTGCTGGCCCTGGGTTGACGCCTTTGTTGGCCACCTCAATACGCTGCGTGACTACGCCGTCGAGCGTCTGAACAAGATGGAAGGCGTGCGCTGCCGTTCACCCGAAGGCACCTATCTGCTGTTTCCGGACGTCTCGGCTTTCGGTCGTCCCAGCATGGAAATCTGGCAACACCTGATGGACAAGGCCCGAGTTGCAGTGGTGCCCGGAACGGCGGCGTTTTTCGGTCCCGGCGCGGAAGGCCATCTCCGGATTGCCTTCCCCACCTCCCGATCCATTCTCAGCGAAGGACTCGACCGCATCGAATACGGTCTGGGTTTGCTGTAGTGAGAGGCAACTAGAACATGTGCCGCGCAGTCGCGTATCTGGGGCAGCCCATCAACCTGGATGTGCTGCTCTACAAGTCCGACAGTTCGCTGGTGAAACAGGCCTTCGCACCCGCAATGTTCGATTTCATGAATCTTGCGGGTGCGGGAGTCGCCCTGTGGAGTGACACCGCCGCGGTGCCGCAGCAGCCGCTGATCTACAAGTCGACCATCCTGCCGATGTACGACCGTAATCTGCAAAGCCTTGCGGCACACTTTGGCGGGCACTGCGCAATCGCCCATGTACGCGGCTGCGACTATTTTGGCAGTAGCGAGCCTCTGGTCGAACGCAGCAACCTCCACCCGTTCTTCTTTGAGGGCGCCAGCATCGCCCTGGCACACAACGG
>JBBQHK010000071.1:0-7632 GCA_038323895.1 Lysobacterales bacterium | reverse complement strand
CATCAAGACGTTGCTCAACCGCCTGCTGAAGAAGGGCGCGATTGCAGCAACAAAAGACGGTCGCCGCTATCTGTATACGCCAACGCTACGGCGCGAGGATTGGGTGCTCGGTGAAAGCCAGGGATTGCTTGAACGCCTGTTTGATGGCCGCGTCGCGCCGCTGGTCGCGCACTTCAGCCAGCAAAAAAAGCTCAGCCAAAAGGACATCGCGGAGCTGCGCAAGCTGCTGGACGGGATCGATGCAGGAGGAGACAAGAAATGACTCCTGCCGAGATCGCCCAGGTCATCAACCACGCCTTGCTGGAAACCACGCTTGCCAGTACCGCCGCGCTGCTGCTGGTGTTGCTGATGCGGCGACGCTTGCGCGTCATGTTCGGTGCATCGGTGGCATACGCAGCATGGTTGCTGGTGCCGATCGCATCCATCGCGGTGCTGTTGCCAGCACCGGCGGCAGACACGGTGTCGATTCCTGTGGTCTACAGATTCGTCGCACAGCCCATGCAGGCCGTTGTCGCAAGCGCGGAACCCGGTATCGATATGGCGGCGTGGCTATGCGCTGCATGGTTGCTGGGCGCGATGACAATGCTGATGCATTTCATCCGCCAGCAGCGCCGGTTCCGGACGTCGCTCGGACGGCTGTTCGTGCGTGAAGCCGATGTGCTGCAGGCCGATGCAGTTGCCGGATTGCCAGCGGCGATCGGTTGGCTCAATCCAGTGATCGTGTTGCCCGTCGATGTCGACACCCGTTACAGCGCTGAGCAACGCGATCTGATGCTGGCGCACGAGCGCGCGCACATACGTCATGGGGATCTGCAGGCAAATGCCGGCTTCCTCCTGCTGCGCTGCATGTTCTGGTTCAACCCACTGCTGCATCTGGCAGCAGGCGCGTTTCGCCACGACCAGGAGCTGGCTTGCGACCAACGCGTGATTGCACGCCATCCCACATCGCGCCGCGCCTATGGCGAGGCGATGTTCCGTACCCAGTTGGCCACGCAGGCGTTGCCGCTGGGTTGCCACTGGGGTTTTACCCATCCACTCAAGGAGAGAATCGAAATGCTCAAATTGCCTGCCCCCTCATTGCTTCGCTGGTTGTCTGGAAGTGCACTGGTTGTCGTGCTGACGCTTGGCTTCGGTCTTGCTGCATGGTCGGCACAGCCGGAAAACCGCGGTTCTGTGGATTCCAAGATCACGATCACGTTGACAGACGTAACACTTGGGAAAGCGATTGAAAAAGTTGTCGCAGAAGCCGGTTTGCATCTTGGAACCCCCGACGTTCTAAGCTTGAAAAACAAGGTGTCATTTGTTTTTCGTGATGAGCCTGTCGGTAATATCTTGGAGATCTTTGGAGAAGAGGCTGGGCTGACGCCTAAAATTTCCAATGGCTTGGTGACGTTTGTGCAGGCCGTACCGGTTAGCGCCGTGACATCGAAAGCCGTGCCGGTACGAGGCGAACCAATGACTCCGCCTCACTATCCCAAAGACGAGGTGGATCAAAAAATCGAGGGTAGGGTGATGCTGATCGTCGATGTGGCGGCAGACGGCAGCGTCACCAAGGTGGTCGTAGAGCGCGGATCAAAAAACAGCAACCTGGATCGAGAGGCGGTGAAGGCGGCGGCAAGTTGGAAATTCACTCCAAAAATTGAAGGTGGCAAGGCGGTCGTCAGCCGGGTTCGGATGCCGGTGGTTTTCAGAATGAACGATCCGGATGCGAAGCAGGGCTAGTCTTCAACTACACGGAACTGCATGGGCCAGGTTGGCAATCGCCGACCTGGACTTATGCAAATAGCAACTTGCCTGCAGCGATCAGCAGCACGACGCCAAGCGTGCGCCGCAGGGCTTTCACTGGTAGCCATTGCAGGCCCATCTGGGTACCGATCAGGGCACCCACCGCCACGACGCCCAGCCACCAGGGCAGCTGCGCAGGCAACGACTGCCCGGAATGCAGCAGCCCGGCCAGCCCGGTCAGTGAGTTGATCCAGACGAAGGCGACCGAGGTGCCGCTGGCCTCGCGGGTCGGCATCCAGCGCGCAAACAGCAGCAAAGGCGTCAGGAAGATTGCGCCGCCGGTGCCGGTCAGGCCCGACAGCACGCCGATGGCCGCGCCGACCAGCAGGCCGACCAGCCATGGCACGTTGCGGCCAGTACTCTGCGCATCTTCGGCCTCCGCGCGCGATGCCTGCCGGAAGACGCCGATTGCGGCCACCAGCAGGATGATGCCGAGCAGCGCGGCATAACTCTCCTTCGGCAGTTTCACCTGTGCAGCAATAAACGCCGCCGGCGCCGATGCGAGCACGAAGGGCAACACATTGCGCCAGCGCACATGGCCGCCGCGCCAGAAGCGGTACAGGCCGATGCCGCCCACCAGCAGGTTCAGTGCCAGTGCGGTCGGGCGCACCTGTTCCGGCGCGAATCCGAGCAGGGCCATCGCCGCGATGTAGCCGCTGGCGCCCGCATGGCCGACCGATGAGTAAATGATCGCGACGGCGAAGAACAGCGCGGCGAGCAGAAGATCGACTTGCATGATCGGTGCGTCTGGATCCGGGTCGTGGAGACGGCACCCTGCCAGCAGCGCCGGCATCGGGCAAGCAACACGATGTATGCCTGGTCAGTCGAGTGCACCGGGCAGGTCGCCCTGCAGAGGCGTGCAAAGGTAGCGCTGGCCGTTGCCGTGTGGCGGCGGCAGGCGGCCACCGCGGATGTTCACCTGCAGCGCGGGATACAGCAGCACGGGTGCGGGCAACTGCGCATCGCGTGCACGCCGGGCCTGGCTGAAGTCTTCCAGCGTGGTGTCGCCGCGCAACATGAGGTTGTCGCGCTTGCTTTCGCCGACGCTGACCTCGCTGCGGCGTTCGCGGCCGGCGGTCGGGTAGTCGTGGCAGAGGTGGAGCACGGTGGCATCCTCCATCGCGTACAAGCGCTGGATCGAGGCATACAGATCATTCACGCTGCCGCCGGGGAAATCGCAGCGCGCGCAGCCCACGTCGGGCGCGAACAAGGTGTCGCCGATGAAGACGTGGCCCTCGATGGCGTAACTCATGCTGTCGGATGTATGGCCTGGGGTGGCGATCACGGTCAGGCGCAGGTTGCCGGCTTCAATCACGTCGCCATGGGCATAGGTGACGTCGAAGGCATCGCGAAGGGATGGGTCGTCGCGGTCCATGTCGAATACGCCAGCGAAGTGATCCTGCACTATGCGGATGCCATCACCAATGCCGACCGACGCGCCGGTAGCTGCGCGCAGCACCTGCGCGGAGGACAGGTGGTCGGCATGCGCATGGGTTTCCAGGATGCGCTGCACGCGCAGGTTTCTCTTCGCGATGTAGTCCTGCACCCCGCGCAGGCTGTCGATACCGATCGTCCCGGACTTGGGGTCGTAGTCCAGCACCGGGTCGATCACGATTGCAGCGCGCTCTCAATCTTCATCGCCATCACGATGGATGACGTAGGTCCAGGTGCCGGTGCCGTCGTGGAAGAACGGTTCGATATGCAGGTTGTCGGTCATGGGGTCACTCCCAGTGTCATTTGCATAGCGGTGGGCCATCGCCGCAATAAATGTCGTGCAGGGTATTGATCACGCGCTGTGCAGGACCTTTTGCCAGGCCGTAATAGATCGACTGCGCTTCGCGCCGGGTGGTGACAAGGCCGTCGTCGCGCAGGATCGCCAAGTGCTGCGACAGTGCGGACTGGCTCAAATCCAAATGCGCATTAAGGTCATTGACCGAGCGCTCGCCCTCGGCCAGCAGGCACAGCAACATCAGGCGCTTTTCGTTCGCAAGGGCCTTCAGCAAGCGCGATGCATCGGCAGCGTGCGCGCGCATCGCTTCGGGATTCATCGTGGCGGGCTTTGCGGTGCGGGCCATTTCGTTAACGTACCACCAGCGGCAGGCCGGCTTCGCCCCATGCAATCACGCCACCAGCAATCGAACTTACGTTGCTAAAGCCAAGTCGCTGCAGGTTGACTGCCGACAACGCCGCGCGGCCACCGGTGCGGCAAACCACCACGATCGGACATTCCTTGTGGGACAACGCGGCGTCGCTGACATTCGCGACTGCGGGATGGGCATCGACCTGGAATTCGAGCACGCCACGCGGGATGTTGATCGATCCTGGGATGTGGCCGGTGTCGAATTCGGCGGGCTCGCGCACGTCGATCAGGATCGCGCCAGCGCGGTCTGCATTGAACTTCCCAGCGGCGACTTCTTCGATCTTGGCGCGGGCTTCGGCGACAAGGTCGGCGGCGGTGATGGGGGTGGGCATGGACATGATGGTTCCTTCTTAATATCAGTTGACTCTAATATAAGATAGAGCTAATATAATTTCAAGTGCCAGTCATGGCGCATCGCAGGGAGTGGCAAATGGCCAGTTTCGTGGTGATGGGAGCAGGTCTGGGTGGCATGAGTGCAGCGTACGAATTGCGCGACACGCTCGGCAAGGGGCACGAGATCACATTGGTAGGCAAGGGCGACCTGTTTGGCTTTACGCCGTCCAATCCTTGGCTTGCAGTGGGTTGGCGCAAGCCCGAGGAGGTAACGCTGAAGGTCGCCGATCATGTCGGCAAGCACGGCATCACCTTCAATGGTGAGGGCGTTGCATCCATCGATGCTGCCAACAATGCCGTGGTCACTGGATCCGGCGAGCGAATCGACTATGACTACCTGCTGATCTGCACCGGCCCCAAGCTCGCGTTCGACGAAGTGGCCGGCACTGGCCCAGAGGGCGGCTTCACCCAGTCGATCTGCACCACATCGCACGCGCAAGAGGCCTGGAAGGCCTATCAGGAATTCCTGAAGGAGCCGGGTCCGATCGTGATCGGTGCGGTGCAGGGTGCCAGTTGCTTCGGGCCCGCCTACGAATTCGCGATGATCGTCGATGCCGACCTGCGCAAGCGCAAATTGCGCGACAAGGTGCCAATGACCTTCGTCAGTAGTGAACCCTATGTCGGGCACATGGGACTGGGTGGTGTCGGTGATTCCAAGGGCCTGATGGAAGGCGAGATGCGCCAGCGGCACATCAAATGGATCGTCAACAGCAAGGTGGCCGACGTCCGCGACGGCGAGATGACCGTGGTCGAACATGACATCAAGGGCCAGCCGGGCGAATCGCATGCGCTGCCGTTCAAGTTCGCGATGCTGTTGCCGTCGTTCAAGGGCGTGGATGCAGTGGCGGCGGTGGAAGGCCTGTGCAACCCGCGCGGCTTCGTGTTCGTCGACAAGCACCAGCGCAGCCCGAAGTTCCCGAAGATCTTCTCTGCCGGCGTGTGCGTAGCGATCCCGCCGGTCGAGGTCACGCCGATTCCCACCGGCGCGCCGAAGACCGGCTTCATGATCGAGTCAATGGTCACAACCATCGTGCGCAACATCCAGGCTGAAATGAAGGGCGAACCCGCCGACTTCGAAGGCACCTGGAACGCGGTCCGCCTGGCCGACATGGGTGATACCGGCGTTGCGTTCGTGGCGTTGCCGCAGATTCCGCCGCGCAATGTGACGTGGACCAAGGTCGGCAAATGGGTGCATCTGGCCAAGTTGGCATTCGAAAAATACTTTCTTTACAAGATGCGCCACGGCACGTCCGAACCCATCTATGAGAAATACGTGATGAAACTGCTCGGCATCGAGCGGTTGAAAGAAGTCAAGCGCACGAAGTAGCGCCAATCCGAATCCGTCAGCGATTTCATGCAGTACATACGAGGAGCACACCAATGACCACAGATCGCGCAGTCCAGGCCTTTGCAGGCGTCATGATCCTGATCAGCATCGCCTTGACCCAGTTCGTTTCGCCCTGGTTCTGGCTGATGACCGCGTTCATCGGCTTGAACCTGTTCCAGTCCGCGTTTACCGGCTTTTGCCCTGCGGGCATGTTGTTTCAAAAGCTGGGCTTCACGTCGTCGGGATGCGCGGTCAAATGATGCAAAAGCTCTCGACGTTTTGGTTTCCATCGGCACTGGTACTGGCTCTCGCGGCGTGCGGGAATGGAGGCGAGGCCAACAAGCTGCCGCCATTGGCAGACGTGGCCACGTTCGAGGTCGCGCCGGCAAGCCTCTCTGGCGGGCATGGTTGGGACGGCGTAGTCCAAGCCGTGCACCGCGCCGACTTAAGCGCACAGACCGCGGGCCGGGTGACGTCGGTGGAGGTGGACGTCAATGCCCGCGTGGCCGCCGGTACCGTCCTGATGCGCATCAGTGCAGTCGAGCAGGAGGCTAGTGCCAACACCGCTCGCGCGCAAATGCGCGCGGCCGAGGCCTCCGCCGTGGAAGCGCAACAGAACTACCGGCGCTTCGCGGCATTGGCTGACGGGCAGTACGTATCGCGTGCGCAGATCGACCAGGCGCGCGCCGCGCGTGATGCGGCCGTGGCCGCGCGCGATGCAGCCAGTGCGCAATTGGCGCAGGCCGCGCAGCAGGCGGCCTACACCGTCGTGCGTGCGCCGTTTGCCGGTGTGGTTGCACGTCGCGATGTCGAGCCGGGGGAAAGCATTTCGCCCGGCCAGCCGCTGATGAGCGTGTACGCGCCGGGTGCATTGCGCATCGAAGTCGCAGTGCCGCAAACCCGCGCCGAGGCGATCCGAAGCGATCCGCGTGCCAGTGTGTTGCTACCCGGTGGGCGCACGGTGGTGCCGGCCAAGGTGACCGTGTTTCCGGTGGCGGATGTCGCCAGCCATAGCGTCAACGTGCGCATCGAACTTCCGGACCTGGATCCCATGCCGGCACCCGGTACCACCGCGAAGGTGGTGTTCGATGCGGATGCATCCGCTGCCGGCTCGACCGGCGCAATGCTGCACATTCCCGCATCGGCCGTGGCCCAGCGTGGCGAGCTCAGCGGCGTTTACGTGCGCCAGGGTAATCGCCTGTTGCTGCGCCAGTTGCGGCTGGGGTCACATGATGGTGACATGGTCGAAGTGATCAGCGGCCTGCAGGCCGGCGACCAGGTGGCAAGCGATCCGGTGGCGGCGTTGCAGGCGGTGACCGCGCAGCGAAAGGCAGCGGGCGACACGCATGATTGACCACGCGAAACCCGCGCGGCTCGGGATTTCCGGGCGGCTCGCCGCGGCGTTCCAGAACAATCCGCTGACGCCGATCCTGGCGATCATGGGCTTGCTGCTCGGAATGCTGGCAGTAGGAATCACCCCGCGCGAGGAAGAACCTCAGATCGACGTGACGATGGCCAACGTCATCGTGCCGTTCGATGGCGCCAGCGCACGCGATGTCGAACAGCTGGTGGCGACGCCGCTTGAGCAGAAACTCGGCGAGATCGAAGGCGTCAAACACGTGTATTCGATCAGCCGTCCTGGCATGGCCGTGATGACCGTGGAATTCGAGGTCGGCGTGCAGCGCCAGCCGGCGTTGGTGCGCCTGTACAACCAGGTGTTCTCCAACCAGGACTGGTTACCGCGCGGTGTCGGCATCGGCAGCCCGGTGGTCAAGCCGAAGGGTATTGATGATGTGCCGGTCATGGCGGTCACGTTGTGGAGCGATGATCCGGCGACCGATGCCAGCCAGCTGGCCGAAGTCGCGCATTCGCTGGAAAGCGAATTCAAGCGCATCCCGGGTACGCGTGACGTCTACACCATCGGCGCACCCGACCGCAGCGTGCTGGTCACCCTGGACGCAGCGAAGCTGTCCAGCTACAACCTGGC
>JBBQHK010000070.1:0-7640 GCA_038323895.1 Lysobacterales bacterium | reverse complement strand
ACCAGGTAACCCTGGATTTCGTCGCATTCGAGCAAGCCCAGCTGACTGGCCTGCTCCGCCGTTTCCACGCCTTCGGCCACGACCTTGAGCTTCAATGCATGCGCCAGCGTCAGCATGGTCGACACCATGCTGAGACCGTCGGCGGAGGCGTCCATGTCCACGATGAAGGTGCGATCTATCTTCAACGTGTCAATCGGAAGCTTGCCCAGGTAACCCAGAGACGAAAAGCCCGTGCCGAAGTCGTCGATGGCAACGCGGATGCCCATTGCGCGGATCGCCTTGAGGCTGGCGATACTCTGCTTCACGTTGATCATCGATTCGGTGATCTCCAGCTCGAGGCCCTGCGGGGCATCATCTGCGACTGATATCGCCTGTTCCAGCTGCCAGAGGAAGGCCGGGTCGCGCAATTGCAGCGGTGAGACATTCACGGCAATCGGGACAGCGGGCAGTCCGCCGCGGCGCCACCGCAGCCAGTCGGAAAGGGCCTGCCGAAGGGCCCAGCGCCCGACCTCATTGATCATCCCGGTCTCCTCCAGGATGGGGATGAAAACAGCGGGCGGCATGAGTCCGGCATGAGGGTGGTTCCAGCGGATCAACGCTTCCGCACCGCTCAGCAGGCCGCTTCGAAGGTTGACCTTGGGCTGGTAGAACAGGACGAATTCCTCGTTCTCAAGCGCGCTGCGTAGTTGGCTTTCCATTCCCAGCCGGCCAGCGACGGCATCGGTCATCTGCTGCGCGTAGAAGAGGTAGCGGGCGCCATCCGTGTTCGCTCTCTTCAGCGCCGCCTCGGCCCGCCTGAAGAGCGTCTCGGCGTCCTCGGCGTCCGCTGGATAAATCGAGATCCCTGCGCGAGCGGCGATGCGCAGCGTTTCGCCATTCACTTCGAAGGAATGCCGCAGGAAGGCCGCGGTCATGCGCTCGATCACGTGCGCGAAATCGCCGCCGCCCTCGCCAGCCGGAAGGACAATACCGAAATGATCGGCATCGATCCTGGCCAGCAGATAGGCGTCACCCAGATGCCCGGTAAGCCAGTCCGCCACCTGCCTGAGCAGCTGGTCACCGGCATCGCGCCCCAGGCTGTCGTTGATATTCTTGAATCGCTCCAGGTCGAAGATGAGCACGGCAAGCTGCTCGCCCGCGCTTGCCGCACTGCGCGCGTATTGGCCGACCCGCTCCAGGAACAGGCTGCGGTTGGCCAGGCCGGTCAGCGCATCGTAATAGGACAGGAACGCCAGCCGGTCACGCTTGTCGATGCGGTCGACAGCCAGGGCGACGTCCCCGGCCAGTTCGGTCAGCAGCGCAACTTCCTCGGCGTGGAAGAAGTCGGCTTCGGCCGCGTACAGCGCCAACACGCCCAATGGTTCACCGTCCAGCAGCGGAAGGATGGCCATCGAGCGGATGCCAAAGCGCACGTGCATGTCCTGGAAAACGACCTCCGGATCCGATTGCGACGCATTGGACACGCATGCGACCCCGTCCTGCAGCGCCCGCGCCGCCATAGGGCTGGGCGTGGCATCGCGCGTGGCCAGTAATTTCCGGAGCACCTCGACGTTGTCTTCGTTGGCGCCGGCTATCGCAACGAAGTCCAGACCGCCCGGCACGATCACGCCCAGCATCGCCAGCTGGAACCCTCCCGCTTCCACGGCAACGCGGCAGGCCTGCAGGAACAGTTCCTCGCGGTTGCTGGCGCGCACGATCAGCGCGTTGACGCTGCTGGTCATCGCGTGGACGCGATTGAGGTAGCGGATGCGCCGGTCGGCCTGCATCCGCTCGCTGATGTCGCGATTGGCGCCGATCATGCGCAGCGCGGTGCCGTCGGCGGCACGCTGCACCAGGACGTTGGCTTCGATGTCGCGCAGCTGCCCGTCCGGCCGGATGATCCGGAAGCGGGTGCGGTATTCGCTTAAGCCGGTGACGGCATCGGCGATCTCTGCCTGGATCCGTGCGCTGTCGTCTGGATGCAGGCATTGCGTCCACGCTTCGAAGACTGCCCCGAACGCGCCCTCGTCCAGGCCATACAGGCTCAGCATCTGCGCGTCCCACACCAGCGTGTTGTCCCCCAGGTTCCAGTCCCAGATGCCGATCTTCGCCGACTGCGTGGCCAGCGCCAGGCGATCGCTGGTATTCCGTAGGATCGCTTCTGCCTGCCTGCGCTCGCTCACGTCCTGGCAGGTGCCGAGCGCATGCACCGGAACGCCATTGGCATTCAATTCCAGCTGCCAGCGTTCTTCCACGTGCTTGATGCGGCCGTCCGGCAGCAGCAGGCGATGCTCGATGACGCCGCCATCGCCACGTTCGATCGAGTCGGCCAATCCCTGGTCAACGCGCGCGCGATCGTCCGGATGCACGAGCTGCAGGAAGCTTGCGTGCGTGGGCTGGAAGTCGCCCGGCTGGGTTTCGTGGATGCGGTGCGTCTCGGCCGACCAGATCACGCTACCCGTGGTCAGATCGGTTTCCCAGCTGCCGACCTTGGCCACCCGCTGTGCGTCGAGCAGGCGCTGCCGTTCCTGCTCCAGTTCCTCGCCCAGTTGCCGCTGCTCCCGGTTGGCGTCCAGCAGTGCCCGCGCGGCACGGTTGCGCGAGGTGACGTCGCGTTGCACGGCAACGTAGTGCGTGGTGTTGCCTGGCGCATCCTGGATGGGCGCAATCTTCCATTCCTGCTCGTATTCGCTGCCATCCTTGCGGTAGTTGACGGCTCCCCCGGAAAACGTTTCGCCGCGTTCGAGCTGCGTGCGCAGGTGTTGCAGCACTGCCGGGTCGGTGCGCGGCCCCTGCAGGATGCGGGGATTCTTGCCGACGATTTCATCCAGGCCGTAGCCGGTCATCCTGGTGAACGCCGGGTTGACGAAGACGATGCGCGGACCGGGTGCGTCCAGCTCTGCGTCGGTGATCATGACCGCTTCGGTGGACTGCAGGACGGCCGAGTTGAGCAGGCGCAGCTGGTGCTCAGCCTGCTCGCGTGCGGCGATGTCAAGCAGCAGCGCACGATTGCTGTCCTGCAGCTGCAGGGTTTTTTCCTCCAGTTTGCGGATCAATGTTTCACTATAGGACTGCATGAGCGCGAAATGATCGCTGTCGTTTGAGCGCGCGTGGGATGGCGCCGGCGCCGCACTGGCCAGCACCTGCGTGATTTGCGCCAGGAAATGCTCCGGGTCGGATGGCTTGACGATGAACGCCTCCGCGCCCAGGCTCAGGGCCAGGCGCTCGTCTTCGGCCTCGGTGTAAGTCGCCGTGTAGACCACGAACTTGGCGTTGTGCAGGAGCGGATCGGCCTTCCAAAGTCGCAGCAAGGTGAAGCCGTCCATCACCGGCATCAGCAGGTCGGACACCACCAGGTCGGGCGGCGACTGCCTGGCCTTGACCAGGGCCTCGGCGCCATGGCTCGCAGTGTCCACCTCGTGCCCGTGCGCCGAGAGCAGCGCCTGCAGGTAGTAGAGGTTTTCCTGCTTGTCGTCGACGACCAGCACGCGGCTCATGTCGTCGCCCCGGCCAGCGGTACGGCGAAGTAGGCGGAAATCTCCGGGACGAAAGTCTCCGGATCGATCGGCTTTTCGATGTAGCCATCGCAGCCTGCCGCGAGCGCCTTGTCGCGGTCGCCGGCCATTGCATATGAGGTGACGGCGATGATCGGCGTGGCGCGCAGCGACTGCATCTTGCGCAGGGCGCGCGCGACGCTGTAGCCATCCATGCCCGGCAGCTGGATGTCGAGCAGCACCAGGTCGGGCAACAGCGTGGCGGCCAGCGCGATGCCTTGCGGCCCGTCCGGCGCAGCCACCACGGTGAACCCGTGGTGCTCCAGCAGAAACGTCGCGAGGTAGCGGTTCTCCACGTTGTCTTCGATTATAAGAACCGTTGCGCTCATTGGCTTGGAACTCCGGACTCGGGCAGGGTGACGGTGAACGTACTGCCGAGGCCTACATCGCTCTCGAGGGTGATGGTACCGCCCATCAGCTCCACCAGTCGGCTGCAGATCGCCAGACCCAGCCCGGTACCCTCGTGGGTACGGGCCAGTCCGGCGTCCACCTGATGGAACGGGCGGAAGACCTTGACCAGGTCAGCGGGCCTGATGCCGATGCCGGTGTCGGTCACCTGGATGCGAATGACCTTCGACGTGCCTGCGTCGGCGGATGACCCGGCTTCGGCCATGGCCTGGACCGTCAGCGTCACGCCGCCGTGCTCGGTAAACTTGATGGCATTGCCAAGCAGGTTGATCAGCACCTGCTCGACTCGGCGGCGGTCACCGACCATTTCGATCGGGCGGGCAGGCAGCTCGGTTGCCAGCGTCAGTCCTTTCGCTGTCGCCTGTGGTCCGACCGTGGCGACGGCACGTTCGACCAGCGGAGCCAGGTCGAACGACTCCAGATGGACCTGCAACTGCCGCGCCTCGATCTTGGAGATGTCCAGCACGTCGTTGATCAGTGCGAGCAGGTGCCGTGCGCTGCCGCGCACCATGCCCAGTTGCTTGCTCTGCTCCGGGTTGAGCGGCCCAGCCAGCGATTGCAGCAGGATGCCGGTAAACCCGATGATCGAATTGAGCGGTGTACGCAACTCGTGCGACATGGTGGCCAGGAATGCTGACTTGTGGCGGTCGGCGGACTCGGCCTGGATCAGCGCAGCCTGCAGCTGCGCGGTGCGTTCGACTACGGTCTGCTCCAGCGTCTGTTTGGCCTCAAGCAACTGCAACTGTGCCTGCTTGCGTTCGGTGATGTCGCGCACGATCTTGGAGGCGCCCACGATCTCGCCCTGAGCGTTCAGGATCGGCGACATCGCGATCGACGCGTCGAACTCGCTGCCGTCCTTGCGCTTGCGCTTGGACTCGATGCGCACGACGCGTTCGCCGTCGCGAATCCGCGCAAGGATGGTCGCTTCTTCTTCCCCTGGATTTGGCGGAAACAACATCGAAATGTGTCGACCCACAGTTTCGTCGGCGACATACCCGTACAGATTCTCAGCGCCTGGATTCCAGCTACGGATGATGCCGTCCATCGACTGGCTGAGGATGGCATCGTCGGTCGACTTCACGATCGCGGCAAGCGTGGCCTGGGCCGCGTGCGCCCGTTCGCGTTCGGTCACGTCGATGGCCAGCACCAGCCGCGCCGATTGGCCTTCGAATTCGACATCGCGGGCATGAATTTCCACCCGCATGCGGCCACCGTCCTTGCGGATGTGCGTCCACACGCAGATCAGGGGCCGGACCCCGGACGTCTTGCGCGCTGCCTCGACGACTGCCATGGCTTCTTCGGGTGGCCGGATATCGAGCAGGCCCATCGAGAGCCATTCCTCGCGGCTGTAACCGTAGGTGGAAAGCGCCGCGTCGTTGACTGCCAGAAATCGCAAGCTGTCGCGCGCGAACACCCACATCGGCAAGGGATTGTTCTCGAACAGGTAGTGATATGCGTTCGCGGAGCCGTCTTGCTGCCCGGCTGCCTTTGTCGCTGCGGTCGATCCAGGCGCGCCGGCAAGCGCGCTGGTCATTCCAGTCGGAACGATGGGATCTCTGGAGTCGGTCACCATGCAGGCCTCCCTTCATCAATATGGCTTCAATCGCTTTCCCAGGTGTGGATGCGTGATGCCGCTCCGCTGAACAGCCAACGCAGCACCAGGCGGCGAGGGAGGGCGGCGGGGCGCCGGGAGTGGCGATCGCCGGCGTGCGCTTTCGGGTCGGTTGATCCGATGTCCATCGGAGCGTCTGCCTCCCAGGGGCCACAACTGTGCAAAGTTCGAACCTACAGCATCAAACGCCTGGGCGGAACCGTCACGTCCTGGTTTCAGATACCCGCGGGATCCGCGTCACATTTGCTGGCTTCGCCACGTGACGCGGGCAACAAGTCCGTCTATGCGGTCACCAGACGATCGCGTCCAGCCAACCGCGCGCAACGGCGTTGTTTGCGTCCTGTGGTGAGTCGATGTCCAGGCCCAATTCGGGTTCCTCGATCCGAAAAATCGACTGCGACGGCAAGGCGCGCAGCAAATGACCGAATCCCCGGTCGCCGCTCACCTCCCGATGCGAAAACCACGCACTGGGGACAACGACCGGTACGCCCGACACGTCTTCGTAGTGCGCGGCCGCGGCGCCATACCGCGTGCCTTGCATCGCTTCCAATAACGCATTCAGGTGCCGACATTCCAACGCGGGCTGGTCGCAACCCAGTACAAGCACAGGCCCATCAAAACCGGGGAGCTTGTCGGCGGCGGCGCGAAGGCTGCTTGCAAGACCGTCCCGCCATTCGTGGTTGTAGATGATCTCGCAGCTGGTGGCATCCAGTTCCGGCACCACGACGGCGGCTGAGCCGCCCACCACCACGAGCAATCGCGAGGGCGATGTCTCCGCCGCCAGGCGGACCGCCCGCCGAATCAGAGTTTCCCCGTCGCGCGTGAGCAGTTGTTTGGGCCGGCCAAGTCGCGTGCTTCCACCGGCAGCGAGTACGACGGCGGCATGCTGGCCTGCCATCAAGCGCTTCGTGCGCGCCAAGCCTGCAGTTGCGCTGCGATGCTCAGCGCAATGGCTTCCGGGCCTGACCCGCCGAGCTCCATTCCAACCGGCGAATGCAGGCGCGACTGCAGCGAGCGTCGCTGCAGCGGCGAAAGCAACTTGAACAGATCCTCTCGACGATGCCGGGGCCCCAGCAGGCCAACGAATTCAATGGACATGGCAGACAACGCGTCGAGTGCTTCGCGATCGAGCTCGAAGTTGTGATGCATCACGAGTGCGACGTCGGCATTTGTGTCGAGCTTCAGCGCGGCAGTTGGTGTGATTTCGAGTTGGACATCGACACACTCGCCGGGCATGCGCCAACGCGGACGGCATTCCGCCAGTGTCGTGCGCCAGCCCAGCTCGCGCAACAGCCGCAACAGGAAGGGCGATTCCGGCCCCGCGCCCAGCAGCAGCGCCTCCGGCGGGCGCGACAAGGGGAGCGACCAGCTTGCGCCGGCACCCGCCCACTCGGGCGCTGAGGCGGGCAACTGCCATTGCTTTCGCATGCCGTGCGTTGCCATGGCGACGCCGCCGTCCCCATGCACGACCCATTCAAGCGTGGTGCCTCCACTCAACCATGCTTCGAACACGGCGTCGAAGCCCGGCATGGCGCGAAGCGGGATCATCGCGACGCGCAACCGGCCACGGCAGCCGAGCGCGGAACCCGTCAGCAGGTCCTCATCGGCACGCGTATCGATTTCCATCCATTCAATCCGACCCGCGGCCTGTGCGTCCACCGCGCGTCGCGCCAGCTCCGGTTCCAGGCAACCGCCACTCAACCAGCCCACCTGCGTGGCGTCGCCAAAGAAAGCCATCGCACCTGCGCTGGAATAGGTCGATCCCTCGGTTTCCAGCACGAGTGCGATCACGCCGTCGCCGTGATCCCGAGCCGCCCCGCATGCGGCACCCAGGATCGGACGCGGATTGCCCTGGTGCAGGAAGCCTCGGATCACCCGGTCGGGGTTTTCTGCGACAGCGGCCAAGTCAAACCAGCGAAGGCATGCGTGACAGCAACTTGTCGAGCGTGATCGGATATTCGCGCACGCGCACGCCGGTCGCGTTGTGGATCGCATTGGCGATGGCCGCACCGACTCCGCAGATACCCAGTTCACCCACGCCTTTGGCTTTCATGGGCGACGACATGGGATCCGTCTCGTCGAGAAAG
>JBBQHK010000069.1:0-7704 GCA_038323895.1 Lysobacterales bacterium | reverse complement strand
TGTCACCGACCGCCATATAGGAGCCGGTCCGTGATCGGCATGTAGGAGCCAGTGGCTGACCGGCGTAATGGATCCAGTGCGTGATCGGCGTATTGGAGCCAGAGCCGGATCGGCATATAGGAGCCAGCCGGCATCGGTTGACGGGCGTCTCGAACTGAGCGACGCCATCTCTACCCTTCGGGCCTTTCGGCCGGAGGCTCACAGATGGCGCGCAGGAATTTCGAGATGCATCACTATCGACAGGCCCTGCTGCGTATGCGGCAAGGCGACTCCGACCGCGACATCGCCGCGGCGCGGGTCATGGGCCGGCCCAAGGCGGCGCAGTGGCGTCGCATCGCCGCCGGAGCTGGCTGGCTGGACCCGGCGCGGCCGCTGCCCGACGACCCGACCATCGCCGCCGCACTGGGCAGCCCGCGCAAGGCCAGCACCACCATTTCCACGCTGGAGTCGCACCGCGAACAGCTCGGCGCCTGGGTCGAGCAAGGCGTCTCGGGCACGGCCATCCACGCCGCCCTGAAGCGCCAACACGGCTGGACAGGAAGCTACTCGGCCGTGCGCCGCCTGGTCGCCGACATCCGCAGCCAGCTGCCACCGGAGACGACCTGCCGCCTGGACTTCGACCCCGGCGATGCCGCGCAGGTGGACTTCGGCGCCGGCCCCACGCTCATCCACCCGGATGGCCAACCCCGGCGCACCTGGGCGTTCGTGATGACGCTGGCCAACAGCCGCCATCAGTACGTTGAATTCGTCTGGGACCAGACGGTGGCCACCTGGCTGGGTTGCCATCGCCGCGCCTTCGAGTGGTTCGCCGGTGTGCCGCTGCGGGTGATCATCGACAACGCCAAGTGCGCCATCACACGCGCCTGTGCCCAGGACCCCACTGTGCAGCGCGCCTACGCCGAGTGCGCCGAGGGCTACGGCTTCAAGATCGACCCATGCCCGCCACATAACCCGCAGAAGAAGGGGATCGTCGAGTCCGGCGTGAAGTACCTCAAGGGCAACTTCCTGTCGTTGCGGGCCTTCCGGGATCTGGCCGACATCAACGCCCAAGCGCGGGCGTGGGTGATGGACGAAGCCGGCGTGCGCTGCCACGGCACCACCCGACGCACCCCGCTGGCGCTGTTCGCGCTGGAGGCGCCCTTGCTGCAAGCTCTGCCCGGGCAGGCGCCGGACCTGGGCAGCTGGCACCGGGTGAGCGTGCACCGCGACTGCCATGTGCAATTCGAGCGGGTGCTGTACTCGGCGCCGTTCACGCTGGTGGGCAAGACACTGTGGCTGCGCGCCACCGACGCGGCCGTGGCGCTGTTCGAGGACTACCGCCATGTGGCCACCCATGCGCGGGGACGCCGCCCCGGCCAGCGCGTGAGTGTGCGTGAGCACCTGCCGCCCGAGGCGCAAGCATTCTTCGGCCGCGACCGCGCCTGGTGCGCCACCCAGGCCCAGGCCATCGGCGCGTCCTGCCTGGCCTTGATCGAGCAACTGCTGGCCGACCACATCCTGGAGCGGCTGCGTGCAGCCCAGGGCGTGCTGGCCCTGCTCAAGCCCTACGGACAGGCACGGCTGGAGGCCGCCTGTGCCCGCGCCCTGGCGCACGGTTCACCCTACTACCGCACCGTCAAGACCATCTTGGCCACCGGCGCCGACCAACTCGCCGACATGCCAGCGATCACGCCGCCAGGCTATGGCCGCACCCGCTTCACGCGGCCAGCCGCCGAGCTGTTCGCCGATCTTCCACCCCACCCGCAGCAAGACCTGCTGCACTGACCCCGAAGGAGAAGTCCCATGAACCTGAACCCCGCCCCCGAGTTGGCACCGCAGTTGAAGCAACTGCGCCTGTCCGGCATCTTCGACTCGCTCGAAGCCCGCAACCGTCAGGCCATCGAGGCCAAGATGGCCTACACCGACTTCCTGGCCATGCTCATCAGCGACGAGGTGGCACGGCGCGAGAGCAAGAAGTTCGACATGCGGCTGCGCCGGGCGCAGTTCCGAACGACCAAGACGCTGGAGCAGTTCGACTTCGAGCGGCTGCCCCAACTCAACCGGGCCTTGGTGCACGACCTGGCCACCGGGCGCTACCTGCACGAGAAGGCGCCGGTGCTGATCGTCGGGCCCTGCGGCACGGGAAAAAGCCACCTGGCCCAGGCTCTGGGTCACTGCGCGGTGCGCCAGGGCGTGGACGTGGTGTTCAGCACCTGCGCCAGCCTGACGCAGAGCCTGAACGCGGCCAGGGCCACCGGCAGCTACGAGCGCAAGCTGGCCACGCTGGCCCGGGTGCCGCTGCTGATCATCGATGACTTCGGTCTGAAGCCGCTGCGCGCCCCGGCCGACGAGGACCTGCACGACCTGATCGCCGAACGCTACGAGCAGGCCGCCACCATCGTCACCAGCAACCTGGACTTCCCCGAATGGGACCAGGCCTTCCCGGCCAACCGCCTGCTGGCCAGCGCCAGCCTGGACCGGCTACGCCACAACGCCTACTGCCTGGTGCTCGACGGGCAGTCGTACCGCACACCCAAGCAGCTATCCGAGACGACTAAACCAAGCCAGCAAAAGCCTGCAAAATCAACCCCGGCGTAACCCTCTCGGGACACCCGTTTACCCACCTGTTGCTGGCTCCAATACGCCGAACATCGGTGGCTCCATTACGGCGGTCGGTGACAGGCCACCCAATACCTGCTGACGACGCTGCGTCCTGACTACCCCGAGTTTGGCAGCCACTTCTGCGGCCCACTGGACGGCCCCGACCTGCAAGCCGAGGTGCAGCTGGCTGCCAATCGCCTGCTGGCCTATCTCGCACGGCGTGTAGCCGGCCCGCTGCGCATGGCCAGCGCAGACAACACGCTGACCATGACCGACATCGCGCGCTGGCCCGAGGCCCGGGCACGCGCGCTGCTGCAGCGCCTGCAGGCCGATGGCGCGCCCCCGGACTTCGAGGCTGCCGCGGCGGGCCAGGCCTCGGCCCATGATGCGGCCCAAGCCTACTTGCGCCAGCAGGAACTGGCCGCCCCGTTCGCTGGCGCAAACCCGCGCTTGCTCGACCAGTTCCGCCGCGGCGACGAATTGCTGACCCGCTGCCAGCCCGGCCCGCATGAGTTGGGCGTTTTCCTGGGCCCGCTGCTGCTGCAGGCCGCGGCGGTGGAGGCCATGCCGCACGACGACCTGCGCCGAAACCGGCCCCAGGCGCTGGACTTCTACCCGGCCGTGGTGCTGGGTACTGCGCTGCAGATGGCCGAGCCACAGCCCTGGCTGGCACTGCAGGCCGATGGCGCACAGCTGCTGGTGTTCGACACTGCGGTGCTGGACCTGCTGGCTCAGGTGATCGCGCTGACTCTGCGCGTGATGCCGGCCACGCGAACCGACGTGGCCGGTGGTTTTACGCTGCGGCTGGACGCTGGCGCGCTGCCGGCGCACCTGGCCCGGCAACCCGCCTTGGCACAAGGCCTGTACACCTGCCTGCAAACCTACGCGCTGAGCGGCCTGCGCGGCGCCGCCACCCAGTGCGCGACGCCGCCGGCGCTGCAGCAGCCGCTCGACCTGTAGCTGCTTCTTGCGCGGAGCGGCCTGGTGGCCCTAGCCTATGCCGACTTGGGCCTGCGGGGCGCGCACAGCACGCTGCACATCCGCAGTCAGTTGTTGGCCTTCCTGCAGCCCGGCTCGGCCCGCTGGCCCACCGGTTCATCGGCACAACCCGATGAACCGGATCTTTCCAGCATCGACGGCAAAAAGGGGTCTTACCGTCGGCTTTGAGGCGACTCGATCAAGGCAGCAAATGTCGCCGCAGGGCGGGTCACGACCGCCCAGCCGCCGACGATGGCGGACAGGTACGCAACCTCAAGCGGCCGTCCAACGCGCGAGCGGCGGCTTGGTGCCAGTCCGCCGCCGCAGGCATACGAAAATCGGGCACCGGGATTCGGCCACGTGCGGGTATTGCCGATCGTTGGCTTTTGGCGCTCGGATCTGTCGTTCACCTCGCAGCATGGCGCTCCAGCAAGCGTTGGCGTCGTGATGCGGACGTCAGCATGTATGCACCGCGATGTGCACGGCATGGGGCTCGGCTCCCGACGGTGAAACGCGCCATTCGCAACGGTTGGTCATCTACTGCAACGTCACCGAGTATTCGCCCGTCCTGGCATCCTGGTTGACCTGAACGTTGAACAACTGGAACACTGGGTTGTCGCGAGTCTCGCCGCCCAGCACCACCGAGCGGGTGTCCAGCACACCGTCTTTAGACGAGGCAATTTGTACTGTGGCGGTACGGCCGGTGGCGCGGGCATAGTTGGCTACACGGATCTGATAGCTTCCAACTTTCAGCTTGTCGGTGTCGCACGAAGCGTAGTAGTGCTCCGGGCCGTTGGCCGTCGTGTTGTCGAAATCCAAGTAACCCACCTGACCCACCGGTGTTGCATAGTAGACATGCGAACCGCCAGGCTCAAAAGTATGTAGATCGACGTCACCGGTGCCATTCCATGTCAGCGTGGCCGTAAAGAAACCTGAACTGGCCTGCTCTGGTGGCGCAATCACTTCGTCCAGCGCAGCAGTTACCAGGTTGCGTACGCTGCTGGAAACCGTTAAGCCCGGGTTGACGTATATCTCCAGCAAGCCGTGGCCCAAAAAGTCGGTTCCGCCGTTCAGGCCTGCAGGGCGCAGCAAGTAGCCCGGAATGATATTGGTGATGGGCGGCACACTGCCAACTGCACGAAGGCCGTTGATCACCAGGTCCTTGTCGGCCAGCACATGCTGTCCGCTCAGGGTAGGCGACGCAGGCGCTACATGCACCACCTTGACTGCACCCGCGCTGCTGAGGCCCCTGGCGAAAGTGGCTGCAGGATTGACGAACAGATTTCCCTGGGAATGCGCAAAGAACACCTGTTTCTTGCCTTCGAGCACGAAATTGTTGATGCGCAAACGATGCTCTGCATAGTTGACTGTCGTTGGCGGATTGGCGAGCAGAGTGGTCAATTGCCGTGCAACCAGAGCCTGCAGATCCTGCCAGATTCCATCAAGGATCGATGCTGTGCCCGTCACCGCGTTGACAATGGCGTCCCACCAAGATCCAGAGCCGCTCATCACTTCAAGGAACAGCTCGAAACGCCCTGCAAGCACGGCATCCTGTTCACGCAGCCGTTGATCGAAAGTTTCGACAAAGTCTTCGAACCCATTGGAGTAGTTGTAGAACTTCTCGTAGCGTATGGCCTCGCCGGTACGCGGCAAGGTGGTGCCATAGAGTTGCTCCAACGTCAGCAGTGCTGTGGAGGCAGCGGCATCCGTGGTCTGCACCCCATTGAAGAAGCCGAAAACGATGCCGCCCGGCGCGCAGGCATTTGCAGCATAGGCCGGCGTAGCCCCGGCACAGAGCACCGCAATGGCAGCAATGAACGCAACAATCTTGCGAAGCAGCCTATTCACAGGTATCTCCCACCGGTATGGACGACGACGTTCCATCGAGCGCCTTGTTGTACGCAAGGTAGGCCAGCAGGCGCGCCTTGGTGTTGGTAGTGACACCTTCGAGCTCTTTCATCACGCGCGCCGGGTACAGCGAATTGGGCGGACCTGTAAAGTGGCTGAATATGCACTTGGCTGCATACATGACGCGGCGTGACACGTCCTTGGCCGCCGCCACGTCTTGCACGTTGACGAACAACGAAGCCTGCAATGCGCGGGCGGCCTGCATGGCCGCAGCGCGCTGCGGCGCGTCGGGGTACTTGGCAGTGATGTAAGCCTCGACGTCGTCGCGCACGCCATTGCCATTGGTGTCAATGCCTGCCAACGAATCACCACGCTCCAAGGTCGGGAGGGTTCCTGCGGCCTCCAGAGCGGCCAACTGCGCTTGCGGAGACGAGACCGCCGTGCCCTCGATGCGCCACACCATTGCTGGCTGGTCAAACGCCTGCGTACGGTCTTGGCGGATGGTGACCGTGTCGTTGGGGAGCACGTCTGCACCGGCAGCTATGGTGCCCAGCGCAACCGCGCCGTCTTGCACGCTTGCACCCGCCCCGACCGAGATCAGCGTCAGCGTCACGGATTCGTACGCGGTGCGGCCAGTATTGCGTACACGAACTTGAAATGTGTAGTCGAACACGGTGCGTGAGACACGCACCTCAGACACCTTCACCAGTTCTACGACCTGCAATTCAGCCGATGCTGTGGCCTGCACCGCCAGTGCTCGCTTCTGGCCCGCCGCAGCCGCGTTCTGGCTGCCGGTATCGGAGCCGCCGCCGCACGCCGCCAGCAAGCTGGTCGACAAAAAAATCACGGCGCTCAACCGCGCCACCGGGGCCGTACGTGATCCAGCCCTTAGGAAATTGCCCATAACAGTCCTTTCGCGGGAGGCTGTGGCGTCGTCGGCACGCCAAGGCCCGCGCAGTGATCAGAATTATCGGTTGACCCTACGGCCAAAGCGCGAACGCGTAAGCACGATGCCGCCCAGTGCCAGCGCCACCAATGCGCCCGTGACTGGCTCGGGTACGCTGTTAAGTTGCCCGGTTTGGCCCGATGCCACCACGTCAAAGGGAGTGATTTGGTACAGCTCAAAACGCTGTGGACCTGGCGCACCGAGCCCCAGGTACTCAACATCGACAGAAAACTCGACTGGACCCACATTGCCCAAAAGCAAACCACTGAGGCTCAGCAAATCGAGGAAGCCATCGGCAGGGATGCCTGTTTCGGGTTGCACAATCAGCGGATCCCAATCCGCCGGTGCCACAGCATTGGCCAGCAGGCCATAAGAACTGGCTTCGAAGTAGAGGGTCAGGCCATCGAAGCCACCCGTCGGCGCGGCACCCTCGAGCATGTAGTCGTAGCGCCAGACGCCGCCACCCAGTGCCGTGGTGTTGTACTGCACGACTGCGGCGTTTGCCGCCAAACCAAAGACCACCAGAAGGCTGCCCAGGATGTAGCGAGCGAAGGCTCGGCATCCGCGAGTGAAAGTCATACAAACCATCAACACACTCCCTGCGTGATTGCCTAGTTGCAAGCGATCGGTAACTGTCGTTCAGGCGAAGTGATGATGATCCTACGTGCCCGTTGCAGAGAAGTACAGCTCTCCGGCTGGCAACGTGCGTCTACCCCCCCGAACTGCAGGTGATGCAACTCGCCTGTATGTCTAATGCGCCCCAAGCGTGTGCCCGGTTGCGCGACTTTCTCATGAGCTGGCCTGGGCATCACACCCTTGGTCCGAGCAACGCACGCCACCTCCCTGGCCAATTGGTTTTTGGCCATAAGCGAAGAAAAGCGTGCGATCTTCTCGTAAGCGGCCAGTCATCCCACCTTGACCACGCGGCCGTGGGTAGCGCGCAGGGTGTTGGCCGACGGCCCTTGAAGCGGGTCGATGTGGCCCGGAATGCGGCATCGAGGGCTACCTGTCGGGTCTCGCGCAGCGCCTGGGCGCGGTCGTAGCGAATGGCGTGCGGTGTCATGTAGCTGATGCCCGAATGCCGGTGCTCGGTGTTGTACCAGGTGAAGAACTCCCGGCAACGCCGCCGAGCGTCCTCGATGCAACCGAAGCGGGCCGGGAAGTCAGGCCGGTACTTCATGGTCTTGAACTGCGACTCCGAGTACGGGTTGTCATCCGAGCCATGAGGCTGGCTGTGGCTCTTGGTGATGCTCAGATCGAGCGGGTCGGCCACTGGCTTGGAGCGCATGACCGCGCCCCGGTCTGCATGCAAGGAGAGCATGCCGGCCTGGACATCGTGGCGGAAGACGGTA
>JBBQHK010000068.1:0-8079 GCA_038323895.1 Lysobacterales bacterium | reverse complement strand
CCGCGGACGCCCAGCGTCTCGAACCTCTCGCGGAAACGGCTGAATCGCCACCGCAGGCGCCCGCTCCTGTCGCTGGCTGGCGCGAGCGCCTGCGTGGGACCGGATTTGCTCGAAGCCTGGGCGGACTGTTCTCACGCAACCCCAAGCTCGACGACGAACTGCTGGATGACGTCGAGACCGCATTGCTGACCGCCGATGTCGGCGTCACCGCAAGCACCCAGCTTGTCGAGAGCCTGCGCAAGCGGATGAAGGCGCGCGAATTCGCCGACGCGAATGCCTTGCTGGGCGCCTTGCGCGCCGACCTCGTCGCAATGCTCATGCCGGTCGCCAAGCCGCTGCAGATCGACGCTGGCAAGCGCCCGTTCGTGATCCTGACAGTGGGCGTCAACGGCGTCGGCAAGACCACCACGATCGGCAAGCTGGCGCACCGGTACAAGGGCGAGGGCCGCAGCCTGATGCTGGCCGCCGGCGACACCTTCCGCGCCGCCGCCGTTGCCCAGTTACAGGCCTGGGGCGAACGCAACGGCGTGTCCGTGATCGCGCAGGGGCAGGACGCGGATCCGGCTTCTGTTGCATTCGATGCCATGCAGGCGGCGACCGCGCGCAACGTCGAGGTTTTGATCGCCGATACCGCCGGGCGCCTGCACACCCAGCAGGGCCTGATGGCGGAACTGGGCAAGATCCGGCGCGTCATCGGCAAGCTCGACTCCAGTGCGCCGCATGAGGTGTTGATGGTGATCGACGGTACCACTGGCCAGAACGCGATCAGCCAGGTCCGCCAGTTCAACGCTGCGGTCAACGTCACTGGCCTGGTGGTCACCAAGCTCGATGGCACCGCCAAGGGCGGCGTGGTGTTCGCACTGGCCCGCGAGTTCGGCATTCCAATCCGCTATGCGGGCATTGGTGAAGGTCCGGAGGACCTGCGGGTATTCGACGCCGAGGCCTTCGTCGATGCGCTGCTGCCTGAATCGCTGACCGGGTGAGCGCGGCCGCGCCTGTACCGGTGCGCCCTCGCCGAGGCCGACTCGCCCGCTTGGCGATATTCGTTGCTGTCGTGCTGGTGGTGCTGGGCCTGGTCGCTGGCTATCTGCTGCAACCGCAGCGCGCGACGGCGCTCCTGCTGGATCGTGTCGGTACCGCACTCGGCCTGCGAATCACCGCATCCGGCCAAGCGAGTTACCGCCTGCGCGGCACGCCGCAGCTGGTGCTTCGCAATGTCGTCGCGCAACGCCCGGGCGATGCCATTGCAGTACTGCGCGCAGAACGCGTTCTTATCTCTCTGCCCTGGAGCACCATTCGTGCGCGCGGCGCGGACTTGACCGTGCAACGCATCGAACTGGATGCACCGATCCTGGACTTGCCGGCACTGCAGCGCTGGCAGGCGACGCGCCCGCCCGGCGAGACCCGCATCCCGACCCTGACCAATGGCCTGCGCATAGTCCGCGGCAGCATCGTCGATGACGGCTGGCGAATCGAAGGCATTGCTGTCGAGCTGCCTTCGCTTGCGCCGGGCAAACCGCTCAGCGCACGCCTGCAGGGCCGCTACCTAGATCCACCAACCACGCTTGCTTTCGATCTGGATGTCGCCCTGACCAAGCCGGCCAATAACGCTGGCCTGGCCGCGATCGGCAAGGTAACGCTTGAACGAAGCGGATGGAAACTGCCAGCCCGGATCCATCTGTCCGGTCCCCTGAAACTGGACGACGGCACCGTCAGCATCTCACCCGTCAAATTCGGGCTTTCGACACGCTACGTCTCCGCCAGTTCAAACCTGCCCTTCGTGCTGGGCGCGGCCGGTCCACTGCGTTTCGATGAAGGCGTGTGGGCGCTGGATCCTGCTGCGCTCATCCTGCACGGCAAAGGCGTGATTCCTGATGCAAGCGCCAAGGGCGTGGTGGCGCTTGGTCGCCGCCTGGTGCTTCGCCTGCGGGGCGATATCGCCGCATGGCCGGGAGCGTGGCCCGCATTGCCGCCACCACTGGCGGCGTCGACATCGCCAATGCCGTTCACGCTCGACTATGCTGGACGCGTTGATTTCAGTGACGTGGCCAAGCTGGCGTTGCGTCGTGACGACACCACGTTCGATGCGCGCTTCAAGCTGCAGATGGTAGTGGACTGGATCAACTCCGAGCCCGGCGGTTCGCCGCTACCGCCTTTGCAAGGCCGCCTGCAAACCCCGCGCCTGGAGATCGCAGGCGCGACGCTGGAAGGCGTGGAAGTCGAGTTCTCGGATGATGCAGTGCCTGCACCAGACACGCGATGACGCACGCGACTGGCATCACCGATTTCGGCGCGAAGTTGCTGGTCTGGTTTGACCAGCATGGACGCCACGACCTGCCCTGGCAGCATCCGCGCACCGCGTATCGCGTATGGCTGTCGGAAGTCATGCTGCAACAGACTCAAGTCGCGGTGGCAACGCCTTATTTCGAACGCTTCGTTGCCAATCTGGCGGACCTGCCTGCGCTCGCCGCGGCGACCCTGGACGAGGTACTTGCGTTGTGGTCTGGACTTGGCTACTACGCCCGAGCCCGGAACCTGCACGCCACTGCCAGGGTTTGCGTCGAGATCCATGGCGGTGAGTTGCCACGCGATGCGGATGCGTTGCGCGCGCTGCCCGGCATCGGCCGCAGTACCGCCGGCGCGATCCTGGCGCAGGCCTGGGGCGAGCGAGCGGCGATCCTCGACGGAAACGTCAAGCGCGTGCTGTGTCGGGTGCACGGCATCGAAGGTTGGCCAGGCACTCCAGCGATCGAAAAGAAGCTGTGGGCGATCGCCGAATCCTTGTTGCCCGATTCGCGACTGGCCGACTACACCCAGGCTCAGATGGATTTTGGCGCTACCCTTTGTTCCCGCGCGGATCCGGCGTGCGTGATGTGCCCGATCCAGAACGACTGCACGGCGTTCCGCGAAGGCCGCACCGCCGAACTGCCCTCGCCCAGGCCTGGCAAGCCGTTGCCGCTACGTACTGCCCACATGCTGGTGATCGAGGACGATGCGGGTCGCATATTGCTGCAGCGCCGCCCGCCGACTGGGGTCTGGGCCTGCCTGTGGTCATTGCCGGAATACGCTGAATCAAGCGAGGCTCATCTCTGGCTCGCACGCCATGCACACGACGATCGGGGAAGCTTGCAGGCTGGCGAGCCGCTCATGCATGGGTTCAGCCACTACAAGCTGCAAATCCTGCCCCATCGTATCAGCGGGGTTCGAGCCCGCACCGCAATCGGCGACAATGGCGACCTGCGCTGGGCCAGGCGCAGCGAGCTTGCCGACATCGGCCTGCCCGCCCCGGTCAGGCGCCTGCTGGAGGAGTACACATGATGGCGAGAATGGTGTTCTGCGAAGTCGACCAGGTCGACGCCGAGGGCCTGGACTTCGCGCCCTGGCCCGGCGCAGCAGGCAAGCGGGTGTTTTCAACCGTCGGCAAACCGGCTTGGCAACGCTGGCTTGCGCACCAGACCATGCTGATCAACGAAAACCGGCTGTCACCGTTGAACCCCGAACATCGCGGCTTCCTGGAAGCCGAGATGCTGAAGTTCCTGTTCGGCGGTGGCGCGGAGAAACCGGCGGGTTACGTACCGGAAGGCACCTGATCGCGCCACGCCGCTTCCGCGGCGCGCACCGCCTGCACATTTACCTGGCGGATCTCCTCGATCCGGCAGCTGATGGGTGAATCCCCGGCGTGGATTCGGTCAAACTTGGTGGAAACCCACCCGCCTTGCGAACTCAACCGGAGCAGCGGCGAACCGCCAGCCCAGTCCAGGCAGGGACCCGAGATCCTGAGCAGCCAGGTTTCGCGCGGGCGCATGCTGAGCAGGATATGTTCGTCGTCAAGGCGATCCCAGCCCATCGCATTGAAGTAACGGATCTGTTGAACAGGCTGGCCCGCATGCGCGTGGTAAAGCGCAAGCCGGTCGGCTCCGCGGGGGCCACCGGTCGCGCACGCAGCCAAAGACATCAAGACGAGCGGTAACAAGACAGCTTTCATGGTGGCCTCCTTCATCACAGTGATTCGATGATGCTCCTTGCGCACCCAACCTTGGCTGGACAATGGATCCACATTCAGCCGCCGTCCGGCTTGCCGTGATCTTCCGCTCCCCGTATCATGCGCGGCTCGCTTGACCGATGGCCGGGTAGCTCAGTTGGTAGAGCAGGGGATTGAAAATCCCCGTGTCGGCGGTTCGATTCCGTCCCCGGCCACCATTCGGTACAGCGACTGAAACCCCGCAACGCCCAGGCATTGTGGGGTTTCCATTTTCTACGCTGGTGGTGGACCGTGCACGTGCAAGGACATGTTGCCAGCTGGTCCGGTGTATCGTCGCGCTCCTGTATTGGGAAACACCCGGAAACGCCATGGACATCCACGACATCGCCCTGAGCCTGTACACCGCATTGCTCGGTCGGCAGGACGCGACTACCGCTACCGACGAAACCCGTGTCGCGCTGGGGCGGGAAGCCTATCGCTGCGCCGAGGCATTCTTCGTTGCCAAGGATGCGTACATCCGCGAGCTGCCGGTCACCGAGATCGAAGCAGGCTACTGACCCACCGGCCTGCGCGTTGCTGGCCTGCGGGCTATGCTCGGCATCCCCGACCGAGGATGCCACCATGAGCCGAAGCCTTTCCCGGAGTTCAGCCTGGACCGCCATCTGGCTTGCAACCGCCATCGCGCTGGTTGGCGGTTGCGGCAGCGGTGGCCCGGTACGCAGGGTTTCCGAACCGGCCGCCAGCATCCAACAATTGACGGTGCGCGCGGATGGTCACTGGGATGTGCAGTTAAGGCTGAACAACTTCAGCAGCGTGCCGATGCGCTTCGCCGCGACCAATATCCAGATCGCCTTCGACAACGGCGCCGCAGCGACCGTCCAGACTCAGCCGCAGATCAGTATCGGGCCGGAGTCGGCCGACGTTGTCAGCGCGACCCTCACCCCGACCGTAGCGGGCCGCGCACGCATCGCCACCGCGCTGGCCGATGGCCGCAGCCTGAACTACACACTGGGCGGCACGCTTGAAGCCGGACAGGCGGATGGCAAGTCACGCACCTACAAGATCGAGCGCAACAGTTCGCTGACACCCGTACCCGGGCTTCCGGGCGTGTTGCGCTAAGACAGCACCGTTTGGCAAGCCACGGTCAAAAAACCATACGCCGTAGTATGCTGGCGCTTCCAGGGGCCGATGAGCGGCCCGCACCCAACCGGAAACACGCATGAGCAGCTACAAGGCCCCGCTGGAAGACCTCCGCTTCGCACTTTTTGACGTGCTGGACGTAGAACCGCTGTTCTCGCGGTTGGGGTTTGACGATGCCAATCGCGAGTTGGTCGATGCGGTGCTGGACGAAGCCGCGCGCTTCACCGAAACCGTCCTCGCCCCGCTCAATGCCATCGGCGATCAGGTCGGATGTACCTATGACAAGGCCAGTGGCGATGTCACCGCCCCGCCGGGCTTCAAGCAGGCGTTCGACCAGTTCGTGGAAGGCGGCTGGATTGGCCTTACCAATGCGCCTGAACATGGCGGCCAGGGCATGCCCAGCGTCCTGGGCGGCGTGCTGACCGAACTGGTCGATTCGGCCAACCTGGCCTGGGGCAACTTCCCGATGCTGTCACACGGCGCAGTCGTGGCACTGGAGGAGTACGGCGAGGACTGGCAGAAGGACGTCTTCCTCAAGCCGCTGGTGGCCGGCATCTGGACCGGCACCATGTGCCTGACCGAGCCGCATTGCGGCACCGACCTGGGCCTGCTCAAGACCCGTGCCCAGCTGCAAGCCGATGGCAGCTATTCGGTCACTGGCACCAAGATATTCATCACCGCCGGCGAACACGACCGGGTGCCGAACATCGTCCATCTGGTGCTGGCCAAGCTTCCGGACGCGCCCGCCGGCGCCAAGGGCATTTCGCTGTTCGTGGTTCCCAAGTTCAAGGTGGCCCGCGACGGCACCGTCGGCGAGCGCAATGCAGTGCGTTGCGGCGCAATCGAACACAAAATGGGCATCCACGGGTCCGCAACCTGCGTGATGAATTTTGACGGCGCCGAAGGCTACCTGGTCGGTGAGCCGCACAAGGGCCTGCAGGCGATGTTCGTGATGATGAACTCGGCGCGGCTGGGCGTCGGTGTCCAAGGCCTCGGCCTGTCCGAACGTGCCTATCAGAACGCACTGCGCTACTCGCGCGAGCGCCTGCAGTCACGCTCGCTGTCAGGCCCCAAGTGCCCAGACAAGCCGGCCGATCCCCTCATAGTGCATCCGGATGTACGGCGGATGCTGCTCGCGCAGAAGGCGCTCATCGAAGGCGGACGCCTGCTCAGCCTGCACGCCTATTCGCAACTCGACATCGCCGCGCACTCGCAGGATCCTGCCGAACGCGAGCGAGCCGACACCCTGCTGGGCTTCCTGACCCCGATCGCCAAGGGCTGTTTGACCGAATGGAGCATCGAGAACACCTACAACGCGCTGCAGTGCCTCGGCGGACATGGCTACATCGCCGAACATGGCATGGAGCAACTGGCACGTGACGCGCGGATCACCACCCTCTATGAAGGCACCACCGGCATCCAGTCGCTGGACTTGATAGGACGCAAGACGGCGGGCACGCAAGGCGCCGGCCTGAAGCTGTTCATCGCCGAAGTGGAAGCCTTTTCCAAGCGGCATGAAGGCGACGCCGCAGTGGCGGAATTCATTGCGCCGCTGCGAGCTAAATGCGCCGAGTGGAGCAAGCTCACCGTCGAGACGCTGCAACGCGCGGCCACCAATCCCGAAGAGCTTGGCGCAGCCAGCACCGACTACATGTTCTATTCCGGCTACGTGGTGCTGGCCTACTGGTGGGCACGCAGCGTTGCCGCCGCCAATGCGTCCGGCCGTGCGCAGGCGTTCAGGGAAGCCAAGCGCGACACCGCCCGCTTCTACTTCGCGCGGATGCTGCCGCGCACGCTTGCCCACAAGGCGGCGATCGAGGCTGGCGCGGCAACGCTGATGGCTTTGGACTCGGATCACTTCGGCGACTGAGCCGGGTTCAGGCGTACCCAACCGCCACAAAAGGGGTATAAGCTCAATCCCCGATGGAGACCGACAGAGCGACGATTCGCCCGGTCCAAGCCGGCGCCCGAACCGCAGCAACTGACGCGGACGGCATGCTACCCGCCGTCGATACCCTCGAACGCTGCGGCTCGACCGCTAATTTCCCCGGTCTGCGCCTGTTGGGCCTTGATGCGCATGGCCGTGCGCTGAACTGGATGAGCTGGCAGGACGCGACCTGCCTGTATGCCCGCGGCGCCGTGGCATGGACGCTGGGCGACCCCTGCCTGCTGATCCACGGCGGCATCAACCGCGCCAGTGGCGCGCGCAGTGTGATGCCGCTGCACCCGATCATCGCCGCGCGCGGACACGCCCGTCCGCATGCAATGGATCCTACGCCGGCACTGACCAACCAGGCCCTGTTCGCTCGCGACCAGTCACTGTGCCTGTACTGCGGCCGTGACTGTCCGCGTGCCACGCTGACCCGCGACCACGTGCAGCCGGTTTCCAAAGGCGGTCGCGACATCTGGGAAAACGTGGTCTCCGCCTGCCTGCACTGCAATTCACGCAAGGGCAACCGAACCCCACAACAGGCTGCGATGCCGCTGCTGGCAGTGCCCTACCGACCCAGTTGGGTGGAGCACCTGATCCTGTCCAACCGCAACATCCTTGCCGACCAGATGGCCTTCCTGAAGGCCCAATTGCCGAAGAAGCGCCCACGCAGCACATGATCTGGCGCCACGCGTCCTGATGTGACGAACATTGCGCGTTGACTGGGCGGCTCTGCTTGGGAACACTGCAACTTTCCGCAATGGATCTTCGCCATGGCCCTGACCCTCGGCATCACCGGCATGGACAAAAGCACCCAAGCCGAGGTGGAGACTGCCTTCAAAGTGGCGAATTCGCACCTCGGTGGTCATTGGACCCTGGTGGCTGATGAAAACGCGGACTATGTCGTGATCGACATGGACAGTCTGTATGGGCCGATGAGTTGGCTGCGGCTGCACGCCGCCGGTAGCAAGGTGATAGGACTGACATCGGTGGAGAGGAACCAGACCGACTATCGGATGATGCGCCC
>JBBQHK010000067.1:0-8469 GCA_038323895.1 Lysobacterales bacterium | reverse complement strand
GTGGCGGCAAGCCCGCCTGAAATCACGAAAACCGCGGCAACAATGATCGCCGGCTCGCTGGCAAAGCCCGACAGGGCCTGTTTGCTGTCCAGTACGCCAGTCAACACCAGCGCCAACAAAATCAGCATCGCGGTCACATCGACGCGCAGCTTTTCGGTGATGAACAGGTACAACCCACCCAACAAGATCAGGCCGAACGCAATCTGCTCAATCAACTGGGGCGGCAAGTTCATCTCGATCATTGTGCACGACCTCCCAAGATTGGCGCGTTCGTGAAGGTGACAGAGTGCACATGCCATTGACGCTGCAGCTGCCTACACTCCCGGGATGATCTGCACGCGCACCAGGCATCGTGACCACCACGGCAACCATTGACGCTCGCTTCCGCCTGGCCATGGCGTCGGCCGGGATCGGCATGGCGATCGTGTCCACGGAGGGCCGCTGGGTGGAAGTCAACCCGGCCCTGTGCAAACTGCTCGGATACCAAGCGGATGAACTGCTCGGCCGCCAGATACATGACGTCTCGCATCCAGACGATCTGCCATTGACCGAGCGCGTGCTGGAGCGGTTGGTGAGAACCGATGAGGATGTGGTGGAAGTCGAGAAGCGCTATCTAGGCGCTGACGGACGCGTCATCGAAGCCGTGGTCAATTCTGCGTTGATGCGTGATGACAACGGGCATGCGGACTATCTGATCGCGCAAATTCGTGACGTGACCGCGCAACGCGAGGCAGAGCGCGCGTTGCGTAAGATCCATGCGTCACTGGAAGAACGGGTGCATGCACGAACCCTGGATCTGGAGGTCGCCAATCAGCGGCTCGAGGCCTTCGTGCACGGGGTGTCCCACGATTTGCGCGCGCCGCTGCGTGCGATTGATGGGTTTGCCAGCCAATTGGCACGCAGCACCCAGGGCCAGCTTGACCAATCCGCGCAGGACCAGTTGCAGCGCATCCGCGCGGCATCCGCGCGGATGGGCGGCTTGATCGATGGCCTGCTTGAGCTTGCCCGCATCAATCGCGCGGTATTGCGGACCGGCATGGTGGATGTCAGCCTGCTGGCGGAATGGGTATTGGCGGAACTGCAGGATGCGAATCCGCAACGCGACGCCGATGTACACGTGCAACCGGGCCTGGAGGTCATGGGCGACGAGCGCTTGTTGAAAGCGATGCTGGGGCAAGTGTTGGACAACGCCTGGCGCTTCTCCGCACGCCGACCGCAGGTTTGGATCCGTGTCGCGGGCGAGCGCAAGGGCGACAAGCTGGCGCTTTCGATTCGTGACCGCGGCATTGGCTTCGACATGGCCTATTCGGCGAAACTATTCGAGCCATTCCAGCGCCTGCATGGCAGCGATGAAGGTGCCGGTAATGGGATTGGCCTGACCATCGCGCAACAGGTGGCGATGCGGCACGGTGGCAGTATTAGCGCGGAAGCTGAACCCGGTGTCGGGGCCTGCTTCCACCTGCAATTGCAGGATCAGATAAACCAACATATGGATGCATGATGGTTAGTCAGAACAAGGAAATTTTGCTGGTCGAGGACAATCCGGACGACGTGGAGCTGACGCGGATCGCGTTCGGCGAAGCAGGCAGCGGCTATGTGATCCGCGTCGTCACCGATGGCGCGCAGGCGCTGGATTACCTGTTTGCGCGCGGCGAGCATGCCGGTCGCGATGCCAATGATGTGCCGGCATTGGTCCTGCTTGACCTCAACCTGCCCAAGCTCAATGGCCGTGAAGTTCTGCAGGCGATCCGTGAGAACCCGGCGACAAGGTCCCTGCCGGTGGTCGTGCTGACCACCAGCGCAGAGCCGCTGGATGTGGGCAGCGTCTACGAACTGGGCGCCAACAGCTACATCCAGAAGCCGGTCGAGTTCGAGCGTTTCGTCGACGTGGTGCGTCAGATCGGCTTGTACTGGTTGGTGCTTAACCAACCACCTAACGTTAACTAATCGTCGCGCACCCCCAAGCGGTGCGCCGGATCAGGCAAACGCCCTCATCGGGTCGGTCCGAAGATCGCCTCGGCCCGCTGGAACAGGATCCAGCTGGTGGCAATGACCTTGTCGCCAGCCAGGGGGCGATTGCCTCGATGGGTATGGGTAAACGCAGCGGGTGCGATCAACAAGTTGCCGCGTTTGGGCGTGATCTTGCGCTGCTGGTAGAGGAACTCGGTTTCACCTTCCTGGAAGCCATCGTTCAGGTAAAGCGTCCACAACAGGTGCCTGTGCAATGTTTCCGCATGCGCATCGCGCGGGTACAGCTCGCAGTGCCAGTATGGATAGCCACCGCGCCCAGCGACATAGCGTTGCAGGTTGATCGCGCCCGGCCTGAGCACCGCTTGCAGGATCGGTGCCAGGGTCGCGTCGTCCATCGCCGCGATCCGTTCTGGGGTGAGCCGGTGCCGCGCCCCATCTGCACCCGGCACCTCCAGCATCAACGGGGCGATCAGCATGTGCGGGTACTTGCGCAAGTACGAAAGCAAGCCGGAGAACACCGCGCCATTGAGTTGTGCCTCGACTTCGGTCCAGCCTGGCTGCTGGCTGATCGAGAGATCCAGGCTGTCCTTGAGGTCGGTCATCACGCCGCTTCCCACACGGCCTGGCTGCACGCCGCTGCTGGCCATGAATCGCTCTACAAGGGACGCGCAGACTTCGGGAGCCAGCGCACCTTCGTAGACCTCGATGAAGTCCAACACCCTTAGCCGGCCCCGTGCCGCGTGTGGTAGCCGACCGCTGCCGCCACCTCGCCGGCGCTGCCCATGAACACCGGCACGCGCTGGTGCAAAGCCGTCGGCTGCACGTCCAGCAACCGTTCGTAACCGGTGCTTGCGGCGCCGCCTGCCTGCTCGACCAATAGCGCCATCGGATTGGCCTCATACATCAGGCGCAGGCGTCCGCCCTTGTCGCGACATTTGGCGTCGACCGGGTAGGTGAAAATGCCACCGCGGGTCAGGATGCGGTGTACGTCCGCGACCATGGCCGCCACCCAGCGCATGTTGAAGTCCTTGCCGCGCGGCCCGCTCTTGCCGGCCAAGAGGTCTGCCACGTAGGCCTGCATCGCCGGATCCCAGTGACGCTGGTTGGACGAATTGACCGCGAATTCCGCGGTTTCTTCCGGGATCGACAGGTCGCGACGGGTCAGTACGAATGAACCCTGCTCACGATCCAGGGTGAACGCATGGGTGCCATGGCCAAGCGTGAGGACCAGCATGGTGCTGGGTCCGTACAGGCAGTAGCCCGCGGCCACTTGGTCACGGCCGGGCTGCAGGAAATGGCCGTCCTCCGGCGTGCCGACCCCGTCCGGGCTATGCAGGACCGAGAAAATCGTGCCGACGCTGGCATTGATGTCGATGTTGCTGCTGCCGTCCAGCGGGTCGAACAGCAGCAGGAAGTTGCCGCGCGGATGCGCGTCCGGGATCGGGAAGCAGTGCTCCATCTCTTCCGATGCGCAGGCCGCCAGATGGCCACCCCAAGCGTTGGCTTCCAGCAGGATCTCATTGCTGAGAACGTCGAGTTTCTTCTGGGCCTCGCCTTGCACGTTGCCGCTGCCGGCATCGCCCAGTACTCCGCCCAAGGCGCCCTTGCCGACGGCGACTGAAATCGACTTGCAGGCGCGCGCCACGACTTCGATCAGCAGACGCAGATCGGCATTAACCCGGCCGGCGCGGCCCTCCTCGATCAGGAAACGGGTCAGCGAAACATGGGTGAGCGACATGTGCAGGTATCCGGCAAGGCGTGGCGCTATTGTCGCCGATACCCGCCATGTTCCGGAATGCCCGAATGAGCAACACGCCGCTTTGCCTGCTGGTTCCAGGGCCTCTCATCCTGATGGCGTTGCCCATGGCCTTGTTGCTGGTGGCGTGCGCACCCACCAGCAACAAGGCGAGCAGCGCGCCAACGACAGGCGTCACAGCTGCACCGCCCACGCCAGCCTCGCAGGCTGAACCTGCAGAGACGCCACCGACCAATACCCCAGAAGTCCGGCCGGCAGGTGCCAGGATCAGTGGCGCCATTCGCGATGGCAACCGAGCACCACCCGCGCTGCGGATTTGCGCGACTCCCGTGGATGGCGGCACCCCGACCTGCATGGAGACGGCTGAAGGCGCGCTTGACTACCGCATCGATGTCGCGCCGGGGCGTTACTACCTGTTGGGTTGGGTAGGCTCAGGCGCGTTGACGCTGATTGCGCATGCGTCACAGATCCGCTGCATCAGCGCGCCTTGCCCGCCGGACACCTTGATCGAAGTCGGCGTCACGGCCGGACAGCAGCTGGACGGGATCGACCTCAATGGCGGTTACGTAGACATTCCGGAAGGTTGGCCCAAGCGGACATTCTGAATTAGGACGCAAGCGCCACTGCCGTCAGAGCGCCTCGCCGATTTCCAGGCGCACGGTGCGCGCCGCTTGCGGGCCTTCATCGCGCACACGGGCGCGCACCGACGCCGTGTCGTCCAGCGACGTGCGTGCCTGCAACCCACTTGCCCGCAAGAGGGTGGCGACCGCATCGGCGCGTGATTGCGCAAGCTGCTCGGTGCCGCCCACGCCGATCACGCGAACGGCATCGCCTTGCCAGCGCTGAAGTGCCCAAGCAACCGTTGCCAGGGTACGTGTCGAATCGGCATCAAGCTCGGCGCTGTCATCGGCAAACACGATGCCGGGCAGTGACTGCAGCGTTGGCAGCACCGTCATGCTGAGGCCATCATCGGCAAAGCGGGCGTTGATCTCGCGTTCGATGCGTTGCGCACGTTGTAATGTGGTTCGTGACCCAGGCTCGATCTGCAGGGTCCAGCGCCGCCCATCCGCACTTGGCGTCAGTCGGCCCAGATAGCCCAGGAGTTGCGTTTGCAGACGCATTTGCTCGGTTTGCCTGGTCAATTGGACGGACGAGCGTCCACTCTCGGCAGTCTGCAGGGCATCGATGCTGCGCCGCAACTCGGCCAGCGTGCCTTGCTGCTGGGCGAAGGTGGCGTCGTCGGCAGTCAGCACTTCACGCACCTGCACGTTGACCGGACGTTGCAGCTGGATCGAGAGCGATTTTTCCAGCGTTGCCTCAAGGCCGTTGACGTGGCGCGGCATCATCATCACCGCATCCACGTTGACGCCGTCCTTGGTGATATCCACGCGCAGGCCGGACACGCGGCCAGACGCGTTGGCCGCGGCGGCGTCGGTGGCGCCGCGTACGCTCAGCTCCACCTGCGATTTGAGCGCGATGCGCCCCAGCGCCAGGCCCAGCGGAATCGATAGCAGGACGAAACTGCCAATGATCAGGCCGGCCTGCCAGGCCGTCTGCTTGGGCGAATCGGTACCGCCGAAGCCGTACCAGCGGGCGATGATCGTGACGGATAGCGCGATCGCCAACAAGTTGGTCATGAACAGGAAGGCGGCGCCACCCGCAATGCTCCAGTTCATCACCGCGATGCCGTAGCCAACCACTGCCAGCGGCGGCATCAGGGCCGTTGCAATCGCCACGCCGACAATCATTTCGCCTTTGCGCGTGACCGTGGCGTAAGCACCTGCAAGACCTGAGAAGATGGCAATCAGCAAGTCGAAGAAGGTGGGCTCGGTGCGCGCCAGGATTTCGGGCGTGGCGTCCTGCAGCGGTGAGAAAAACACAATCACGACCGCGACCAGCAAAGACAGGAACACGCCGATCGTGAGCGACTTCAGCGCGTCGCGGATCGTGCGCAGGTCGAAGGTGGCCAGGCCCATGCCCAGCTCGATGATCGGGCCCATCAACGGCGAGATCAGCATCGCGCCGATGATCACCGCCGCGGAATTCTGCAGCAGGCCAAGCATGGCGATGCCTGCGGACATCATGGTCATGAACGCGTAGCGCGGCCCCAAGTGACCGGCCTCGTCCACGTGCTCGAGTACCGAAATTCGGTCAGTCGTCGCTACCAGCTGGTTTTGCCGCCACTGTTTGAACCAGCGCCACAGCACCCGCGGGGTCGGGAGGTCAAGGAAAGTCGAGGCCATGGGCGTCAGGATACCGACTGCCGCGTCCTTGCGAACCTCAGATATCGCCGTCCGTTGCCCAGCCTTCGCCACTGCCACGCTGGAACACGGCATCGGATTCCAGCACGTTGCCGGCCGGGACCGATTCCTGCACCGCCAGCCGCTCGTAGATCGAGGTGAAATCCGGCAAGGTCGCCTCGATCAATTGCTGGAAGCTGTCGATCACGAAATAGGTCTTCTGGTAACTGTCGATCCGATAGCGGGTACGCATGATCCGCTCCAGGTCAAAGCCAATTCGGTTCGGCGCTGCCGATTCCAGGCTGTGCAGCGATTCACCCTTCGAACTGACGATTCCGCTGCCGTAGATGCGCAGGCCATCAGCCTGCTGGATCAGGCCGAATTCGACCGTGTACCAATACAATCGGGTCAGGTTCTGCAGCGCGTCCGCACCGATCGCATGCGCCTTCACCCCGCCGCGCCCATACGCTTCCATGTAGTCGGCAAACAGCGGGTTCATCAGCAGCGGCACGTGGCCGAACAGGTCGTGGAACAGGTCGGGCTCTTCGATGTAATCGACCTGGTCTTGCCGCCGGATCCACCAAGTTACCGGAAAGCGCCGATTGGCCAGATGGTCGAAGAAATCCAGCTCAGGCAACAGGCCTTCGACACCCATCAACGTCCAGCCGGTCGCGGCTGACAGGACCTCGTTCAATTCACTGAACTTGGGAATCTGGTTCGGGGTCATGCCCATTGCGTCCTGCGCCTGCAGGAACTCGTCGCAGGCACGACCAATGAGGACGTCGCGCTGGCGCTCGTACAACTGCCGCCAGACGTCGTGGTCTTCTACGCTGTAATCATTCCAGGGTTGCTCGACGATTCCAGTGGCGTAGACCGGCACCTTGCCCTTGTCGGTGTGCAGGTTTTCGACGCGGCGGGGTGTGGAAGAAGTGCTGTTCATGGCCCGATCTTAACGCCAGCGGCGCAGGCGTGCTTTGTGCCAGATCAGCCGCCGCGGCAGTCAACGTCGCGGGTCAGTCGGTCCATCCAACCCTGCTGCTTGGCGCAACGGGCCACGCGCTCACTTTCGACCCGGCGCGCGGCATCGGCATCGGCGGCTTGTTGCGCCTTGGCCACGCGCTGCGCCTGAAGCTGCGCAAGTTTGGCCTTGATCTGCGGCAACGCGGCCAGCGCCGCGCGCTCGCCTTCCAGGATGGCGCGGTTCTTCTGCTCGAAGTCGGCCGGGCCGATGTCGTTCACTTTTGGTCGGATGACGCTATCCGCGCGCGCCAGTTCCAGCGCACCCAGTTTCTGACCCATGATCCGGATGCTCTGGTTGATGTTGCCCAGCATGCTGGTGCTCGAGGCGATCCCGTCGGCTTTGCTGGAAATGTCGATGGCGATCACGAATTCAGCGCCAAGTTGACGGGTGGCATCGACCGGCACCGGGCTGGTCACGCCGCCATCCACGTAATGCAGCTTGCCGATTTTCACCGCCTCGAACACACCGGGAATTGAACTGGACGCGCGCACGGCCTGGCCGGTATTGCCACGGACGAACACGGTGCGTTCGCCGGTTTCGAGTTGGGTGGCCACGGCTGCAAACGGCTTGCGCATTTTTTCTATCGAACGCCCGCCGACCAGCTCGTTGACATAGTCCTGCAGCTTCTGGCCCTTCACCACGCCACCCGAGAACAAGCTGACATCGCGAATCTTCGACTCGTCCAAGGCGAATGCGTTTTCCTGCATCGCGAACGCATCCATGCCACTGGCGTACAGCGCGCCGACCACGCTGCCGGCGCTGGTGCCGGCCACTGCCATAGGCACGATGCCGTTGGCCTCCAGCATCTTGATCACGCCGATATGGGCAAAGCCTTTCGCTGCGCCACCACCCAGTGCGATGCCGACCTTGATCGGCGCAACCTTGACCGGCAGCGCCTTGGTGCCGACTGGCGAAGGCGCGCGCATCTCAGGCGCACTGGCGCAGGCAGCCAGCAGGCAAGCGGACAGGGTAGTCGCGAAGACGCGCATCGGCATCGACCATCAAAGCGGGACGTGCAGCTTAGTCGCCGCCAACCTAACACCGGCCAAACCGCACGCGCGCCAAAGCGATAGCATGCGGGGCATGCACACGAATTCGCTCGTCCAAGCAGCAGCACCGGCGCGTGTCCCGTCTCGTGGCGAACGCTGGCTGCTGGTGGTGGCCACGCTGGTTGCACTGGTGATGTCCGGGCTCATGGCGGGGGACCGCCTGACCTGGTTCCTGGAAACGATCTGGGCGATGCTGGGCCTGGCCCTGATTGCCTGGTATTGGGGCCGCTTCCCGCTCACCCGCCTGCTGTGCTGGTTGCTGGTACTGCATGCGCTGGTCTTGATCCATGGCGGCACCTACACCTATGCGCTGACGCCCGGAGGGTTCTGGCTGCAGGAGTTGCTGGGTACGGCGCGCAATCCGTGGGATCGCCTGGGCCATCTGATGCAGGGCTTCGTGCCGGCCATCCTGGCGCGGGAACTGTTCCTGCG
>JBBQHK010000066.1:0-8947 GCA_038323895.1 Lysobacterales bacterium | reverse complement strand
GGGCGAACGCGCGAAGTCGGTGCGTCGCAAGCTCAACCCGATCCCGCTGGAGTTCCGCGACCGCGTGGTGCTGCTGGTCGACGATTCGATCGTGCGTGGCACCACCGCCAAGCAGATCGTGCAGATGGCCCGCGATGCCGGAGCGCGCAAAGTCTATCTCGCATCGGCCGCGCCGCCAGTGCGGCATCCGAACATCTACGGCATCGACATGCCCTCGGTCGACGAACTGGTCGCGCACGGCCGCAGCGAAGAAGAGGTGCAGGCGTTCCTCGGTTGCGACTGGCTGATCTACCAGGACCTGGAAGACCTCAAAGCTGCGGTGTCCGGCCCCAGGGATCGAATCGAGCATTTCGATGCGTCCTGCTTCGACGGCAACTACGTCACCGGCGTGGATGCAGGCTATTTCGAACGCATCGAGCAATTGCGTTCGGACGATGCCAAGAAGCAGCGGCGGGTGAGTTGAGTCTGCGCGCAAACGCTTCCTGATGAGCAATCTGTTTTCCGCCGCGGCTGCGTGCCTCGCAGCCGCCTCGCCCGAAGCCAAAGTCACTGCAACCTACGACGCCGCTGCGGCCTTCGCGCGTGGCGATTTGCTGATTGTTGCAGCTTCGCCGCCACCAGAACCGATCCGCATGCCGGGTCGTCCACCGACGCCGCGACTGGTCCACCCACGTGACCTGCCGCGTCGCGGCTTCGGCAGCACCGAAGGCCGCGCTGCGTTCATCCATGCAGTGGCGCATATCGAGTTCAACGCGATAGACCTGGCCTGGGATGCGGTGTACCGCTTCCGCGGATTGCCGGACGCGTATTACGCGGACTGGGTCGGCGTGGCCAATGACGAGGCGCGGCATTTCTCGATGTTGCGCGCGCGACTGCGCGAACTTGGCCACGACTACGGCGATTTCGATGCGCACAACGGCCTCTGGGAAATGGCCGAGAAGACCGCGCAGGACGGCCTGACACGCATGGCGCTGGTGCCACGGGTGCTGGAAGCGCGTGGCCTGGACGTGACGCCGGGGATGATCGTGAAACTGCGCGGGCTTGGCGATGACGCCACCGCCGACATCCTGGAGATCATCCTGCGCGAGGAAATTGCGCATGTCGCGGCAGGCTCGCGTTGGTACCGCTGGCATTGCGAACGCGCCGGGGTCGAACCACGCGCCAGGTTCCGCGAACTTCTGCGCGAATATGCGACCGGAGTCCTGCTCAAGCCGTTCAACATGGAAGCTCGGCTACTGGCCGGTTTCGATGCAGAGGAACTGGAAGGGTTGCTGGAAGCCGCGAACTAGCGCGCTTCAGACGGGGAGCGCGGCCAACTCGAACCCCTGCGCATCGACACGCAATACCGAGCCCTGGGTGTACCAGTCACCGAGCACGATGCGGGTGCAGCCATCAGCTTCATTGTGGATCGCAGGTCGATGGGTGTGGCCATGGATCATGCGGTGGATGCCATAGCGCGCGAACATGCCGGCAACCGTTTCCGGGCTGACATCGGTGACTGTTTCCGACAGGCCGCTCGCCTGCAGTTCGCCAAAGCGTGCCTTGCTCGCGGCGCGCGCCTGCGCGGCGAATGCCAGGCGCTCGGCCAGCGGTTGTGACAGGAATTGCGCCTGCCAACGCGGGTCGCGGGTCTGCGCTCGGAACTGCTGGTAGGCGACATCGCCCGTGCACAGCAGGTCGCCATGGCCGATCAGGGTCGGCGTGCCATGCAGGACTATGACTGCAGGATCGGGCAGGATTGTCATTCCTGCGCAGCGTGCGTAGTCGGTGCCCAGCAGGAAATCTCGGTTGCCGCGGATGAAACACACCGGCAAGCCGCCTTCCGACAATGCTTTCAGCCTCGAAGCGACGAAGGCACCCGCGTCCGAAGGATCATCGTCGCCCACCCAGGCTTCAAACAGGTCGCCGAGGATGTATAACGCCTCAGCATCGCCCGCTTCGCGTTCGATGAAATCGCCGAATAGTTCGGTGATTTCAGGGCGTTCGGCATCCAGATGAAGGTCGGAAATGAAAAGCGTGGTCATGTCTGCATTGTAGGCGGCCATCTTCGGAATCCTGCTTCACTTGAACTGCCGGCCAGATTCCAGGGAGCAACGCGATGATTCCAGGGTGGCCCAGCTTTGCCGTTGCAGTAGTGCTTGCGGCGTTGCTTCCCGAGGAGGCTGTTGCATCCGCTGGCGTGTCGACCGACTGCCGCATTGGTGCCTATCGACTCGAAGACGGAAGCTTGCTTGACGTGGGTGCGACCTCGCGAGGCCTGCGCTGGCGGATGCCGGATGGGCGAACCGGCGCGATAGCGGAGGTCGGGGGCGCGCTCGTCTCGACGCGGGGATCGACAGGGCAAGCCGATGGTCACGCCATCGAAATCCTTCCTTGCGCGCAGCAAGGGCTGCGTTTCAACGGCGTGGCTGGTCGCTTGATTCCCCTCGTCAACCTTGAAACCACCTTCCAGAGCGAAGGCGTCACCCTGGCCGGCCGGCTGGTCATGCCGCCTGGTGACGAAGAGGTGGCGGTCGTGGTGATGGTGCATGGGTCGGAGAGCACGTCGGCGATGGACTTTGCCGCTTGGCAGAGGTTATTGCCGGCCTCCGGTATCGGTTCATTCGTCTTCGACAAGCGGGGCACGGGGCGATCCGGCGGACCCTACACCCAGGACTTCCACATGCTCGCGCGCGATGCGGCCGCAGCGGCACGCGAAGCGCGTCGACTCGCCGGGACGAGGTTGGCCAGCCTTTCATACGAAGGCGCGACCTGATCGGACCTTACCCATCGGCCTGTGGTTGCCGGCAGCAGAGTAAAATCGCGCTTTGCCCCTCGCCGAGTCACGAATGACCGTCCGTACCCGCTTCGCCCCCAGCCCCACCGGCTACCTGCATATTGGCGGCGCGCGCACAGCGCTGTACTGCTGGCTGCAAGCGCGCCGCAAGGGAGGGCAGTTCATCCTGCGCATCGAAGACACCGACCGCGAGCGCAGCACACAGGAGGCAATCGACGCAATCCTGCAGGCAATGGAATGGCTTGGCCTGGATTACGACGAAGGTCCGATCTACCAGACCCACCGGCTCGACCGCTACAAGCAGGTCGCCGAGCAACTGGTCGCCTCCGGCCATGGCTATTACGCTTACGAAACCAAGGCCGAGCTCGAAGCGATGCGCGAAGCGGCGATGGCCGCTGGCAACAAGCCGCGCTACAACGGCGCCTACCGCAGCGAAAATGCCGGTTGGCGCGATGACCCGAACCGGGTGATCCGCTTCCGCAACCCGGACGAGGGCGTGGTCGCGTGGGACGACAAGGTGAAGGGTCGCATCGAGATCGCCAACAGCGAACTCGACGACCTGGTGATTTTCCGCCCGGACGGCTATGCGACGTACAACTTCGCGGTGGTGGTGGACGACATCGACATGGGCATCAGCGATGTCGTGCGCGGCGACGACCACGTCAACAACACGCCGCGCCAGATCAACATCTATCGCGCGCTCGGGGTTGATGTGCCGGCGTTCTCGCACCTGCCGATGATCCTCGACGAGCAGGGCGCGAAGCTGTCCAAGCGCACCGGTGCCGCCGATGTGATGCAGTATCGCGATGCCGGCTATCTACCGCATGCGCTGCTCAATTACCTGGTGCGGCTGGGCTGGTCGCACGGCGACCAGGAAGTGTTCTCGATCGCGGAAATGCAGTCGCTGTTCGACCTGGCCGACGTCAACGCCAAGGCGGCGCGCCTGGACATGGCCAAGCTGGGATGGCTCAACCAGCAATACCTGAAAGCCGACGATCCCGCCGAGGTTGCCGTGCATCTGCAGTGGCACCTGCAGCAGGCCGGATATGACCTTGCCAATGGCCCGGCGCCTGCCGACATCGTCATCGCCTTGCGTGACCGCGTGCAGACGTTGAAGGATATGGCCGAACGTGCAGCGGTGTGGTTTGGTCCGCTCACGCAGTATGACGACAAGGCCGTCGCCAAGCACCTGACTACGGCGGCACGCGCGCCTTTGGCTGACATGCGCGCGCGCCTTGCGTCGCTGGATGCGTGGACGGTGGAAGCCATTGAAGCCGCTTTCCACACCACGGTTGAGGCGTCCGGGCTGGGCATGGGCAAGGTCGCGCAGCCCTTGCGTGTGGCGATCACTGGCACCCAGGTCAGCCCGGATATTTCACACACGATTTACCTTGCCGGCAAAACCGAGGCATTGGCACGGATAGACGCTGCCCTTGCAAAAATCCCGGCGGATGCCTAGATCAAGGTCATGGCCAACACCAAGTCATCACCTGCATCACATGCCTGCATCGAGCCGAGCCACCACGTGCACGATGCCGCTGCCTTCGTGCATGCGGTGGAGCATGCCTGCCACGAACGTGGCCTGCGGCTGACCGCGATACGCGCGCGCGTTCTGGGTTTTGTTGCTGCGGCGGGAAAGCCGATCAAGGCCTACGACCTGCTGGAACTGGTCCGTGGAGGCGAGGGTGCCGGCGCGGCTGCGCCGCCCACCGTGTATCGCGCGCTGGACTTCCTGATGTCCAATGGATTCATCCACAAGCTCGAATCGGTGAACGCGTTCGTCGCATGCCACCACCCGAGCACTGACCAGCATTCGGTGCCATTCCTGATCTGTAACCGCTGCCATTCGGCGGTCGAGCTTGAAGATCGTGACGTCGTGGATGCGCTGGATGCCCGCGCCCGCGCGCTGGGTTTCGTGCCGCAGGCGCAGACACTGGAAGTGCACGGCCTGTGCGCCAGGTGCGCACAGGCCTGACGCATTCGCGATGCGCGTCTAGAAGAACGCGCGCACGCCGAGCACGATGTTGCGTCCGGGAAGCGGCACCAGGTCCTTGAGGAACGAAGTATGCGGGCGCGCTTCGCGGTCGGTCAGGTTGTTGCCGTCGACGAACAGCTCGAGTTCCTGGCCACCCTTGGTGTCGATGTGCCAGGCGACGTGCGCGTCAACCAGGGTGTAGCCCGGGGTCGACGTTTCGAACGCGGCCACGTCGTCCTGCTTCGCGTAACGCACCGCGCCCAGCGAGCCGCGCCAGCCGTCGCGTTCCCAGCGCAGGGTGGCACCGACGCGGGCGGGGACGATGCGCGGCAGGTTGCCACCGGTCGCGACCTGCGCCTGCACCAGGTCGACGTGGTCCTCGTGGCGCACGGCGAATTCCTGCGTGGCGGTGCTACCGGCGCCAGCCGCCAGCCGCGCGCGCACGATGTCGCCGAACACGCCCAGCGACCACAGGCCGCTGGCGGTGTCGGCGATGTCCCAGTCAAGCTTGGCCTCCAGGCCCTGGAAGCGGGCGTCGCCCTGGCGCCAGACGCGTAGCTGCGCGCCGTCCACCTCGGCGTCGGTGCCCGCAAGGTAGACGAAGTCGTCATAGCGCGCCTGCCAGGCAGAGAGCTGGGCTTCGAACGGGCCACGGTGGAGGTGCGCACCGAGCTCGATGCGCCGCGCGGTTTCCACGCCCAGCGCGGCGTTACCGAACTCGAAGCTGCCGGTGGCCACGTGCAGTCCGTTGGAGTACAGCTCTTCCGCGCCGGGTGCGCGCTGCGCGTGATCCAGGCCAAGGCTCACGTGCAGCGCTTCGCTGGCCTTCCAGCCGAATCCGGCGGAGGCGCTGGTGGTGCGGAAGTCCCGATCCGGTGCCTCAGTGGCCGCGGCGTCCACGTCGATGCCGTTGCGGTCGTGGCGCAGTCCCAGATCGACCTGGACGGCTCCGAACGCACCTTCGAACTGACGCTTGCCGATCCAGAACAGGCCGGCATCGTTCGCGCTGGAACCGGGCACAAAGGCTTCGGCACCGACGGCCATGAAATCGCGCTGGCTGGCCTGCAGGCCGAACGCGCCTTTCCAGCCGGCTACCGGCCTGTGCACCAGTTCCGCACGCGCTTCCCGGCTATGGTTGGTGAACACCGTGCCGATCTCCTCACCTTCGAATTCGGTGTGGGTGTAGTTGGTGTCGGCCAGTTTCAGCCGCAGTGTCTCGAATGCCCCGAACGCGTCGATGCCGGCGCGCAGTTCACTGCGCCGCTGGTCCATCAGGATGCGTACGTCCGCTTCCTCGACCGCGTCTGCGGCGGGATTGCTATCGACCTGTCCCTCCGAATGGCCGCCCGGAATTCCGTAGGACGTATTGAACAGGCTGTATGCGCCACCGAGAAAACCGCGCGCGCCGATCCACGACACGCCCAGCGCGGCGCTGTCGGTTCGCACCGCGCTGTTGCGCAGGATGCCGGTGTCATCGGGATCCGGCGTCTCGCCGTGTTCCGCCATCAAGGCCGCACTCTCCGGGAAGCCTGGAATGTCGTAGTTGCCTGCTTCGCGATGCAGCACGTCGAAGTGGAAGGCGAACGCGCCGGTGCCTCCGTCGAGGCGGACCATGCCGGTCAGTTCGTCATTGACGCTGCCGTGGCGCAGTTCGGCGCGGCCGCCGAACGGCACGTCAGGGCGGACTTCCGGGATGCGGCCATCGACCACGTTGACCGCGCCGCCGATCGCGCCGCTGCCGTAGAGCAGCGTGGCCGGACCCTTGAGCACTTCGATCTGCTCGGCCAGGAATGGCTCGATCGATACCGCGTGGTCCACGCTGACCGTGGACACATCGCCCGAGCCCAGCCCGTCGCTCAACACCTGCACGCGCGCGCCGTCCAGGCCGCGGATGATCGGGCGACCGACGCCGGGACCGAAATTGGACGACTGCACGCCCGGCAGCTTGGCCACGGTTTCGCCGAGGGTTCCGGCCTTGGCTTCATCCAGCTTGCTGCCGGCCAGCACGTCCACCGGCGTGGTCAGGTTTTCCGCGGTATCGGCCAGCGGCGTCGCGCGCACTTCGACCGCGGCAAGGTCCTTGGGGTCGCGGTCGTGCTGGCGCGTTGCGGGCGCTTGCTGGGCGTGGAGAGGCAAGGCTACCAGCAGGGCAATGGCGAGCAGGTGTGGGCGGGGCAGGCGTTGCGGCATGGAATGATCCGTACAATGAGCGACATGTTTTGTTATGTTATACTGTACCAATCTTGGAAAAGAAACCGCAACCCACCTGATGGCCGTACCCACCCGCCACCGACTGCTCGACCGCCTCGGCGCGACCGGCTCGCTGCTATGCGCGGTGCATTGCGCGTTGTTGCCGCTGGTGATCGCGCTGCTGCCGTCGCTGGGCATCGCCGCGTGGCTGGGTGATGGTTTCGAGCGCTGGTTCGTGATCTTCGCCAGCCTGCTCGGACTGTTCAGCGTTGTCTGGGGCTGGCGGCGGCATGGCGAGGTGCGTGCGCTGTGGCTGCTGATCCCGGGCCTGGCCGCGCTCTGGCTCGGCATCAGCATCGAGGCCCTGCACCACGACCTGGTCGCGCATGCGGTGGTGATGACGTTCGGCGGAACCCTGGTCGCGCTGGCCCACGTGGCCAGCCTGCGGCTGAATCATGGCCACGTGCACGATGCCCACTGCGCGCATTGAACCTTGCCTCGCATGGGTCAATCCCGAGGTTTGCATCTGTAAACGTCTGGCCCGGCTCTCTACTCCTGATCCCCTGTCTGAGGGGCACAGGCTTATCAAGGTGGCTGTCTTCCATGCGGATCGTCGCGCAGGTTGAGGTCAACCTGCGTGCTAGAATCCACCCCCTCGCGCACCACGCGATCCACCTTCAAAGCACAGTTCAGGAGCATCACGATGGGCAAGGGCGACCGCAAGACCGCCAAGGGCAAGCGCAGCATTGCCAGCTACGGCAACGCGCGCAGTCACGTTGCGGACAAAGCGACCGGCAACATGGCCGCACCGGCCGTGAAGAAGACCGCGACCAAGACCGCGACCAAGACCGCTGCCAAGGCACCGGCGAAGAAAGTGGTCTCGAAGAAGGCGACCAGCTGATCCACCGGTAGCGCTTGGCGATGCCTGCAAGAAGCCCCGCACGCGCGGGGCTTTTTCGTGGGGCGATGGCAGGCGATCAGGCCCGCCGCACGCCGCCTGCGTACACGCCGTCGGCCAATCCGCCACCCAGCCAATAGCAAAGCTCCGCGGGGTGGCGCACACGCCAGTGCACGAAGTCCGCGCGCTGGCCGACACGCAGCACGCCGCGATCCCGCAGGCCCAAGGCGCCTGCGCCATGCACGGTGGCGCCACGCAGCGCTTCTTCGGGCATCAGTTTGAAATGCGTGCACGCCAGCTCCATCGCCTGTCGCAGTGACAGCAGCGGCGAGGTACCCGGATTGCAATCGGTCGCCACTGCCATCGGCACGCCGTGTGCGCGCAGCAGGTCGAGCGGCGGCAATTTCGTTTCGCGCAGCACGTGGAAGGCGCCGGGCAGCAGCACCGCCACCGTGCCCGCTTCGCGCATTGCCATGACTCCTGCTTCGGAAGCGTGTTCGATGTGGTCCGCAGACAGCCCGCCGAATTCCGCCGCCAATGCCGCGCCACCCAGGTCGCTCAGCTGGTCGGCATGCAGCTTCACCGGCAGGCCAAGTGCGCGCGCGGCCTCGAACATGCGCCGGGTCTGCGCCGGGCTGAAGCCGATGCCCTCGCAGAACGCATCCACTGCGTCCACCAGGCCTGCCGCATGCAGACGCGGAAGCCAGCCGATGGCGGCGTCGATATAGCCATCGGCATCGCCACTGAACTCCGGCGGCAACGCGTGCGCGGCAAGGTAGGTGGTGCGCACCTCGATGCCGAAGTGTTCGCCGAGCTGCCTCGCCACGCGCAGCATCTTGCGCTCGTTGTCGAAGTCGAGCCCGTAGCCGGACTTGATCTCCAGGGTGGTCACGCCATCGCGCAACAACGCGGCGATGCGCGGCGCGGATTGTTCAAACAGTTCGCTTTCATTGGCGGCGCGCACTGCGCGTACGGTGGACAGGATGCCGCCGCCGGCCCTCGCGATGTCTTCATAACTTGCGCCTTGCAGGCGCTGCTCGAACTCGCCGGCGCGATCACCCGCGAACACTGCGTGGGTATGGCAATCGACCAGCCCGGGCGTGACCAG
>JBBQHK010000065.1:0-9103 GCA_038323895.1 Lysobacterales bacterium | reverse complement strand
TCGGCGATTTCCTTCTGCAGCGCGCCCGGGTGCAACACCACGCCATTGCCGATCAGGCACAGCGCGTCGTCGCGCAGGATGCCGGACGGGATCAGGTGCAACACAGTCTTCTTGCCGCCGATGACGAGGGTGTGGCCGGCGTTGTGGCCGCCCTGGAAGCGCACCACCGCGCCGATGTCCTGGGTGAGCAGGTCGACGATCTTGCCCTTGCCTTCATCGCCCCACTGGGCACCGAGAACGACGACTGACTGACCCATGATCATGCTCCAAACGTGAGAAAAGCCGAGGCGAGCCCCGGCTTTTCGACATTCTACGGACTTGTGCCGGAGGCCGCGACCGTCAGCGGCCCCGCACCAGGTACAACGACACGATGCCGAGGATCAGCACGATCCCTCCGACCCGCCGCACGTGCTCGTCCGGCATCTGCTGCAGCTGCTCGGCGGCCCGCTTCCAGGCCCCCGGCGCGGCGAACAGGACCAGTCCTTCCAGCACCGCGACCAGGCACAGCGCCGCCCACAGGTCGGACACGGCGCTTAGCGGTCGCTGCGCATGTACTGCAGGAACGGGTCGTTGCGCTCCAGCACCATCACCGCGTCGCCATCGCTGAACGACTTGCGGTAGGCCTCCAGGCTGCGATGGAAGGCGTAGAACGATGGGTCGCGCTGGGCGGCTTCGGCGTACAGGCGGGTGGCGGTTGCATCGCCCTCGCCGCGCAGCTTCTGGGCGTCGCGCTCGGCCTCGGCGGCGATCACAGCCTGCTCGCGGTCGGCTTGCGAGCGGATCTTCTGCGCTTCCTCCTCGCCCTCGGCACGCAGCTTGCTGGCGACCTGATAGCGTTGGGCGCTCATCCGGCGGTAGACCTGTCCGATCACCTCGCCGCCCTCGGGCAGGTCGATGCGCTTGATCCGCAGATCCGCAATCTTGATGCCCAGGTTGGCGGCGCCACGGTTGATCAGGGCCAGCTGGTCGCCGACGATCTTGGCGCGGTCGCCGGACACGGCTTCCTGCAACGTGCGTGAGTTGATCTCGTTGCGAAGGGCGTCCTTGATGATCGGGGTCAGGCGTTGCACGGCAACGCTCTCGTCGCCACCGGTGGCGCGGTAGAACGCCTGCACGTCGCTGATCGCGCCAATGGCGAAGAAGTCGACGCTGACGTCCTTCTTCTCCGAGGTCAGGTAACGCTCGGGCTCCGCGTCGAGCACCTGCAGGCGCGTGTCGAAGATCTGCGCGGACTCAAGCAGCGGGACCTTGAAATGCAGGCCGGGGCCGACGCCGGTGTGCACGATTCGGCCGAGCTTGAGCACCAGGCCGGTCTGGCCCTCTCTGACCACGTAAACCGAACCCATCAACAGCAACAGGCCGACGACCAGCGCCGACATCCATGCGGAGAATTTCATCGGGTTGTCTCCTCGCGAGCCTTGCGCCCGCTGCGCACGCCATCATCGGTCGCGTTCACCGTTGGCGAGACCAAGTCCGGCACGATGGCCGTGGCGGGTGCCGGCATGGCGCCTTTCGCGCCCTCCATCGGCACGTAGATCAGCTGCCGGCTATCGCCGCCCACGACCTTGCGATTCCTGGACAGGACCTCTTCGATCGTTTCCAGCCACAGGCGCTTGCGGGTCACGTCGGGCGCGCCGGCATACTGCTGCTGCAGCAGGGTGAAGCGCTCCGCGTCACCGGTGGCGCGGGCGATGCTGGCGGTCTTGTACCCCTCGGCCACGGTGCGCACGCGCGCCGCCTGGCCACGGGCCTCGGGCACGATCTTGGCGGCGTAGGCCTCGGCCTCGCTGGTCACCCGCTGCTGGTCCTGTTGCGCGCTGTTGACGTCGTCGAAGGCGGGCTTGACCTGCTCGGGCGGGCGCGCGTTGGGCAGGTTGAGCTCGGTGACGGCCAGGCCGGTCTTGTAGGCCTTCAGTGCGGACTCGAGCCGCTGCTTGGCGGCGATCGACAAGGGGCCGCGGGCGCTGAGCACGTTGTCCAGGTTGGAACGGCCGATCTGCTCGCGCACGGCGCTCAGGGTCGCTTGCTGCAGGACCAGGTCGGCGTCGCGGGTCCCGAACAGGTACAAGCGCGGATCGGCGACCCGGTATTGGACGTTGACCTCGACGCTGACGATGTTTTCATCACTGGTCAGTACGGGCACTGTGTCGTTGAAGGTCTTGATGGTGGTCGCATTCACCTTGAACACGCGCTCGACCGGCCACGGGAATTTCAGGTGCGGGCCGGGCTCCATCACCCGCGACAGCTGGCCGAAGCGCAAAACCACGCCGCGCTGCTGCTCTGCGACCAGCACGAAGCAGTTGAACGCCAGCCACAGGCCAAGCCCGATCAGCAGCCAGCGCAACGCGTTGCCTTCGCTCATGCCGCCACCGAAGCCGGGCAGGCGGTTGAGCAGGTCTCCGAGACCACGGTTGCCGCCACGTTTGTTGCTGCCGGAGGAACCGCCGGGTTTGTTCCAGGCCATGCCTGCTCCATCGAGTGCCGCGTCCGCGGCAGGAAAGTGAGGGGATTCTTGAAAGTGACGCTTGCGGGGGATTCTACCGGTTGCGTCAGTCCACGGCTTCCTGAGCCGGCAGCAGGCTGCGCAACGGCGCGCCATCGTCCTGCGCCGCCAGACGCAAGGCATCGGCGATCGGCAGGTCCAGATGCAGGCGCCAGCCGTCGGCCTCATGGTCCTCGCCACGCACCGCATCCAGCGCATGCAGGCGCGCGCGCAGGCGGCCCGCATCGGTGGGCAGCACGACTTCGCCTACCACGCGCCGCAGGCCCAGCCGGTCGCCCAGTGCCTGTCGCAGCAGCTCCAGTCCGATGCCGTCGCGCGCCGACAGCCACACCGCGCAGCGCTCGTCGCCGCGCTGGTCGATGCGTGCATGCGCACCTTCAATGCGGTCAATCTTGTTGAATACCATCAGCTGTGGAATCTCGCCCGCACCGATTTCCTGCAGGACCTCATCGACCTGGCTGATGCGCTCATCGCGCAGCGGATCATCGGCATCGATCACGTGCAGCAGCAGGTCGGCTTCACGCGCCTCGCTCAGGGTCGAGCGGAACGCGGCGACCAGGTCATGTGGCAGGTCGCGCACGAAACCGACGGTATCGGCCAGCACCACACCGCCACCGGGTAGTTCAATGCGGCGCACGGTCGGGTCCAGCGTCGCGAAGAGCTTGTCGGCCGCGTAGGCATCCGCCCCGGTCAGCGCATTGAACAGCGTCGACTTGCCGGCATTGGTATAGCCGACCAAGGCCACGCGCGGCAGCTCGCTGCGCACCCGCGCGCGGCGCATCTGGGTGTGCTGGACTTCGACTTTCTCCAGCCGCTTCGAAAGCACGTCCACGCGCTTCTGCAGCAGCCGGCGATCGGTTTCCAGCTGGGTCTCGCCCGGGCCGCGCAGACCGATCGAACCGCCGCGCTGGCGTTCCAGGTGGGTCCAGCCGCGTACCAGTCGGGTGGACATGTGCTTGAGTTGCGCAAGTTCCACCTGCAACTTGCCCTCGGCGCTGCGCGCGCGCTGCGAGAAGATGTCCAAGATAAGCCCGGTGCGGTCGACCACGCGGCGCTCCAGCGCACGCTCCAGGTTGCGCTCCTGCACCGGGCTCAGCGGATGGTTGATCAGCACGAGGTCGGCGCCGGTGGCTTCGCAGGCCGCCTTCACTTCCTCGAGCTTGCCGGTACCGATCAGGATCGACGGATTCGGCTTGTCAATCTTGGCGTTCAATTCCGCTGCGACGGTGGCGCCGGCAGAACGCGCCAGTTCGCGGAATTCCTCGAACACGCCTTCGCCCGGCGGTCCCCCGGCGTGAGGCTGGATTAACAGGGCGTGTTCGCCCTTGCGCGAGCGTTCAAACAAGGGCGTGGACCCCACAATGGCTGGTCTGGCTGAATTGGCGTGTCTTCATCGCCCAGTTATGGGGCCACCCCTCGCGAATCCAAGCCTTGCCGCCGATGCGGAACCTGGATTCGTGGGCTCAGGGGGAGTCAGTGGACTCGGGAGACCCGGTATCCGCGTCGTCACCGTCCTCTTCTGCATCCGGCAAGCCGATGCGCACATTGCGAGCCGGCACCACGGTGGAGATGGCGTGCTTGTAGACCATCTGGCTGACCGTATTACGCAGCAACACCACGAACTGGTCGAACGATTCGACGGTGCCTTGCAGCTTGATGCCATTGACCAGGTAGATCGACACCGGCACGCGCTCGCGCCGCAACGCATTCAGGAATGGATCCTGCAAAGACTGTCCCTTGGACATGTGGTTTTCCCCGCACCGTTCTTGTTGTTTGTTGTTGTTCGAATAATCGGCCAGACATCGCTATTGCAACTGCAACGGCGCAGCGCGCCTGGCCCTGCACCGGTCCGACGAGCAGCGGCGCGAGCCGATGGTAACGCACCCCAGGGGAATTACGCGCGTGGCTGGCCGAGGAACCCGGCCACCGCGGTGTCCAGCTGCGTGCGCTGGGTCATGGGATCCAACCAGCGCGCGTCCAGTTCGCCACGCAGCCATGTGAACTGGCGCTTGGCCAGCTGGCGGGTGGCAGCGATGGCGCGTTCGCGGAACAACGCAGCGTCACCTTCTCCGTCGAGCCACCGCCAAGCCTGCCGATAGCCCACCGCACGGATCGCGGGCAGTTGCAGTGGCGCCGGATGCGTCGCCAGTTCCGGCAATCCGCGCAGGCCGCGCATTTCATCCAGGAACCCGTCATCCAACATCGCATCGAAACGCGACTCGATGCGCGCATGCAGCACGGCGCGATCCGGCGGCGCCAGTGCCAACTTCAGCACTCTCCAGCGCGAAGCCTCCTGGCGTGCGTCAAGCTGCCATTCGCTGATCGCGCGGCCGCTCAATCGATACACCTCCAGCGCCCGCTGGATGCGTTGTGCATCGGTGGCGTGGATGCGCTGCGCCGCTGCGGCATCGACGCGTGCCAGCTCGGCGTGCAGAGCCGCCCAACCGCGAACCTCGGCCTCCGCCGTGATCTCTGCGCGGAGCAAGGCATCTGCTTCGGGCATTGCAGCCAGGCCTTCGAGCAATGCGCGAAAGTACAGGCCGGTGCCACCGGCAAGGATCGGTAATCTGCCGCGCGAGAGTATGCCGTCGATGGCGACGGCTGCATCGACCGCGAACTCGGCCGCCGAATACGGCTGCCACGGATCACGAATGTCCATCAGGTGGTGCGGCGCCCGCGCCTGTTCATCGCGGGTCGGCTTGGCCGCACCGATGTCCAGGCCGCGATACACCAGCGCCGAGTCAACGCTTACGATCTCGCCATCCAGTCGCTCGGCGAGCTCCAGCGCATAGGCACTTTTGCCCGAGGCGGTCGGCCCCATCAGCGCGATGATGCGAGGCCGCAAGTCCAGCGTGGGCATCATCGCCTCGACCAAGCGCCCGGGCTCAATAGCCGCTTTCGCGCAAGCTCAATCGCACCTGCTGGTGGCGCGCTTGCACCGTCTGGCTGGGGGCCGGCGTCAACAGGCTGCCAGCAACAATGGCGATGCTGGCAGCAACGACACCCGGCACGATTTCGTACAGCCCGCTTCCCAGCATTTGAACGGCGACGAGCTTCCAGGTGATCACCGTGAGAGCCCCAACGACAATACCGGCCAGCGCACCGGTGCGCGTCATGCGTTGCCAACCCAACGAGAACAGCACCACCGGCCCGAACGCCGCGCCGAAGCCCGCCCAGGCGTAACTCACCAGGCCCAGCACGCGACTGTCCGGATCGCCTGCGATGACAATTGCGATGATGGCCACCAGCAGCACCATGCTGCGACCGACCCAGACCAGTTCGCGCTCGCCGGCTTCTGGACGCACGAACCCGCGATAGAAGTCCTCGGTCAGTGCGCTTGAGCACACCAGCAACTGGCATGACAACGTGCTCATGATCGCCGCCAGGATTGCGGACAGCAGCACACCCGCGAGCCACGGATTGAACAGCACTTCGGCCAATACGATGAAGATGCGTTCGTGGTTCTCGTTGACTGCGCCGGCCTGATCCGCATGCTGCGCGAAATAGGCGATGCCGAAAAAACCTGTCGCCAGAGACCCCGCCAGGCACAGCACCATCCAGGTCATGCCGATGCGCCGCGCCTGCGGGATCACCGCCAGTGAATCGGCGGCCATGAACCGCGCCAGGATATGCGGCTGCCCAAAATAGCCCAGCCCCCAGGCCAACAGCGAAATGATGCCGACCAGGCCGAGATCGCCGCCCTTGAACCAGTCCAGTTTCGCGGGGTCGAGTTCCTCGATGACATTCAGGCTCTCGCCAAGTCCACCGGTGCTCATGACCACGATGACTGGGGTCAGGATCAAGGCAAAGATCATCAGCGTCGCCTGCACGGTGTCGGTCCAGCTCACCGCCAGGAAGCCGCCGATCAACGTATACAGGACGGTCGCGGCCGCGCCGTACCACAGTGCCTGCGAATACGGCAGGCCGAACACACTTTCGAACAAGCGCGCGCCCGCAACAATGCCACTGGCTGCATAGATCGCAAAGAACACCAGGATCACCAGCGCCGACGCGATCCGCAACAATTTGCCGTCTTCGGAAAATCGTGTGGTGAAGTAGTCCGGCAGGGTCAGTGCGTTGTCGGTGCGCTCGGTGTACACGCGCAGCGGACCGGCCACGAACCGCCAGTTCGCCCAGGCGCCGACTACCAGCCCGATTGCGATCCACGCCTCGGAGACGCCGCCCAGGTACAACGCACCGGGCAACCCCAGCAGCAGCCAACCGCTCATGTCCGAGGCACCGGCCGACAGCGCGGTCACATAGACACCCAGCGAACGCCCGCCGAGGATGTAATCGTCGAAATTGCGGGTGCGGCGCCATGCCACGAAACCAATGCCGACCATCAAGGCAAGGTAGATGCCGAATGTAATCAACAGCGGTGAACTGGCAGGCATGCGAGCGATCCGGTCGGGCACCAGCGCCGGAGCTTAACGCACACCACCGGCGCGGGGGCTGGCGTCAATGCAAGGATTGCTTGAGCGGGGCGACCTGGATTCCAGCCATCGAGTTCGCGCGTATGGAATCCCAAGTGGAAACACAGTCACAAGTCGCGAGCGGCCATGCGCTTGAATCCGGTGCGGGTTCGGATAGGCTGGGCTTCCACCCGATGCGTCGAGCCGATATCGCATGCCACTCTGGAAACGCCTTGGCTTCCTGTTCGTGTTCGTGGTGCCGGCACTGATGCCTGCGGCAGCATGGCTTGGCGCGCTCACCGGCATGCCAGACCTGATGGCATGGTTTCCGTTGTTCTTCCTGTTCGTATTCCTGCCGATTGCCGACTATGCACTCGGCCATGACCCACGCAACCTTGATGGCGACACCAGCGCCACGCTGGAACACGACGGCTGGTTCAAGGGCATGACGCTGGCCGCACTGCCTGCGCAACTGGGCGTGCTTGCATGGTCCGGCTGGCATTTCGTGCAGGCCGGTTTCGATGCCGGTGGCACTTCGGGTTGGCTGCTTTCGCAAGGCATCGTAGGCGGTGTGCTGGCGATCAATGTCGCCCACGAACTGATCCACAAGGACTCCCGGCTTGAACGCGCGGCAGGCGGAGTGCTGCTGACCAGCGTCGGTTACCACGGCTTCAAGATCGAACATGTGCGCGGCCACCATGTGCATGTGTCGACGCCGGAAGACGCGTCCAGTGCCAGGTTTGGCCAATCACTCTGGCATTTCCTGCCACGGGCGCTGCTGCGCAATACCGCCAATGCCTGGCAGCTGGAGTCGGCGCGGCTCTACGCGCGTGGCAAACCCTGGTGGTCGCCAGACAATGAACTGATCCGCTGGAGCCTGTTGTGGGTCGCGCTGATGTCGGCTTTCGCATGGTGGCTGGGGCCGCTCGGACTGGCGTTTTTCCTCGTCCAGGGTTTCATCGCCGCCTGTTCGCTGGAAATCATCAACTACATCGAGCACTACGGCCTGGAGCGTCGCCGGCTGGACTCAGGTCGCTACGAACGCACCACCCACCTGCATTCGTGGAATTCCGATTACCTGCTCAGCAACCTGCTGCTATTTCATCTGCAGCGGCATTCCGACCACCACGAGACCCCGCGTCGCCGCTACCAGGTCCTCCTGCACCACGCCGACAGCCCCCAGCTTCCTGGTGGCTACGCCAGCATGTTCCTGCTCGCGTTGTGTCCGCCGCTGTGGTTCCGCATCGTCAATCCGGTACTGGCACGCTGGCGACATGCCTGACTGAAGGCGTCATGCGTCGTCCGGCCAGCGGATGGCTGGCTTGGCCTCCACGCGCGGCATCGGCACTGCGACTACTGCATTCCAGACTTCAAGCGCATCGACGGTGGCGGCGACATCATGCACGCGCAGCAACATCGCGCCGCGTTGCGCCGCGATCAAGTGCGCGGCGACCGAACCGTGCACGCGTGCCTGCATGTCGTCGCGTCGGGTCAGCTCGCGGATGCTGCGCTTGCGCGACAGCCCAGCCAGCACGGGCACGCCCAGTTCGGTGAAGCGTTGCAACTGGGCCAGCAATTGCATGTTGTGCTGCGTGGTCTTGCCGAAACCGAAACCCGGATCAATCAGGATCTTTTTTCTGTCGATGCCGGCCATCTCGGCGGCAAAGATCCGGTCGGCCAGGAAGCGGTGCACTTCGGCCACCACGTCGTCGTATTCGGGCGCGTCCTGCATCGAGCGGGGCGCGCCCAGCATGTGCATCAGCACCACCGGCACGCCGAGTTCGGCCGCGGTATCCAGCGCACCTTCGCGTCGCAACGCGTACACATCGTTGATCATGCCGGCACCCACTGCGACCGCCGCGCGCATGACCTCGGGTTTGCTGGTATCGATGCTGATCGGCAGAGAGGCTTCGTTCGCCAATCGTTCGATCACCGGAATCACGCGGCGAAGTTCTTCCGCAAGTGGGACGGCGTCGGCACCCGGGCGCGTGCTCTCACCGCCGACGTCGAGGATGTCCGCGCCTTCATCTGCCAAGCGCAGGCCATGTGCAAGCGCCGCATCGACGTCAAAATGCGCGCCGCCATCGGAAAACGAATCCGGCGTCACATTCACGATGCCCATGATCCGCGGTCGATCGAGCTTGAGGATGCGACCGGCACAGTCGAGCTGCGGGGAGGTGTCGAACAT
>JBBQHK010000064.1:0-9861 GCA_038323895.1 Lysobacterales bacterium | reverse complement strand
AGCTTGTCGCGGGTCAGCGGCTTCTCCACGCTGCCCAGCACCCGCAGCCCGTAGGCGCGGGCCATGGTCTGCACGGTGTTGAGCAGGGCGGGATCCAGCGCGCTGACCACCACCACCGAGCGCGCCAGGCGTTCCTGGGCGATGTGGCCGATGCATTCGATACCGTCCATGCCCGGCATGTCCAGGTCCACCAGCACCACGTCGGGCGGGGCAGGCTGCTGGCGCAATACTTCCAGCGCATGCAAGCCGTCGGCACCTTACAGTATTTGCTTGACGCCAAGCTCGGTAAGCAGGCGCACCGCGATCCGGCGCTGGAAGCCGTGGTCTTCCACGACCATCACCAGCAGGTCATTCCATGCCATGCGACGTACTTCCCCCGGTGCCGCATGCTGCGGATGGCTAGCGTACTCCAGCCGCTGCCTGCTGTGACAAGGCCGCCCGACAGCAGGGTCAGCGTTTCTTCGGCAGTGGCGGGCGGCCGGTCTGGATCAGGCTGCGACCCTCTGCATCAGGTGGCAGCCAGCCATCCGGAGCGGGCCAGCGGCCGCGCCGCTGCAACACCTCTTGCATTGCCTGCACCTCACCGGTTGCGATCTGCTCGGGTGTCAGCGTCACCTGGGCCTGGAGGGTAACGGGCTGCTCCATCATCCAGCGCTGGTTACGGTAGCGCTCCCGCCATCGCGGTCCCTGCGAGGTTTCCGCTGTCAATTCGACCATCAGCCGGACGCCAACGATCTGCTCCCGAAGTGTGTCGCCTTCGGCGACGCGCGACCCGAGCTGTAGGCAGCCTTCCCGCAGCGCTGCCGTAAGCGGCGCTTCTTCGGAAGCACGGCACTTCAGCCACAATCCTGAGTAAGGGGGAAAGGTCGCCCCTTCCTGCATCGACGCTTGCATGAGTACCCAGTCGAGCGCCGTCACCGGCTTGCCCCATTGCATCAATTCCTGCAGCTGTTCCTGCACATCGGCGGCGGCGCAGGTGGAAGGCATTTGCAAGCCTTGGTAGCCATCGAGCACCGCCATGAAAGCGCTTCCTCCGTGTCGGTCGTAGCGGCTCGACTTGACCGCACGGCCGAATGCCGCGCGTTCCGCGTCCGCGTCGTCACGTTGCCGTGCCCAACCCATTGCCATCAGCCAGACCGCGGCGTTGTCGGGCTGTGTGCGCATCAGCTCCTGCTGCACGGCCTCGCATGATTCGCCAAAGCCGCATTGATTGGCGGATAGCCAAAGGATGGCCGGATCGCCCGGCGCTAGTGCGCGGGCCCGCGCGAAGGCTTGCCGGGATACAGCGGCCTGCTGCTCCAGCGCACGCGTGAGCTGCTTTTCGTGGCCTTTCGTGACAAGTCCCGGATCCACCATGAACTTGACCGTCAATGCGTGAGCGAGCTGGGAACGGGCATCGGCGCGCAGCGCAAGCGCTGCAGTTCGATGCCGCATGCCATCTTGCAGGTCGTCCATGCAGCGTTTCAGCTCGGGCGAGGCAGGCGCAGTGTCTGACGACAGTGAAGGTGGATTTCCAGTCCTGATACCCGCCACAGGCGCTTCGACCTGCCGGGGCATGGCTTGTCCGGGCGTTGGCGCGTCTTTGCGATGCGAGCCAAACCACAACAGCAACCCGATGCCCATCACGAGCAGGGCAACCACGAGGGCGATCACCCGCCGCTGTCGCATACGCCTGAATGCTTTCATCGCTTCCCCAACGGCTCCGGCTGAAACCCGGCCGCTTGATAGAATTGCACGTTTGCCGGCACCCGCCGCGCGCCCGGATTCCGCCGCCATGACCAGCACCGCCGAACTCTCTTCCCCGGCTTCGGCCAACACCACGCTGACCCATGCCGGCGTGCAGGCGGGCGTGCTCGATCGCGACTACACGCTGGACGACAAATACCGCCGCACGCAAGGGCGCATCTACCTCAGCGGCGTGCAGGCACTGGTGCGCTTGCCGTTGATGCAGAAGATGCGCGACGAGCGTGCGGGCCTGAACACCGCCGGTTTCGTCAGCGGCTATCGCGGCTCGCCGCTGGGCGGCTTCGACATGGAGCTGTGGCGCGCGCGCAAGCAGCTGGACGCGGCGCAGGTGAGGTTCCAGCCCGGCCTCAACGAGGACCTCGGCGCGACCATGGTCTGGGGCACCCAGCAGACCAACCTGTTCGAGGGCGCCAGGGTCGAGGGCGTGTTCGGCATGTGGTACGGCAAGGGGCCGGGCGTTGACCGCTGCGGCGACGTGTTCAAGCATGCCAATGCCGCCGGCACCTCGAAGCTTGGTGGCGTGCTGGCGCTGGCCGCAGACGACCACAACTGCCGAAGCTCGACCCTGCCGCACGGCAGCGAGCACGAATTCGTCAGCGCGATGATGCCGGTGCTGAATCCGGCTGGCGTGCAGGACATCCTGGACATGGGCGTGCTGGGATTCGCGATGTCCCGCTTCACCGGCCGCTGGGTCGGCTTCAAGACGATTGCCGAAACCGTGGAAACCTCCGCTTCGGTCGATGTGGACCCGTTCGCGATCCAGATAGTGCTGCCCGGCGATGACGAATTCGAATTGCCTGCCGGCGGCCTCAACATCCGCTGGCCGGATCCACCACTGGACCAGGAAATGCGCCTGCATCGTTATGCGGTGAAGGCAGCGCAGGCGTTCGCGCGGGCCAACAACATCGACCGCATCGTGGTCGATGCGCCTAGCGCGCGACTGGGTATTGTCACCACCGGCAAGAGTTACCTGGACGTACTGCAGGCGCTGGAATACCTGGGTCTGGACGACCGCGCCTGCGCCGATCTCGGTATCCGTGTGTACAAGGTCGGCATGACCTGGCCGCTGGAACCGGTCGGCATTCGTGCGTTCGCGCGCGGGCTACAGGACATTTTGGTGGTCGAGGAAAAGCACAGCTTCATCGAGTCGCAGATGAAGGAGTTGTTCTACAACTTCGATTTCGACCTGGGCAATGGCGTGCGACCGAGCATCGTCGGCAAGTATGACGAATCCGGCGAGTGGATCCTGCCCTCGACCGGCGAACTGACTCCCGCGCGCATTGCCGCCGTCATCGCAAAACGCATCCAGCGATTCCATGACAGCGAACACATGCGCAAGGTGCTGGCGTGGATGGAAGCCAAGGAAGGCGAGCTGGCGCTGCCGCGTGCCAATTTCCCGCGCGTTCCGCATTACTGCAGCGGCTGCCCGCACAACACGTCGACCAAGGTGCCGGAAGGCTCACGCGCGCTGGCCGGCATCGGCTGCCACTACATGGTGACGTGGATGAACCGCGACACCGACACCTTCACCCACATGGGCGGTGAAGGCGTGACATGGGCCGGCCAGGCGTCATTCACCGATACCCCGCACGTGTTCCAGAACCTGGGCGACGGCACCTACTTCCACAGCGGTTCGCTGGCGATCCGCCAGGCAGTCTCGGCCGGCGTCAACATCACCTACAAGATCCTCTACAACGATGCGGTGGCGATGACCGGAGGCCAGCCGGTGGACGGCACCCTCAGCGTGCCGCAGATCGCCCACCAGATGCGCGCCGAAGGCGTGCAGGTGATTGCCGTGGTCAGCGACGACATCGACAAGTGGACCGACCCGACGATCTTCCCGAATGGCGTCAGCTTCCACGACCGCCGCCAGCTGGACGACGTGCAGAAGATGCTGCGCGACGTGATCGGCACCAGCATCCTGATCTTCGACCAGACCTGCGCCACCGAAAAGCGCCGCCGCCGCAAGCGCGGCAAGATCGTCGATCCGCAAAAACGCGTCGTGGTGAATTCGCTGGTCTGTGAAGGCTGCGGCGATTGCGGGCAGAAGAGCTTCTGCGTCAGCGTGCTGCCGAAGGACACGGAGTTCGGCCGCAAGCGCGACATCGATCAGTCCAACTGCAACAAGGATTACAGCTGCGTCGAAGGTTTCTGTCCCAGCTTCGTCACCGTGCACGGCGGCAAGCCGCGCAAGGGCAGCATTCCCGGCAAGAGCAGGGCATCCGCTGCGGAGCGGCTGGCCAACCTGCCGACGCCGCAATTCGCCAGCGACCTCAGCCAGCCCTGGAACATCCTGATCACCGGCGTCGGCGGTACCGGCGTGGTGACGATCGGCGCGCTGATCGGCATGGCTGGCCATCTTGAGAACAAGGGTTCGAGCGTGCTCGACCAGACCGGCCTGGCACAGAAAGGTGGCGCGGTCACCACCCACATCCGCATCGCCAGGACACCATCCGACATCCACGCGGTGCGCATTGCCGCCGGTGAAGCCGATCTGGTCCTGGGTTGCGACATGGTGGTGGTCAACGATTACTGGGCGCTGTCGAAAATCCGCGCCGGCCGCACATCGGTGTTGCTCAATTCCTACGAGGCGATGCCCGGTACCTTTACCACCCGTCCGGACATGCAATTCCCGGCGGCCGACATCATCCAGGCTGTCAGCACCGCGTTGGACGGCGGCACGCCGCAGCAGGTCGATGCCACCAAGATCGCGATGGCACTGATGGGCGATGCGATCGCCTCCAACCTGTTCATGCTCGGCCACGCCTGGCAGCAGGGACTGGTGCCGGTGTCCTTCGATGCGCTGATGCGCGCGGTCGAGCTCAACGGCGCCGCGGTGGAGATGAACAAGACCGCGTTTGGCTGGGGCCGCCTTGCCGCGATCGACATGCCGGCGGTGATCGACGCCGCGGGCATCGTGCACAACACGCCGACCAGGGCCGAGTCCACCGCGCACGTGTTGCCGATGCTCGGCGCGACCGCCAACGAGGCGCACGAATCCGGCCTGGACCCTCATGCGGTCGACCTGCGCAGCGAAGACGAATTGCGCCACGTGCCCGCCGACGCAGGCAGCGATGTCGCATTCCTGCCGCTGGACGATGCGCGGCTGTCGCGTTCGCTGGACGAAGTGATCACGCGTCGCGTGGCGTTCCTGACCGACTACCAGAATGCGCACTACGCGAAACGCTATTCGGATTTCGTGGCGAAGGTGCGCGCCGCCGAGGCCGCGAAGGCACCAGGCAGCACTGACCTGTCGGAGGCCGTTGCGCGCTACTTCTTCAAGTTGATGGCCTACAAGGACGAATACGAAGTCGCGCGGCTGTACACCAGCGGAGACTTCAAGCGCCGCCTGCAGCAGCAATTCGAAGGCGACTACACGCTGCGCTTCCACCTCGCGCCGCCGCTGCTGGCGAAGAAGAATGCGAAGGGCGAGTTGCAGAAGCGCGAATTCGGGCCGTGGGTGTACCACGCGTTCGGCGTGCTGGCGAAACTGCGTGGCCTGCGCGGCACGCCGCTGGATGTGTTTGGTTACACATCCGAACGCCGCGGCGAACGTGTGTTGATCGGCGAATACGAAAAGACCGTGTCCGGCCTGCTCGGCAGGCTGGACGCTGGCAACGTCGACCTGGCCGCCGACATTGCGAGCATTCCCGAGCACATCCGCGGCTACGGCCACGTCAAGCACGCGCATCTTGTCACCGCCAAGGCACGCGAAGCGGCATTGCTGCAGGAATGGGCGAATCCGCTGCGGATCGTGCAGGCGGCTTGACCGTCTCACCGCTGATGTTGACCGCAGCGGCGCTGAGCGCCGCCACGACAATCATCAGACAGAGTTGTTAAATCTATTCAAAATCTATTCTTGTATGAAGACATCATTCTGAGATATTCCGGCAGAAAATGCCTATAGAACCAGTGCTTCTGTTGATTATCTATTCAACAATCTATTCAATTTGTCTATGGCCGATACTCGCTTTGCACAAATTGAAGACCTGCTCCGCCGCAACGGCCCGCTGACCGCTGCGGCACTTGGCCGTGCGCTTGATGTCAGCCAACCGACGGTTTCACGCCTGCTGGCGTTGGCTGGCGACCGCATCGTCCGCATTGGCCGGGCACGCGCCAGCCGTTACGCGCTGGCGCGGGAAATCGCACGCGCTGGCAGACGTTGGCCGCTCTACCGCATTGACCCTGCCGGGATCAGCCATCTGTTGGGTCAGCTTGGCGCCCTGCATGCAGGCGGCTTCCACTTCACGCCGGCGCAGCCATTGCCGACATTCGTGCATGGTCAATTCACCGATGGCCTGTTCCCCGGCCTGCCATGGTTCCTGGACGACCAGCGCCCACAGGGTTTTCTTGGCCGCGGCTTCGTGCGCCGCGTAGCGAACGACATCGGCGCGCCTGACGATCTGATCCGCTGGCAGGCGGACGACATCCTGCTGGCTTTGCTGCGCCATGGTGATGACGAACCGGGTGATCTGGTGCTGGGCGAGGCTTCCCTGCAGCGCGCGTTGCAGGCCATGTTGTCACCCGAGGCCATGCCAGCATCCGCTCGAATCGAGCGTTACCCTGCGCTGGCAGACGCGGCGCTTGCGGGCGAGGACGTTGGCTCCTCCGCTGGCGGCGAGCAACCGAAGTTCACCGTGCTGCTGCGCGAAGATGAACCCGAAGTGGATCGATACCGCTCGGTCGTCGTGAAGTTCAGCGAACGCACCGCCACGCCTGCCGGGCAGCGCTGGGCGGACCTGTTGCGTTGCGAATGGATTGCAAGCGAAGTGCTGATTGCCAATGGTTTTGCCAGCGCACGAAGCGAACTGCTGGAAGCTGATGGCCGCGTGTTCCTGCAATCCACCCGCTTCGACCGCAGCGCAATGCTCGGTCGTTGCGGGCTTGTGTCGCTGGCTGCGCTTGATGCGGCGTATTACGGCCATCGGCGTATCGAGTGGTGGACCTTTGCTCGACAACTGCACGCCGACGGTTGGCTCAGCGCCGAGGATGCAGGCAGCCTCGCTATTCGCGGCTGGTTCGGTGCACTGATTGGCAACACCGACATGCACCTCGGCAATGCCAGTTTGGTACTGACCGATACGCGCCCACTCGCGCTTGCCCCCAACTACGACATGCTGCCGATGGTCCTGCGGCCGGCTTCTTCCGGTGAAGTAGTGGCGCGCGACATCAAGATTCCCGCGCCGCTGCCAGACCAGTTGGACCGCTGGCAAACGGCCGCCGTGATGGCGCAGGACTTCTGGCAACGCGTCATCGGCAACGATGCGATCTCAGCCGGATTCCGTGATATCGCCAGTGAACACATCAGGACGCTTGAAGCGGCGCGCGAGCGCTTCGACTCACGTTGATTCCACTCAAGTTGCGCTGGCCACGCGGTGATCACCGTCAGCTTCGCGTCCCGTTGCCAGAATCTGCGCGGCACTGCGGCCATCGCAGGCGAAGCTATGGCCGCCGCGCAACCATGCCGCGTCGTTGGCATATGCAAAGACAAGGTTGCGTTGCTTGAGTTCGTCGATGACCACCCTGGCGACCTGTTCGCGCAGCGCCGGGCAGCCCTGGCTGCGGCCAAGCCGGCCCTGGCTGCGGATCAGGTCGGGATTTGCATACCACGCGCCATGCATGACGATCGCGCGCGGTCGCGCATTGTCGTTGAAGCCCGGGTCCAGCCCATCCATGCGCAGCGAATAGCCGTTCTTGCCGACATAGGTTTCGGCGGTGCGGTACAAGCCAAGGCTGGTCTGGAAACTGCCTGCGTTGTTGGAGAATTGCCTGGCGAAGTTTTCGCCACTGCCGGAGCCATGTGCGACAAATTCTCGATGCAGCAAGCGGCCTTTGCCCAGGTCGAATACCCACAACCGCTGCTCGGTTGAAGGCCGCGAATAGTCGATCACGGCCAGCCGCGCGCCGGCATCAGCCTGGCCATTGCGCACCGCGCAACCGCGCGCTTCCAGCGCCAGCGCCAACACCCCTGGGTCCGCATCAGGCGCAAGTACGCTGAGCTGCTTCAACGTGTTGTTCTGCCGTGGGTGGATGGATGGCTCGGTGGGCGTCACGGGCCCGCGTTCGGGCGACACGATCACCGCCACGTGGGTGGCGGCTTCTGGACGGCGATCAGGGCCTGCGCAACCGGCGAGCAGGCTCATCAAGGCCATCGTGAGAAAGAGGTTGGAACGACGCATGGGAATGACCTTAACCGGCATCACGCCTTGATGTCGCTGAATGCGAGCGCGAACCTGAACGTCGCGCTCACATCAGCCCCGTTCGTTTACCTGCGCTTGGCGAAAATCGGCGTCAGGTAATCCGGCTTGCCGTCGATCCGTTCAAGGTGCGGATAACGCGGACCGCCGTGGTAGTCGATCTTCACCGTGCGGTAGCGGTCGAATTCCTTGAGCATCAATTCGATTGGTACGGTGCCGTCCTTGGCCGCTTTCACCGCCTCATCCAGCACGTCATTCCCATACGCCAGGCCATTGACCGCGATAATCGTCGCGCCACTGCCGATACCAGCGTTGAACGCGGGCCCGTCCCAGCGCACATCGCCAATACTGCCGTCCTTGGCGACCGCCAAGCCCAGCGAATAGACGAAGTCGGCGCCGCCCCAACGCGTATTCGCTTTTGCGTAAGCTGTGGGTTCGTCCTTGAACACCAGTTTCCATCCACTTGCTTCGATGCCGCCGGTCAAGCCGGTCTTGCCATCCAGGCGGCTGCGCAGGAACGTCGTCCAGTCGTGCGGATACACGCCGTTGAGCGTCGCCACCACGTCCTCGAACGTGTAGGTGTTCTGCGTCTCCCATTCGCCATCGTTGACGCCGAAGAACGCGCGCGCGAAATCGTCCAGCGACTTCCTGGTCCCGGTCTTGGCACGGATCAGCGCATCGGCCTCCAGCCAGATCATTTGCCCGGCCTGGTAGTAGTCCTCGCTCATCTGGTAATTGCGATACGCACGCGGCGCGCGCGTCGCGATGATCGGGTCGTTGGTGGTGTCCTGCACGTTGCGCCAAGCCAGGCCTGTGCGGTTTTCGGAGTAGGTGGCCGCGACCACCGCCAGCGCGTCGATCGAGGCCTGCAGCGGACGCATGCCGCTGCGCGCTGCCAGCACATTGCCCCAGTATTGGGTTTGCCCCTCATAGACCCACAGCAGACTGCCCTGCATCGGCGCGTTGAAGTTGGACACCCACAGGTCCTTGCCGCGGCGGTACTTTCCGTTCCACGAGTGGACGAATTCGTGCGCCAGCAGGTCGGTGAAGCCGATCTTCTCCTTCCAATCGGTGAAGTAGTCGGTGCCCACGCCGTTTTCACTGGAACGCTGGTGCTCCAGGCCGTTGCCGCCCATCTGCCCGGACAGCGAGAACAGGAACTGGTAGTGGTCGTAATGCTGCGCGCCGAACAGTTTCAGCGCCTGCTCGACCATGGCCTTGTGCACCTTCACCTGCTCGGGTTTTGTCTCCAGATACTTGGCAGCATCGGCGACTACGCCCAGCTTGACCGGCACACTGCTTCCAGCCGGAGTCAGGTCGATGTTTTTTGTATAACGGCCCGCATAAATCGGCGAATCGACCAGGATGTCGAACGGCACGTCCTTGTAATCCACGGTGTCGCCACTGCGGCTGTCTTCGTGCAGCGCGGTGAACGCAGTCCAGCCAGCGGGATAGGTCACGCGGGCGTCGTACATGATCTGATGCGTGTAATACCCGGCCGGGTACAACGCGGCTGACAAGAACTGCAGGTTGAGCATGTTCGGGGTCATCACCACGCGTCCCTGCGCGCCGGTGGTCGGCGTCAGGAAGTCGAACTCGGCGGTGATGCTGGTTACGCCCGCAGGCACGTCGATGTGGAATGCGGCAACGTCCAGCGTGTCACGTTTCCAGTCCAGCTTCCGGCCATTGGCCTTGAACGTGATGCCGGCGATCTTGTCGATGGCATTTTTCGGCGAATGCCCACCCGGCACCCACATCGGATACAGCAGCGTCAGCGGCCCCGCCTGCACCGGGATGGTTTGCCTGACCCGGAAGATGCGCTGGTCAAGGTTGGTGGCATCCACCTCAAGCTTGATCGTGCCGGGATAAGGTACATCGCGCGGTGGCGGGACTTCCTGGGCTGATGCAGATGCATTTG
>JBBQHK010000063.1:0-10012 GCA_038323895.1 Lysobacterales bacterium | reverse complement strand
CGCGTTCAGCGCCTCGGCATCGCCTGCGCGCGCGCGGCCCAGCAACACGGTTACCTCGGCCTGGGGCAGTGCGTTATCCATGCGGCGTCCTGCTGGATGTGCGGGTGATGTCCGGTTGTGCGCCCGAGTTTCGCATAGGTCAATCACGTCGGCATTCCACTTGAAGAAATTCGCGAGGTGGGCGTCGTCGGCTTCTTGCAACACAGGCAAATCCCATGCAGACCAGGAGACTCACCATGCAATCCATCCACACGCACTACCGGCCAGCCCAGGCCATCCCCGCACCCTTGCGCATGCGTCGATTCGTTGCCGCTTTCGCGCTTTGCCTGGCGGCGACAGCGGCAACCGCAGGCAATCCGCCGGAGCTCGCCGCCGAGCAACTCGCCATCGACCGCACCAGCAATACCGTCGTCGGCGATGCCATTAACGTGGAATTCGCACAGACGTTCGTGGTTTGGTACCCCGGCAGGATCACCCATGTGATGTTGCCACTGAACTGCATGTCGTCGCCGATGCCGGTGCTCCGGGTCACGATCCAAAAGGTCAAAAATGGCATGCCAAGCGGACGCGTGCTGGCATCGCAAGATGTGCGGGGCTATGCATTTGACACTTTCCCCGCGCCAACCGGCGAGCTTGGCTTGCGCATGGTCCAGTTCGACAAGCCGGCGCGCGTGGTGCCTGGATCGTATGCCTTCACCATCAGCGGCATCGGCGGGCTTTGCCAGATCTGGTACGGGCCGCTGGGCAACCCATACACGGGTGGGGATGCGTACCTGAGCAACCAGCCGGGCGGTCAGCCTGGCGTGCCCAATGCGTGGAACTTCCCGATGGGCCGCGACCTGACGTTCCAGGTGTTCCAGGAGCCGTGAGGCGCTGACACGGCGAAACGATTTTTTACGAACGGAGGCAGGCGCATCCCGCGCGGCCCTCATTGACTCCAGGAAAACCAAAATGCGTACCCGTCAAAACACTCATCCCACGCCATCCCGGCTTTCGCTGGCGTTGTCCGCCTTGCTGGCAGCCGCCTGTCTTCCAGCAATGGCGGCGGATCCAGCATGCCTGGATCCCATCACTGGCCTTCCCACTGCAGCAAGCACCAACCAAGGCAACGAGGGCGGCACCGACAACACGACCTGTCAAGCGTTTGCATCTGCCTATGGTGCACTCAACAACGCCAGCGGCAGCTTCAGTAACGCCTTTGGCTATGAAAACGTCGCCAGGGGAAGTGGCAGCACCGCCTTCGGACTCCAAAACCGCGCGATGACCCAGTTCAGCAGCGCCTTCGGCTATAGCAACATCGTCAACCAGGGTGGAGATTACGGCAGCGCCTTCGGCTACAACAACGCCGCCAGAGGTATTGGGAGCAGCGCCTTCGGCTACATCAACATCGCCAGTGGCAGTTACAGCAGCGCCTTCGGCAACATCAACACCGCCAGCGGCGAAAACAGCAGCGCCTTTGGCTTCACCAACGTCGCCAGCGCTGAGGGCAGCAGCGCCTTCGGCTCCAGCAACACCGTCAGCGGCCGTTACAGCGGTGTCTTCGGCACTGGCAACGCCGCCAATGGCTACTACAGCAGCGCTTTCGGCTACCAAAACGCCGCCAACGCCTTCTCGAGCAGCGCCTTCGGCTTCCGGAACGGCGCCAGCGGTGAGGACAGCAGCGCATTCGGCTATAGCAACATCGCCAGCGGCATGTCCAGCAGCGCATTCGGCTATAGCAACATCGCCAGCGGCACATCCAGCAGCGCCTTCGGTCTCAGCAACACCGCAAGCGGTGGGTTCAGCACCGCCTTCGGCGTCAGCAACACCGCCAGTGGCATTTTCAGCAGCGCCTTCGGTTTCGGATCGCAAGCGATAAACATAGGCAGTACCGCGATCGGTTACGGCGCCATCGCCGATCGCGACTACGCCATCGCCATGGGCCAGAGTGGTGGCGAGCGCCAGGTGATCCACATGGCAGACGGCACCGAGGACTTCGATGCGGTGAACGTGCGCCAGCTGCGCATGCTGGCCACCTGGATGGGTGGCGGTGCCAGCTTCATCGGCGGCGTGTTCACTGCACCCACCTTCAGCATTCAGGGCATGAACTACGGCAATGTTGCCGCTGCGTTCGCTGCGGTGGATACCAAGCTGACCGCGCTTGGCGGTGGCGGTGGTCAACCGGGTCCGGCAGGTCCCGCTGGCCCGGATGGTCCGGCTGGTCCGGCGGGTCCGGCAGGTCCGGCAGGTCCAGCTGGCGCAGCAGGTGCCACTGGGGCAACCGGTGCGACTGGAGCCGCCGGTGCGACTGGAGCAACTGGTGCGACTGGCGCCACCGGCGCAACAGGCGTCGCAGGATCGCCTGGTGCCCCGGGTACGCCAGGTACGCCGGGTGCAACCGGTGCGACCGGAGCAACAGGCTCGACTGGCGCAAATGGTGCAACCGGTGCCGACGGCGCAAGTGCGTATGAAGTCGCGGTGGGCGCTGGATTCGTTGGCACCGAAGCGGACTGGTTGCAGTCCTTGCAGACCGATGCCGAGGCTTACGCTGATGCCGGTGATGCCGCCACGCTCGATTCCGCGAATGCACATGCAGATGCCGGCGACGCCGCTACGCTCGATTCGGCCAATGCACATGCCGATGCCGGTGATGCGGCGACGTTGGGTTCGGCCAAGGCTTACGCGGATGCTGGCGATGCCGCCACGCTGGGCGCCGCGAACGCGCATGCCGATGCCGGCGATGTCACCACGCTCGCTTCTGCAAAGGCCAACGCGGCTTCGGGCGATGCGGCAACCCTGACCGCATCGAAGAGCTACACCGACACCACCGCCACGCAAACGCTGACCTCGGCGAAGTCGTACACAGACAGCAGGTTTGCGGCTTGGAACGATAGTTTCAGCCAGTACAAGCAGCAGGTGGACGCTCGTTTCACGCAGACCGACAAGCGCATCAGCCAGATCGGTGCAATGGGCACGGCGATGACCCAGATGGCGGTCAACGCATCCAATGGCAATGGATCGAAGGGACGCATCGCGATTGGTGTCGGCGCGCAGGATAGCCAAGGTGCGGTGTCGATCGGTTACGGCAAGCGCATCGGCGACCGCGCGTCGTTCTCGCTGGGCGCTTCGTTCAGCAGTGGAGAATCCAGCGCCGGCGCGGGCTTCGGTTTCGATCTGTAATACCAATGCAGTGGTGATGACGGGAGCGGGCAACCGCTCCCGTTAATATCTATACGGCGCCTCATTTTTCCTTGCGATAGTTCACCGACGCGCGATTCTCCACCGTGCTCGATTCAATCTCGATATTGAAGCCCTTGCGCAGCAGGTCCTTCAGGGTCAGCACCTGGCCGGTGCCAAGCAGCGAGACGCCATAGCCGACATAAAGTTTGGGCGACAGGTACTTGCCGACGCTGAGTACGTCGCTGCCAAGCGCGCGTGACGTACTCACGCCGGCGTCGTCCAGGCCTATCCGGGATCCAAGTTCCGATGCCAGCAAGCCGGTGCCGGCCGACAACGCCGCCTTGGCGGAACCGAGCTGGCGCGCCTCGTCTCCACTTAGGCTGGTCAAGGGTCGGCCCAAGGTCAGGTAGGACAGCGCTTCGGTCTCACTCTTGGCGGGATCGGAATACACCGAGACACGCGGGTTGGTCGCATTGCCCTGGACGCGAATGCCGGCGGTCACATCGCCCACCACGCGTTCGGCACGGATATCCAGGCGCGGGTCATCAATGAGGTTGTTGGTCCACAGCAGACGCCCGCGGGTGATCTGCAGGCGCTGGCCGTAAGCGCTGTAGCGACCTCCGACCTCAAGCGCACCGCTGGCGCGCATCTCGCGCCCGGGCTGTGCACGCACGCGCAGGCTGCCCCCCAGGGTGCCGGTCAGGCCGAAACCCTCCAGGCGCACGTCGTCGCCCATGACCAGTTCAAGATCAAGGTCGAGGTCATTGGGCGCTTCACGGTTCGGATCGACCGGATCCAGCACGACGACGTCGGGCGAGGTCGATACGCCTTGGTCCAGACGTTCCAGGTTGATGTCGGCTTCGGAGATCGTGACCTTGCCGGTGACCTGCAGGGGCTTGCCGGCGGTGTAGCGCACGGTCAGGTCGGGCGCGGCCACCGCGCGCAGCTCGCGGGTCTCGGCGATCAGGACGTCCTTGCCGCGCACGTTGAGCACCAGTGGCGTGTCCTGGTTGCGCCAGCCCAGGGTACCGTCGACCGCCAGCGTGCCGTCGCCGGAGCGCAATGTGCCGATGATCCGTGCGGTGCCATCGGGTTGTGCCTGCAGGCGTATATCGCCATCCTTCAAGGCGATCCCAAGCGCGGGCAATTCAGTGGCAAAGTCGGTCAGATGGCCGTCACCGCCCAGCTCGGGTTGCGCGCGCGTGCCGGACAGACGCACATCGACATCGAGCTTGCCAGTGGGCTGCACGATGTCCGGTGAAAACAGTTCCAGCCACGTCAGCTCTTCGGTATTCAGTCGCAGCTGGCCATCCAGCGGTGCGTACGCGTCCCAGCCGGTGGCGATGCGTGCGTCGATGCGGCCCTTGCTGTTGAGCCCGGCGGCGAGGGTGGCCTGGATTTTCTGTGGATCGAAGGTGGCCTCCAGCTTGAGATCGCGGTAGCCAACAAGATCGCGTCGCGCGCGGGCGCTGTTGCGCACGCCACCGTTGGCCGAAGTGACCGACAGATTGCCGCGCCATGCGTTGCCAACAGGCTGCAGATGTCCGCTCAGCGCGATGTCACCATTCAGATGCCACGGCCGGCCATCACTGCGATCCGGCAGATAGGGCTGCAGTAATGCAAGCGACAGGCCGTTGCCCTGCACGTTCAGCCCGCGCCGGGGCCAGTCGGCATTTGCGCACAACGTGCCGCCGCCGCTGGAGGTCAGGCAGCTGCGACTCAAGCTTCCGTTACCGCCATCCCAGGACCAACGCGCTGTGTCCTGCAAGGTCCAGGCCGCGCCCTTTTCCGGCGCCAGGCTCAGTGATGCCAGCGCGCCCTGCCAGCGCGCGCCTTGCTTGTTGGCGCTCCCGGTCAGTGCGAGCGTGCCGATGTCGCCCTGTGCGTTGGCTTCCAGCTGCAGGTGTTCCACCGCGCCGCGTGCATTGATGCGCAGGCTGTCCAAAGGCAGGCCCAGTTCAAGCCCACTGGCCTCGACCAGCAACTGGCCGCTGCCGTTGCGCCAGGGCAGCTTGCCCTTGGCGACCAGCTGCTGCGCGCGGTAGTCACCCCAGCGCAGCGCATCGCCGGTCAGGTCCACATCCACATCAGGTGCAGTGCGTGCGCCACGCAGATGCACGTTGCCACGCAGGGTGCCGTCGCCATTCGGCAACAGGTCATTCAAGTGCAGCGGCGCGAAGTTGGCATCAAGTTCGATGTTCGATGCCATCCGTCCTTTCGCGGTCAGCCGGCTTTGGCCCAGGCCCAGCGCGACATCGCCGGCATAGACATCACCCTCAATATGCAGGCTGCCGCGACCGGACAATGCGCGACCGCGCAAGTTGCCACCCAGGTCGTTGGCGTCGACATCGGCCAACAGCGTGCCGTCACCACGCTGTTCGCCGGTCGAGGTGATCCTGCCGTTTACCGCGCCCGGCCAATCCGGCAGGAAATAGCCGGGGTCGAAACCGGACAGCTGCGCCTGGGCATCCCAGCGCAGGCCAGGCGACCATGCGACGTTGCCGATCGCGTCCAGGCGGCCACCTGGCATCACCGCGTCGAGTTTGCGCAGGCGCACGCCCTCACGATTGCCGAGTCCGTCGAATGTAACGGTGGCGCGCTTGCCGTCACGCTGCAGTTGCGCGTTGCCGATGGCTACCCATTGCTCAAGCGTTCCGGCCACGCCGAAATCCGCATCGCCCGCGATTTCGACGGACTCATCGCTGCCACTCCAGCGCAGGCCGCGTGCGTTGACCGCGAACTTGAGCGATGTGTTTTCAGCGTCACGCAGGTCGGCGCTTCCGTTGGCGGTGATGCGTCCCCCGAACGTGTCGACCACCAGTGGATGCACGCGAAGCACTTGATCTTCGAGGCTGAGTTTCGAAGGCTGCAGGGTCGCGCTGAAGTCGCCTTGCTTGATGTTGCCGCGCAGGGTGGCATCACCGGCAACACCATCGCCGCGGAGGTCGAATGCAATGGGCGTGGATGCACCGCCACTGCCAGTCAGCAGGCCGATGTCCAGCGCGCTGCTGTCGGCACGCAGCTGCCAGCGCGGGCTGTCCTTGCCGCGCAGGGTGAGCGTTGCATGCAAGGGTGCGGGCGCGTTGCCGCCAATCGCCACGTCCATGCGTGACAGGTCGCCGCGTGCAACCAGCCCGAGGCGAGCAGGCGTGCGTCCCTTCGCCGCTGGCAGTAGCGCGCTGGCGGTCAGGTCGCTGCGGAAGTTGTCGCGCGGCGCGTAGTCGCCATGCACGGCGAAGTTGCCCAGGTCGCTGTTGATGCGCAAATGTTCGACGTGCAGCTTGCCGGATTGCGCATCCAGTCCGCCGCGTGCGCGGCTGATGGCGATGACTGGCTTGCCTGCCCGGGTCACGTTGAAGTCGTTGATGACGATGTCGTTGGCCTGCAAATTGATCGGCGGTTCGATCTGCGGCAGCACGTCCGGCCAGCGCGGCAACTTGAATGGCGTGTCGCTGCGTGGCAGGTCAAGCGTGGCGCCGGTGATTTCCAGCGCCTCCAGCCGCAGGCGACTGCCAAGCAGCGGAAGCAACGCCGGATCGAGCATCACCTTGTCTGCATCGAACGAGATCGTGCCCATTGCGCAGCTGGCCTGCGGCGTGGGGATGCAGTCGGGATCGCGCTGGCGCGGCATGGAAAAATGCACGCCGCGCAGGATCAACGGCCCGGCGGCCGGGCCTTCGGCGCTGCGCCAGGTGAGTTGTGTGCCGGCAGGCAACCGCGACTTGATCTGTGACAGCAGCACATTGCGCCCGCCCACGGTCATCAGCAGCCAGTACAGCAGCACGCCGGCAAGCACGACCAGCGCCAGGACGCCCCCGACGCTGCGTACTGCCAGCTTGCGGTGGCGTTTGTGCCGCAGCGTCGCGAGTTCGGCGATGCGTGCCTCGCGTTGTTCCTTGGTCGCGTCTTTCGGCAGCGGTTGCAGGCCAAACCGGCGATGGCGCTGGTAACGCTCGCGCAGGCTGCTCACAGGTCCGCACCGATGTTGAGATGCAGCGTGATCGGCGAATCCGGCTCATCAAGTCCATGCGCGATGTCGATACGCACGGGTCCGACTGGCGACTTCCAGCGCAGGCCGATGCCGACCCCGGTGCGCATGTCGGGCCGCTTGCCGTCGAAGGCACTGCCGCTGTCGACGAATACCGCGGCACCCCACGGGCCATTGAAGTAGCGTTCGTATTCGACGCTGGCGGTGACCACGTTGCGCGCGCCAAGCGCATAGGTTTCGCCATTGCCGTTGCGGATTCGCGGGCCGATTTCACGCCAGCCGTAGCCCCGCACGCTGCGGTCGCCGCCGGCATAGAAGCGCAGGCTGGGTGGCAACGCGACCAGGGTGTCGGTAAACGTGTGGCCCAGCTCGCCACGCACCAGCAGGCGGCTGTCGGCGTCAAAGCCATGGAACCACTGCGCGCTCACCAGCACTTGCGCGAATGTCGCATCCACGCTGCCAACGCCGGTACCACCGCGCAGCAGCAGGTTGCCGCCGGCGCCGCGACGTGGCGCCAGCCGGTTGTCGACATCGATGTATTCGGCACGCAATGACGGGAACACAAAACTGGCGTACTGGTATTTCGGCACCGGCTTGGTCAGCTCGAAGTAACTCCAGCGCTCGCGCAGCATGTGCAGCGAGGCGACAAGGTTCAGGTGATCGTTGAACTGGCCGCTGCGACTGGCCACGAAGTCCAGCCCGCGCGTGTCCAGGAAGTCGGTCTGTTCGTCGTTCGCCTGCAGGCTGGCGGTATACCAGCCGTCCAGCCAGGCAAACGCTGGCATGCGGTACTGCAGGGTCAGGGTCTTGCGCTTGCGCGCATAGTCGAGCTGAGCCAGCGCCTTGTGCCCGCGCGCGTTGAGATAGCGTCGCTCGGCGCCCAGGCGCACGCCGGCACCGCTGAGCGTGCCGTAGCTCAGGCCGGCGGTGTAGATGCTGCGCGGTGCCGGAGTGAGGTTGATCTGCACGGGCACGATCTTGTCAGCGCCGGCCTGTTCGGGCTGTGGCAGCACTTCGACGAGTCCGAAATAATCCAGTGCCACCAGCGAACGCCGAAGTTTGTCGAGTTCCGCCTCGTCGTAGGCTTGGCCTTGATCCCAGTCCACCAACTTGCGCAGCAGCACTTCGCGAACAACGGGGTTGGGCGTTTGGGTAAATGTCGCATCGCCAAGTGTGAAGCGCCTGCCGCTGGTCCAGCGCAGGTCGATGTCGGCTGCGAAATCGGCACGTGTCACTTCGATCAGATGCGCGGGCAGAGCCGCATCGAAATAGCCATGCGCCGCCAGTGCGCGATTGATGTTGCCCTTGCTGGTTTCGTACACCGCGTGGTCCAGCACATCCCCCTGGCGGGGCACGAATCCGGACAGCGCGGATTGCACCGATGCATCACGCTCGGCCTCGCCATCCATGCCGAGGGTAAAACCGCGGATGCGTACCGGAGCGCCAGGATCGATGTGGATGCTGACCCTCAGAGTGCGCTCGCGGCGGGCCTGACCGCGCTGCCGCGCCTCGCTGTCAGGCCTGTGGGCCGCCGCATCATCCGGATTGCGATCGTCCGCGTCTTCCGCCTCGCTGCGGTCGCTGCGCCGGATGGTGATGGTCGGTGAGTAAAAGCCAAACGGTTCCAGCGCCTCGCGGGTTTCCGCCTCGGCCTGTCGCAGCAGGTAATTGAGGCGGCGTGCACTGATGTCCTTGCCCGCTTCCTCGTTCAGGGAAAGCGCGCTGCGTACGTTGTCCGCAAGCGCGTCCTCGACGTCGCCGCCAACCTTAACCTCGACGTTGGTGACCGTGATTGCCAGCGCGGGGATCGCCGTCAGCAGGCAACAGGCGGCAATGCCCAGGCGAACAAGTGTCATGCGAAGGAAGGCTGGCGACATCAGGGCAGGATACCGGCCGCATGTTGAAGTCGGGTCAACGGGGCATGAATCAAGGGCGTCAGGTCGACAGGTGCTCGATCGCGGCCACGCTGCCCAGTCGATCGGCCAGTCGCCGCAATAATGCGAGCCGGTTGTGGCGGATCTTCTGGTCGTCGACATTGACCATCACCTGGTCGAAGAACGCGTCGACCTGCGGCCGCAGTCGCCCCAGGTGGGCCAGCGCATCGACGTAATCGCCATGTGCCAGCGAGTGACCGGTTTCGGCATAGACCGCCTCCACCGCTTCGGCCAACGCGCGCTCGGCCGGCTCGGTGAGCAGATCATGGTCGACGGTCTCGGCGACGGTCACGTCGGACTTCTTGAGGATGTTGCCGATGCGCTTGTTGGCCGCGGCCAGCGCGGCGGCTTCCGGCAATTGCGCAAACGTGCCGATGGCATCGATGCGGCGGTCGAAGTCGTACAACGAAGCTGGCTTCAGCTCGGCGACCGCAGTGAAGTGCGACGTCGGTACGCCCTTGTCGGCGTAGTAGCCGCGCAGGCGATCGATGATGAAGTCGTAGACGTCGTGGGCTACTTCTTCTGCTCTCTGATCAATGAATTGTGGGGAAGGTGCAAGTATCGATCCGGCGCTAGCTGAATTCTCTTTTGCTAGTTCAGTCTGCCGGACGTGTTCGACTACTTTCTTGGCTGCACTCACGATTAGAGGAGACAACTGCAATTCGAAGCCGCTTTCGATAATCGTCCGCGCCAACCCCAACGCATTTCGCCGCAATGCAAATGGATCCTTGTTACCGGTGGGCTTGAGGCCTGCGGCAAACCCACCCGCGAGCGTGTCCAAGCGTTCGGCGATTGCCAGTACTTTTCCGACCGGTGACAGCGCGATGTCATCGCCACCGAAGCGCGGCTGGTAAGCCTCATCAATTGCAAGCGCGACTTCGGCCGGCTCGCCCGCGACTATCGCGTAATGGCGACCGGCAATGCCCTGCAG
>JBBQHK010000062.1:0-10317 GCA_038323895.1 Lysobacterales bacterium | reverse complement strand
TCGGGCAAGCCGAGCTCCTCGCCCTGGTACAGGCAGACCGAACCACGCAGCGAACACACCAGCGCGACCAGTTGCGTAGCCAGCGCAGCGTTCGCATTGCAGCCGCCCCAGCGTGTCACCGCGCGCTGCACATCGTGGTTGGAGATGGCCCAGCACGGCCAGCCCTCGGTCATGCGGGCTTCGAGCGCTTCCACCGTCGAGCGGATGTAACCGGCGCTGCAGTCTTCGGTCAGTAGTTCAAAGCTGTAGCCCATGTGCAGGCGTTGGTCATTGCAATATTCGGCGGTGGTCGCCAGCGAGTCTTCGGAGGAGATTTCACCGAGCGCACCAACGTCCGGATAACGGTCCAGCAGCGCGCGCAGGTCCTCCAGGAAGTCGAGGTTCTGCGGCTGCGTATTGTTGTAGTGGTGGTACTGGAATGCGTAGGGGTTGTCCGGACTGAAGCCGCGGCCGGTGCGCAGTTCCGGCGGCTTGGGTGGGTTGTCGCGCAGCTGCGCGTCATGGAAGCAGAAGTTGATCGCGTCCAGGCGCAGGCCATCAACGCCCCGATCCAGCCAGAACTTCACGTTGTCGAGCTGCGCCGCCTGCACGTCGGGGTTGTGGAAGTTCAGGTCGGGCTGCGAGGACAGGAAATTGTGCAGGTAGTACTGGCCCCGTCGTGGCTCCCACTGCCAGGCCACGCCGCCGAACAGCGACAGCCAGTTGTTGGGTGGCGAACCATCCGCCTTCGCATCGGCCCAGACGAACCAGTCGGCTTTCGGGTTGTCGCGGCTTTCCCGGCTTTGCTGGAACCAGGCGTGAGCATCCGAGCAGTGGCTGAGCACCTGGTCGATCATCACCTTCAGGCCCAGCGCATGCGCCTTGGCAAGCAGGCGGTCAAAATCCTGCAGGCTTCCGAACAGGGGATCGACATCGCGATAGTCGGCGATGTCGTAGCCGAAGTCCGCCATCGGCGACTTGAAGAACGGCGAGATCCAGATGGCATCCACGCCGAGGCTGGCGACATAGCCCAGCCTGTCCACGATACCCGGCAAATCGCCGACACCATCGCCATCGGTGTCGAGGAAACTGCGCGGATAAATCTGGTACACGACAGCGCCGCGCCACCATTGCTTCGAATTCATTCCCGCCCCGGGCTGTCCCGCAACCAGCCGCGAATATGCCGTGGCCGTGGTGGCTTTCGACATGATTGCCGTTCACGCCTGTGGTGAATACGTTTACATGCGCCGCAAGTGCCAAAACACCATGGTTTTTGCGGCGCTGCATCACGTTGACCGCGCATCGCTGCGGCACACTCCGGTGCATTCCACTCCATGCGCATGCGAGGCTTCGATGGCGTCCAAACCGCAACTGTCGTTCTGGCAGATCTGGAACATGTGCTTCGGTTTCCTCGGCATCCAGTTCGGCTTCGCCCTGCAGAACGCCAACGTCAGCCGCATCTTCCAGACGCTCGGCGCGAGCATGGACGACATTCCGATGCTGTGGATCGCTGCGCCCCTGACCGGACTGATCGTCCAGCCGATCGTCGGCTACCTGTCGGATCGCACCTGGACCGGGCTTGGTCGCCGCCGCCCGTTCTTCCTGATCGGTGCGGTACTGGCCTCGCTGGCGCTATTCGCGTTCCCCAACGTGCCGACGTTGTGGATCGCGGCTGGCATGCTGTGGGTGCTGGATGCGTCAATCAACATCTCGATGGAACCGTTCCGCGCCTTCGTGGGCGACCAGCTGGCGCCTGCACAACGCCCGAGCGGCTACGCGATGCAGGGCTTCTTCATTGCCGTCGGTTCGGTGATTGCCAGCATGCTGCCATTCCTGCTGGAAAAGGCTGGCGTGGCCAATACCGCAGAGGCAGGCCAAGTGCCTGACACCGTGCGCTACGCGTTCTACGCCGGCGGCGTGGTGCTGCTGGCGGCCATCGCATGGACCGTACTGCGCACCCGCGAATACTCGCCGGCGGAACTGGCCTCGTTCGACGACTACCGGCCCGGCGAGTCGCATCGCACCCCGCTGCTGCAACCGGTCAACCGCAACACCCTGGGCGTGGCGTGGCTGGTGATCGGACTGGCGGGCGTGGTTGCGATTTACCGATTCGGGCTGGACAAGCAGCTCTACATCCTGGCTGGCGGCATCGCCGCGTACGGGCTTGCCGTGCTGCTCAGCGGCATGACGCGCGCGCAGGGCATGCTCGCGACCATCATGCACGACATGCATTCGATGCCCGAGACAATGCGCAAGCTTGCCGTGGTGCAGTTCTTCTCGTGGTTTGCATTGTTTGCGATGTGGATCTACACCACGGCAGCAGTCACCGAGGTCCATTTCGGCAGCACCGACACCGCATCGGCCGCCTACAACGAAGGTGCGAACTGGGTCGGTGTGTTGTTCGCCGGCTACAACGGCTTCGCTGCGCTTGCCGCGATCGTGATCCCGTTCATGGTGCGCATGTGGGGACTGCGGGTGAGCCATCTCATCAACACCACGCTGGGTGGATTGGGGCTGCTGTCGATGCTGTGGATCCGCGATCCGCACATGCTGATGCTGTCGATGGTCGGGGTGGGATTCGCCTGGGCCTCGATCCTGTCGCTGCCGTATGCGCTGCTGTCCGACAGCGTGCCTGCCGAGAAGATGGGCATCTACATGGGCATCTTCAATTTCTTCATCGTGATCCCGCAGCTGGTCGCGGCCAGCTTGTTGGGCTTGCTGCTGAAAAGTTTCCTTGGCGGGCATCCGATCAACGCGCTGGCGATCGGAGGCATCAGCCTGATCATTGCCGGCCTTTGCGTGCTGCGCGTGCGCGAACCCGTTGCCCATACACGCTGAGGACGCCACCATGCGCATCGCACTTGCCACCCTGACCCTGTGCATTGGGCTCGCACTGACGGGTTGCGCCAGCACCGCGCCCGACCGCAGCACATCGCGCCCTACCCCTGCACCTGCCGTTGCGCCGGAGTACTACGGCACGCTCGAGCCGTTCGCCAGCGAGGCGGTGTACTTCGTGGTCACCGACCGCTTTGTCAACGGCGATCCAGGCAACGATCAACGCGAGCAGGGCGGCGAACGCCGCAGTTTCGATATCCGGCTGCCCGAATGTGATGGCGTGCAGGCCAACATCGGCTACCTCGGCGGCGACTTCCGCGGGCTGCTCAACAACGCCAGCTACATCCGAGACATGGGATTCACGTCCGTGTGGATCACGCCGATCGTGGAAAACCCGGATCAGGCTTTCAGCGGCGGCGATCAGATCAATTGCACCAGCTTTCTCTCCGACCGAGGCAAGGCGGCGTACCACGGCTACTGGGGCATGAATTTCTACCGGGTCGATGAGCACCTGCCCAGCGCCGGCTTGGACTTCGCCGACCTGACCCGCGAGCTGCGTGCAAAGGGCCTCAAGACCGTGCTCGATATCGTTGCCAATCACAGCTCCCCCAGCTGGAGCATGCCGAAACCGCAGCCGGGTTTCGGCCAGGTGTTCAATGCTGATGGTGCACTGATCGCCGATCACCAGAACCTGCATCCAACCAAGCTCGATCCCACCGGCAATCCGCTGCACGCTTTCTATAACGCAGCGCCGGACCTGGCCCAGTTGGGCGACCTCAATGCCGACAATCCGGCCGTGATGGAGTATCTGGTTGGCGCCTATCTGCAGTGGATCGAGCAGGGCGCGGCGGCTTTTCGGGTCGACACCATCCGGCACCTGCCGCTGCCGTTCTGGAAGGAGTTCGCCGCGCGCATCCGGCAGCAGCATCCGGGCTTCTACATGTTCGGCGAGGCTTTCGATTTCGAAGCCGCCAAGATCGCGCCGTTCACCTGGCCCGAAAACGGCGCGATCAGCGTGCTGGATTTCCCGCTCAAGCAGGCGCTGGATGAGGTGTTTGGTCCGAAGGGCGCGGACTTCGACAGATTGGCCGGAGCGCTGCACCTGCGCAACGGGCCGTATCAGAATCCCTATGACCTGACGACGTTCTACGACAACCACGACATGCCACGCATGAACGCCTCCGACGAGGGCTTCATCGACGCGCACAACTGGCTGTTCACCGCGCGCGGCATTCCGGTGATTTACTACGGTTCCGAAGTCGGTTTCATGCGCGGCCGCGCCGAACATGCCGGCAACCGCAACTACTTCGGCCAAGAGCGCATCGCGCAGGCGACGACCCATCCGATCCACGCGGCATTGACCCGCATCGCCAAGGTGCGCGCGGCGTCGCCAGCGCTGCAACGCGGCTTGCAGGTCAATCTGGAACTGAAAGGCGATCGCGCGGCGTTCTACCGTGTCTTTCAGCATCACGGCGTGCACCAGGTCGCGTTGGTGCTGCTGAACAAGGGCGATGCCAGCCAACGCTTCAGCATCAGCGACACGCTGCAGGCCGGGACCTGGCGCTCGGCCATGGATGGCAAGGCGATCGATGTTGCGGCAGGCGACACGCTCGATGCCGTTGTACCGGCGCATGGCGTGCAGGTGTTCCTGCTCGACGCAGCCGTCACCGAACCGGGCTTGCTCGCTTCACTGGACGCTGCGATGGCGGGTGCGAGACGAGCGCGATGATCTGAGCGAAGGCGCTCAATGCCCGCTTCGGCCCTAGCCGCTGCTGGATTGGCGCACCTGCAAGGTGGGCGCCAGCGTGATGCTCTTTGCAGGTTGGTCACGAACCAGCTGCAACAGGGTGTCGACCAGCAACTCACCCGCCATCGAGGTGTCCTGCACCACGGTGCTCAGCGACGGGTTCGAGAAGCGCGCCATTGGCGTGCCGTCGAACCCGACCACCGCCACGTCCTCCGGCACGCGCATGCCATGTTCCTTCAATGCATGCATCGCCCCGATCGCGATCAGATCGCTGGCGGCGAAAATGGCGTCGAACGGGAGGTTGCGTGCAAGCAGCGCCTTGGCCGCGTCGTAACCGGCCTGCTCGGTACTGGCAGCATTGACCTGCAGCGCCGGATTGATGCGCAGGCCGGCCTCGCGCAATGCGGCATCGCAACCGCAATAGCGCGCGAAGAATTCGGGGTAGTGGGTGGAGGCATCGCCGAGAAAGGCGACTTTCTTGCGACCGCCTTCGACCAGGTGGCGTGCCGCCAATGCGCCACCCTGCGCATTGTCGCAACCGATCGAAATGCCTGGCTGGCCTTGCAGGACCGCGCCCCAGCGGACGAAGTGCGTGCCCTGCGCGACCAGGTGCGCAAGCTTGCTCTCGTAGGCCAGGTAGTCGCCGTAGCCAAGCAGGATCAGGCCATCTGCCTTCATGCTGTCCTCGTAGTCGGCATGCCAGTCGTCTGACAGTTGCTGGAAGGACACCAGCAGGTCGTGGCCGTGCCTGGCGCAGGCGCGGGTGATCGAACCCAGCATCGACAGGAAGAACGGATTGATGTGCGAATCGTCAGGTGTCGGGTCCTCGAACAACAACAGCGCCAGCGTGCCGGCACGCTGCGTGCGCAGGCTGGAGGCGTGGCGATCCACCTTGTAATTGAGTTCGCGAACCGCCTCTTCAACCCGCTTGCGGGTATCGGCGTTCACCAGTGGGCTGCCGCGCAAAACGCGCGACACCGTAGCCTGGGACACGCCCGCGCGATGGGCGATGTCCATCGAGGTGGCCTTGGTTCTTTTCTTGGTGCGGGTAGGCACGAGCATCAGCTGAGTGTAGCAATGCTGATGAATCCGATCCCAGCCGATTCGGCCAGCGACGCCGCAACGTAAAAAGGCCGATGGAATGCCATCGGCCTTTTTGCAATTGGTGCGCCCGGAGAGATTCGAACTCCCGACCCCCAAGTTCGTAGCCTGGTGCTCTATCCAACTGAGCTACGGGCGCAAGTAAACAATTATGCGTTGACGAAACAATCATCGTCAACGCAAATCACCAAATACATCTGCCAACAACATCACGCGATTTCGCTTCGATGGCGGAGACTGAGGGATTCGAACCCTCGATGGAGTTTTTGACCCCATACTCCCTTAGCAGGGGAGCCCCTTCAGCCTCTCGGGCAAGTCTCCGAAGGCGAAATCGTGAGTCGCGCAGGATACAGGCAACACCGTGATCCGGCAAACTTCAATCGGCGCTACTGCCCTTGTTTTCATGTTCTTCCGCATTCTGTATGCGGTGGTAGATTTCTTCGCGATGAACGGACACGTCCTTCGGCGCAGTAATGCCGATACGGACCTGATTGCCCTTGACGCCCAGCACCGTGACGGTGATGGCATCGCCGATCATCAGTGTTTCACCCACTCTCCGGGTCAGGATCAGCATCTTGCAACTCCCATGTCGCTTGCCACCGCTCCGCTGCACGTCCTGCGCAGGGATGCGGAATGCGTCCAATCCCACCGATCATACGGCTCTTCATCCGATTTTCACAAGCGGCTCGGGTCAAGTTCCTGTCAAGCGCGCCTGCACCCAGCCACTCACGCCGGACAATGCAGCGACAAGTGCGGGGCCATCGTCGCCTCCGCCTTGAGCCATGTCGGGGCGACCACCGCCCTTGCCGTTGATGCGACCAGCCACATCGGCGAGAAGTTCGCCAGCCTTGATCCTGCCCAGCGCACGACCGCCTACGCCGGCCACCAGCGCCACTTTGCCGTCGTTGGCACCCGCCAGCACGATCACCGCATCACCAAGTTGCTGTTTGAGGCGGTCCATCGCGTCGCGCAGGGCCTTCGCATCGAATCCTTCCAGGCGGGACGCCAGCACCTTGATCCCGGCCACGTCCGTGGCTTGGCCAGCAAGGTCGCTGGTGGCGCCCGATGCGGCCCTTGCCTTCAGGGCATCCAGCTCGCGCTCAAGCTTCTTCTGTTTCTCCAGCAGCGCTCGCAGCTTGTCGCCAATCTCGCTCGCCGGCGAGCCCAGCAGGGCCGCGGCCTCTCCAAGACGGCGTTGCTCTTCGGCGACGTGATCCAGCGCACCCTGTCCGGTCACCGCCTCAATGCGGCGCACGCCAGCCGACACGCCGCCCTCTGCAATGATCTTGAACAGACCGATGTCGCCAGTTCGGCCCACATGAGTGCCGCCGCACAATTCAGTCGAACTCGGCCCGAAGCGCAGCACACGGACGTGTTCGCCGTACTTCTCGCCGAACAGCGCCAGTGCGCCGAAATCCAGCGCTTCCTGCATCGCCATCTGATGGACTTCACCCGCGTGGTTGTCGCGCACCTCGGCATTGACCCTGCGCTCGACATCGGCAAGCTCGGCGGCGGTCATCGGCTGGAAATGCGAGAAATCGAAACGCAGTCGATCGGGCGCAACCAGCGAGCCCTTCTGCTGCACATGGGGCCCCAGTACTGTTCGCAGGGCCGCATGCAGCAGATGGGTGGCACTGTGATTGAGCACGGTGGCTGCGCGTCGCGTGACATCGACCGCGCCAGCCAACATGTCGCCACGCTTCAGCGTCCCTGCCTGCAAGTTACCTGCGTGTCCATGAAACTGGCCAGCCAGTTTCAGTGTGTCGGCAATCGCGAAACGCACCCCTTGGTTTGCGTGGGTGCCGCTGAGTTCACCAGTGTCGCCAACCTGGCCGCCGGACTCCGCATAGAACGGCGTCGCATCAAGGATCACGATGGCATCCTCGCCCGCTTCGATAGTTTCGACCGGGCGCCCATCCTTCAGCAAGGCGAGCACCTCCAGGCCTGTGGCATCGAGTGCGTCGTAACCCAGGAATCGCGTTGGCGTCAGCTGTGCGACAAGATTCGCCGGCAACTGGGTGCCCCCGCCGAACTTGCCGGCGGCACGCGCGGTCTGCTTCTGTTGCGCCATCGCCGCATCGAAGCCGGCGACATCCACTGACATCCCGCGCTCACGCGCCATGTCCTGGGTCAGGTCGAGCGGGAAGCCGTAGGTGTCGTAGAGACGGAAGACTTCGGAGCCCGGAATGGTTCCACTGCTGCGGTCCGCCAGGTCGTTGAAGATGCGCATGCCGGAATCAAGGGTTTCGGCGAAGCGCTCTTCTTCCGCCTTCAAGGAACGCTCGGCGGTTGCGCGACCTTCGCGCAACACCTGATAGGCGTCGCCCATCAAGCCGTCGAGGGGTCCAACCAGTTTGTGGAAGAACGGTTCGCGCACACCCAGCATCCAGCCATGGCGAAGCGCGCGGCGGATGATCCGGCGCAGCACGTAGCCGCGACCCTCGTTACTCGGCAGCACGCCATCGACGATCAGGAAAGCGCAGGCGCGGATATGGTCAGCGATTACCCGCAGCGACTTGTTCTGGAGGTCTGGCGTCGCGGTCAGCTGGGACGCCTTGCGGATCAAGGAATCGAACAAGTCGATCTCGTAATTGCTGTGCACGTGTTGCAGCACGGCAGTGATCCGTTCCAGGCCCATGCCGGTATCCACGCAGGGTGCAGGCAACGGCACCAAGCTGCCGTCAGGCTGGCGATCGAACTGCATGAACACGTTGTTCCAGATCTCGATATAGCGATCGCCATCCTCATCCGGGGAACCAGGCGGACCACCTGCGTGCTCCGGGCCATGGTCGTAGAAGATCTCGCTGCACGGACCGCATGGACCGGTGTCGGCCATCTGCCAGAAATTGTCGGACGCGTAAGGTGCACCCTTGTTGTCGCCGATGCGGATGATGCGTTCAGGTGGCAAGCCGATATCGCGATGCCAGATCTCGAACGCTTCGTCATCGTCCTGGTAGATCGTGACCAACAATCGTTCGGGCGGCAGCTTCCAGACCTGGGTCAGCAGTTCCCAAGCCCATGCGATCGCATCTCTCTTGAAGTAGTCGCCGAACGACCAGTTGCCGAGCATCTCGAAGAACGTGTGATGGCGAGCGGTGTAACCGACCTGGTCGAGATCGTTGTGCTTGCCTCCCGCCCTCAGGCAGCGCTGCACGTCGGCTGCGCGCACATAGCTGCGCTTCTCCGCCCCCAGGAACACGTCCTTGAACTGGACCATCCCCGAGTTGGTGAACATCAGGGTGGGATCGTTGCCCGGCACCAACGGTGCCGAGGGCACGATGGTATGGCCCTTGGAGGCGAAGAAATCGAGGAAATCCTGACGGATGTCGGAGGTCGATTTTTTAGAGGCGATGTTCATGGGATGTCGGGTTCAGGCGAGCGCACAACAGCCCCGCGGTACCGCCACGATGCGGACGCGTAACAGAGTTGGCAACCCAATCCGTCCAGTTTACAGCCCGATGCACCTCATTCGTCAGCGTCGGCTCGCAAGGCAGCCCGTACCTGGTCCATCCCGAAGCCTCGGCGCAGCAGGAAGTCAGCCGCCTTGCACTGTGCCTTGCGATCGCCACTCAGCGCAGCAGGATGCCTGCGCCGCAACAGATCGCTGGCATTGTCCGACCACTCAAACTCAAACCTCTCCAGAGCAGCAGCAATGGTCTCGGCAGGCAACGCGTGGGTGGCCAGCTCGGCGCGGATGCGCACAGGCCCGTAACCCGTGTTTGCGCGACTGCGCACGAGCAACTCGGCGAATCGCGCATCATCCTGCCAACCTGCGTTGGCGAGTTTGTCGATCACCGCCCGCGCATCATTGGGCTCGACACCTCGGCTGGTGAGCTTGCGCGTTAGTTCGACCCGGGAGTGCTCACGGCGGGTCAACAAGCCCAACGCACGCTGTGTCGGCGAGAGCTCCGGACGGCGGCGACGCGACGGCGCTGACGAAGTCACCCCAGCATCGCAGCCGTCCGGTCGCATCAGTCTTCCTTGTCCTTGTCCCTGCCCTTGGACTTGGTTTTCACCTCGGTGTCGACCTCGGCCTCCGCTTCGATCTCGTCGCGCGGCGCTTCTTGCGGCACGAATTGGGCCCGTAGGGCGGCTTCAAGCTTCTGCGCCTGGGCAGGGTTCTCCTTGAGGTAGGTGCGGGCGTTTTCCTTACCCTGGCCGATGCGTTCGCCGTCGTAGCTGTACCAGGCACCCGCCTTTTCGACCAGCTTGGCGTCCACGCCCATCTCGATCAGCTCGCCTTCGCGGCTGATGCCCTCGCCATACAGGATTTCGGTGATCACCTGCTTGAACGGCGGTGCCAGCTTGTTCTTGACGACCTTGATCCGGGTCTGGTTGCCGATGATCTCGTCGCCCTTCTTGATGCTGCCAATGCGGCGGATATCCAGCCGTACCGAGGCGTAGAACTTCAGCGCATTGCCACCACTGGTCACCTCGGGACTCTGCCCCGGCATCATCATGCCGATCTTGTGGCGCAACTGGTTGATGAAGAACACCATGGTGTTGCTGCGCTTGATGTTGCCGGTCAGCTTGCGCAGGGCCTGGCTCATCAGGCGTGCCTGAAGACCCGGGAGCTGGTCGCCCATCTCACCCTCGATCTCGGCGCGCGGCGTGAGTGCAGCCACCGAGTCGATCACCACCATGTCCACGGCGTT
>JBBQHK010000061.1:0-10392 GCA_038323895.1 Lysobacterales bacterium | reverse complement strand
ACCGAGTTGCTGCTGATGTTCGCCTCGCGCGCCCAGCACGTGCGAGAAATCGTGCTGCCTGCTCTGCAGCGCGGCGCGTGGGTGATCAGCGACCGTTTCACCGACTCCAGCTACGCCTACCAGGGCGCGGGCCGCGGCCTGGATGCCGGCTTCATCGCAGAACTGGAACGGCGGGTGGTGGGCATCGAGCCGGGCCTGACCCTGCTCCTGGACCTGGGCGTGGAACATGGCCGCCTGCGCACCCGCGGGCGCGACCTGCTCGGCGGCAGCGCGCCGGACCGAATCGAACGCGAGCGCGACGAGTTCTTCGAGCGCGTGCGCAGAGGGTTCCTGGAACGTTCGGCGCAGCATCCGCAGCGGTTCAAGGTGCTCGATGCCAGCCCGGCCGCAGGCGTGGTGGCGGACGCGGCGGTCGCTGCGCTCAGGCAGTATCGGGAGCGCATGGCGTGAGCCTGTTACCCACGCTGAGTCCGTGGCAGCAACGCGCCTACCAGCATGCCACTGCGGCTCTGGCCGGTGGGCAAATGGGGCATGCGACGCTGATTGTCGGGCCTTCACTTCTCGGCAAGCGGGTGCTGGCCGAGCATCTGGCGCGTCGTGTGCTGTGCCTGTCGCCGCTGGCGCAGGGCGAGGCCTGTGGGGGCTGCCGCAGTTGCACGCTGTTCGCGTCGCGGTCGCAATATGAGCCGCTGGAGACACGCCCGGATGGCACGCCTTCACAGCCGTGGGGGCACAGCGCGCATCCCGACCTGATGTTCATAGGCTACGGGATCAACCAGAAAACCGGCAAGCCTCGCGCCGAGTTGGTAATTGAACAGGTGCGCGCGCTGTCGGAAAAACTGACGCTGACACCGCGTGTGGGCGAGACCCAGGTGGCGATTGTCGATCCCGCTGACGCAATCAACTACAACGCCTTCAATGCGTTGCTGAAGACTCTCGAAGAACCGCAAGCCGGTCGTTACCTGTGGCTGCTGTCGAGCAATCCGACGTGCCTGCCCGCAACCATCCGCAGCCGGTGCCAGCGGCTTGAACTGCGCCTGCCGCCGCGCACGGAAGCGCTGGACTGGCTGAGTGCACGCGGGCATTCTGCGACCGTCGCCAGCGAGGCGTTGGACGCTGCGCGGGAGCATCCCGGCCTGGCCGATGCCTGGATGTCCAGCGACGGCATGGCGCTGCGGCGCAGTGTTCGCCAGGACGCAGAGGCCTTGCAGCGGGGGCACGCAGCGCCCGTGGAACTGGCCCAGCGCTGGGTGGCCGATGGCCGCGCCGACGAGCGGCTGCGCCACCTCGCCGAGCTGGCCTTGCACGATGCAGCGGGCTTGACCGATTCCGCCCGAACCCGCACGCTGGCCGCGCGTTTCGATGCCGCCAATCGCACGCGCAACGTGTTGGGTACCACGGTGCGTGCGGACCTGGCGGTGGCGGAAACGTTGCTGGGTTGGGTGAGTGACCACGTTTAGCCAATGCCCCATCGGTATGTGGGCTTTGGCCGCGTACGCCCATCCATGGATGGCTGGGCCGGATCATCCAAGGACATTCACGTTGCGCCATTGATGGCAGAGGGTTGGATGATGGGCATTCGAAGGGGGACAGCATGAGCGGACCAACAGGCGCAGGTGGCGCGCGGCAGGGCATCCTGTCGCTGGTGGTGAAGGACAAGGGTGCGCTGTACAACGCCTACATGCCCTACATCAAGCAGGGTGGCATTTTCGTGCCGACCGCTCGTCGCTATTTCATTGGCGATGAAGTGTTCCTGCTGCTGACGCTGCCGGATTCGTCCGAACGATTGCCGGTCGCTGGCAAGGTGTGCTGGGTGACGCCAACCGGTGCACAGGGGAATCGCGTCGCCGGCATCGGCGTGCAGTTCGCCGACACCGCCGAAGGCGAACAGGTGCGCGGCAAGATCGAGACCGTGCTGGCCGGCACCCTCAACGCGGACCAGCCGACGCAGACGATGTAACGCCGCGTATGTCTCGCAAGGGCTTGAAATTTGCCCCAACGTTGCTGCGCAAGCTTCGGGCCCCGGCCTTCGCTTCCACACTCAGCGCTGTCGCGCGCCCGCTGGCTCAGAGTGGGCTTTGGCTCTGACGTTATTGCACGGATTCGAGTAGTAACGGACTGTTCCAGCCGGGCCTCGGCGCGAACCGCTCGCCATGCGCTACCTGCAATGCCTTCAGTCGCGCGAGCAACACCTCAACACCGGTTTCGCGAATGTACTGGATCGGGCCGCCGCGGAACGGGGCAAACCCGGTGCCGAAGATCACCCCGGCATCCAGTAGCTCGGCATCAGCGACCACGCCATCGTGAAGGCAGGCCACGGCTTCGTTGAGCAGCGGCAGGATCAGGCGATCTTCCAGATCTGCCGGCGCTTTGTAGTCGGCGGGCAGCTCGGGCTTCTGCGGCTTGCCGTTCTCCCAGCGGTACACACCTTGACCGTCCTTCTTGCCGCGCTTGCCCGGTTCCGGCGGACTCTGCAGGGCCACGGGGATTGGCAGGCCGAGGAATGGCGCAAGTTCGCCGCCCACGCCGGAAGCCACGTCCAGGCCCACGGTATCGATCAGTTCGATCGGCCCCATCGGCATACCGAACGCGACAGCAGCCTTGTCGATCGCCGGCCCGGGGATGCCCTCGGCAAGCGCGGTCATCGCTTCAAGCATGTACGGAAACAGCACGCGATTGACCAGGAAACCTGGTGTGCCGGCGACCGGCACTGGCAGCTTGTCCAGCTTCTTGCAGAATGCGGCCAGGCGTTGCTGGGTTTCGGCGGCCATGCTGTCGTGGTGGATTATCTCCACCAGCGGCATCAGCGCCACGGGGTTGAAGTAATGCAGGCCGGCGAACTGCGCAGGCCGCGCGATATGACCACTCAGATCAGTCAGCGGGATCGACGACGTGTTGGAGGTGAGCAAGGCATCGGCCTTCATCCCGGGCTCGATGACGGCATACAGGTCGCGCTTTGCCTGCGCCTGTTCAATGATCGCCTCGATCACCAGGTCAGCCTCGGCGATCCCGTCGCCGGCAAGGTCGGATTTCAGCCGCGCTGCAACAGCCGGGCGTTTGGCATCGTCCTTCACTTTCTTCGTGAACAACGCCTGCGAGCGCGTGATGGCGGCATCGATAAAGCGCTGCTCGCGGTCCTGCAGCGTGACCTCGAAGCCCTTGTAGGCCGCCCAGGCCGCGATGTCGCCGCCCATCACGCCGGCTCCGATCACGTGCACGTTCTGGATGGCAGGACCCTCGTACTTGCCGCCCATTCCCTTGAGCCGCTCCTGCAGGAAGAACACCCGGATCAGGTTGCGTGCGGTCGGCGTGGCCGACAGTTTCACCACCGAGCGCCGCTCGGCGGATAGCTGCGACTGGATGCCGCCGCCGCTGCGCCGCCAGGTTCCGATCAGGCTGTACGGCGCCGGGTAATGCGCCTTGCGTGCCTTGCGCGCAACCTGCTTGACCAGCATCGGCGCCATGACTTGGCGCGCCAGCCATGTGTTCGTGGCCCACGCGGTCACGCGCTGCTTGAAAGGCCGCGAAGTTCCACGCTTGACCAGCTCGATCGCGGCATCGACCAGCACCGCCGGTTCGGCGACCTTGTCGACCAGGCCAATGGCGCGTGCGGCGCTGGCCGACAGGCTGCGGCCGGTCAGCATCATGTCGAATGCCGCAGGTGCTCCGACCAGCCGTGGCAGGCGCACGCTGCCGCCCCAGCCCGGATAGATGCCGAGTTTCACTTCGGGCAAGCCTATGCGGGTCGAGGGATGGTTCGATGCCACACGGTAGCGGCAAGCCAGCGACAGCTCGGTGCCGCCGCCCATGCAGAAGCCATGGATCGCCGCAACCGTCGGGCAGCGCAGCTGGGACAGGCGCTGGAACACCTGTTGGCCACGGCGGATGGCATCATCAGTGGTGCCACGCGCGTCGAATTCGCGGAACTCGCGGATATCGGCGCCCGCGATGAAACCGCTTGCCTTCAGCGAGCGGATCACCACGCCCTTTGGGGGGTCCAACGCGATGCGTTCCAGGATTGCGTCCAGTTCCAGGAGCACGTCCTGCGCCAGTGCATTGACCGACTCGCCGGCGCGGTCCAGGCCAAGCACCAGCACGCCATCCTCGCGTGGCTCCAGCCGCCAGTGCTGGAAACGAAGCCCGTCAAAACTGTTTGCGGAGGAGTCGGCCATGCGCTTGCGATCCGGACAAGGGTTGTGGCTATCGTAGCCCGTCATCACTTGAATACCTGTCTAATCGCCATCAGATAAGTCAGGCGTCGCGGAACTTTCCTGGCGCAGCATTGTCACAACGTCCGGAAGCACCGGGCCCACCTTCGAGGCATCGGCGCAAAATGGCAGAGGATGACGTGTCGCAAGCGCTTGACCAGGATCTCGTTGCCCGCGTGCAACGCGGCGACAGCGCCGCCTTCGACCTGTTGGTGCGCAAGTACCAGCACAGGACGGCTGCGCTTATTTCGCGTTACATCCACGACTGGAGCGAAGTCCAGGACGTCGCGCAGGACACCTTCATCCGTGCCTATCGCGCGATTGGCGGTTTTCGCGGCGATGCGCAGTTCTCCACGTGGCTGCACCGGATCGCAGTGAATACTGCCAAGAATCATCTTGTTGCCGGCAACAGGCGGCCACCGACCGACGATCTCGAGATCGAGGATGCAGAGCAGTTCGAGTCCGGCTTGCGCCTGCGCGACAATGACACCCCCGAACGTGAACTGATGCGCCAGCAGCTGGAACAAACCGTACTGCGCGCAGTCGAAGAACTGCCACGGGAACTGCGCGAGGCGATCACCTTCCGCGAAGTGGAAGGCATGAGCTACGAGGAGATCGCCGAACGCATGGACTGCCCGATCGGCACCGTACGTTCGCGCATTTTTCGCGCCCGAGAGGCCATCGACGAACGAATGAAGCCGCTTCTGGAAAACGACAACGTCCGCAATCGAGCGCACGCATGAAGACTGCAGGTATTGATAGAGAGATGGCCATGGATGCCACTGACCTGACCCAACTGAGCAGTCGTGAGCAGCTGTCCGCGTTGATGGACGGCGCTCTGCCCGCGGACGAGACCCGGTTCCTGCTGCGCCGCCTGCAGCACGATGCGTCCCTGGCGGAGTGCTGGGAACGCTGGCGACTGTCCGCGGAAGTGATGCGGGGGCTTGCCCCTGCGCAGCGGTTGCCGGTGGATTTCGCGTCGCGCGTGGCAGCATCGCTACGCGGTGAAGAAAATGAAAAAGTCGAGCTCCGCACACCTGCCGTGAGTTCCTCGGCCTGGATGCGGTGGGGTGGGGGTACGGCAGTGGCGGCCTCGCTGGCGGCAATCGCATTCATGACCCTGCCGGGTGCTGTGGGATCTCCCGGCAACCTCGCAGGCAACACCGTGGTGGTTGCGCAATCACCCGCAAGCAAAGTCATCGCGGTTTCAAATACGCCTTCTCCCACGACGCCAGCACCACAGGCGCCGGCGCAGGATCCGGCCGGCGCCGGTCTTGAATCTCAGACCGCCGCGCTTGCATCAATGGTCGCCGTCGCAGCAGCACGCCCTGGTCGCAACAATTCGCGTGGCAGCCAGAGGCCTGCGGCGCAGCCCACCTTCACGTTGACGGCATCGAACGAGGCGGAATCCGCGGACGTCGGGATTGCCGCCGACAGCAATATCCCCCCATTGATGCCGCAGGCCGACATCATCAACCGCCCCTGGCCGCGTTCTGTATTACCGCAGTATGGCAACTCGGGGATCACGGTCGGCTTCAGCGAAGGCACCGGTAGCGCCGCGCCCTACAACCCGTTCCAGGTGCGTACGGGCATTGGCAATCTGCCGCCAGCATTGATCGCCGATCCGCCCGCCCGCGACGCGACGACACCCGTCAATGATGAAACAGGTCGTGCCGCCGGCAGTGAGCCGCAGTCCTGATTGCCGAGCCGCGCGTTGCACCGGCATTCGCGCTTCAAATCCAGAGCTTTCCTTTCGATCATCCCCCAACGCAAACGAGGACTCGTCCACGATGCCTGCCACCCGTACGTCTGCATTCCGCCCCGTCGTCCTTTCGTCTGCGCTCGCGTTGGCCATCGGTGGAGGCGTGGGCTGGTTCTCCTCTTCGGCCGCCGCCGAGCCGCAGCAGCAAGTGGTGGCACCTGCGCCGCAACTGGTGGTCGGCCTGCCCGACTTTACCCGCCTGGTCGACGAGGTCGGCTCCGCTGTCGTCAGCATCGAGGCTGAAGTCGCCAGCAAGCCGCGCGTCGCCCAGCAGCGCGGACAGTCCCCGCAGATGCCCGGCCAGGACCAGATGCCCGAATTCTTCCGCCGCTTCTTCGGCCCGGACGGCATGCCGATGCCGGGCATGCCTGGGCAGCAAGGTGAGCCCGACGCCCGGCCGCGCGGGGTGTCGCAGGGCACCGGTTTCATCATTTCCGGCGACGGTTACGTATTGACCAACCACCACGTGGTCGATGGCGCCGACACTGTGCGTATCCGCCTTGCCGATCGTCGCGAGTTCACGGCCAAGGTGGTCGGCAGCGACGAACTATCCGACGTCGCACTACTCAAGGTGGCGGCGACTGGCCTGCCGAACCTGCGCATAGGCGATTCCAAGACCTTGAAGTCCGGCCAGTGGGTCGTGGCGATCGGTTCGCCATTCGGGCTGGATCATTCGGTCACCGCCGGGATCGTCAGTGCGGTCGGTCGCGCCAACCCTTATGCCGACCAGCGCTACGTGCCCTTCATCCAGACCGACGTCGCGATCAACCGCGGCAATTCCGGTGGCCCGTTGCTGGACACGCGCGGGCAGGTAGTTGGCATCAATTCGCAGATTTTTAGCAATTCCGGCGGCTATCAGGGTGTCAGCTTCGCAATTCCGATTGATGTTGCAATGAGTGCGGTGCAGCAGCTCAAGGCGACTGGCAAGGTGATCCGTGGGCAATTGGGCGTGCAGATTCAGACGATGAGTCGCGATGCCGCAAAAGCGTTGGGACTCCCGGGGCCGAGCGGGGCACTGGTTGCAGGCGTCGAGGCTGGCAGTGCGGCGCAGAAGGCCGGAATCCAGCGCCAGGATGTCATCAGCCGCGTCAATGGCCAGTCAATCAACGATTCCAGCGACTTGCCGCCGATCATCGGGGCGATGGCGCCCGGTACCAGGGTCACTCTTGAGCTGATACGCGATGGCAAGCCACGCACGGTCATTGCGGTACTCAGCCAGCTCGACGAGCGTGTGGCTGGCGCTTCGATGGATGCTGACGCCGAAGCCAGTGCGGGACCGGCCGCTGCTCAGGGCAATGCACTCGGCATCGTCGGCGAGGACCTCGATGGCGCCCAGCGCCGCCAGCTGGGCCTGCAGGCGGGCGAGGGCGTGCTGATCGCGCGCGTCGAAGGCATGGCAGCGCGCGAGGCGGGCCTGCGGCCGGGCGACGTGATCCTGGCGGTGGGCCGCAACGATGTCGGTAACGCCAGTGCCTTGAATGCGCAGCTGCGCGGAACCAGGGCTGGGCAGGCGGTCATGCTGCTGGTGCGGCGTGGTGGCGGCACCCAGTACGTCACCGTGACCCTGACGCAAGGCTGAGCTGGAACATTTCCAGGACGAGGTCCAGGCAGCGGCCGTGGGGTGCTGTGCGATAATCCGCCGTTTAACCCCACGGCCGTGTTCCTTCGGCCCACTCGACCGAAGCAGCCCCTGTCCATGCAGCACGATCCCATGCGGTTCATCCGCAATTTCTCGATCATCGCCCACATCGACCACGGCAAGTCGACCTTGGCCGACCGCATCATCCAGCTGTGCGGCGGACTGCAGGATCGCGAGATGGAAGCGCAGGTGCTCGACAGCAATCCGATCGAGCGCGAGCGCGGCATCACCATCAAGGCGCAATCGGTGTCCTTGCCTTACACGGCCAAGGACGGCGTGACCTACCAGCTCAATTTCATCGATACACCGGGCCACGTCGACTTCAGTTACGAAGTCAGCCGCTCGCTGGCCGCCTGCGAGGGCGCGTTGCTGGTGGTCGATGCCGCCCAAGGCGTGGAAGCGCAGTCGGTGGCCAACTGCTACACCGCGGTGGAGCAAGGCCTGGAAGTGGTGCCGGTGCTCAACAAGATCGACCTGCCGACCGCTGACATCGACAAGGTCAAGGAAGAGATCGAGGCGGTGATCGGCATCGATGCCGAAGACGCGGTGGCGATCAGCGCCAAGACCGGCCTTAACGTGATCGACGTACTGGAAGCCATCGTCAAGCGCATCCCACCGCCTACGCCGCGCGACACCGACAAGTTGCAGGCGCTGATCATCGATTCCTGGTTTGACAACTACCTGGGCGTGGTCTCGCTGGTGCGGGTCATGCAGGGCGAGATCAAGCCAGGCGACAAGATCCTAGTGATGTCCACCGGGCGTTGGCACCTGGTCGACAAGGTTGGTGTGTTCACACCCAAGCGCAAGGATCTCACCAAGCTCGGCGCTGGCGAGGTGGGTTGGATCAATGCCTCCATCAAGGATGTGCATGGTGCGCCGGTTGGCGACACCCTGACGCTTGCGTCCGATCCCGCGCCGCACGCACTCCCGGGTTTCCAGGAAATGCAGCCGCGCGTGTTTGCTGGCCTGTTTCCGGTCGATGCCGAGGATTATCCGGACCTGCGCGAAGCGCTGGACAAGCTGCGCCTGAACGATGCCGCGTTGCGCTTCGAGCCTGAGAGTTCCGAGGCGATGGGCTTCGGTTTTCGCTGCGGCTTCCTCGGCATGCTGCACATGGAAATCGTGCAGGAACGGCTGGAGCGCGAGTACGACCTGAATTTGATCAGCACCGCGCCGACAGTCATCTATGAGGTGCTCAAGACCGACGGCAGCATCGTGCCGATGGACAACCCGGCGAAGCTGCCGCCGATCAACCAGGTGGTTGAAATCCGGGAACCGATCATCCGCGCCAACATCCTGACCCCGCCGGACTACATCGGCAATGTCATCAAGCTGTGCGAGGACAAGCGTGGCGTGCAGGTCGGTATCACCTACATGGCCAGCCAGGTGCAGGTGAGCTACGAGCTGCCGATGGCCGAAGTGGTGCTGGACTTCTTCGACAAGCTAAAGTCGGTCAGCCGCGGCTATGCCTCGCTTGACTACCATTTCCTTCGCTTCGACGCTGGCCCATTCGTGCGCGTGGACACCTTGATCAATGGCGACAAGGTGGATGCGTTGTCACTCATCGTGCACCGATCGCATGCCGATCGCCGTGGGCGCGAGCTCACCGAGAAAATGAAGGAACTCATCCCGCGGCAGATGTTCGACGTGGCGATCCAGGCCGCGGTTGGCGCCCAGGTCATCGCCCGCACCACGGTCAAGGCGATGCGCAAGAACGTGCTTGCCAAGTGCTACGGTGGCGACGCCTCGCGGAAGAAGAAATTGCTGGAAAAGCAGAAGGCAGGCAAGAAACGGATGAAGCAGGTGGGCAACGTGGAAATCCCGCAGGAGGCCTTCCTGGCCGTGCTGCAAATGGACAACAAATGAGCGGGCTGGCATCGATGGAGAGCACGGCATGATGGTGTGGTTTGAAACGATCCTGGTCGTGCTGACCGCTTTGACTGGCCTGGTGTGGCTGCTCGACAAGCTGTTGTTGGCCAAGCGCCGCAAGGCCGCCGCCGGTGTGCTGGAAGAGGCCAAGGAACCAGTCGTGGTGGATTACGCAAAGGCGTTCTTCCCGGTTCTGGCACTGGTGCTTGGCCTGCGCAGCTTTGTTGCCGAACCGTTCCGCATCCCGTCAAGTTCGATGATGCCGACCCTGCTGACCGGCGACTTCATCCTGGTCAATAAGTTCGCCTACGGCCTGCGCTGGCCGATCACCAACAAGAAATTCGTGGGGATCGGCTCACCCCAGCGTGGAGACGTGGTGGTGTTCCATCCTCCGCACCGTCCCAGGGAAGACTGGATCAAGCGCATCATTGGCCTGCCGGGTGACAGCGTCGGCTACCGCGACAACCAGGTCACGATCAACGGCAAAGTCCTGCCATATCGGATCGAAGGTGTTTACCTGGGCAATGGCGAAGGGAGCAGGGAAACGGGGTCCACCAAATTGACGGAAGGCTTGCCCGGGCGGCCTCATTTCGTGCTGGAGTGGGAGAATGTCAGCGGGGAAGGTGACTGGACGGTTCCAGCAGGGCATTATTTCGTGATGGGGGACAATCGCGACAACAGCGAGGACGGCCGTTTCTGGCCAACGCATTTCCTGCCGGAAGAAAACCTGCGCGGCAAGGCTTTCCTGGTCTGGATGAACTTCGACCGTAGCGCCGATCATGTGGTAGATGTCTCGAGGATCGGAACCCGTATCCATTAACCCGGCTCACGCAGGGATCAAGGGGAGCAGCAATGAATCGCAAGCAACGCGGCATGACTATGATCGGCTTCCTGATCACCCTGTCGGTGATCAT
>JBBQHK010000060.1:0-11047 GCA_038323895.1 Lysobacterales bacterium | reverse complement strand
CGATTACGGCAGCGTGACCATCACCCCCGACAACCTCATGGCCAACGTGATGGCCATGCGCAAGTATTACGTCGACGACCAGAACGCGCGCATCGGCAAGAAGACCGAGCGCGAGGACTGGGGCATGACGCCGCAGACGGTCAACGCCTATTACAACTCGAGCTTCAACGAAATCGTGTTCCCGGCGGCCATTCTGCAGGCGCCATTTTTTGACATCAATGCAGACCCCGCAGTGAATTACGGCGCGATCGGCGCTGTGATCGGCCATGAAATGGGCCATGGTTTCGATGACCAAGGCAGCAAGTCGGACTGGGCAGGCATCCAGCGCAAGTGGTGGACCGATGAGGACCGCGCCCGGTTCGAATCCCGGGTGACAGCGCTTGGTGCGCAGTACGACAAGTTCTGCCCGCTCGAAAATGTCTGCGTGAATGGCGCACTGACCATGGGCGAGAACATCGGCGACCTTGGCGGCCTGTCGATGGCCTACACCGCCTATCACCTGAGCCTGGACGGCAAGCCGGCGCCGATGATCGACGGCCTGAGCGGCGACCAGCGTTTCTTCATGGCCTGGGCACAGGTGTGGAAAGCCAAGTTCCGCGACGAGACCCTGGTCAACCAGATCAAGTCCGACCCGCATTCACCGGGCATGTACCGCGCCAATGGCCCGCTGCGCAATTTCGATGCGTGGTACACGGCGTTCGACGTCAAGCCGGGCGACAAGATGTACCTGCCGCCGGAACAGCGCGTCAATATCTGGTAATTCCGAGCGCGTGGGTCGTTGCGAAAGGTCGGCAATCGCCGGCCTTTCGCTTTTCAGCAACTCAGCGCAGCAGCAACTTGATGAAGCCATCGATCCTGGAATAGGGCGGCTTGAGAAGGTCGCTACCCGCCCATCGTGACTGCCAGACGATCGGCAATTGCTTGCTGAAGGCATCAAAGCCCGCTCGCCCGTGATAGGCGCCCATGCCGCTGGCGCCGATGCCGCCGAACGGCAAAGCATTGATGCCGAACTGCAATAGGGTGTCATTGACGGTAACGCCGCCGGAGAGTGTCTTGCCGAGGATGCGCTCGACCTGCGAGCGATCATGGCTGAAGGGATACAGCGCCAGTGGCCGGTCGTTGGCATTGACGTGGGCAATGGCCTCGTCAAGGTTGCGATAGCCGCGGATCGGCAGGATCGGGCCGAAGATTTCCTCCTGCGTCACCTTGGCGTCGTCACTGGCGTACAGCACCAGCGTGGGCGCGAAGTGTCGCGTGACCGGATCGCTCTGGCCCAATGCAATGACTTGTGCGCCACGCATGCGTGCATCGTCCAGGAAGTCCTGCAGGCGCGCGTACTGGCCGTCATTGACGATGTGGGTGTAGTCGGCGTCATTGCCGCTGCCGTAGCGCGCGGCGACTTCGTGCTTCAAGGCTTCGACCAGCGCATCACGACGATCGGCATCGACCATCACGTAATCCGGGGCGATGCAGGTCTGGCCGCCGTTGAACCACTTTCCGGTCGCCAGCCGCGCCGCGGCTTTCTCAATCGGGTAGTCCTCGCAGACAATCGCCGGCGACTTGCCGCCGAGTTCCAGCGTGAGTGGGGTCAAGTTCGGCGCGGCGGCGGCCATCACCTTGCGGCCAATGGCCGTCGAGCCGGTGAACAACAAGTGGTCCAGCGGCAGCGCAGCGAATGCCGAGGCGATCTCCGCGCCGCCCAGCGCCACGGCGACGCGGTCGGGCGGGAACACTTTGGCCAATAATTCGCGCAGGAACTCTGCGCTGCGCGGCGTGTGTTCGGACGGCTTCAGGAACACGTGGTTGCCGGCGGCAATCGCGGTCGCCAGCGGCACCAGCGCCAGGTTGACCGGATAGTTCCACGGCGCGATCACGCCGACCACGCCAACAGGCTCCGCGCGCACTTCCGCGCGCGCCGGCCAGAACTTGATGCCAACACCGACGCGCTTTGGCCGCATCCAGCCGCGCAGGTGCTTGAGCAGATGGTCGATCTCGCCGAGCACGGTCATGCCATCGGCAATCAGCGACTCGTGCCGCGAGCGTCCGCCGAAATCCTCCGAGATTGCGCTGGCCATCGCATCGAGTCGGTCCTTGAAGGCTGCGCGCAGGCGTTCCAGATCATCCCGGCGTTGCGCGAAATCCGGCTTGCGTGCCTGCCAGCTGTCGCGCAGCAGGGACAGGGTCGGGGCGAGGTCGTCGATACTGGTGACGGCGGCGTTTTCCATACGGTCGAGTATATTCGTGCCAGCCAACAGTTCCAGTGACAGGATTTCGAACATGCATCTGCGTCCTTACCTGCAGCACTTGCCGAGTGTGGGCGAACGCGTCTACGTGGACCCGGATGCCACCGTGATCGGCGACGTGGTGCTGGGTGACGATGTGTCGATCTGGCCAGGGACCATCGTGCGTGGCGATGTCAATTTCATCCGCATCGGCGCACGCACGAATATCCAGGACGGGACCGTGGTGCATGTCAGCCACGATGGTCCGCACGCCAGGCTGGGCGGCTTCGCGACCCAAATTGGCGAGGACGTCACCATCGGCCACAAGGCGATCATCCACGCCTGCCGGATCGAGGACGCGGCGCTGATCGGGATGGGCGCGATCCTGCTGGATGGCGCCATCGTCAAGAAGCACGGCTTCGTCGGCGCCGGCGCGTTGATCGCACCCGGCAAGATCGTCGGCGAGGGCGAACTCTGGCTCGGTAATCCGGGCAAGAAAGTCAGGATGCTGTCCGATGCCGAGATCGAGGCCTTGTATTACAGCGCTGGCCACTATGTGCGGTTGAAGGACCATTACCTTGCCGCATGAAGCCCGGCGACGCGCACCCCAAGCTTGGGTAAAGTAGCGCACCACCCCAACGCAGGGACGCACCATGGATCCGCAGGACACGACCGCGACCTCCGGGCCGCAGGATGCGGGCGTTCCGCTCAATCCGTATGCCGCGCCCGTGGCGCAGGTCACCGAGCCGGTGGACTTCGGTTTCGCCAAGGCGGGACGCATGCAGCGATTGCTGGCCGTCATCATCGATTCGACGGTGATCGTGGTGCCGATCATCCTGGCGATCGCGCTGCCGGCTTACCAGGATTACGTCAAGCGCGCCGGCGGCACGACCGGGGCCAGTAGCGCATTGCCTGCCGCGATGCTGGTGGCACTGGGCGTCCTTTTGCTCGGCTACGTCGCCTACCAGTTGTACTGGCTGTGGAAGAACGGCCAGACCCTGGGCAAGAAGATCATGAAGATCAAGATTGTCCGGGTCGATGGCAGCCGGGCGTCGTTCCCGCGGCTGTTGTTCCTGCGCGCCATGGTGCCGGGGATCGTGGGGAACATACCCTTGCTGGGCCCGGTGCTGACACTCATCGATCTGTTGTTCATCTTTGGTGAGCCCAAGCGTTGCGCGCACGATTACCTGGCCGACACCATCGTCATCAACGCCTGATGCTCGATACCCTGCGCGCGGTCCATACCCCGGAGGGGGTGGACCTGCACCTGCCCGTGGCCGGGCCCCTGCTGCGTTCGGTGGCGTGGGGGATCGATGCGGTGATCCGCTTCGGCGTGGTCATCGCGGCCTCGGCAGCGTTCGGCTTCATGGAATCCACGGGCATCGGCTGGTATCTGCTGGCGCTGTTCGCGGTGCTGTGGCTGTACCCGGTGGTGTTCGAGGCGATGTGGAACGGGCAGACGCCGGGCAAGCGCGCGATGCGCCTGCGCGTGGTGCGCGACGATGGCGCGCCGGTGGGTTGGTTGGGCGCCTTCGTGCGCAACTTGCTGCGCACGGTGGACATGCTGCCGGTCGGGTATGCAATCGGTATTGCCAGTGGCTTGCTGGACCCGTGGGGGCGCAGGCTGGGCGACGTGGTGGCGGGTACCGTGGTGATCCATGTGCCCACCCAGCCGGTCCAGGTGGAGAGGCACGCCAGCGACGGCATCGACGCCCCGGTCCTGGCCGTGCCGTTGCGGCCAGCCGAACAGGCTGCGCTGATCGCGTTCGGTGAGCGCGCGCCGGCATTGACGCTGGAACGGCAGGAGGAACTGTCGGACCTGCTCTCGGCGATGACCGGTGCAAGTGGCGGCCAAGGGCTGAATCGCGCCCGCGCGCATGCCGACTACCTGATGGGGCGCTGATCGATGCTGCGGCAGGAACAGTTCATCGAGCGCCACGCGCGCGAGTGGGAGGACTTCGAGCGCTGGCTTGAGGCCTCCGCACGGCGCCCCCGCAGGGCCGGAGTCGCCTCTGCGCGCCAGCAGCAGTGGCAGGACGGCCTGCGGGACGAGGACATGCCGGCCGCGTATCGCCGCTTGTGCCAGCAGCTCGCACTCGCGCACAAGCGTGGATACGGACCGCATCTGCAGGCGCGGCTGCAGTCGCTGATGCAGCGCGGCCATGACGTGCTGTATCGCACACCGCCGGCGCGCGGGCGTGCGCTGCTGCACTTGCTGGGGGCGCGTTTTCCACAGCAGGTGCGCAACGAATGGCGGTTCACGCTGGCGTCGCTGCTGCTGTTCGTGATCCCGCTGCTGTGCATGTTCCTGCTGGTGCTGCTGCGGCCGGAATGGATCCACAGCGTGTTCTCGCCACAGCAGGTGGCTGACTTCGAAAGCATGTACGACCCGGCCGATCCGGCTGCCCGGCTGGGGCGTGATAACGGCACCGACGTGCAGATGTTCGGCCATTACGTGCTCAACAACATCAGCATCGGGTTCCGGACCTTCGCCAGCGGCCTGCTTGCCGGTATCGGCAGTGCCATCGTGCTGGCGTTCAACGGGGTGGTGATCGGCAGCGTCGCCGGCTACCTGCAGGCGATCGGGCATGGCGAGCCGTTCTGGCGTTTCGTCGCCGGGCATGGCGCATTTGAATTGACCGCGATCGTCATCAGCGGCGCGGCCGGTTTGCTGCTCGGCTGGTCGCTGGTTGCCCCGGGCCGCCGCAGTCGCCGCGATGCATTGGTGGATGCCGGCCGGCGTGGTGGCGTGCTGGTGTGCGGCGCATTCGCGATGTTGCTGGTGGCGGCGTTCATCGAGGCGTTCTGGTCGTCTATCGGGTGGATGCCGGCCACGGTCAAGTTCGGTGTTGCCGCACTGCTGTGGAGCGGGGTGCTGGTGTGGCTGTGGCGCGGCGGACGGGGCGCGACGCGTGCAGCTTGACCGGATCGAGGTGGTGTTGCGGCCGCGATCGCCATGGGAGGCGATGGAGCTGGGGATCGCGCTCGTACGTCGCCATGCACGCCCGTTGTGGCGGGCATGGTTCGTCTTGGGCGCACCGTTTTTCCTGCTGTTCAACGCCTTGGCGTGGTGGCTGGACGGATTGCTCTGGGCCGGCGTGGCGATGTGGTGGCTCAAGCCGCTGTTCGACCGCATACCGCTCTACCTGTTGTCGCGGACGGTGTTCGGGGAATACCCGGACCTGCGGACAGTGCTCGCCGCGCCGTTGCGCTTCGGCATGCGCAGCTTGCTGCGCGACCTGACCTGGGCGCGCCTGAGCCCGGTGCGTTCGGTGGCGATGCCGCTGCGGTTGCTGGAAGGCGTTGGCGCAACGCGGGCACGCAGGCGGGTGATCGTCGGCAGCACCGGCGCGGCAGCCGGCATGACCCTGGTATTCCTGAACTTCGAGATCATCTTCAGCGTCGCGTTGGTCAGTGCAGGCCTGCTGTTCGTGCCGGTGGAATTCCTCAACGAATCCGCCCGCGCTATGTGGTCGCTGATGTTCGAACAGCCGCCGAAGTGGGCGCAGTTGCTGTTGAACCTGGTCGCCTGGTTGGCGACCAGCCTGGTCGAGCCGTTTTATGTCGGCGCCGGATTCGCGTTTTATTTGAACCGGCGCACCCAGCTGGAAGCGTGGGACCTGGAACTCGCATTCCGCCAGTTGGCCAGGCGCTTGCGCGTGACGGCTCCGCTGGTGCTGGCCAGCATCTTGCTGGTGTCGGGATTGTTGCCTCGGCCTGCAGCCGCGCAGCAGCAAGCACAGGCGACAGGCCAGGCAAGCGAGCAGGTAAACCGGCAAGAGCGGAAAAAGAAACAGGAGGAAGAAGCCTCGAAGCCTCCGCCGATCCACGTGCTGGACGATTTGCTGCCGCGTGACCCTGCCTACGACGGCCGGTTCGGGCGCAGCGTGGCGCGTGCCTACCGCGATCCCCTGCTGCGGCCCACCAGGACGGTGCACGAATGGAAGTCGCTGGACAAGAAAAAGAAGCAGCAGCGGCCTTCGCGCTTCCGCTTGCCGTGGCTTGATGCGTTGTTCGGCACCGCATCGGAACTATTGCTCTGGTTGGGGGTGGGCGTGTTGACGTCAATCCTGCTGGTGACCGCCCCGCGCTGGTGGCCTGGTCTCTGGCACCGGCTGGCGCCGAGGCTGCTAGAGAAAGTGGTAGTTGAACGTGAGCAGGTCGCGGTGCTGCGGGCGGTTCCGGACGATATTCCCGCCGCTGTGCGTGCGTTGTGGGCGAAAGGCCAGGCGCGGGCTGCGCTGGCCTTGCTCTACCGCTGCAGCGTGCAGCGCATGGTCGAACTCGCCGGCACGCCATTGCCGCCAGGCGCGACCGAAGCCGAGTTTCTGCGGCTGGCGCGCGGGTTGCCGGCTGGCCAGGCGCGCGAGGTATTCCCGGTTGTCGTGCGCGTCTGGCAACTTGCGGCCTATGCGCAGCGACTGCCGCAGCAAGAGGCGTTTGAAGGCCTGCTTGAGCGGGCCAGTGCGGCATTCGGGTGGTCGTCGTGAACCCGCGCGTACGCATCGCCGCGGTCGTATTGCTCGCCCTGGTTGGCATCGGCCTGATCGGCGCGTGGTGGTTCAAAACCCATGAGCGCGTCGCCAGGGTTGAAAACCTGCCGCCAAAGGGCGAGCCCACCTACAACCCACTGTATGCGCTGAAGGTGGCGCTGCAACGTCATGGCGTGAGCGTGCAGTCGCGGCAGCGCCTGGACTTGCCGGCGATGCAGCTCAAGCCCGGGGATACGCTGGTGATGCTGGGGGACGCCAATGCACTGGCCAGGGGTGATGCGGATGCGTTGCTGCAATGGGTGCGCAGCGGTGGCCACCTGGTGTTGCCGATGGTGCTGAAGGCCCTGTCGATCGACCATCACGCTGGCAAATCGCTGAATGCCCGGCTCGGGATACTGCCAGGCGAACATGGGGACTGCGTGCTGCTGCAGACCCAGGAGGCCGCCCGCGAGCGTGTTGCCCTGCGCAAAGCCGGAAAGCTCACGGCCGGAACGAACAAGCCGGCAGAGGACGATGCGGCCGTGGACAGCGCCGATGACGATGACAGTGAAAGTGACTCACTCGACCTCGAACGTCACTTCTGCCAGTCACCGCGTGTACGTCTGGAAGACAAGCGGGCCGCAATCCTGAGCATGGTCGATGACCAGGACGAAGCCGTCGTGGCCTGGTTGCCTGAAGGCAGCGGCATGGTGACCATTGCCGCCGACCTCGATTTCCTGACCAATCCGTCGCTGGACAATCCGGTCAGCACCGAACTTGCATGGCGGGCGCTGCAGCCAGGACGGGGCACCGTCCACCTGGTCTACCGCACCCAGATGTTGCCTCTGTGGCGCCTGGTGCTGGAGCGCGGCTGGATGATCTGGCTGCCGCTGCTGTTGGCGACCCTTGGCGGGTTGTGGGCCGCGTCCCAGCGCTTCGGCCCGTTGCTGCCTTCAGCCGAATCCGGCCGGCGCTCCCTGCTGGAACACCTGCAGGCAGCCGGGGAGCACGTGGTGCGATACCGCCGCAGCCACCTGTTGCACCAGCAGGTGCGCAGCGCCTTCGATACGCGCCTGCAACGCCGCGACCCATATGCAGCGGCGCTGGACGGGCAGGCCCGCATCGCCGCGATCGCGACCCGGACCGGCATGGATCCAATTGATGTGCACAACGCATTGCTGGCACCGAGTCCGTTCGATACGGCCGACCTGCGCCAGCGCATTCTTCTCCTGACACGACTGAGAAACAGACTATGAGCGATGACGCGAGTGACACCTACGAGCTGCACGGCGAGGCGCTGGGCGAACGCGTGTCCGAAGTCCGCAGGCAAGTGGCATCGGCTTTCATCGGCCAGGAAGACACCCTGGACCAGGTGCTGGTCGCGCTGCTGGCTGGCGGCCATGTGCTGCTGGAAGGCGTGCCGGGATTGGGCAAGACGCTGCTGGTGCGCGCGCTGGCGCAGGCGATCGGCTGCAGCTATGCGCGCGTGCAGTTCACCCCGGACCTGATGCCCAGCGACATCAGCGGGCATGCGGTGCTGGATCCGCGCGACAACAGTTTCAGCATCCGCAAGGGCCCGCTGTTCACCCAGTTGTTGCTGGCCGACGAGATCAACCGCGCCCCGGCCAAGACCCAGTCCGCCCTGCTCGAGGCGATGCAGGAACGGCAGGTCACCATCGAGGGGGTTAGCTATCCGTTGCCGCACCCGTTCATGGCCCTGGCCACGCAGAACCCGGTGGAGCACGAGGGCACCTATCCATTGCCGGAAGCCCAGCTCGACCGCTTCCTGCTGAAGGTGCTGATCGGCTACCCAAGCCTGGCCGACGAACGACGCATGGTCGAAGTGGTCAGCAATGGCAACCAGGCCACCTACTTCGACGTGTCGCGCGTGCAGTCGGCGGCCACTGTTGCCGACGTGCAGGCAATGCAGCAGGGCACGGCGCGGGTGTCGGTGGATGCGGCGGTGATCGATTATGCGGTGCGCATCGTCGCGGCAACGCGCAAATGGCCGGGCTTGTCGCTTGGTGCCGGCCCGCGCGGCTCGCTGGCGCTGGTACGCGCGGCGCGCGCGCAGGCGGTGCTGCAGGGGCGCGACTTCGTCACTCCGGACGATGTCATCGCCATTGCCAAGCCCGCGCTGCGCCATCGCGTCACACTGGCGCCAGAACTGTTGATAGAAGGCCAGGACGCCGATGCCGTCCTGCATGCGTTGTTGGCCAAGGTGGAAGCGCCGCGCAAGTGACGATGGGCGCGCAAGCTACAGGGCAATTGCCGGCGCGTGGATGGGCCCGCCCGAGCGCGGGGCTGGTTGCGGTCTGCCTGGGCTGGGCCGGCCTCGGCGCGGCAGTGATGTTCGCCGACCTGCCACGGCAGGCCTGGTCGCTGGCGGCGGTCGTGCTTGCCGTATCGGCCATGCTCGACCTGTTCCTGCTGCGCGCATGGCGCAGCCCGGAGGTCGTACGTGAACTTCCGGACACACTCGCCATCGGCATCGAACGCGAGGTCACGCTGATCCTTGAACAGGGCGCGCAGGCCGGCCATGTGCGTGTGTTCGACCTGTATCCCGGTGGATGGGAAGCGCAAGGATTGCCGCAAGCGCTGCAACTTGTGCGCGACACCAAAAACAGCATCCGCTATCGCCTGCGCCCCACTGCGCGCGGGCGTTTCATGTTTGCTGGCGTGCAGCTGCTGGTGCGCTCGCCGTTGCGGTTGTGGCAGCAGTCGCGGGTGGTCGGTGCTGCGCAGCATGTCGAGGTGTTCCCCAACTTCGCGCCGCTGACGCGCATGGCGCTGCTCAGTGCCGAGCAGGCCACCGACCTGATCGGCGCGCATGTCCGCCGTCGCCGTGGCGAAGGCACCGACTTCAAGCAACTGCGCGAATATCGGGTCGGCGACAGCCTGCGCCAGATCGACTGGAAGGCGACCGCACGCGTGCGCAAGCCCATCTCGCGTGAATACCAGGACGAACGCAACCAGCAGGTCGTATTGATGCTGGACACGGGGCGCCGGATGCTGGCGCGCGATGGCGTCTTGGGTCATTTCGATCAGTCACTGGATGCCGGCCTGCTGGTCGCGTATCTGGCCCTTCGGCAAGGCGATGCGGTGGGGCTGCATGCCAGTGGCGGCGAGCATCGCTGGGTGCCACCTGTGCACGGGACCGGCGCCATCCAGACCCTGCTGAAGGCGAGTTTCGACCTGCAGCCGCGCGCCGTCGCCACCGACTACCTGGCTGCCGCGAATGAACTGGTCCGGCTGCAGCGCAGGCGCGCGCTGGTGCTGTGGGTGACCAACGTGCGCGACGAGGATGGCGACGACCTGCTCGCCGCGGTGCGCATGCTGCAGCGGCGGCACCTGGTGGTGGTTGCCAGCCTGCGCGAAGCAGTGATCGACCAGGTCCTGGAGACTCCCGGGGAAACCCTGGCCGACGCCCTCCTGATTGGCGCTGCTGCGCGCTATCTCGAGGACCGGCAGATGGCGCACGAGCGCCTCCGCCGGCAGCGGGTGACGGTGCTCGACGTCACCAGCGATCAATTGCCGGCTGCGCTCGTCCAGCAATACCTCGCGGTCAAGCGCGCCGGCCTGCTCTGACCGGCCCCGGCATCTTCGTGGATCACACTGCGGCGCGCGGTCAGTCGGCGGTGACCAGGCTCGCTGAGTGGCCGTTGAGTGCGGCGAAAACCGCATTGCTGTCCGGGCGCACGCCGTGCCAGAGCTTGAAGCTTTCGGCAGCCTGTTCGACCAGCATGCCCAGCCCGTCGATGGCGTCATGGCAGCCGGTGGCACGCGCCCAGGCCATGAACGGGATCGCTGCCTCGCCATAGCTCAGGTCCACCGCCGCGGTGCGCCGGCCGACCAGCGAGCGCGGCAAGTGCTCCAGCGTCCCGCCGCGATTGGCCGAAGTGGCATTGATGACCAGGTCGAACTCGCCGAACGCCGCCACGTCGCCGAGGTAGCGCGGATGCACGCGGCCTGGCTGACCCAGCATGTCGGCCAGTGCATCGGCGCGTTCGGGCGTGCGGTTGACGATGAACAGCTCGCCGATGCCGGCATCCAGCAGGGCCGGCGCGATCCCGCGCGCGCCCCCACCGGCGCCGACGATCAGGGTGCGCCGACCACGAAGGTCCAATGCGTGGCGCTCGGTCAGGTCGCGGATCAGGCCAATGCCATCGGTATTGTCCGCATGCCAGCGATTGTCCTGCCTGCGCACCAGCGTATTGGCCACGCCTACGCGCTGTGCGCGTTCGCCGAGGCTTGCCGCCAGTTCCGCGGCCTGGCGTTTCAAAGGCAGGGTGACGTTGGCGCCCACGCCGCCGGCATCGGCAAACGCCTGCAGTTTCATCGCGAAATCTCCGG
>JBBQHK010000059.1:0-12938 GCA_038323895.1 Lysobacterales bacterium | reverse complement strand
TCCGGCGCGGCGCGGGCGCTGCCGTTCTCGATCGCGATCCGCTCGCTGCAGCGCGAGGCGATCCGCCTTGACCCGCTGTGGAACGGCGGCGACTACACCGAGGAGCACTATCCCGAATCCGGCATGCGGATGGCGCGCAAGCTGGGCGTGATCACCTATCGCTCGGCGCTGGAATGGGATGGCCGCTTCGGGCGGGTGCGGCTGGATTCGGATCGCCGCGATGGCGAGGATCCGTTCGGCCTGGAATTCGAGGTGGAAAGCTATCTGGAAGGCCATGCCCGGCGCTTCGTGCGCAACTTTGATCCGAACTGCTACCTCTACCTGAGTCGCTCGATGGACTGGTTTGACCTCGGCGAGAGCTGCCACGGCAGCCCGATGCAGGGGCTGGCCGGCATCGAAGTCGCGCGGGCACTGGCCATTGGCGTGCGCACCGACATCCTGTTTCCATTGCAACAGCAGCAGGAAATCGCCGAGGGCCTGCGTGCCGGCGGCTGCCAGGCCGACTTCCTGCCGCTGGAATCGCCGCAGGGACATGACGCGTTCCTGGTCGATTTCGATCGTTTCGGGCCGGCTATTGGCGGATTTCTTGCCAGCTTGGCGGGCGCAGCCCCCTGATTTTATTCCGTCCGGGCATGACTTCATGACGATTGGTAGACTGGCGGCATGGACAATCCCTGTACTGCCGTCGATTTCCCGGGTTGCGAGAAGTTCATCGCCGCGATCGATGCCGCCGTCACCGCCGGTGATGAACACGCCGTCACCGCTGCCCTGCGCAATTGCCTGTGCGGCATGATCCGCGACCACGACGTACAGCTGCCGTCCTGCGTGCACGACCCCATCGTCGACCATTACGCCCGCCGCGAGCTCTACCGCAGCCCGCAGCATGGTTACAGCGTGGTCGCGATGACCTGGGGGCCGGGGCAAGGCACCCCGCTGCACGACCATTCCGGCCTGTGGTGCGTGGAAGGCGTGTGGGATGGTGAGCTGGAAATCATGCAGTACGAATTGCTGGAACGTGATGGCGAGCGCTTCCGTTTCCGCGCCGCCGGCGGCATGCATGCCGGCCCGGGAAGCGCCGGCAGCCTGATCCCGCCGCACGAATACCACACCATCCGCAACACCAGCGCCGATGCGCTCGCGGTGTCGCTGCACATCTACAAGGCGGAAATGGCCTGCTGCTCGAAGTTCCAGGCCCAGGACGGCGAATGGTTCGTACGCGAAAGCGTTGAAATGCTGACCGACCAGGCCGCGTGAGCCATGCGCGCTTGAGCCTCGCGCTCAGCTATAATTCGCATCCCGCGCCGGAGTGGCGGAATCGGTAGACGCAGCGGACTCAAAATCCGCCGCTAGTGATAGTGTGGGGGTTCGAGTCCCCCCTCCGGCACCAGGTCATGAGAGCCACGCATCGCGTGGCTTTTTTGTTGGTGCGAATCGTCGATAAAATCCGCATCGCAAAAATAGGAAGACCCGGTCTCGCGGGCTTGCGCCTGGAGGGGACCGGGTCTTGATTGCCGAAGCGGTGCTTCTTGGTTTCTTTCGATTCCTCGAAGTTTTTCTTCGACATCTGCAGACTACGCAACCCCATGTTAGAAATTGGAGAAGAGACGCGCATTCAGTCGACCGTTCGTCGGAGCGGTCGTCCTTATTTTGACCAAGGCCACCAGCCACGCCCGCACATCGCGTATCGATCCGCCGCGCGTTCGAAACGGTTGCGCACGCTGACCCCGCCGCACAACCCGTACAGCGGCAGGAACAGCGGCCCCAGCGCCATGTACTGGTAGACGTGGGCGCGTTCGTGGTCGGCCAGCAGGATGCCAGGCTCGTCGCCATGGCCTGCGCGGTGCGCATAGGTCTGGCACGGTTCATCGAGCGTGTGGCCGGTATGCAGGATCACGTTGCCCAGGGTCAGTGCCCCGCCCGGCCCGAACGGCACGCGATGGAAAATGATGGCGAGGTCGCGTGCGCTGACATGCATATGCGCACCGCATGCCAGGCTGACCGCGCCAGCAATGAGTCCAAGCGCGGTGTTCGGCAGCGTCCAGGCCATGCCCAGCACCTGCAGGATACGCAGCAGCCAACGCGGCATGGCAATTCGCCCAGTGGGCCGCTCAGCGCGAGCGCTTGCCCAGCCAGTCGTGGATGGTCTCGGGGACCTGTTTTGCGCGCGATGATACATAGATGCCGATGTGGCCGCCCTTGAATGACAACTCGGTGTAGTCGTCCGTGCCGGCCAGGTCACGCAAGGCGCGCGACGCATCCGGCGGCACCAGGTGATCCTGTTCCGCGAAGATGTTGAGGATCGGCATCTCCACCAGGCCCAGGTGCACCTCGCGCTCGCCCACCTTGGCGCCACCGGTCACGAGACGGTTTTCCTGGAAGAACTGCGTGTTGAATTCACGGAACGCCTCGCCGGCCTGGTCCGGCGAATCGAAGATCCACTTCTCCATGCGCAGGAAATCTTCCATCGCCTTCCTGTCGTCAAGGATGTCGACCATGCCCACGTACTTCTGCGCGAACAGCCGCCATGGCTTCAGCATCAGGTAGGTCAGGTTCATCATGTCGGCGGGGATATTGCCCATCGTGTCGACCAGCAGGTCGACGTCAATCTCGCGGTTCCAGTTCGACAGCATGTTGTCCGACGTGTGGAAATCCACCGGCGTCACCATGGTGATCAGGTTCTTGACCTTGGCCGGGTTCAGCGCCGCATAGCACAGCGCGAACACGCCGCCCTGGCAGATGCCGAGCAGGTTCACCGCATCCAGCCCGTGCGACTTGCGCAGATAGTCGACCGCGCCGCCGATGAAGCGCTCGATGTAGTCCTCCATCGTCAGGAATCGATCGCTGCGATCCGGGTAGCCCCAATCGATGATGTAGATGTCCTGGCCATGCTCCAGCAGGCCCTTCACCATCGAGCGGTCTTCCTGCAGGTCGACCATGTACGGGCGGTTCACCAGCGCATAGCTGATCAACAGCGGTACTTTGGCAGTGGGTGCGTTTTTGCCGCGATAGTGATACAGCACGACCTTGCCATCGCGCCAGACTTCCTCGCGCTCGCTCACGCCGAAGTGCACCTCCTCCATCTCGCGCATGGTGCCGATGCCGGCGCCAAGTTTGCGCTGCATCTTCGACATTTCCTCGGCCAGCGATTCCAGGCTGATGTTGATCGGTCCGTTCATGTCAACGTTTCCTGCTGGCGGGCTTGCGTGCGGCCGGTTTCACGGCTTTTTTCGCAGCCTTTTTCGCAGCTTTCTTCGCCGGCTTGCTGGAAGCCGGTTTCGATGCCGCTTTTGTCACTTTCTTCGCGGCCTTTTTCGCTGCCTTCTTCGCGGTCTTCTTCGCGGGCTTCGAAGCCTGCTTTGACTTCGATGCAGGCTTCGATGCAGCCGCGGTCTTTCCAGACGCTGCCGGCTTGGCAGCCTGCGTTTCTGCAGCCTCCGCGTCCTTGCGCTGCATCCGTCGCAACTGGCGTTCCAGCTCGGCGATCTTGCGATGCGCGCTGTCAAGTTCGGTGCGGCCTGGCATGCCCAGGGTGCCGGCGGCCTGCTCGGCCATGGCCTGCACGCCGCTGCGCAGCTTCATCTGCGCATTGACCATCGCGCCGTAGACCTTGCGGTATTCCGGTGACAACGCGGACTCGCCGAACGCTTCCTCGGCGGCATCGATCCACAGGTCGAACAGTGCACGTGCGCTGCCGAGCTGGCGACCCGGTTCCTCGCGTTCGGCAAGTTTTGTCTCAAAGCGCGAATACGCCTCTTTCGACACATCGCCCATCAGCGTGTTGTAGGCGGACAGCGAGTCCTGCCATTGCAGTTGCGACTGCGCCAATTCCTGCAAACGTTCCTGGTGTTCGCGGGTAAAACCGAAGGTGGGCATGTTCAGTGCGCTTGTCGTTTCCGCGCGCATGCCCTGCAGGAACGGCTTGGCCGCTTCGCTCCACTGCTCGAATCCTTCCAGTCCGGGACCGCGCATGCCGCCGATCAAGGCCTCGAATGGATTCGCGCCCGCGCCACCAAGCGCCTGCTTCCAGGCATTGGCGATGTCTTTGGCACTGTTGTCGCGACCGGCGAATTGCGCGGCCACCTGCTGCATCTGCGCGAACCAGTCACCGTTCTGCCTGCCGAAATGACCGAGTACGTTGTCGAAGCCCTGGCCACTACCTCCGGCCTGCCCGGTCCAGGTCTTGATGGCATCCTGGAAACCCTGCATGCCGACTTCAGCCGCCGACTTGGGAGCCGCGCCACGCATCGCATCGCCCCACATACCCCAATACTGGCGAGCGACTGCATCGAAATCACTGGAACCTGAGCCTGAACTGTTCATGCGTCCTCCGCGGTTGTACGCATGCTAGCAATGCATATGTCTCACTGCCATGACGGCGCCGATCCAACTGCGCCACGGCCGCGCGTTCAAGGCTTCGGGATATGCAGCGTCTTGCTGATCATCAGTGAACCGGACAGCGCGTACACCAGCACCAGCGGATGCAACTGCCACGGCCCCAGCGTCACCATCCCCAACCACAGGTCCTGGCCGATGTTGCCGGAGTACGCAGCGGCGAACAGCAGACCGACGATGACCACGCTGGTCGGGATTGGGGTGCCCTCGAAATAGCGCACCTTGCCTTCGTCGCCGGAAAGTTGCTCGGCAGTGACGTTGTAACGCGCCAGGCGGCTGACACCGCAACCAACGAAGTAGCTCAGCACGATCCAGTCCCAACCGCCTTGCAGGCCGCAGGCATAGCCAAGCGCCGCGGGCGCGACGCCAAACGAGATCACGTCGGACAGGGAATCAAGTTCGCGGCCCAGGGTCGAGGCGACTTTGCGCCAGCGCGCGATCTTGCCGTCAAACGCATCAAACACGAACGCGATCGGGATCAACGCCATTCCGATGATGAGGTCCTGCACGATGCCTTCCTGCAGGAAGCGCATCGACGCGAAGATCGCGCCGGTGCCACAGAACGCATTGGCGAGGGTGAACCAGTCGGCGAGATGGAACTCGCGCAGCATCGAAAAATGGCGCTTGGTCACGGCGTAGCTCCCAGGAGATCTGCCCCAGACTGCCAAACTTCGCGTGAAGCCGGCAAGTCCATCCTGCCTTCGGGAGACTCCTGCGGGCGCCAGGGAGCATCCGAGCAAGCGCCCGCTCACCCTTCGACAGGCTCAGGGCGAACGGGCTAGCCACTAGGAAACTTCTGAATAAGTCGCCGAGTGCTGATTCCGATCGTGGTGAGCCTGTCGAACCATGATCGGAATCAGCGCCGCGACTTGTTCAGAGCTTCCTTAGCGCGGAATTGCCAGGTTGTGGGCGGTGAGCGGCTCGCCTGCACGTGGCACGGTGGAAATGACCGCATCGGCAGGCAACGCGCCCTTGCCATCCAGGTAGGCATCGACACGATCCAGCACCGTGTAGACATAGGGCAGCAGCGGCACATACACCGCACCGTATTGCGGGAAACCGAGGAAGGCGTCGAAGTGCTGCGCGTTGCGGACCTGCCAGTAGCGCACGTCGCGCCCTGCGGCTTTCGCCATGGCCACATACGGGACGCTGGTGAATGCCGGCGGCACCAGGCCATCGTCAATGCCGTGGATCACCACCACCGGCAACCCTGCGCGCGGAGGCTGGGCGGTGATTTCGGCAACACCCTTGCGAACGCGTTGCGCATCAGCGCCATCGCCTGTCCACAGCGAACGCATGCAGTTCAAGCCGGCCAGGCCCATATCGGTCAATGGCTGCGGATCGACGATGCCCACGCCCGCACCTGGCGGGATGCCGCTGGCATCGCTTGCCCACATCGCGCGTTCAACCGCGGTGGCGGCGCGCGGGGTGAGGTCGGCGTTCAACGCGGAAAAGCGATAGCCACAGGGGTGTGAGTCATGCGGATAGCGGCCGTAGGCCGAGGCATAGGTCACTGCAACCGCGCGCCACAGGTCGAAGGCGACGCTGATAGAACCCGCGCGCAACGCGCCATCGGTCCAGCCACTGGCACGCAGCTTGGCCAAAGCGTCTTTCTGCTGGGCATCGAAATCCGCACCGATCAACACGCCACGCGCGGTCAGTGCCGCGCATTTGGCCTGCAGCCCGGGCATCGCCGGGATGCCCAGTTGCGGCAACGCGCATGGCATCAGCAATGCGGCTTCGGTGCCGTAGTCGAGCAGGTTGCGCGCGCCATGGCCCAGGACCAGGACGTTTGGTTCGCCTGCGACCACGGCATCCAGCCAGCCTCTGTCGGCACCGCTGTCGTCGAGTTCCGCCGCGCGCAGCACCGCGCCGCCGCCATTGGAGATGCCCACCGCGATCACCCGCGTATTGGCGAAGGTGAAAGGTGCCTGCGCCGGCAAGGCTTCGTTGAGTTTCACCAACGCAAAGTCCGCAGCCTGTTTGACATGTCGACCCCAGTCAGCTTCCGGGTTGTCCTGCGAATGCGCATGCTTGAATGCCACGCCCTGTCCGCTCGTGGTCGATGGCGTGAAGGCTGGACCGGCGTCCGAGCCTGCAGCCGTGACCTGTCCGGCGGCATCGACGCCCATGCCGGCATCGAGATCGAAATAATCCGTGCCATTGCCCTTGTCGGTATAGGCGACCGCGCAGCCCCTGGGCAAGCCCCACGCACCGGCGATGGCAATCGCACCGTAGACTCCGCGGGATCCCGAGGACGCCGTCACCACCACGCAGCGCTTGCTGGCGTTGAAATCATCCGGTAGCTGCAGCATCACCCGATGCGGCTGGCTGGCGCCCGGCAGTTGTGCGAAGGCGGTGAACTCGCGACCGGGCACGCTGCCCAGAGACCCGTACACATCGCCGAAGCCGCCACCCGGCGCCAGGTCGGCAATTCCGCGCCAGCTGCTCCACAACGCGCGACGGCGCAGTTCGTCCGGCGTCGGTCGCCCGGCGTCTGCAAAGCCAGGCGGTGCGATCGCGCGCACGCCTTCCAGGCCGAGGCCGCCGCTGAGCAGGTCGTCGCTGCCGTGGTGGTCGCTGGACCGCTGCTGGCTGAACATCGAAGCCGCTCCGCTCTGGGTTGAAGTTGTGGCGCAGGCTGCCAGCAAGGCCGCCGCGGTGATAGAGGCGCACGTGCGAAAGATAGTCATACACCGACCTTAGCGCGACCGCACTCGCCTCGCATCGTACTTTCGTACCACATCCCCGCACGCCATCCGTGCGCCCGGCCTGCTAGCGTATGCAGTTGATGCAGCAAGCAGCCCGCGCTGCACCGGAGACACCACATGAGCCAGAAAAATGAGCGATAGATTCCTGCAAGGCCGCACCGCACTGGTCACCGGCAGCACCTCCGGCATCGGTTTGGCGATCGCCTCCGCACTCGCCGCCGCCGGCGCCAAGGTCGCAATCAATGGACTGGGCAGCGGCGAACAGATCGCAGCGGCGTTGACGGAAGTCGATGCGGCTGGCGATGGCGATACCCGACATTTCGATGCCAACCTGCGCGACCCTGCCGCGATCGACACGATGATGGCGCAGTTGGCCGAGTGGTCGCCGGCCGACATCCTGGTCAACAACGCTGGCATCCAGCACGCCGTGTCGATCGCCGAGATGCCGCCGGAGAAATGGGACGCGATCATCGCGATCAACCTGAGCGCCGCCTTCCACACCATGCGCGCGGCATTGCCGGGCATGGCCGAACGCGGCTACGGGCGCGTGGTCAACGTCGCTTCCGTACACGGTCTGGTGGCATCGGCCAACAAGGCGCCCTATGTGGCCAGCAAGTTCGGCCTGGTCGGTTTGAGCAAGGTCGCAGCGCTCGAATACGCCGCGCAAGGCTCGCGTGATTCGGGGGGCATCACCGTCAACTGCATCTGCCCCGGCTGGGTCGAGACGCCATTGATCGAACCGCAGATCGAAGCGCGCCAGAGTGGCGGCAGCCGCGACGACGGCGTGCGCTCGTTGCTCTCCGAAAAACAGCCCAGCCTGCGCATGACGCTGCCATCGGAAATTGCCGCGCTTGCGGTCTTCCTGTGTCGGCGCGAAGCGCACAACATCACCGGTGCGTCGTTACCGGTGGACGGCGGCTGGACTGCACAATGATTGCCGATATCGGCATCTGTCCTGCTCGTCACCCCGGCGAATCGTCTCGTCACCCCGGCCAAGGCCGGGGTCCAGCCTTCCATCACTGAATCATCCAGAGCTGGATCCTGGCGTTCGCCGGGATGACGGCTGAGAACATCATGCCTTCCCTGCTGATCGCCGACGACCACCCGCTGTTCCGCGCTGCATTGCGGCAGGCAGCGCGTGATGCCTTGGGCGATGTCGAGCTTTTCGAGGCCGGCAACCTGGAGGCTGTGCTGGCCATCCTGGATGCGCAACCGCAGGTGGACCTGGTCCTGCTTGACCTGCACATGCCCGGCAACCATGGCCTGGCAGGCCTCGCCGCAGTGCGTGCGCAATATCCGGGCGTTGCCGTCATCGTGGTGTCGGCCAATGACGACCCGCGCGTCGTGCGGCGCGCGCTGGATCATGGCGCCGCCGGCTATCTGCCAAAGAGTTCCGGACTGGATGAACTGAGCGACGCAATTCGCACCGTGCTGGCGTGCCAGACCTGGTTGCCGGCTGCACTGCGCGCCACCGTATCGCGTGCTCAGTCGAGTCCTGCCGACGCCGCCCTCGCCTCGCGCCTTGCTCGCCTGTCGCCGCAGCAATTCCGGGTACTGACGCTGGTCGCCGAAGGGCTTCTCAACAAACAGATTGCCGATCGCCTTGACGTGCAGGAACGCACGGTGAAGGCGCACCTCAGCGCGATCTTCGAGCGCCTCGAGGTACGCAACCGTACCCAGGCCGGGGTCATCCTGCGCGAGCTGGAGCTCTCCGATCCGGCGCGCCAGCTGGAAGGCTGACTTACTGCCCGGCAGGAAGTTTAGTCAAACCCCACGCATCGCTTGCGATGCGTCAGACCCCACCTGCATCGTGGCGACACTCGAGGCTGAGCGGCCGACTTGATCGCTTGTGGTTGAGCGCAGTTGATGACTGCTCGCAGCAGCAATGGTGGCCAGTCATCGCAAGCGACGCCGTTGGCGGACTTGGGGCAACCTCGCCCGCAACCGGTTTTTGCCCGGCGATGTCATCCGCTTCACATCATCGCAGCGAAGCGTTTGTTATTAACGGGTGATTGCTGTCGCCGTCTCGCCGCAGCCGCGCGTCTTTCATCCCCCGGGTAGCCACCAGACATGGACGAAGCATATATTCCCTTCAAGCTGACCCGCCGACAGCTGCTCATCGCAGGCACCACGTCGGTTGCCGCCACGGCGGTTCCCAGCGCCACGTCGCTGGCGGCTCAGGCCTTCCCCAACGAGACCGCGAAGGCCCCGGTGAAGTCGAAAGTATCCTTCAAGGTCAATGGCAGGACGCACGCGCTCGAGCTCGATACGCGGACCACGCTGCTCGATGCGCTGCGCGAGCATTTGCGCCTGACCGGCACCAAGAAGGGTTGCGATCATGGCCAGTGCGGGGCTTGCACGGTCATCGTCGATGGACGCAGGATCAACTCGTGCCTGTCTCTGGCGGTGATGCACGAAGGCGACAGCATCACCACCATCGAAGGCATCGGTACGCCCGACCGCCTGCATCCGATGCAGGCGGCCTTCATCAAGCACGATGGTTTCCAATGCGGCTATTGCACGCCGGGCCAGATCTGTTCGGCCGTCGCCACGCTGGACGAAATCAAGGCCGGCATCCCCAGCCATGTGACCGCCAACCTGACAACGCGTCCGCGGATCAGTGCCGAGGAGCTGCGCGAACGCATGAGCGGGAACATCTGCCGCTGCGGCGCCTATTCCAACATCATCGAGGCGATTTCCGAAGTCGCGGGGAGCAAGGCATGAAGGCTTTCAGCTACGAGCGGGCTGGCTCGCCTGCCGACGCCGCCGCGGCAGCCGCGCGCACGAACGGCGCCATGTTCATCGCCGGGGGCACCAACTTGCTCGACTTGATGAAGCTCCAGATCGAGACGCCCGAGCACCTGATCGACGTCAACCGGCTTGGCCTGGATACAATCGACAACAGTGACGATGGCGGCCTGCGCATTGGTGCACTGGTCCGCAACACGGACCTGGCCGCGGACCAACGCGTTCGGCGCGACTACGCGGTGCTGTCCCGCGCTTTGCTCGCAGGCGCTTCAGGACAGTTGCGCAACCGCGCGACCACGGCGGGCAACCTGCTGCAGCGCACGCGGTGTCCGTATTTCTACGACACCAATCAACCCTGCAACAAGCGCAGGCCGGGCAGTGGCTGCGCGGCGATCGACGGCTCCAGCCGCAATCTCGCGATCCTGGGCACCAGCGACAGCTGCATCGCGACGCATCCCAGCGACATGGCAGTCGCGATGCGGGTGCTCGATGCGACCGTCGAAACGATCCGTCCCGATGGCACCCCGCGCACGATTCCCATCGCGGGCCTCCATCGGCTGCCAGGCAGCACGCCGCATCTGGAAGACACGCTGGAAACCGGCGAACTGATCACTGCGGTCACGCTGCCAAAACCCGTCGGCGGCCATCAGGTCTATCGAAAGGTCCGCGACCGCGCGTCGTATGCTTTTGCCCTTGTTTCCGTGGCCGCCATCATCCAGCGCGATGGCAGCGGCCGCCTTGCGCTAGGTGGCGTCGCGCCCAAGCCATGGCGCGTGGATGCGGCCGATGCCGCACTGCCGCGGGGCGCCAAGGCGGCGGCGAGCGCCCTGCTGGATGGCGCCAGGACCACGCGCGACAACGCGTTCAAGTTGCCCCTGGTCGAACGCACGATCGCGGCGGCGCTGATCGACGCAGGGAGGACGGCATGAAGTTCGACAAGCCAGCCACCACCAATCCCATCGACCAGGGCAAGGTCGTCGGCAAGCCGACCGATCGCATTGATGGGCCGCTGAAGACCACTGGCAACGCCCCGTATGCCTACGAACGCCACGATGTCGCGCCGAACCAGGCTTACGGTGTCATCGTTGGCGCCGGCATCGCGAAAGGCCGCATCGCGCTGCTGGACGACACCGCAGCGCGCAAGGCACCGGGTGTGCTGGCGATCGTCACCGCGAAGAGCGCCGGCAAGCTTGGCAAGGGCAATTTCAATACCGCCAGGCTGCTAGGCGGACCCGAGATCCAGCACTACCACCAGGCCATCGCGCTGGTGGTCGCTGAAACCTACGAACAGGCGCGCGCCGCGGCGCTATTGGTCCGCGTGGACTACGTACGCGGCAAGGGCGCTTATGACCTGAAAGCGGCAAAGGATTCGGCCACGATGCCGACGGGCGAGGACGAGAAGGACACCAGGACGGGCGACTTCGCCGGCGCGTTCAAGCAGGCGCCCGTGCAGCTCGATGAAACCTACACGACGCCCGACGAGTCACACGCGATGATGGAGCCGCATGCGTCCATCGCGGCATGGGACGACGACAAGCTGACGCTGTGGACGTCCACCCAGATGGTCAATTGGACCAAGGGTGACGTTGCGAAGACGCTCGGAATTCCGGAGGAGAACGTACGACTGATGTCGCCCTATATCGGTGGTGGCTTCGGAGGCAAGCTGTACCTGCGCGCCGACGCGCTGCTCGCTGCGCTTGGCGCCAAGGCGGCCCGGCGCCCGGTGAAGGTCACGCTGGCGCGGCCGATGATGTTCAACAACACCACCCACCGACCGGCCACCATCCAGCGCATCCGTCTGGGCGCCACCAAGGATGGCAAGCTCACCGCCATCGGCCATGAAAGCTGGTCCGGCGACCTGCCGGGCGGCGGACCTGAAGCGGCGGTGCTGCAGACGCGGCTGCTGTATGCGGGCGCGAACCGCATGACGAAGATGCGGCTCGCCGTGCTGGATCTTGCCGAAGGCAATGACATGCGCGCGCCGGGCGAGGCCCCCGGGTTGATGGCGCTCGAAATCGCAATGGACGAGATGGCGGAAAAGCTGGGACTGGACCCGGTGGAATTCCGAATTCGCAACGACACCCAGGTCGATCCCAGGAAGCCGGAACGTCCCTTCTCGCAGCGTCGGTTGATCGAGTGCTTTCGCACCGGCGCCGAGCGGTTCGGCTGGAACAAGCGGACCGCAGAGCCAGGCAAGGTCCGCGATGGGCGCTGGATGCTGGGCACGGGGGTCGCATCCGCGTTCCGCAACAATCTGTCGATGAAGTCGGCCGCGCGAGTTCGCCTCGACAGCCGCGGCATCGTGACCGTTGAAACCGACATGACCGACATCGGCACGGGCACGTACACGATCATCGCGCAGACCGCGGCCGAGATGATGGGCGTGCCACTCGACCGCGTGGTCGTTCGCCTCGGCGATTCGGCTTATCCGGTGTCTGCTGGTTCCGGCGGGCAATGGGGTGCGAACAGTTCAACCGCTGGCGTCTATGCCGCGTGCGTCAAACTCAGGGACGCCATCGCGACGAAGCTGGGTTTCAATCCGTCGCAAACCGAATTCGCCGACGGTCGCGTCCGCTTCGATGGTCGCAGCGTTCCGCTTGGCGAGGCTGCCGGCGATGCGGGGCTCGTCGCCGAGGACGTGATGGAGTACGGCGACCTCGACGAGAAGTTCCAGCAATCCACGTTCGGCGCGCACTTCGTCGAGGTGGGCGTGGATGTCGCGACCGCTGAAATCCGCGTCCGGCGCATGCTCGCGGTCTGCGCTGCCGGCCGCATCCTCAATCCAAAATCCGCTCGCAGCCAGGTGATCGGGGCCATGACGATGGGCGCAGGCGCAGCACTCATGGAGGAGCTGGTGGTCGACAAGCGCCTTGGCTATTTCGTCAATCATGATCTGGCCGGCTACGAAGTGCCGGTACATGCCGACATCCCCCACCAGGACGTGATCTTTCTCGACGAGACGGATCCCATGTCGTCGCCCATGAAAGCCAAAGGCGTGGGTGAACTGGGTATCTGCGGAGTCGGTGCGGCCATCGCCAATGCGATCCACAACGCGACCGGCGTGCGCGTGCGCGAATATCCGATCAC
>JBBQHK010000058.1:0-13015 GCA_038323895.1 Lysobacterales bacterium | reverse complement strand
AACGCGCGCCTGTCCTCGCAGCTGCAGTACATCTTCGCGGTCAGCCGCATCGCCCATTACCTCAAGTCGATGATGCGCGACAAGATCGGCAGCTTCGCCTCGAAGTCCAGCGTCGAGCTGTTCCTCAACAACTGGATTGCGCAATACGTGCTCCTGGACGACAACGCATCGCAGGAAATGAAGGCGCAGTACCCGCTGCGCGAGGCGCGCATCGAGGTCGTTGACGTGCCTGGCAAGCCCGGCGCCTTCAAGTCGGTCGCCTTCCTGCGCCCGCACTACCAGCTGGACGAACTCAGCGTGTCATTGCGCATGGTCGCAGAGCTTCCTGCATCTGCACGTTAATTCGCAAGGACACGGCACAACTAACCCAATTCAAATCACGGAGATAGAAATATGGCTACCGACATGTTCCTCAAGATCGATGGCATCCCCGGCGAATCAGCCGATGGCAAACACAAAGACGAGATCGACGTGTTGTCGTGGAGTTTTAGCGCCAGCAACGCTGGTTCCATGGCTCACGGCGGCGGCGGCGGTCAGGGTAAGGTCAGCTTCCAGGACATGCACTTCACGAAGCGGGTCGACAAGAGCAGTCCCAAGCTGCTGGAGCATTGCGCCAGCGGCCAGCACATCAAGAAAGCAGTGCTGGTCGGCCGCAAGCAGGGTGGGGAGCAGATGGACTACCTGAAGATCACGATGACCGATATTCTGGTGTCTTCTTTCCAGCAAAGCGGCTCTGGTGATGACTCGGAAAGCTTCGCATTCAACTTTGCCCACATCGAATATACGTACACCGCGCAGAATGAGAAGGGCGCCAAGGCTGGCGACACCGGCATGAAGTGGAACATCAAGAAAAACGAAGCCACTGGCCCGTAAGCGGGGATTGGCGTGAGCCGATGGCTCATGGATCGGCTCGTCAATGAACCCCTGCCGGAGGACTCCGGCAGGGGTATTTCCATGTTGGAGACCCGCAGTGCGGTCGCGCGGGACCTGGAAAACCTGCTGAACACGCGATCGGAAGGCGCGCGCCTCATACCCGAAGCCTTCAAGGAATGCCGCGCATCTTCACTGACGTACGGCATCCTTGATTTTTCCGCCTATAGCCTGCTCAGCCCGCACGACCGCGACCGCATCCGGCGCTCGCTTGAACAGGCGATCGGTTTGCACGAATCGCGCTTGACACGCGTTCGCGTCACCTTGGAACCGCAACGCGAGCTGGACCGCGCGTTGCGCTTCCGCATCGATGCGTTGCTGGAACTCGGCGAGGAAGGCGAGAAAGTGCAATTCGACGCCGTGCTGCAGCTCAACAGCCAGACATACGTCGTGCGCTGAGGCGCGGTCCGCAAGCTTCACTGGGCGACGAGCAGCGCCATCCGCGAGATTTGATGTAGCCCCTCCTCAAGTTTCGGGGCAAGGTGCTCCCGCCACCAATCGGCGGTTTGTAATCGTTCGCCGCCATCCTTGCCGGGAATCGGGAAAACCGCCATACGCTCGGCCAAGTCCCGCAGGATGGTGGCGCGGTCGCGACTGCCATCAAGCAGCCGCACCAACTCGAGCGCAAGCAGGCTGTCGAGCCTGACCATCGATGGACGCAGGCTGGTGAGCGCGTCAGTGCCCGATGCGACTTGCAGCTGCGCCAACGCGCTGGTCAGCGGACGTTCGCCGGCCGTGGTAGCGAAGCGCGGCGCGTCGCAGTGCAGGGTCAGCAAGCCCATCTGAAAACCGACGGTGAGCGTTCGCGCCAGTACTGCGGCATCGTCTGCCGGCGATGCCTCGCTGGAACATTGCGCCCGTGCACGCGCCTGCAGCGCGATTGCCTCGATCGGGGCCGGGAAGGCATTGCCGACCAGCGCGAGCGCCGCCTTCGCCAGCGGATGGTCGATAACCAGCGCCGCGCCGTCGGCATTGCAGAAGCGAATCGAGACCCCGGGGGTGAGATCCATCGCACCACCCTCCGCAGTCTCCGCGCGCAGCTGGCCGACGACATCCATCGCCATCGTCGCTTGCATGCACGCCTCGCGCTGCATCGGGGCGTCTGCGTGGCAGAGCAGGGTCTGGCGGAAGCGTCGGCCCTTGAGGAAGTCGAGATACTGTTCCTTGAGCAGCCGCTCGCCGCCGGCGAGCTTGCCCAGGCGCTCGCGTGCATGCTCAGACTCCAGCCCCCTGTCGTTCATCTCGAAATAGTCCGCCTCGGCCAGGTACGCCAGACCGTGCGCCGCGGCAATTTGCATGAACTCCGAGAACAGGAACGGACGGTTGATCGCTGCCATGTCATCGTGGAACAACACCGAAGGGTGGGTGCGTTCCAGCAGGTCGCGGGCCTCGTTGCGCACGACTTCGCCATACAGCGGCTTGGCGGCGATCACGTCCCGCTCCAGCCAGGCGAGCAGTTCCCGCGCAAGCGCAACTCTTGCGGTCGGATCCTCCACGCCGCGCGCGTGGAACTGCATCATTTCCCAGACCATGCGCCGGATGTGACAGCCTGGCAGGGCGTTGTAGCTGACGTACGCGACCCCGGCTGGAGCCAGGGCCTGGCCGCAAAGGAACAGCAAGCGCTCGCGGACGGACTGCGGAACCCAAGACCAGAACCCATGGGCCGTAATGTAGTCGAAAGGCTCCGTCCCCGGATCCCATGCCAACAGGTCCGCCACGATTAGTTGGAGGTTTTCCAAACCGAGCCTGGTGCGCAGTGCCTCACCGCGAGTGATCGCCGCGTGCGACATGTCCACGCCGACGAAGCGACTGTGCGGGTATGCCATCGCCAAGCTGATCAGCTGCCAGCCATCGCCGCAACCGACTTCAAGCAACCGGCAATCAGAAGGCGACGCAGCGGCGATCCCGTGCAGGCGCGCAGTCGCTGCCAGGCGCGATGGATGCATCTGCGGATGCACGTGCGAGGGATATTCAAGGATGTCGTAGGTGCAGGACTCTGCCATGGCGATGACTGGTTGCCTCAGTCGTGCCGGGCTCGAGCCGCGAAGACCGATGCCAGCATTGCTTCCTTCAGTTTTTGCGGCGATACAGGCTTGAACAACACCGGTATCCGGCTGGCGGCAATCTCGCCGATGCGGTCGCTGCGCGTTTCGCCGGTGACCAGCAGGCGGGCAAACCCGGGTTGCTGCGGATCCTGCCCGTAATGGCGGGCGACGGCGCGCAATACATCCACGCCGCTGCGTCCCTCGCGCAGGCGCAGGTCGCTGATCACCAGGTCCGGCGCGTGCTCCCAATTTGACACCAATTCGAGCGCCTGTGCCTCGTTCTCGGCGGCGCGGATGTCGCAACCCCATTCTTCAAGCAGGGCGCGCAAGCCCTCCAGGATGGAGGGCTCGTCGTCGACCACCAGGACGCGCAACCCGCTGATGTCCAGCGGGATATCGATCGGATCCGGGGCTTGTCTTGCGGCACCGTCCATGGCGGACGCCAACAGCACCGAGATGCGCGTGCCGCGCTGCGGCCAGGAAGCCAATTGCACTTGGCAATCGACCAGCTCGGCCAGTTTGCGCACCGTCGCGAGTCCCAGTCCCAGCCCGCGCTGGCGCTCGCCTGGATGCTCATTGGTGCCCGTGACCTGGTAGAACTCGTCGAATACGCGCTGTTGGTGCTCGGGTTCGATGCCGCGGCCAGTGTCCCAGACATCGATTCGCACCTCGCCACTGGCCTGGTGGCGGACCCCCAGCAGGACGCCACCGGTTGCGGTGTAGCGCAATGCATTGCTGACCAGGTTGTTGAGGATGCGCGCCAGCATCGTGCGGTCGGTGCGCACCCAGGCGTCAGTCTTGCGCACGATCAGGCGCAGGCCGCGCGACTCGGCGAGGATCCGGAAATTGCGGCTGACTTCATCAAACACCTCGTCCAGGCGCACGTCGGACATCGCCGCGTGCATCACCCCGGCTTCCAGTCGCGAGAGATCCAGCAGTTCCGAGAACAACTGGTCTAGCGAGGCGACACACTCCTCGATGCGCATCACCCGGGTCAGCCTGGTCGGGTCGGTCTCACCAGCCCGCAATGCCGAGGAGAACAACGTCAAGGCATAAAGAGGTTGGCGCAGGTCGTGGCTCGCCGCGGCCAGGAACCGCGACCGCGACTGACTGGCGGCTTCGAGCCGCGCGTTCTTGTCCGCCAGTTCCACCGACGTGCGCCCGAGTTCGCTTTCCATCCGGTTACGTGAACGCGCAAGTGCCTGCGATGCCACGTTCACGCCGCGCTGCAGGCGCCCGAGGATTTCGCCGCGCTCGACTTCCAGCCGGATTTCCTGACCATCGCCGATGCGCTCAATCGCGTGAGTCAGCTCGGTGATCGGACGGATCGCGCGGTGGGCGATCCACCAGCCGGAAGTCACCACGATGGCCAGTCCGACTAGAAGCAGGACACCATTGCGCCAGAGTGCAGCCGCCAGCAGCGGGCTTGAAGCCGGATACAGGTTGCTGGCGTCGTAGGCAAGCAGGCAGAACAGTGCAAGCGACACCGCCAGCATTGGCAGAATGATCCGCAGCACAAGATGGCGCAGGACGGGCGGACTGTACCCATCGCGGATTGCGATGGTTTCGCGGTCGGGGCTGGCGCGGTCGAGGCTGGTTTGCGGCACGCAGGAACCTGCACAAGGGTCGTGCTGGTTCAAACGCAAAAAGCGCGTGGAACTGGACACTTGCCAAGACCTGCAAGCTGCGAGCATGAAAAAACCGCCTCTCGGCGGTTTTGACGTAACACCTTGATTTCATTGGTCGGGGAGACAGGATTCGAACCTGCGACCTCTACGTCCCGAACGTAGCGCTCTACCAGACTGAGCTACACCCCGACGGTGTAGCCGCGCATTGTAGGCAATCAGGTGTGGGTTCGGCAACTGGATTCGTGGCGACCGCGTCGCACATGGGCGGAACCGCTAAACTTGCCTGCTACCTGCGCCGGAGCCACTTTCTTGATCAAGCCACGCACCCCGCCCGGGGTCATGGAGCTGCTGCCCCGTGACCAGATCGCCTTCCAGCGCATGCTGGATACGATCCGCCAGACCTTCGAGGGTTTCGGGTTCCTGCCTGTGGAAACGCCGGTGATGGAGCTGTCCGATGTGCTGCTGACCAAGACCGGCGGCGAAACCGAGCGCCAGGTGTATTTCGTGCAGTCCACCGGTGCACTTGGCAAAGTTTCCGAGAGCGGCGCGGCTGATGCACTGCCGGAGCTGGCCCTGCGCTTCGACCTCACCGTACCGCTGGCCCGCTACGTGGCCGAGCACGAACACGACCTTGCGTTCCCGTTCAGGCGTTACCAGATGCAGCGCGTGTATCGCGGCGAGCGTGCGCAACGCGGCCGCTTCCGCGAATTTTATCAATGCGACATCGACGTGATCGGCAAGGACAGCCTGTCGCCACGCTTTGACGCGGAGATCCCGGCTGTCATCGCGGCGGTGTTCGAACGCCTGGCCATCGGTGATTTCACCATCCAGCTCAACCATCGAAAACTGCTGCGCGGATATTTCGAAGGCGTCGGCATCGAAGGCGATCAGCAGTTCGCGGTGCTGCGCGAGCTGGACAAGTTGGACAAGCGCGGCGAAGACGCCGTGCGCGAGACCCTCTCTGGCGAAGGCTTCAACCTGGAGGCGGAGGCCATTGACCGACTGATGGTGTTTTCGCGGGTGCGTTCCAATGGGCATGACGATGCGCTGGCCCGGCTCGATGCGCTCGGCACTGGCACGCCATTGTTCGAAGAAGGCCGCGACGAACTGCGCGAAATCCTGCAACAGCTACGTGCTCTTGGCGTAGCCGAGTCGCGCTACACGCTGAACCTGTCCATCGCGCGTGGCCTGGATTACTACACAGGCGTGGTCTACGAGACAACCTTGGACGCTCACCCGCAGATCGGCTCAATCTGCTCCGGTGGCCGTTACGACAACCTTGCCAGCCATTACAGCAAGTCCAAGCTGCCGGGCGTCGGCATTTCCATCGGCCTGACCCGGCTGTTCTATCAATTGCGCGAAGCCGGCCTGGTCACGACCGCGGAAAGCTCGGTCGATGTGCTGGTCTCACTGCTCGGTGATGAGGGCCTCGCGCATGCGCTGGCGTTGTCGCAGCGGCTGCGTGCCGCCGGCTTGAATGTGGAAACCCAGCTGGAGCCGCGCAAGTTGGCCAAGCAGATGCAGTACGCCGATCGCGCCGGTATCCGCTTCGTGGTGATTTGCGGCGAAGACGAGGCTGCGCGTGGCGTGGTCGCCGTCAAGGACCTGCGTCGCGGCGAACAGTTCGATGTGGTCGAAACCGAGCTTGCAGCAACGTTGCAGGTCGAGCGCGAGCAATTGCGGACCCAAGGGCTGCCGGCACGAGCGACATGAATAACGATAGCGTTGAGCTGGACGGTGTTTCGCTGACGCGGGAACAGCTGGTCGCGGTGGCCAACGGCGTACGCGTGAGGCTTGCCGACGCATCGTTGGGCGCGGTCGCACGCGCGGCCGAATTCCTGGCTGAACAGGTCCGCCGCGAAGAGCCGATCTATGGCGTGTCCACCGGCTTCGGCAGCAATGCAGACAAGTTGCTGGGCGCGCATCCGTTGCGCGATGAATTGCCCGGCGCCGCGTCATCGGGCCGTTCGCTGCATGTGGAGTTGCAGCAGAACCTCATCATCACCCATGCGGTCTGCGTGGGTGAACCGTTCGCGCCTGACGTGGTTCGGGCGATGCTTTGCATCCGCATCAACACCTTGCTGCGCGGCCATTCCGGCATCCGCGTGCAGACCCTGCAAGCGCTGGCGGCCATGCTCAACGCCGGCATCGTGCCAGTGGTCCCGCAACTTGGTTCGGTGGGCGCTTCGGGCGATCTCGCTCCGCTGTCGCACCTGGCCATCGTGTTGCTGGGCGGCGGCGAAGCGTTCCTCGACGGTCAGCGCATGCCAGGCGCGCAGGCGCTGGCGCAAGCGGGCCTGCAGCCGGTCACGCTGTCCTTCAAGGAAGGCCTGGCGCTCAACAATGGCACCGCGCAGATGCTGGCGACCGGTGTGCTCGCGTTGCACCAGCTCGACGAGCTGCTGGACACCGCCGATCTTGCCGCGGCGATGACCATCGATGCATTTGCAGGTCGATTGGGCGCGTTCGCCCCGGAAGTGCATGCACTGCGCCCGCATCCGGGACAGGTGCGGGTTGCGGGGAACCTGCGTCGGTTGCTGGCCGGTTCGACCCTGGCCGACATCGCCTATCACCTGGTACCGAAGTTCCGGCAGTGGCTACCGACGTCCTGGGATGACGCCGACGCACAGCGGCTCAGTTTCGACATCAGCTGGGACTGGGTGCCGTTCGGACAGCGTCATGGCCGCGAGAAGTTCTACCAGCGCTTCCGTCCGTTCCGTGGCGGCAAGAAGCACCAACCGCAGGACAGTTATTCGCTGCGCTGCGTCCCGCAGGTGCACGGCGCCGTGCGCGACGCGGTGGAGCAGGCCAAGCGCGTGTTCGATGTCGAGCTCAATGCCGTCACCGACAATCCGCTGGTGTTCCCGGATGCGCAGTCCGGGCACGACGGCGATCTTGCTGTGGATCGACAGGTGATCTCGGCCGGCCACTTCCACGGTATGCCGCTGGCGCTGGCGATGAGTTACGTCAAGGCGGCGATTCCGGTGCTTGCCTCCATCTCGGAGCGCCGCCTCAACAATCTGGTCGATCCCGCCACCAATGATGGCCTTCCGGCGTTCCTGATCGGCAACGAAGACGGAACCGAGTCCGGTCACATGATCGTGCAGTACACCGCCGCGGCCATCGTGAACGACCTGACCAGCCGCGCGATGCCGGCGTCCGTGTATTCGATCCCCACTTCGGCCAATGCGGAAGACCATGTCTCGATGGGGGCCAACGAGGCCCGGCATGTGTTGGCCATGACCACCGACCTCGGCAAGGTGCTTGCGCTGGAGCTTTACACTGCCGCACAGGCGCTGGACTTGCGCAGCGACATGATCAATGCCGCGCGCGACCTGGCTGATCGTGCGGATGCGCATGCATTTGCGGCGAAAGTGCAGGGCGGCCCGTTGCCGGGCGACCCGCTGCATGAACGCTTCATCGCTGAAGTGGATGCGCTGCGCATCGAACTTAGCGAGGCCGAGCCATTCCAGCCCGGGCCTGTGGTGGCGGCTGCGCATGCGGCGATCCGCGCACGCCTGCCGTTCCTGGATCGTGACCGTGCACTCGATGGGGAAGTCGCCACGATGGTCCGGATGGTGGCCGATGGCGATGTACTCGAGGCTGCCCGGGCCAGCTGCGTCGGTTGATTGCTCTCGCCGGGACACCACCAGCAGCAAGAATCTCCCTGCCCATTCCAATCCGACCTTCGCACGGGTTGACGTCAAGCCAGCTAGTGCTTTAATGTGCTAACGCGTTATTACATTAATCGGCCTTGATGGGCCCTCGACCAGATCCTCTCCGCATGAAGCAACGCCCCCAACCCTTGCCTGACTATGACGTCGCCACCGCGTTGGATGCGTTGGCGCACGCGTTGGCGTCGTTGAAGACGGGAGAGGAAGTGCGTTCGTTCCTCGAAGACCTTTGCACGCCGGCCGAGCTTGAATCGATGGGCGACCGTTGGAAGGTGGTGCCCTTCCTGCTGCAGGGTGTCCCGTACCGTGATATCCATGACCGCACCCTGGTCAGCGTGACCACCATTGGTCGCGTGGCGCGAACGATCGACCGCGGAACGGGTGGTTATACCCTCGCGGCGCGTCGCCTGCGCCTTCCCCTCGCTTCGCATTGAGACAACCCCTATGACTCCCCCCGCCAATCCGGCGGTGCGTGATCGCCTGCGCATCGCCATCCAGAAAAATGGCCGCTTGAGCGAACCTGCCCGCTCGCTGCTCAGTGCCTGCGGGCTGAGCTGGCGCGAAAGTCGCGATCGCTTGTTCTGCTATGGCGAAACTGCGCCGATCGACCTGCTGCTGGTGCGCGACGACGATATTCCCGGCTTGATCGCCGGAGGCCTGTGCGATCTCGGCATCGTTGGCCGCAATGTTTTGCTGGAACAGGCCGGGGAGCGTGAGCAAGCGGGAGAGCCAACAGCATTCCGCGAATTGCGGCCACTCGGCTTCGGTGGCTGCAAGCTCATGCTGGCTGTGCCGGACGAGTGGGATTGGCAGTCGCCCTCGCAACTGGCCGGGAAGCGGATCGCGACGAGTTATCCGGCGCTGCTGCGTGGATGGCTGAAGGAATTATCGATCAACGCCGACGTCGTCATGCTGTCGGGTTCGGTGGAGATCGCACCGCGGCTGGGACAGGCTGATGCGGTCTGCGACCTGGTGTCCAGCGGCGCAACGCTGGCGGCCAACCATCTCAAGCCGGTGCACACGATTCTGGAAACCGAGGCTGTACTGGCGGGGCCCGCGTTGCCGTTCGGCGACACGCGCGCGGATCTTGCCGACATGTTGTTGCGCCGCCTGGATGGCGTGCTGCGGATCCGCGACAGCAAGTTGCTGCTGTTCCAGGCCTCGCGTGATTGCCTGGCCGAAGTGATCAGCCTGCTGCCGGATGCGGAAGCGCCGACAATGATGCAGGTCGACGGCAGCGACTCGATTGCGCTGCAGGCGCTTTGCCATGGCGCGGTCACCTGGCAGCGCCTGGAAGATCTGAAGCGTGCAGGCGCGCGTGGGCTGATGGTGTTGCCGGTCGAAAGGATGCTGGCGTGAATCGTGTCGAGTGGTCTGCACTGGATGACGCCGCGAAAGCGCAGGTGCTGCAGCGGCCGGTGCAGGCGGTGTCCGCAAGCGTGCGCGATGCGGTGTCGCGTATCCGCGGTCAGGTTGCAGCGGAAGGCGATGCCGCATTGCGCGTCTTGACCGCGCAGTTCGATGGAGTGGAATTGGAAAGCTTCGAAATCGGCGATGCCGAATTCGCCGCCGCCGAAGCTGCAGTACCCTCATCACTTCGCGATGCGATGCGCGAAGCGGCCGGACGCATCGAATCCTTTCACCGAGCCGGCATCGCCACTCCGTATGCGGTCGAAACTGCTCCAGGGCTGCGCTGCGAACGCATCCAGCGTCCGATCGGGCGGGTTGGGCTGTACGTTCCTGCAGGTAGCGCGCCATTGCCGTCCACTGCACTGATGCTGACCATTCCTGCTGGCCTGGCCGGCTGCCGCGACATCATCCTGTGCACACCGCCGCGTGCTGATGGCCAAGCAGACCCGGCGGTGCTGGTCGCCGCGCGGATGACGCCCGGCGTGCGCGTGTTCAAGCTCGGCGGTGCGCAGGCGATTGCCGCCATGGCGGTCGGCACCGAAAGCCTGCCCCGCTGCGACAAGTTGTTTGGGCCGGGCAATGGCTATGTCGATGAAGCCAAGCGGCAGGTCACGCAGCAACTAGGCGGTCCCGCCATCGACATGCCCGCCGGGCCGTCGGAGGTCTTGGTAATCGCCGATGCTGGCGCCGATGCCGCGTTCGTCGCGGCTGACTTGTTGTCGCAAGCTGAGCACGGCCCTGATTCGCAGGTGCTGCTGCTGACCGATTCGGTGCCACTGCTGGATGCGGTGCTGTTGCAGGTGCAAGCGCAAATTGCACAGTTGCCCCGCGCAGACATCGCACGCGTCGCGCTTGGCGCTTCGCGGGCGGTGCTGGTGGACACGCTTGAAACCGCGTTCGACATCAGCAATATCTACGCGCCTGAACACCTGATCCTGGCCGTGCGCGAACCACAGGATTGGGTCGCACGCGTCTGCAGCGCCGGCAGTATTTTCCTGGGCGATTGGACGCCGGAAGCGCTCGGCGATTACTGCAGTGGGAGCAACCACGTGCTGCCGACAGGTGGTGCTGCGCGCGCATGGAGTGGTTTGAGCGTGGCGAGTTTTCAGAAAGCGATCACTGTGCAGGCGGCGAGCCGGGAAGGCATCATCAACACAGGTCCCTGCGCCGCGACCTTGGCCCACGCCGAAGGCCTGCAAGCGCATGCGCGTGCAGTTGAATTGCGCCTGGATCGAGCCCGTCTTGAGGTTGTGGCATGAGTACCGTCTCGACATTGCTGCGCAGCGACCTGCGTGATTTCGCTGGCTACCGTTCGGCGCGTAGCGACAGGCTTGATGGCGATGTCTGGCTCAACGCCAATGAATTGCCGTGGACGAATCCCGGCACCCCGGGCACCGATCTGCGCCGCTATCCCGCACCGCAGCCGGAACGCCTGCGTGAGGCGTTGGCACGCCTGTATGAAGTAAGTCCCGGGCAGCTGTTGGCCGGGCGCGGCAGCGATGAAGCGATCGATCTTCTACTGCGTGCGTTCTGCATGCCGGGCCAGGACCGCATCGTGATCGCGCCGCCGGTGTTCGGCATGTACGCGGTGTGCGCGCGCTTGCACGGCACCGCAGTGATCGAAGTGCCACTTGTGGATGGAGAGACGGGTCTAAATGCAGATCTCGATGCGATGGTCGATGCTGTCATCGCAACCGACGCACGCCTGCTGTTCCTGTGCTCACCGGGCAATCCTTCTGGCGAAGCGTTGTCGCTGGAGGCGATCGCATCCGTAGCCGGACGATTGAGCGGTCGCGCGATCGTCGTCGTGGACGAGGCCTACGCCGAGTTCAGCGAGCAGGCGTCCGCGATCGATTTGTTGGACGCGCACGACAACCTCGCCGTCCTGCGCACGCTGTCGAAGGCGCATGCGTTGGCGGCGGCGCGAATCGGCTGCGTGATCGGATCCAGAGAGATGATCGAAGCGCTGCGGCGCTGCCAGGCGCCGTACCCGGTGCCGCAGCCGTGTGCGGACGTGGCCTGCGAGGCCTTGTCGGACAGCGCTCTAGCGACGACACGCGAACGCGCGCGGGAGATCTCCGCGGAGCGCGGGAAGCTCGCGCGAGCCCTGGCTGGTCTGCCCGGCCTGCGGCGCGTGTATGCCTCGCAGGGGAATTTCCTGCTGGTGCGGTTCGATGACGCGGAAGACGCATTCCAGCGGTTACTGCGGGCTGGCGTCGTGGTGCGCGACATGCGCAGCCAGCCGCAACTTGGCGATGCCTTGCGGATCACGATTGGTACTTCCGAACAGAATTTGCGGGTGCGTGAAGCACTTGCGCCAGCCAAGGTGGAAGCAGCTTGAGTAACGGTACCCCCATTCTGTTCGTCGATCGCGATGGCACGCTGATCGAAGAGCCCGAGGACTTCCAGATCGATCGCCTCGACAAACTGCGTTTCGTGGCGGGTGTGATCCCGGCGATGCTGCGATTGCGCGATGCCGGCTACCAATTCGTGATCGTCAGCAACCAGGACGGATTAGGCAAGCCTGACTATCCGCAGTCAACGTTCGATGGCCCGCAGGCCTTGATGATGCAGGTCTTCGAGAGCCAGGGCATCAAGTTTCGCGAAGTCCTGATCGACTGCAGCTTTCCCGCCGACAACGCACCGACCCGCAAGCCGGCGCTGGGCCTGGTCCAGCATTACCTCAGGGATCGCGGCATCGACTGGGCGCGCAGTGCGATGGTCGGTGATCGCACGACCGACATCACCTTTGCCGACAACCTCGGCATTCGCGGGTTCCAGTTGCGCACGCCGCAGTTCGGTGGTGAGTGGGACTGGCGCGGGATAGCCCACGCGTTGGCCGACGCACCGCGCACCGCGCTGGTGAAGCGCGATACCAGGGAAACCAGGATCGAGGTCGAACTTGATCTGGACCGCACTGCCGAGCCCGACATCAAGACCGGGCTCGGTTTCTTCGACCACATGCTGGAACAGCTCGGAAAACATGGTGGCTTCGCGCTGCGGGTACGCTGCGAAGGGGACTTGCATATCGACGAACACCACACCATCGAAGACACCGCGATCGCGCTGGGTCAGGCGCTTGGACAGGCGCTGGGCGACAAGCGCGGCATTGCCCGCTATGGCTTCGTTCTACCGATGGATGAGGCGCAGGCCAGCGCCGCGCTCGACTGTTCCGGTCGTGCCTGGTTTGAGTTCAGCGGAACGTTCTGCCGTGAGCGCGTGGGTGACATGCCGACCGAGCTGGTGCCCCATTTTTTCCATTCGCTGTGCGATGGCGCGCGCCTGAACCTGCACCTGAAAGTCGACGGCGACAACGATCACCACAAGG
>JBBQHK010000057.1:0-13256 GCA_038323895.1 Lysobacterales bacterium | reverse complement strand
CTCGACCACGTCGAGTTCGTTGTCCAGGCCGGAACCTTCTTCAACGGTGATCACGCCTTCCTTGCCGACCTTGTCCATCGCCTGGGCGATCAGGTCGCCGATGTTGGCGTCGGAGTTGGCGGAGATCGCGCCGACCTGGGCGATTTCCTTGCTGGTCGACGACGGCTTGCTCAGCGCCTTCAGCTCAACCACGGCCGCTTTGACCGCCTGGTCGATGCCGCGCTTGAGGTCCATCGGGTTCATGCCGGCGGCAACCGCCTTCATGCCCTCGCGGATGAACGCCTGCGCCAGCACGGTGGCGGTGGTGGTGCCGTCACCGGCGATGTCCGAAGTCTTGGAGGCGACTTCCTTCACCATCTGCGCGCCCATGTTCTCGAACGCGTCGGCCAGCTCGATTTCCTTGGCAACGGAAACGCCGTCCTTGGTGATGGTCGGTGCGCCGTAGCTCTTCTGCAGCACCACGTTGCGACCCTTCGGGCCGAGCGTCGCCTTGACGGCATTGGCGAGCACGTTGACGCCGCGCACCATCTTGGAGCGCGCGTCTTCGCCGAAACGAATGTCCTTGGCAGCCATTAGATATTTCCTCGAAATAATTTGATGTGGTTTGTATTAGCGGGGATTACCCCGCTTCCGAATCTCCGGAGCCGGGCAAGCCCGGGCTCTGCGGCGATGCGGCGGAAATCAGTCGAGGATCGCGAAAATGTCGTCTTCCTTGACCACCAGCAGATCGGTACCGTCCAGCTTCACTTCCGTGCCGCTGTACTTGCCAAACAGGACCTTGTCGCCGACCTTGACCTGCGGCGCGCGTAGCTGGCCGTTGTCGAGCACCTTGCCGGTACCCACGGCGATGACTTCGCCCTTGATTGGCTTTTCTGTCGCCGAGTCCGGGATCACGATCCCGCCAGCGGACAACTTCTCTTCTTCCATGCGCTTGATGACCACACGGTCGTACAGCGGTTTGATATGGGACATGACAACCTCGACAAGTCGTTGATTGGGGTAGGAAAACCCGCTCATTTTAGCAGTCGGACCAGCCGAGTGCCAATGAGCGGACAAGAAAACCGGGCGAACCCGGACTGCTCCGAGATGGGGGGAGCCGGGTAGCCTTTCAAGGGGGTGCACTGCACTGATGTAACCGCGTTCCCCCGCTGCCGTAACCTATGCAGGTGAGCGCACTCATTTGCTTCTGCACCTGCCCCGACGCCGAAACCGCCCAGCGCATCGCCACTGCCCTGGTGGATGAGCGCCTGGCCGCGTGCGTGAACATCCTGCCTGGGGTGCGTTCGGTCTACCGCTGGCAGGATGCAGTGGAGCGTGCCGATGAGGTGCTGCTTCTGGTCAAGACCATGCCGGACCAGTTCGCGCGGCTGAAGACGCGGCTGCTCGAATTGCACCCGTATGAACTGCCGGAGGTGATCGCGGTCGAAACCGACCACGCGCATCCGGATTACCTGCTCTGGGTCGCGGCCCAGACCCGCCCTGACCAGACCCGCAGCAAGGATTGATCGCCGATGCCGATGTCGTTTGCCCATCCCCGTCGCTGGATCGTCACGCTCGCGCTGGCCCTCTGCCTGCCCGCAGGCGTGCCGGCTTTTGCGGCCGACATCGACCTGCCGCCGGTCGACCAGGTATTCGTGCCGTCGGCCAAGGCGACTGCGCGCGACCGCATCGAAGTCAGCTGGGAGATCGCGGATGGCTATTACCTGTATCGCCATCGCACCTCGGTCAAGGCAGATGCGGCTTTCACGGGCACCAGCCTCAGCCTGCCGGACGGCGACAGGCACCGTGACGAATTCTTCGGCAATGTCGAAACCTATCGCGGCTCGCTGACCGGCGTCCTGGCCGGCCGCGCCAGCGACGGCGCCACCAGCACCACGCTGACCATCAAGTACCAGGGCTGCGCCGATGCCGGGGTCTGCTACCCGCCACAGACGCGTACGCTGAAAGTCACATTGCCGGTGGATGCGGGAGGAAACGCCGGGCCAGGCTTGCCGCCCCGCAGCGGCGGCGGGCTGTTCGGATTCGGCAATGCGGCAAGTGCGGGGGCGGTGGATGCAGCGCCATTGCCGGACGATCGAGCGTTCCGCGTGGAAGCGATCGCGGGTGACGGCAACAGCATCCTGTTGCGGCTGACCCCGGCCAATGGCTACTACCTGTATCGCGACAAGCTTTCGGTGAAGCTCGATGCCGGTGCCGGACTGTCGGCCACGTTGCCGCCGGCATCGAAGCTCCCGAAAGCCACCTCACATCGCGACGAACACTTCGGCGATGTCGCTGTGTATTTCCATCAGGCCGAAATCACCGTGCCGGTTGCCCGCACGCAAACTGCTGCCGCAAAAGGCACCCTGATCGTCGGCCTGCAGGGCTGCCAGACCGGCGGCATCTGCTATCCGCCGATGACCAGGCGGATCTCGATCGCACTGCCCGCAGGCCGGCTGACGCCCGCTGCGGACGTTGCGACGGCGGCGGCTGTTGATGCGGCGTTGCCCCTAGAGCCAAACTCCGAGCTGGCGGTTCCGGCGACACAGGACGACATCGATTCCGTACCGCCCGCGGCCGCTGCAACCGTGGCGACATCGGGCATCGATGCCTCGCGCACGCCACCGCCAGCAAGCGCCACGCCGACCCAGTCCACACCCGGCCTGCTGGCCGCGCTACTGCTGGCCCTGCTCGGCGGGCTGATCCTGAACCTGATGCCCTGCGTGTTGCCGGTGCTGTCGCTGAAAGTACTGGCCGTGGTGCAGAGCGGCGATAACAGGCAGCGCGCGCGACTGCATGCGCTCTGGTACACCGCCGGGGTGCTGCTCAGCTTTATCGCGCTCGGTGCGCTCGCGTTGGCACTGCGCGAGGCCGGCCTTGTGCTGGGCTGGGGTTTCCAGCTGCAGCAGCCACTGGTGGTCGCTGGGCTGGCACTGGTGGTGTTCGCCCTCGGCCTGAGCCTGTCCGGACTGTGGTACGCCAACATCGGCATCGGCCAGCGCGGCAGCAATCTGATACAGCGCAGTGGCGCCAGCGGCGACTTCTTCACCGGCGTGTTGGCGGTGGTGCTGGCGACCCCATGCACGGCGCCATTCATGGGCGCGGCGCTGGCCTATGCGTTCACCGGCCCGGTGATGGGCGGATTGCTGGTGTTCGCGATGCTGGGGCTCGGACTTGCATTGCCATTCCTGTTGATCGGGTTTATCCCGGCGTTGGCACGGCGGCTGCCCAAACCCGGCGCGTGGATGGATACCTTCAAGCAGCTGCTGGCGTTCCCGCTGTATGCGACGGCGGCCTGGCTGGTGTGGGTACTGGCCAAGCAGCGCGGCGCAGATGCGGTCGGCCTGTGGCTGGCGGCGGCCATCGCGCTGGCGTTTGCGGCCTGGGCCTGGACGCGGGCGCGCAGCGGGCGCAGCCGAGGCTGGCTGGTGCTGGCCTTGCTGGCCGCCATCGGCACGGCCTGGCCGCTGCTCGTGCTGCATCGCTTGCCGAAACAGGCGGACCGCATTGCAATCGAAACCAGCAACGGGCTGATGCAGGTCGCCTACTCTGCCCGGCGACTCGCCGACTTGCGTGGACAAGGGCGCGTGGTCTTCGTCAACATGACCGCCGACTGGTGCGTGAGCTGCAAGGCCAACGAGAAGGCGGTGTTCGCCCGTGAGGGCTTCCGCGCTGCCATGCAGGCTGCCGATGCCGTGTACATGACCGGTGACTACACCAATGTCGATCCGGCGATCACCACCTACCTGCAGGCACACAAGGCGGTCGGCGTGCCCTTGTACGTGGTGTATCCGCGCGGCGGCGGCACCGGCCAGATCCTGCCGGTCATCGTCACACCGCGCCTGGTCGAGGACGCACTCAAGCAAGCCGCAAGCGCGCCATGAGAACGCTTGCCGCGGGCAGTGCCAATCTGCGCATCGTGCTGATCGCGCTGGTTGCCGCACTAGCAGGCGCGGGCGCCAGCCTGTTCTTCGATCCGACCATTGCCTCCCGGCTGGCAAGCACCGAAACCGGCCAGCAGTTACTCGGCACGGTATTGAAGTCGCGAGCGCCCACACCTCCCGATGGGGTGAACGTCGCCCAACGTGGCGACATCGTGCCCGACATGACCCTGCCGGATTCCAGCGGTAACGCGACCCGCGTCCCGGATGCATGGCTCGGCAGGCACACGCTGGTGAACCTGTGGGCAACCTGGTGCGCACCCTGCCTGAAGGAGATGCCGGACCTGCAGGCCTTCTCTGACGTACAAGGGGCGGATGGCGTCCTGGTCGTCGGTATCGCGCTGGATGACGCCACTGCCGTGCGCGACTTCATCCGGCAGCATCGCATCACCTATCCCTCCCTGGTGGATGCGCCCGGTCCGGCCGATGCGGGCGTTCGTCTTGGCAATCCCGCCGGGGTGCTGCCCTACACGGTGCTGCTCTCCGCCGAGGGTCGGCTGCTGAAGTCGAAGATCGGCCCATTCGATGACAAGCAGGCCATTTCGGAGTGGGTGGCACCTTGACGCACCCATGGCTCGACAACCAGACCCGTTCGTCCTGAGCTTGTCGAAGGATGAAAGGGGACCTGCGCCCCTCTCCGTCCATGGTTCGACAAGCTCACCACGAACGGACTTACCAATGCTCGCCACGAGAGCACTTACCAATGCTCGCCACGAGAGGACTGATGCTCACGACGAACGATTTGTCGATTTAGAGTCACAGCTCAAACGCGCGTTTAAAGTTTCTTAAATCGGCAAAACTTCGCCTAACTGGACAGCATCGCCGCAGTGCGGGACACTGCCGACCCGCATCCTGTTCCCCTGTTATCGATGGCGCAACTGCTTGTCCTGCATGGCCCCAACCTCGATCTGCTCGGCACCCGCGAGCCGGAGATCTATGGACACGCCACGCTCGCGCAAATCAACGATGAGCTTCGCAACCGCGGCGAAGCAGCAGGCCATGGCCTGCTGGACCTGCAGTCCAACGCCGAACACGTGTTGATCGATCGCGTGCATGCCGCCCGCACCGACGGCACTGACTTCATCCTGATCAATCCGGCCGCCTTTACCCATACCTCGGTGGCGCTGCGCGACGCGCTGGCTGCTGTGGCCATTGACTTCATCGAAATCCATTTGTCGAACCCGCACGCCCGCGAAGCGTTCCGCCGCCAGAGTTATTTCAGTGACCTGGCAGTCGGCGTGGTCTGCGGCTTCGGCGTCGACTCCTACCGCTACGCCCTCGAAGCGGCGATCAGACGGCTCGCTGCGCGCGCCGGTTGACGCCAATCGGCGCCAATGCCAGGGCAACCCACCCCAATCCTCTCCTGCCGTAGCAGGGAGGGTGAACATCCAAAGAGGTATCGCTGATGGACCTGCGCAAGATCAAGAAGCTGATCGACCTGCTGGAAGAATCCAACCTGTCGGAGATCGAAATCAAGGAAGGCGAGGAATCCGTGCGGCTGGCGCGTATGCCCGCGCACGCAATGCAAGCGGGCGGCATGATGCAGGCCCCGCCGATGCAGTACGCCAGTGCACCGGTCGCACACGCGCCGCTCGCCCCGATGCCGATGCAGTCCCCGGTCGATGCCGCCACTGGGGGCAGCCACAAGCCACACGGCAATGAACTGCCGGCCGGTCACGTGGTGCGCGCGCCGATGGTCGGCACCTTCTATGCCAGTCCGTCGCCGGAGAAACCCGCATTCGTCAGCATCGGCCAAGCGGTCAAGGCCGGCGAGACGCTCGGGATTATTGAAGCGATGAAGATGTTCAACCCGATCGAGGCCGACGTTTCCGGCACCGTGCTGGCGATCCAGTGCGAGAGCGGGCAGCCGGTCGAATTCGACCAGCCGCTCTTTGTCATCGGGTGACCAGGGGTGAGCAAGGGTGAGCAGGGATTTCGAGCGCCACCGGCGCGAACCAGCGAATGCCAGCCGGCATGCAGGCCGGCTGGCCGGGCCGATGCAGCACATCACGATGGAATCTGAACATGCTGGATAAAGTCGTCATCGCCAACCGTGGCGAGATCGCGCTGCGCATCCTGCGCGCGTGCCACGCGCTGGGCATCCGTACGGTCGCGGTGCATTCCACCGTCGACCGCAACCTCAAGCACGTGGCAATGGCGGACGAGTCGGTCTGCATCGGTCCGGCGCCGTCGTCGGAAAGCTATCTCAACATGGCGTCGATCATTGCTGCAGCGGAGGTTACCGACGCGCAGGCCATCCATCCCGGCTACGGCTTCCTGTCGGAGAACGCCAATTTCGCCGAGCGCGTCGAACAGTCCGGCTTCGTGTTCATCGGTCCCAGGCCAGACACCATTCGCCTGATGGGCGACAAGGTCGAGGCGATCCGCGCGATGAAAGCGGCTGGCGTGCCCTGCGTGCCCGGTAGTGGCGGCCCGCTTGGCGACGATGCCGCCACCAACATCCGCATTGGCGGCGAGATCGGTTATCCGGTGATCGTCAAGGCGGCCGGCGGCGGCGGCGGACGCGGCATGCGCGTGGTGCATACCGAAGCCGCGCTGGCCAACGCAATCGCGACCACCAAGTCCGAGGCCAAGGCCGCGTTCGGCAACGACATGGTCTACATGGAGAAGTTCCTGGAGAACCCGCGCCATGTGGAGATACAGGTGCTCGCCGATGGCCAGGGCAACGCGATCCACCTGGGCGAGCGCGATTGCTCGATGCAGCGCCGCCACCAGAAAGTCGTCGAGGAAGCGCCCGCACCCGGCATCAACGAAGAACAGCGCGCGGCGATCGGCAAGGTCTGCGTGGAAGCCTGCATCCGGATTGGTTATCGCGGCGCCGGCACCTTCGAGTTCCTGTTCGAGGACGGGCGCTTCTATTTCATCGAAATGAACACCCGCATCCAGGTGGAACACCCGGTCACTGAACTGGTCACCGGGATTGACCTGGTCCGCGAACAGCTGCTGATTGCATCGGGCCAGAAGCTGTCAATCAAGCAATCCGACGTGATCATTCGCGGCCACGCGATCGAATGCCGGATCAATGCCGAGGATCCGGACAGCTTCATGCCCTCGCCTGGCCTGGTCACCCATTTCCATTCGCCGGGTGGCCCGGGCGTGCGGGTGGACTCGCACATCTACGAAGGCTACCGGGTGCCGCCCAATTACGACTCGATGATCGGCAAGCTCATCGTGCACGGCGCAGACCGCGCGCAGGCGATCGCCCGGATGCGCGTGGCACTCAGCGAAATGGTGGTGGACGGCATCAAGACCAACGTGCCGCTGCAGCAGCGCATCCTGACCGACAAGGGCTTCGAGGCCGGCGGCCAGAACATTCATTACCTGGAAAAGCGCCTGGCCGAACGCAAGGACAAAACGCTCTCGATCCTCTAGCCGCGTGTCCGGTTTCAGGGCGATTTTCCGCTAATACCGGGTATCGAACTTCCCTGCCGGAGCGTCACATGCAACGTCGCAACATCGTCGCCCTCGCGCTACTGACTGCCCTCGCTGCCCTGCCCGCCGCCAGCCAGCAGGGTAAGAACCCGCCGACCAACCTCTATATCGATGTCTCCACCCACAACATGGCCGGCATGCCGGACATGGGCGGCATGATGGGCGGCCTGGGCGGTTTCATGGCCCGCCGCGTGGGTGGCGCGGATGCCGGCAAACCCACCTATCCGACAGCGCGCGGCATTGGCGGACTGACCGGCCAATACCTCGACATCGCCCTGCACAACGCGCTCAAGCCCGGCATGGAAGCCCAGGACCTGGTACCGGGCGGGCTGAACCTCGGCAAGTCGCTGACGCTGATCCCGATCGATCCGTCCACGCCAGGCAAGGGCGAAATCGGGCCGGGCAAACTTCCCGATGTCGAGGTGAAGATTTCCGAATACTGGGGCTGCGGCCCAAGCGTGCGGCCGGGTCAGCCCAAGGTCGCCACCTTCAAGGTGAAGGGCGGCACTCTTAACGGGCAAGGCGGCAGCAAGGGCGGCATGCAGGGGATGGACTTCAAGGCGACCGGCAGCCTGTCCAAGGGCCTGTTCGCGCCGGATCGCGACATCGACCTCAAGCCGGGTTACGTCTACTGGCCGAACCGCAAGCACGGCATGCAGGTCCCCAGCGGTGCGCGACTGGCCGGCGACCACAAGATCGTCGGTGACAGCATCCCCGACTCGATGCAATTCCAGGTGCAGCAAGGCGCCGACTTCATGCCGAAACTCGCCCTGCGCACGCAGGGCGAGATGACCGACGCGATTGGCCTGAGCTGGCCGACGGTGGATCGCGCCCGCGCCTACTTCATCACCGGCATGCACATGCAGGTGACTGGCGAGAACGCCTACAGCCTGGTGACCTGGAGCAGCGCCGACGTGGCTGGCGCCGGCAGCGACCTGCATGCCTACCTCACCGGCGGCTACATCGACAAATGGTTGAAACAGAAGGTGCTGCTACCCTCGAGCGCAACCAGCTGCACGATCCCCAAGGGCATTTTTGCCGGGTCGCCGGGCAACCAGGGGGCCATGCCGGGCATGCTGATGATGACCGCGTACGGTCCGGAGAGCTGGATCACTTATCCGCCCAAGCCTGCCGACGCGAAAAAGCCATGGAACCCGGAGTGGAGCGTGCGCCTGCGTGCCAAGTCCACCGCCACGGCAATCCTTGGCCTGAATCTGGGCGACATGCAGCAGATGGAAGAGGGCGACGACCAGCAGCAACAGCCTCAGAAGAAGCCCTCGATGAAGGGCCTGCTCAAGGGCATCCTCGGCGGTTGAACCGCCGCTGCATTCGACAAGTGCTTGTCTGTATCCGGCAAGCCGGTGACCATGGATGCAGGTCCTGACCTGCATCCCCATGCCCTACCTGCAAATCACCCTGCCCTGCACCGAAGCCCATCAACCGCGCTATGAGCGCGCGCTGGAAGACGTCGGCGTGCTGGCGGTGACCCTGCAGGACGCGCACCTGGACGCCGCCGACGAGCAGGCCATCTTCGAACCCGGCGTCGGTGAGGTGCCTCTCTGGCATGAGATGCAGCTGACCGCCTTGTTCGATGCCGATACCGATGCATTGGTGTTGCTGGCTGCATTGGAAACCATTGACCCCGAGCTCGACTGGACCCGGCTGCGCTTCGAGAAGATCGAGGATCAGAATTGGGAACGCGCCTGGCTGGACCAGTTCCATCCGATGCGATTCGGCAAGCGCACGTGGATCGTGCCGTGGAATCACGACTTGCCAGCTGAGGCGAACAATCCGGACGCCGCAGTTGTACGCCTGGACCCGGGCCTCGCCTTCGGTTCGGGAACGCACGCGACGACCGCACTCTGCCTGCAATGGCTGGACGAACTGGCATCGCGCGGCGAGCTGCAGGGCCGCGACGTGCTCGACTACGGCTGCGGAAGCGGCATCCTCGCGCTGGCCGCATTGCGGCTGGGTGCGGCGCGCGCGGTCGGCGTCGACAACGATCCGCAAGCCCTGACCGCCACCGCCGACAACGTACAGCGCAACGGCCTGGCCATCGACACATACCTGCCGCAGGACGAACCCGTCGCCACCTATCCAATCGTGGTCGCCAACATCCTGGCCTCGGCATTGGACTTGCTGGCCGACAAGCTCGCCGCGCGCGTTGCGCCTGCGGGACGCATCGCCATGTCAGGCATTTTGTCCGGCCAGGAAGACGAACTGCTGCAGCGTTACGGTGCATGGTTCGATGCGTTGCTTGTCACCCGCCAGGACGACTGGGTCCGCATCGACGGCGTGCGCCGCGCATGAGTCGCGCGCCAAGTTTCTTAGAAGCAGCTGCGCCGCCACGCCGTCGCACCGGCGAGTGGAGCGTGCTGGTCATGCTGACCTTGCTGCTGATGGCGCAGGTGTTCTTCAGCGAACGCGCGCCGCTGGCCGCCAGTGCCCGATGGCGGCCGGTGGTAACGGCCGTATGCGATCTCACCGGTTGCAACGTGCCGGCCTGGCATGAGCCAGGTGCGTTCGCCATGCTTTCGCGCGACGTCATCGCAGTGCCCAACCGTCCCGGCGTGCTGCGCGTGCAGGCGAGCATCCGCAATGATGCACGCTGGTCGCAGCCCTGGCCGGTACTGGTGCTCAGCTTGTCGGATGCGAACGGCCGCCTGCTGGGCCGCCGCCGCTTCATGCCGGGTGACTACCTGGGCCGCACGCCCGACACGACGTTGCTGCAGGCAGGACAAGCCGCGCAGCTGGCATTCGACATCGTCGAACCGGGATCGGGCGTGGTCGCCTTCGATTTCCGTTTCGAGTAGATCGCCTGGTCATCCAGTTGCGCCGACCCTTGCCTGCCAGTCGGCTGACCTGTCCATCCCGCACACCTTGCAATCTGTCACAAGATTTTTGCCGATGAATGCGGAAACCAAGCAGCATTCGAAATCGCATCGCGCTAGACTGGCGCCCGCGCATCGATGGTTGAACTCGATGCAGCATCGCAACGAGGGCCTCGCTTGAACGTCACCGCCGACCGTCCGGACGCCAACCGCGCGCCATTGCGCGACCACGTGGCAACCTCCGTGCGCCGCTACCTGAGCGACCTCAACGGCTGTGGCACCGACGACCTGTACAACATCGCCCTGCGCGAACTCGAGATCCCGTTGTTCCTCGAAGTGCTGCAGCATTGCGATGGCAACCAGAGCCGCGCCGCGGCCATGCTCGGCATCCATCGGGCGACGCTGCGGAAAAAGCTGCACGCCTACAACATGGGCTGAAGGTTTCAGATGACTATCCAACACCTGTCCGGCCCCTCCGTGACCGTGCGTCGCGCGCTGTTGTCGGTGTCGGACAAGACCGGCCTGCTTGACCTTGCCCGCTCGCTCTCTGCCCATGGCGTGGAACTGCTGTCTACCGGCGGCACCGCCAGGGCGCTGCGCGATGCCGGCCTTGCGGTGAAAGATGTGAGCGAGACGACGGGCTTTCCGGAAATGATGGACGGCCGGGTCAAGACCCTGCACCCGATGGTGCATGGCGGCCTGCTCGGTCGCGCCGGCACCGACGATGCGGTGATGGCGCAGCACGGCATCGACAGGATCGACCTGCTGGTGCTGAACCTGTATCCGTTCGCGGCGGTGTCGGCCAATCCCGACAGCAGCTTTGCGGACGTGATCGAGAACATCGACATCGGCGGTCCGGCAATGCTGCGCAGCGCCGCCAAGAATTTCGCACGCGTCGCGGTCGCCACGAATACTTCGCAATACGCCGGCATCATCGATGAGTTGAATGCGAACGAAGGCGCGCTGTCGGGCAAGACCCGTTTCGACCTGGCAGTTGCCGCGTTCAACAACGTTGCCTTCTATGACGCCTGCATCAGCAACCACCTGTCGGCGATCCAGGCCGATGGCGCGCAGGCATTGTTCCCGGCGCAGAACAACAGCAATTTCGTCAAGGTGATGGACCTGCGTTACGGTGAGAACCCGCACCAGCACGGCGCGTTCTACCGCGACCTGTGGCCGGTGCCGGGCACGCTGGCGACCTTCACCCAGTTGCAGGGCAAGGAGCTGAGCTTCAACAACCTGGCTGATGCCGACGCGGCCTGGGAATGCGTGCGTCAGTTCGAGCCACCGGCCTGCGTGATCGTCAAGCATGCCAATCCCTGCGGCGTCGCCCAGGGCGTGGCCTGCGGGGACGCGTATGAGCTGGCCTACGCGACCGATCCGACCTCGGCGTTCGGCGGGATCATCGCGTTCAACACGAAACTCGATGCCGCCACGGCCAAGGTCATCCTGGATCGCCAGTTCGTCGAAGTGCTGATCGCACCCGATTACGACGAAGACGCATTGGCCTACGCGCAGAAGAAGGCCAACGTGCGCGTATTGAAGATCCCGCACGGCGACGGCAAGAACAACATGGACGTCAAGCGCGTTGGTTCCGGCCTGCTGATGCAGACCAGCGACATCCGCGAAGTCGGACGCGATGAACTCAAGGTGGTGACGAAACTCACGCCCACCGAGGCACAGTTCAACGACCTGCTGTTCGCCTGGCGCGTCGCCAAGTATGTGAAGTCGAATGCAATTGTCTATGCGAAAGACCAGCGCACCATTGGCGTCGGCGCCGGCCAGATGAGTCGCGTGTACTCCGCGCGCATCGCCGGGATCAAGGCCGTCGATGCCGGCCTGCAGGTCGAAGGTTCGGTGATGGCCTCCGACGCCTTCTTCCCGTTCCGCGACGGCATCGACGCCGCGGCCGATGCTGGCATCAAGGCGGTGATCCAGCCGGGCGGCTCGATGCGCGATGCCGAAGTGATCGCCGCCGCCGACGAACACGGTTTGGCGATGGTGTTCACCGGGGTGCGCCACTTCCGGCATTGATGTGATGACCCCGACAACGTTCGTGCTGGTGCTCGCCGGACTTGCCCTGTTGCTGGGGGGGGCAGAGCTTCTCGTGCGCGGGGCCTCACGCATGGCCCTGTCGCTGGGTGTTGCCCCGCTGGTGATCGGCCTGACCGTGGTCGCTTACGGCACCAGCGCCCCGGAACTGGCCATCAGCATCGGCGCCACCCTCGATGGAAAGCCCGACATCGCCCTGGGCAACGTGATCGGAAGCAACATCGCCAACGTGCTGCTGATCCTCGGGCTGTCGGCCCTGATCACCCCGTTGGTGGTGGCGCGGCAGCTGGTCTGGCTGGACGTTCCGGTCATGGTCGGCGTGTCGCTGCTGGTGCTGGCACTGGCACTGGATGGCCAGCTGGATCGCTGGGTCGGCGTGGCGCTGCTGCTGGGCGGCGTGGCCTACACCGTACTGCAGGTGTACATGGGACGTCGCGAAAGTGCATCAGACACGGCCCAGATCCCCCGCGCGGACGCGGCGCCTTCGCCGCTGTGGCGCAATGCGGTACTGGTCGTGGTAGGGCTGGCGCTGCTGGTGCTCGGCGCGCGCTGGCTGGTGGGCAGCGCTGTGACCATCGCCGAGGCCTTCGGCATCAGCCAGCTGGTGATCGGCCTGACGGTGGTGGCAATCGGGACTTCCCTGCCGGAGCTCGCCACCAGCCTTATGGCGGCGCTGCGTGGCGAACGCGAGATGGCTGTGGGCAACATCATCGGCAGCAACATCTTCAACCTGCTGCTGGTGCTGGGTGCGGCGGTAGCCATGTCGCCCGGAGGCATCGCGGTCAGCGCAGCGGCGGTCAACTTCGACCTGCCGGTGATGACCGCGGTGGCGGTGGCCTGCCTGCCGATCTTCTTCACCGGCCACTGCATCGCCCGCTGGGAAGGCGCGCTGTTCCTCGGCTACTACGTTGCCTACACCGCTTTCCTGCTGCTCGATGCCGCCGGGCACGATGCGCTGCCAGCCTTCAGCCAGGTCATGATGCTGTTCGTGGTGCCGTTG
>JBBQHK010000056.1:0-14017 GCA_038323895.1 Lysobacterales bacterium | reverse complement strand
GGCTTAGAAGGCCGGTGCTCTATCCGGTTGAGCTACGGGCGCCCATCCGGATTGTCGCATCGAAGTGGTCACTCGAGATGTAACCACGAATGGTCGGGGTAGAGGGATTCGAACCCCCGACATCCTGCTCCCAAAGCAGGCGCGCTACCAGACTGCGCTATACCCCGCCGATAATACCGACAGCACGACTTGCAATTGCAGGCTTCCGCTAACGCGCCAGCATGGCGAAAGGCCGGGCATTGTCCGGCGGTGCGGCCCAACTGTCAACGCGCGGGGCGAGAAAAGATGACAGCGACGCCGTCATCCGCCAAACTACCCTGCTACGCGCAGCCGAATCGAAATTCCTTCTGCCCGCGCAACGCCATCCATCTCGTGCAACCGGGTTCCAGGCGAACCCACCCAGGAGTCATCGCATCATGCAAGTCTCGGTCGAATCCGTTGGTAACCTCGAGCGCCGCGTCACCCTCAGCCTGCCAGCCGGGGACGTGGACACCAAGGTGGTAGGCCGCTTGCGTGAAATCGCGCGCACCACTCGCCTCAATGGCTTCCGCCCCGGCAAGGTGCCGACCAAGGTGATCGAGCAGCGCTTTGGCAATCAGGTCCGCGCGGAGATCCTTGATGGAATGCTGCGAGAAGGGATGGACAAGGCCGTGCGCGAGAATGAAATGCGCATTGCCGGCGCACCGCAGATCAACGAAGCCGAGGAGGCTGGCGAGGGCGAGCTGAAGTACGTAGCCTCCGTCGAGCTGGTGCCGGAGTTCGGCGAGCTGGACATGTCCACGCTTGAAGTCGTGCGGCATACCTCGGAAGTCGCGGACGCCGATATCGACCGCATGCTGGTCAACCTGCAGCAGCAACGCGCCAGTTGGAGCAAGGTGACGCGTGCCGCCAAGGCTGGCGACATGGTCAATCTGGAGACCTTCAGTGTGATCGACGGCGAGCGCATGCCGGCCGAAGGTATCGAGAAGACCAGCACGGTGCTGGGTAGCGGTGGCATGTACGAAGATGTCGAAAATGCCGTCATCGACATGCAGCCAGGTGAGGAGAAGACGGTCGATGTGACCTTGCCTGCAGACTGGCACGTGCCTCAGTTCGCAGGCAAGACGGTGACCTCGACGTTCAAATTGGTGGATGTGACCGAACAGGTATTGCCCCAGGTCGACGCCGCGTTCATCCGCAGCTTCGGCGTGAAAAGTGGCGATGCCGAACAATTCCGCACTGAAATCCGCAGCAACCTCGCCCGCGAGCTGAAGGGGGCGTTGATGAACCGCCTGCGTCGCGAAGTCGGCGAGCAACTGGTGGTTGCATACAAGGACGTCGAATTGCCGCCGCGTCTCGTGGAGAACGAGGCGCGTGGCCTGCATGCCAACGCCAGCGAGCAGGCTCGTCAACGTGGCCAGCGCGTGGATGCCAGCCATGAGGCGTTCATCGAGTCTGCGCGCAAGCGCGTGCTGGTGGCGTTGTTGGTCAGTGAAGTCGCGCGCCGGAATGAACTGCGTCTGGAGCAGTCTCGCCTGACCGAAACCATGCAGCTGATCGCATCGACCTACGAGCAGCCGCAGCAGGTCATTGATTTGTACCGCAACGACCCCCAACTCATGCAGGGCCTGCAGTCGCGGGTGATGGAAGAGCAGGTGATCGACTGGATCGCCGAACGTGCCCAGCACACAGAGCAGCCGCTGAGCTTCCAGGAAGCGATCGGCCAGTAAGTTTCCAGCGGTAAGTTTCCACCAGAAGCATCGATGCCCTCTCAGCGAGTACCCATGGATCACCTCACCAAAGCCCTGAACCTGGTCCCGATGGTGGTCGAACAGACCAGCCGCGGCGAGCGCGCGTATGACATCTATTCGCGCCTGCTGAAGGAGCGGGTGATCTTCTTGGTGGGCGGCGTGGATGATCACGTCGCCAACGTGATCGTGGCGCAGTTGCTGTTCCTGGAGGCCGAGAATCCCGAGAAGGACATCAGCCTGTACATCAATTCGCCCGGCGGCGTGGTTACCGCGGGCATGGCGATCTACGACACCATGCAGTACATCAAGCCGGACGTGAGCACGATCTGCGTAGGCCAGGCATGCAGCATGGGCGCGCTGTTGCTCGCGGCTGGCGCCAAAGGCAAGCGTTATGCATTGCCTAACGCCCGGGTGATGATCCACCAGCCTTCCGGCGGCTCGCAGGGGCAGGCTACCGACATCGAGATCCAGGCCCGCGAGATCCTTGCGCTGCGGCAGCGCCTCAACGAAATCCTGTCCAACCACACTGGCCAACCGCTGGACGTGATTGAGCGGGACACCGAGCGCGACAACTTCAAGAGTGCCGAGGCCGCGCGCGAATACGGGTTGGTCGATGAAGTGCTGGTGCGTCGGCCGGACGATTCGATCCAGGCTGGCTGAACGAGGCTGGTTGGGCATGGATCCTTGCGCGTCTCTGCCGCGTACCCTTGCGAATCCGCGAGCGCCATGCACCAGTTCCAGGCAACAATCTTTCGAGGATCGGTGGGCTGTCTGAAACGGCGTCCCCACGCGGTTTCAATGAGTTCCAACGCCCGTTTGGCCCAACCTGGGCGTATGGTATCCTCGGGCCGAATCCGCACAGCGCGGACAGTGAGTGGCGAATGAGCGAAGACCGTCAGGGACGCAGCACCGGCGACAGCACGAAGATCCTCTACTGCTCCTTCTGTGGAAAGAGCCAGCACGAGGTGCGAAAGCTGATCGCGGGTCCCAGCGTGTTCATCTGTGATGAATGCGTGGAGCTGTGCAATGACATCATCCGCGAGGAGCTCGAGGAGAAGGCGCAGTCAACGCGCAGCGCGCTGCCCAAGCCGCGCGAGATCCTGGAAGTCCTCGACCAGTACGTGATCGGCCAGTCGCGGGCCAAGAAGACGCTCGCGGTGGCGGTCTACAACCATTACAAGCGCATCGAGAGCCGCCAGAAGTCTGACGAGGTGGAGCTTGCGAAGTCCAACATCCTGTTGGTTGGCCCGACCGGCTCAGGCAAGACCCTGCTCGCCGAAACCCTGGCGCGGATGCTCAACGTCCCGTTCACCATGGCCGATGCAACCACGCTGACCGAAGCCGGTTACGTCGGCGAGGACGTGGAGAACATCATCCAGAAGCTGCTGCAAAAATGCGACTACGACGTCGAAAAGGCGCAGCAGGGGATCGTCTATATCGACGAGATCGACAAGATCTCGCGCAAATCCGAGAACCCTTCGATCACCCGCGATGTTTCCGGCGAGGGCGTGCAGCAAGCGCTCTTGAAACTGATCGAGGGCACGGTGGCCAGCGTGCCACCGCAGGGCGGGCGCAAGCATCCGCAGCAGGAGTTCCTGCAGGTCGATACCCGCAACATCCTGTTCATTGTCGGTGGCGCATTCGCTGGCCTGGACAAGGTGATCCAGCAGCGCAGCAGCGAGGCGGGCGGGATTGGTTTCGGCGCCAAGGTCAAGAGCGTCGAGCGCAAGGCCAATATCGGCGACGTGCTGGCCCAGGTCGAGCCGGAAGACCTGATCAAGTATGGCTTGATCCCTGAGTTCGTCGGTCGCCTGCCGGTCGTGGCGACCCTCGAGGAATTGGACGAGGCTGCCTTGATCCAGATCCTCACCGAGCCCAAGAACGCCATCACCAAGCAGTTCCGAAAGCTGTTCGAGATGGAGGGCGTGGAGCTTGAAATTCGCCCGGACGCGCTGGTGGCCATCGCCAAGCGCGCGCTCAAGCGCAAGACCGGTGCGCGCGGCTTGCGCACCATCGTCGAATCCGTCCTGCTGGATACCATGTATGACCTGCCGTCACTGGACAACGTCTGCAAGGTGGTGGTCGATGAATCGGTCATTGAACACAAGACCGAGCCGTACCTGATCTACCACAACACCGCGTTCGAGAAGGGCCAGGACAAGGAGCCGGCGACAGCCGTCCCGGCGCCATTGCCGAAGGCTGCTTCAGCGGACTGAGTGCAGTTGATTCATGCATGAAAAGGCCGCCGCAAGGCGGCTTTTTCATTGTGGGCTCGTTTGCCTTTGCGCTTGCATCCCAGCGCCGACACCCCCATAACCATGACTGAGGCGGGCGCATCCGGCGCCGGCCTGCATTCTCCCGGAGCCTGCATGACCGTTATCCCTGCAATCGAACCCGAATCCGCCACGCTGCCAGTATTGCCGTTGCGCGACGTGGTGGTGTTCCCGCACATGGTGATCCCGCTGTTCGTTGGTCGCGACAAGTCGATCAAAGCGCTGGACCTTGCGATGGAAGGCGACAAGCGGATCCTGCTGGTGGCGCAAAAATCCGCCGAGACCGATGATCCCGGTGCGACCGATCTTTACGCGATCGGCACCCTGGCGCAGGTCCTGCAATTGCTGAAACTGCCGGATGGCACGATCAAGGTGCTGGTGGAGGGCTTGACGCGCGTCCGCGTGGACGAAGTTGTGGAGGCCGACGGTGCGCTGTCAGGGGCCAGCACTCTGGTGGATGCGGCCGACTCGCGTGAAGCTCGCGAAATCGATGCCATCGCGCGTTCTCTGATGTCGATGTTCGAGCAGTACATCAAGACCAACCGCAAGTTGCCGCCGGAACTGTTGCAAACGCTATCCGGCATCGACGATCCCTCGCGCCTGGCCGACACCATTGCCGCGCACCTGGGCGTGCGCCTGTCCGACAAGCAGAAGCTGCTGGAGACGCTGGATACCGCCGATCGTCTGGAATTGCTTGTCGGCCTTGTCGATGGCGAGATCGACGTGCAGCAGATGGAGAAACGCATCCGTGGCCGGGTCAAGGGCCAGATGGAGAAAAGCCAGCGCGAGTACTACCTCAACGAGCAGATGAAGGCGATCCAGAAGGAGCTCGGTGAGCTGGATGATGCGCCAAATGACCTGGATGAACTTGCCAAGCGGATTGCGGCGGCCGGCATGCCCAAGCCGGTAGCGACCAAGGCCAAGGCCGAGTTCGCCAAGCTCAAGCAGATGTCGCCGATGTCGGCTGAAGCCGGTGTGGTGCGCAATTACCTCGACTGGTTGCTGGGCGTGCCGTGGAAGAAGCGCAGCAAGGTACGCAAGGATCTCAAGGCCGCGCAGGAGACATTGGACGCCGACCACTACGGACTGGAGAAAGTGAAGGAACGCATCCTCGAATACCTTGCAGTACAGACACGGGTGAAGCAGATGAAGGGCGCAATCCTGTGCCTGGTCGGGCCACCCGGTGTTGGCAAGACTTCACTTGGGCAGAGCATCGCCAAGGCCACCAATCGCAAGTTCGTGCGCATGGCGCTCGGCGGCGTGCGCGACGAGGCCGAGATCCGCGGGCATCGCCGCACATACGTGGGTTCGATGCCTGGCCGGATCGTGCAGAACCTCAACAAGGCCGGCACCAAGAATCCTCTGTTCATGCTGGACGAAATCGACAAGATGTCGATGGATTTCCGTGGCGATCCGTCGTCGGCATTGCTCGAAGTGCTGGATCCGGAGCAGAACCACGCCTTCAACGACCACTACCTGGAAGTGGACCTGGACCTGTCCGAGGTCATGTTCATCGCGACTTCCAACTCGCTCAACATTCCTGGTCCGTTGCTGGACCGCATGGAAGTGATCCGCATCCCGGGTTACACCGAGGAAGAGAAACTCAACATCGCGATGCGCTACCTGGTGCCCAAGCAGTTCAAGGCCAATGGCTTGCGCGAAAGTGAATTGAAGATCGCTGAAAGCGCGATCACCGACATCATCCGTTACTACACGCGTGAATCGGGCGTGCGCAACCTGGAGCGTGAAATCGCCAGGATCGCGCGGAAGGTGGTCAAGGACATCGCGCTGGCCGGCCCAAAGGCAAAACCTGCCAAGACACTCACGGTCACTGCGAAGAACCTGGACAAGTACCTTGGCGTGCAGCGCTACGACTTCGGCCGGGTCGAGGTCGACAACGAAATCGGGTTGGTGACCGGGCTGGCCTGGACCGAGGTAGGTGGAGACCTGTTGCAGATCGAATCCACGCTGGTTCCGGGCAAGGGCCAGTTGATCCTGACCGGCCAACTTGGCGAGGTAATGAAGGAGTCGGCTTCTGCTGCATTGTCAGTGGTGCGCGCTCGCACCGAGCGGCTGGGCATCGACCTCGACTTCCTGCAGAAATACGACGTGCACGTGCACGTACCAGATGGCGCTACCCCCAAGGATGGCCCGAGTGCCGGCGCTGCGATGACCACGGCATTGGTGTCGACGTTGACCAAGATCCCGGTTCGCTCCGACGTGGCGATGACCGGCGAAATAACCTTGCGTGGCAAGATCACCGCGATCGGCGGCCTCAAGGAAAAACTGCTCGCTGCGATGCGTGGCGGCATCAAGACCGTCCTGATCCCGGATGAAAATCGCAAGGACCTGGTTGACATTCCCGCTGCGGTAACGCGCCACATGAAGATAGTGCCGGTGAAATGGATCGACGAAGTGCTGGACCTGGCGCTGGAGCGGCCGTTGCCAGGTCGCATGCCAGTGGGGGAAATGGGGCAGCCTCCGCTGGCGAAGCCGGAAGGAAAATTGCGCCCGGATGTCAAGCATTAATGCATTTCCGCCAGGCCACTCGTCGGCGAGAACCTGAAAGCCGCGCCAGCATTGGTTTTCCGTGTTGCATGGGGAAAATCCTGCTGGTATAACGATGACAACCGCGGCGAACGCACGATGAGCGCCGTGGCAGCCAACCGGTACAGTGGCAGGGGAGCGTCGCAGCTGCCGGTCAACGAATTTTTCGCGCGTATACCGCACTAGGGAGTCATCAAACACATGAACAAAGCCGATTTTGTCGATGCCATCGCCGATCACGCCGAGCTGACCAAGGCTGACGCTGGCCGCGCACTCGATGCCATGGTCGCTGCGATCACCAAGGCCCTGAAAAAGGGTGACACCGTGACGCTGGTGGGCTTCGGTACCTTCTCGGTACGCAAGCGCGGCGCGCGTACCGGTCGCAACCCGCGCACCGGCGAGGCCATCAAGATCAAGGCGTCGAAGAACCCGGCGTTCAAGGCCGGCAAGGCGCTCAAGGATTCGGTCAACTGATCCTTACGTTCGTGGTGTGAAAAGCCCGGCCGGTGGCCGGGCTTTTCGTTTACGGGCATCCACTGCGATAATTGCGGTGACCGGGTGCTTAGCTCAGCGGTAGAGCGGCTCCTTTACACGGAGCGGGTCGGGGGTTCGATCCCCTCAGCACCCACCAATCAGGTCTTGCGCGAGTTCTGGCCGGTGGTTATCATGATCGTCTCAGCGGAGTGGTAGTTCAGTTGGTTAGAATGCTGGCCTGTCACGCCGGAGGTCGCGGGTTCGAGTCCCGTCCACTCCGCCACTTATGAGTTGAAGAAGGCACCGGAAACGGTGCCTTCTTTTTTTGTTGATTTCTTGTGTCGATACAGGATCAACGGGCAACCGAGCACGGGGCGCGCTAAACTTAGCGGCTACGTCATACGAATGTCATCGACCATGCTGCAGAAACTCCGCGACACGACGTCAGGCTGGATCGCCACAGTCATTCTTGGATTACTGATCATCCCCTTCGCATTCTTCGGCATGGAGTCTTACATGTCGGAGCGGGTGGACAGCTATGCCGCGCGCATTTCGCAACCGCCGTCATGGTGGCAGTCGGCACCACAGGCATGGCCAATGAGCTATTTCTGGCGCACGCACGACATCGACAATGCAGAGTTCCGCCAGCGCTTCGAGCAGGCAAGAATGCGCGCGCGTGATGAGCAGGGCGACACGTTCAATGCCAGGGAATTCGAGTCGGTCGACAACAAGCGCAAGTTGCTCGACGAGATGATCGACGAACAGGTCATGCGCCTCGCCGCAGAGCGTGATGGAATTGTCGTCAGCGACGTCGAGGTTCGCAACGCGATCCAGGCAGTGCCGGATTTCCAGGTGGAGGGCAAGTTTGACGTCGACCGGTATCAGTTGCTGCTTGCTTCGCAGAGCCCACCGCAAACGCCTCGCGATTTCGAAAATCGGATCCGGGACAACCTGCAGTACGGCCTGATCCCGAGCCGCTTGGCGGACTCGGCTTTCGTCACCAAGACCGATGTCGACCGTGTCATGCGCCTGCTGGGTGAACAGCGTGACGTAAGTTTCGTGACGCTTCAGGCCACACCTGCCGATACCGCTGTTGTGACTCCGGCGCAGATCCAGGACTGGTACAAGTCGCATGTCAAGGACTATCGGCAGCCCGAGACCGTGCGTCTTGAATACGTCGAAGTGGATGGCGCCACATTGCCGCCACCGGTGCTGGATGAAGCGACGTTGCGCACGCGCTATCAGGAGCAGGCGGCAAAGTTCTCGGCAGCCGAACAGCGTGAGGTTTCACATATCCTGGTGCAGGTGGCGGGCGATGCCAGCGACGCGGACAAGAAGGCCGCTGAGGCGCGTGCCACGAAGCTTGCGGCCGAAGCGCGCGCGCCGGGTGCGGATTTTGCCGCGCTGGCCCAAGCCAACAGCGATGATGCCGGTTCCAAGGACAAGGGCGGCGACTTGGGCCTGATGACCAAGGGTGGCTTGCCCGGAGCGTTCGAGGACGCCGCGTTCGCGATGCAGGCGGGTGAAGTCCGTGGTCCGGTCAAGAGCGATTTCGGCTGGCACGTCATCAAGATCGGTGAAGTGCTGACCGGTAGCCAGCGCCCGTTCGAGGAAGTCCGCGTACAACTTGAGGCCGAACTGCAGGAGTCCGAGCGCGAACGCACGTACAACGAAGTAAGCGGCAAACTGGTCGATCAGGTCTACAAGAGTCCAACTTCGCTTGAGCCGGCTGCCAAGGCCATGGGTCTGGCGGTAAAGACCACGCCCGCGTTTTCGCGCGCAGGCGGGCAGGGCCTGGTGGCGAACCAGAAGGTGGTGCGTACGGCATTCTCGGACACCTTGATCCAGGATGGCACCGCCAGCGATCCGATTGAACTCGGCCCCAGCCACAGCGTCATGATCCGGGTCATCGAACATAGCCCGGAGCGCCCGCGCCCGCTGTCCGAAGTCGCCACGTCGGTCGTCGCCGCGATCCGGTTGGATCGGCAGCGCAAGGCCGCTGAAGCCGCTGCCGATGCATTGGTCAAGGCGGCCAGGGCCAGCACCCTGGCCAAGGCGGCGGACAGTGCCAAGCTGGCCATGGCGGAAATGAATGCGTTGGAGCGTGGTAGCGCGATTCCGTCGCGCCGCGCGGTCGAGGCGTTCTTCGATACCCCGCGTCCACGGGACAATCTGGTCCCGGTCGACAAGGTCGAGATTGGCGGCCAGTACGTCGTATATGCGATCCGCGACGTGCGCGACGGCGATCCGTCCAGGGCCTCTGCCCAGGAGCGTGACCAACTGCGCGGGCAGCTGGCGGGGATTGCCGGCGTTGATGCCCAGAAGGCCTATGTCAGGGCCTCGCGTGCGAAGTACCAGATCAAGGTGGCCGAAGACCGCCTGTGAGGGGTCGTCCATCCTGATGAAAAATCGCCCGGTCATGAACGGGCGATTTTTCATCGACACAGGTGGCAGGGCGATCAGTCGATACCGCTCATGCCCATGATGTTGTAGCCGGCATCGACATAGGTGATTTCGCCAGTGATGCCCGAGGCCAGGTCCGAGCACAGGAATGCGGCGGCATTGCCCACGTCCTCGATGGTGACCACCCGGCGCAGCGGCGCGGCGGCCTCGAACTGGCTGAGCATCTTGCGGAAGTTGGCCACGCCTGACGCTGCGAGAGTGCGGATCGGGCCAGCGGAGATCGCGTTAACCCGGGTGCCCTCGGGGCCGAGGGCCATCGCCATGTAGCGGACAGTGGCTTCCAGACTCGCCTTGGCTACGCCCATGGTGTTGTAGTTCGCCAGCGCGCGTTCGGCACCAAGGTAGCTAAGAGTCAGGATCGAGCCGTTGCGGCCCTTCATCATTGGCCGTGCCGCCTTGCCTAAAGCGGCGAGCGAGAAGGCGCTGATGTCGTGCGCGATGTGGTAATTCTCGCGGGTGATGCCGTCAAGGAAATCGCCTTCGATCGCCTCACGCGGGGCGAAGGCGATGCAGTGGACGAGGATGTCGAACCCTTCCCAGTGCTTGCCCAGCTCGCTGAAGCAGGCGTCGATCTGCTCGTCGTCGGCCACGTCCAACGGCAGGACTATATTGCTGCCGTACCCGGCAGCTGCGGCCTCGACCCGCGATTTCAGCTTGTCGTTCTGGTATGTCAGTGCCAGTTCCGCCCCTTGCCGGTGCATGGCATCTGCAATACCGCTTGCGATCGAACGCTGGCTTGCGATGCCGGTGACCAGCGCGCGCTTGCCCTGTAGGAATCCCATGGTCTCTCCTGTGGATGTGCAGCGCCGGGGCGCCTCGAGCGAATGCTCTAGTTTGCCTTGCGAAGGCCGCGTGGGCCAGCGCGCCTCACCCGCTGAAGCCGTCCTTCCAGCGCCGCAGTTCGGCGAACGCATCGACATCGTCGACCAGCGCGCGTTGCAGATGATGCTCCAGCGCTGCGCGCACAACCGGCGTGTCGACGCGCAGGAACGGGTTGCATTCGCGCTCCGACGCCAGCGCCACCGGCAAGGTGGGGCGGCCGGCATCGCGTGCCTTCATTGCTCGTGCCGCGCGCTCCTGCAGGGCCGCATTGGCTGGATCCACCGTCAGAGCGAATGCCGCGTTGGCCACGGTGTATTCGTGCCCGCAACAGATCAAGGTTTCAACAGGCAGGGCGGACAGCCGCCGCAGTGACGCCAGCATTTGCGCCGGCGTGCCTTCGAACAGACGACCGCAGCCCAGGCTGAAGAGGGTATCGCCGCAGAACAACAGCCACGTACCGTCGAGAGTCCGGCCGTGAAAGGCGATGTGGCTGGAGGTATGCCCGGGAATTTCGATGATGTCGAAATGCCATGGGCCGATGGCGATGCGCTCGCCAACGGCCACGCGTCGGGTCGCACTGGTGATCCGCATATCGTGGGCGGCGAACACCGGGAGCTGCGGCCATGTCTGCAGCAGTTCCGCTACGCCACCGACGTGGTCGGCGTGATGGTGAGTCAGCAGGATGCCGTGTGGCGGGGGGGCGAACCGCAACGCCTCCAGCACAGGTGTGGCGTCGCCGGGGTCCACTATCAGCGAGCCGGATGCGCCAGCGGGGGCGTCTTCGGAGAGCAACCAGATGTAATTGTCGTTGAACGCGGGCAGCGGCTGCAGTCGCATCGCAGTTCCTCCGTGACGCGGCGCGGGCTTTCCCGCAAAATCGAACCATGCCCATGCCTGTCTTCCGCCGTCAACCAGCTCCTGCCGCCGCGGCGACGTGGTTTTCCGGCTCGGCAGGGCAAATGGTCATCGCCAGCGAGGCCGAATTGTTGCGCGTTGCGGCCAGCGAACGACCGGGTCAGCCCGGGCTTTGGCTGCAACCAGTGGTGATCGACTTGGGCGTCAGCGACTGCCTCGAGGTGTCGGGCTTTCGACTGCACGCCGCTGGTGACGGCTTTTCCGGGGATCTGCGCTGCGGCGCGGTGCTGCCGCTGGCCAGCGAATGCTGCGGCGTGGTGGTCGTGCAGCACCTGGCCGACATCAGCGCGGATCCTTCGGCCCTGCTAGCCGAGTGCGCACGGGTGCTGGTCCCGGGCGGTCGCCTGTGGCTGTTGGCCCTGAACCCGTTGGCTCCTTATCGGTTGCGTTGGCATGGGCAGGGACCGCGCGCAGCGGAACCGGTCACCTGGCGTCGCCGGTTGCGTGCCGCAGGCCTGGCGCCGGATCCTGTGTCGCAAGGGATAGGCCCGACCTGGGCGATGGCGATCAACAGCCACCAGCAGGATGGTGCCGGTCTGCGTGCAGCTTTCCTGTTGCGTGCGGAGAAGCGACGGCTTCCGCTCACGCCGATGCCCGCGACGCGCAGGCTGCGCCTGCAACCCGGATTGCCCGCCGCATGACAGCGGCACGCAAGCAGGTCGAGGTGCATACCGATGGGGCGTGCCTGGGCAATCCAGGGCCTGGTGGCTGGGGTGCGCTGTTGCGCTGGCGCGGGATCGAGCGCGAACTTTCAGGTGGTGAGGCTGACACCACCAACAACCGGATGGAGCTGATGGCGGCGATCGGCGCGCTGGAAACGCTGCGCGAGCCCTGCGAGGTAGTCCTGACCACCGATTCGCAATACGTCCGCCAAGGCATCACCCAGTGGATGGCAAACTGGGTGCGGCGTGGCTGGAAAACGTCAGGCGGCGATGTGGTCAAGAACCGCGACCTGTGGGAGCGGCTGCAAGCCGCCGCGGGCCCGCACTCGGTGGACTGGCGTTGGGTGAAGGGCCATTCCGGCGACCCGGACAACGAGCGCGTGGATGTGTTGGCACGCGACGAGGCAATCAAGATCAAGGAGTTGAGCGGCAAATGAGGCCACATCGTCAGGCGGCACAGGAGGCGAAATCGTGAGGCAGGTCGTTCTGGATACCGAGACCACTGGCCTCAGCTGGGAGAAAGGCAATCGCGTGGTCGAAATCGGCTGCATCGAACTGTTGGAACGTCGACCGACCGGGCGCAGCTTCCAGTGTTACCTGAACCCGGACCGCGAGTTCGAACAGGGCGCGCAGGAAGTGACCGGGTTGACCTTGGAGTTCTTGGCCGACAAGCCGCGTTTCGCCGAGATTGTCGATGAGTTCCTGGCCTTCATTGAAGGCGCTGAACTGGTCATCCACAACGCCGCGTTCGACGTCGGCTTCCTCAATGCCGAATTGACCAGGCTCGCTGCTGGGCACGGTCGTATCCAGGACCGGTGCGGCATCGAGGACTCGCTGTTGCTTGCGCGCCAGCGCTATCCCGGCCAGCGCAATTCACTGGATGCGCTGTGCAGGCGACTGGGAGTCGATAATTCGCACCGGCAATTGCATGGCGCCTTGCTGGACGCGCAGTTGCTGACCGATGCCTATCTGGCGCTGACCTCGGGACAGGAAGAGATTGGCTTTGCCAGCGAACCCGCCGTCGTTGCGCAACAGGCCGTGCCGGTGGCTCATCTGGATGCATCCAGGCGCCCGCGCGTGCGTGTGCTTGACGAGGAATTGGCCTCCCACGACGCCCGTTTGTTGGTGTTGCAGGGCAAGGCCGGAGATTGCCTGTGGCTGCGGCTGGAGCTTGCCGTCTGACCCGGAGTGGATGAGGGCATGGCCTCAGTGGCGGCGAATCAGCACCACTGTCACGTTGTCGGAACCGCCACCGTCCAGTGCTGCGGCTACCAGCCCGTCCACGCATTCCTGCGCGCTGCACTCCTGGTGGGAGAGCACGCGGGCGATGCTGCGGTCGTCGACTTCCTCGGTCAGGCCATCACTGCACAGCAGCAGTTGCATGCCCGGGCGTAGCTCCCCCGTGAGATTTTCCACATTCAGTTGCTTGGGATCGGTAACGCCGAGCGCTTGGGTCACCACGTTGCGATGCGGGTGGCTGCGGGCCTGGTCGGGCGTGATTGCGCCGGTTGCGATCAGTTCCTGCACGTAGCTGTGGTCCTGCGAGATCTGGGTCAGCTGCCCGTCGCGCCACAGATAGACCCGGCTGTCGCCGACCCAGGCGACTTCGAAACGGTTGCCGTCGACGCGCGCGGCCACGACAGTAGTGCCCATCGGCAGGCTGTCGCCGCGGCGCCTGGAGCAACGGATGATCTCCTCGTCGGCGCTCCGGATGGCATCGGCAAGCGGGGTACCGGCGCGGATCTCGCGCACAATTGCTTCCCGCGCGAGGGCGCTGGCCACTTCGCCAAACTCGTGTCCACCCATGCCGTCGGCGACCAGCCACAGGCCAAGCTCACTGTCACCGTAGTACGTATCCTCATTCAGTTCGCGTCGCAGGCCGACATGGCTGAGGTGTCCGAATTCGATCATGCGGGCGTATTCGTCCGGAGTTTGAAGGGGCTAACGCAATCCTGCGGGGGAACCGGACGCATGTGGCAGAGGATGGGTTTATTGCGGTGGAGAGGGTGCGAAGGATGGAGGCGATTTGGGTGGAGGTGGAACTGTGGCAGGGGGGGCGGATAGACTCGGGCCATCCATGGCCCTCGCGCTGCGCGCGACCTGCGGGTTCGACACATCGGCAATCCTGCCG
>JBBQHK010000055.1:0-14255 GCA_038323895.1 Lysobacterales bacterium | reverse complement strand
CTGATCGAGGCCGGGACGATGGCGTCGGTCAGGGTTTCGAGCGAGTCGTGGCCGACCACCTCCAGCATCGTGGCGATCTCCGCATCGTTCGGTCCGATGTGGCGTTCGATGAAGGCGTCGTGGTGTTCGAGCGTGCGGAGAGTGGGCTGGGTCATCTGGGCTCATCGGCAAGGTGGGAAATGCCAGGGTTACTCGATGCACAGCTGCGGGTCCGCTACCCGGCCCTCGCGCTTGCATGCGCGAGGGCGCTCGCAGGCTCGCCGCTGCGCGGCTCGAAAGCCCCGCTCGCCCCATCTGTCCTTTTGCCTGAGAGTTTGGAAGCGCGCAGGCAGGGGAGGGGAACCTGCAGCGACTTCTTGCCCCTTCGGCGCCGGCATGCGTGAGCTGCCGATCTCTCCAGAGTCTGGTCACATGGCGGTATCGGGCCTGAGCGATTCCGGGCGGTTGCGCCTTCGGCAGCGGCGCTTCGCGCCACTTCTCCCACCATGCACGGCGGGAATTATAGCCGCTAAATGGCCGCTTCCATGGCGCATTCCTTGCTATGCACCCCGTACCATGCCCGGATGCAAGCCCCGGAGCACAAGACGTCCTACGTTCGGCTGGCCGCCATCCTTGGCGCGCTGGCGATGTTCGGGCCGTTTTCGATAGACACGATTTTCCCCGCGTTCCCGCAGATCGGCAGTGACCTGGGCGCGGGCAAGGTGGCGATGCAGCAGACCATCAGTGTCTATCTGCTGGCCTATGCGGCGATGAGCGTGGTGCATGGCCCGCTGTCGGATGCGATTGGTCGCAAGCGCGTCATCCTGGCTGGCCTGGCGGTGTTCGTGCTGGCGTCGGTGGGCTGCGCGCTGTCCACGTCAATGCCGATGTTGTTGGCGTTCCGTGCGCTGCAAGGTCTCAGCGCCGGCGTGGGCATGATCGTCGGCCGCGCGGTGATCCGCGACGTGTTGCAGGGCGACGATGCCCAACGCCTGATGAGCCAGGTGTCGATGATCTTCGGTATCGCGCCGGCGGTCGCGCCAATCATTGGCGGCTGGATCGTGGGCTGGAGCCAATGGCAGTCGATTTTCTGGTTCCTGGCGCTGTTCGCCACCGTGCTGTTGATCGTGTCCGCACGCTTGTTGCCTGAAACCCATCCGCCCGATGCCCGCGTGCGCCTGCGGCCGGCGGCCTTGCTGCGCAATTACCTTGGCATTCTAGCCAATCCGCGTTTCGTGCGCCTGTCGATTGCAGGGGCGCTCAATTTCGGGGCGTTGTTCCTGTACATCGCCTCGGCACCTGCATTCGTGCTCGACCTCATGCGTCTGGACGCTGGTCAGTTCGGTTGGTTCTTCATTCCGATGATCAGCGGGATGATGCTGGGCGCGTTCGTGTCCGGGCGTACCGCTGGCCGTATCGATGGAGTGCGCCTGGCCAACATCGGTTTCATTTTCTGCAGCGTTGCAGCGCTGTTGAACCTCGGCTACAACCTGCTGGTCGACGCGCCGCGGTTGCCGTGGGCGATCCTGCCAATCAGCCTGAATGCATTTGGCATCGCGCTGGTCTTCCCGATTCTCACCCTGGCGATCCTGGACATGTATCCGCAGCAGCGGGGCGGAGCCTCGTCATTGCAGGCATTCACCGGCTTGTTGTCCAACGCGGTAATCGCCGGCGTGCTGTCCTCGCTGGTCAGCGGCAGTGGCATGGCGCTGGCAATCACCTCGTCAACATTCAGCGTCTTGGCATGGTTGGTGTGGCGCCACGAGCAACGCGACCAGCACCGCTTGCGTACCGCATCGGCGGCGCAGGTGATGGGGCTGGAGCCGACCGACAAAATGTAGGATCTGGTTACGCTGCCGGGTCGCGCGCCGGAATCGATGCTGGCCGGTTCACGTGCCGCATCCACAGATAGATCGGCAGGCCTGCCAGCAGCAGGACCGCGCCCCATGCCAGTGCTTCACCGCCCGCGCCGAACAGGGCGTACACGCTATAGATCAGCGCCAGTGCCGCGACCAGGCGACCGCCGTTGCTGCCGCCGCTGCGAATCCAGGCCGCGCTGCTGGCGGCATATGGAAGCAGGATTGCCGAGGTCGAGATCAGCAGGATGAAGGTGAACAATTCCACCAGCGAACGGCTGTAGCTGGCGATCACCAGCACGGTGGAAAGTACTGCGCCAACGATGATGCCGAACGCAGGCGTTCCATTACGGTCCAAGCGTGCGAAAGGTTTCGGGAACAGTCCGTCGCCCGCCGCGGCCAGCGAGACCTGCGCGCAGACCAGCACCCAGCCATTGATCGCGCCGAAGGTCGAGACCGCCGCCAATATCGCGATTCCCAGTGCTGCGCCAGGTCCCCACAAGCGACCGGCGGCATCGGCCATCGGCGCGCCCGATTGTGCAAGGGTGTCCGCCGGTACCAGCCCGAGCACCGTGGTGCAGGCCAGGATGGTGGCGATGCCCGCCAGCAGGGTGCCCAGCATCGTCGCGCGCGGAATGGTGCGCTTGGCGTCGCGGATCGCCCCGGCGGGTACGGTCGCGACCTCGAGGCCAGCGAAGGCCCACATGGTCAGGATCACCGTGACCTGTGCCACCTGCGGCAGGCTCTTGCCGCTGGGATTGAACGGCACGTAATTGCCGGCATCGACGAACCACAGCGCGACGATGCCGAACAACAGCAGCGGCACCAGCTTGAGCGTGGTCACCAGCACTTGCATGCGCCCAGCCTGGCGCAGGCCGGAGAGATTGACGAAGGCGCAGAACCACAAGGCGCACAGGGCACAGGTCGCCGCGCGTACCGGGCTGGCAGTCAGTGCCGGGAAGATCGCGCCCATGCTGCCGGCGAAGGCGACCGCGATCGCGGCCATACCCGACCAGATCGAGATCCAGTAACTCCAGGCGATCGCAAAACCGGCGCCATCACCAAAGCTGCGACGCACGTAGGCATAGGGACCGCCGGTGCAAGGCCAGTGCACTGCGAGTTTGGCGAAGGTCGCGGCCAGCAACATCGCGCCGCACAGACTGATACCCCAGCCGACCAGGCTTGCTGCGCCGTAGGGCGCCAGCGTCGCCGGCAGCAGGAACACGCCACTGCCAATCATGCTGCCGACTACAAGTGCAGTGGCCATCCAGAGCCCAAGCGGTTTCGTTATCACCGGGATACCGCTGTCTATCGTGGCCTGCTGCGACTCGGACATGCGCGGATCCTTGTTTGTTTGTGGCTTGTGGTTGTCTTTGGCGCGCGACTAAACGGTGCTCGACCCGGCTTCGCGATAGGCCGCCCGCAGCATCTCATGGAAATGATGCACGCCTGATTCGCGCAGCGGGTTCAACCGACCGGGCACGTATGACCCCGATGCGAAACCTCGTTGAACGTCCTCGCAGATGCCGAGGTCCTCATGCTGGACCTCATCGCTGAATTGCAGGTCGGCATTGCGCCTGGCATCGGAAGCGTCATCCTCGCCAGATGCGTAATAGCTGTCGAACTCGACGCGGCAGCGATCCACGCCCAGTGGAATCACCCGGTTGGTTTGCAAGCGCCCGGGCAGGATGTTCAGCATCGTGTTCGGCCACAGCCAGTAGTACAGCGCGTCACCATTTCCATACAGTGATGCATCGCTCTCAAGTGGGCTCCACTGCAGGTTGTGCCACTGCATCAATTCAGTACGGTAACTACGATAGTCGAGCAGCTGGTTCAGGCCCGGATGCACGTGCGGGATGTGGTAGCCCTCGAGGAAATTGTCGACATAGACCTTCCAGTTGCATGCCAGTTCGTAGCCGACGCGATGGTGGCGGCTGTACTGTTCCAGTCCGCGATCCGGGCCGAGGCGGGTATCGATGCCGGCGACGAAGGCATCGAAATCCGGTGCCTGCGAGGCATCAACAGCAGTGAACACCAACCCTTGCCAGACCTTCACCGCAAGTTGCGGCAGGCGTATTTCTGATGGTTCGAAGTCCACCGCATCGCTCATTTCAGGCGCTGACTTGAGCACGCCATCCAGGCCATAGTTCCAGCCGTGGTAGCGGCAGCGAAGCGACTTCGCGGCCAGTCCGTCGCATTGTGCGATAGGTCCGGCGCGATGCCGGCACACGTTGTGGAAGACGCGGATGACAGCATCGGTACCGCGTACCGCGATCACCGGCAAACCTGCGAGATCGGCGATGACGTGATCGCCAGGCTCGCGGAGCTGGCAGACATGCGCGACCAGCTGCCAGCAGCGATCGAATACCACGCGACGGTCGATCGACGGCATCGCTGCTTCAACGTAGTACCGCGCCGGTAGTGCGGTGGCGGTGGGCAGGGCTTGCGGGACGAGGTCATCCATGGAGGCAGTATCGCCGCCGGCAGGGCCGCTGCGCCAGAGAACACGTGCAATGCGATGCTATCTCGCTTCGGCTTGGCCCTGCCGACAACTCGCCGCGTCGAGAATGAAAGGCCGGCCTGCGCCGGCCCATCATTTCTTCGCAATGGGGGGTTACCCGCCTGCTGGCGGCGTAGGCCCCGTATTCCCGCTGGCTGTCCGTGCGTCGCTGGTCCAGCCACATTGCTGCGCCTTGTTTTGCTGCTTCAGCCAATCCTGCAGCGGCGCGAAGTATTCCAGGACGGCGCTGGCGTCCATCTTGTCGCCGCCAGTCAACTCCTTCAATGTTTGCTGCCAGGGTTGGCTGGCTCCAGTGGACAGCATCGCCGAAAATTTCTCTCCCGCTGCCTTGTTGCCATAGAAACTGCATTCGTAAAGCGGTCCCGTGTAGCCGGACGCATCGCACAGGGCCTTGTAGAACTGGAATTGCAGGACGCGGGCCAGGAAGTAGCGGGTGTAGGGAGTATTGCCTGGCACGTGGTACTTCGCGCCCGGATCGAAAAAGGTTTCGCCGCGCGGGTTGACCGTTGCAACCCCCTGGTACTTGGCCTTCAGGTCCCACCAGGCCTTGTTGTAGTTGTCCGGCTTGATCGAGCCGTCGAAAACGCCCCAGCGCCAGCGGTCGATCATCAATCCGAATGGCAGGAATGCGACTTTCGACAGCGCCATGCGCATCTGCGCGTTGATGACCGCCTCCTTGCTCTGCTGCGGCTCGCCTACCAGCCCGACCGAATGCATGTAGCCGGGCGTCATTGCCAGCACGATGGTGTCGCCGATAGCCTCATGGAAGCCATCGTGGGCTGCGTTCTGGAAAATCGGTGGTTGCTTGTTGTAGGCCAGGTCGTAATACAGGTGGCCAAGCTCGTGGTAGATCGTGGTGAGCTCATCCTCGCTCGGTGTGATGCACATCTTGGTGCGCACGTCTCCAGCCATGTTCATGTCCCAGGCGCTGGCGTGGCAGACCACGTCGCGATCCAATGGCTTGATGAACTGCGACTTCTCCCAATAGCTTTGCGGCAGCTTCCGCATGCCCAAGGACACGTAGAAATCCTGCGCGCGCTCGGTCATCTTCTTGGCAGTGTCGAGTGCGGCCGCGCGTTGCGCGTTGACCTCGCGCTGGGCCGGGGACACGCCTGGTTCGCTTGGTTTGTTGCGCGCGTTGGTGATGTCTGCCTGGGCAATCGCGCGCAGTGACGAATTCACGTCAAGGTTCCCCGCGCCCGGGTAGGGCTGCATCAGGTCCCACAGGTTGCCCCACTCCTGTTGCCATAGGTTGCCCATCAAGTGCGCCGGCAAAAGTCCGCCAGCCACCTGGCCCTTGTCCGGCCCGTATTCGGCTTCCAGCTTGCCGCGCGCGTAGCAGTGCAGCTGCTCGTACAGCGGCTTGACCTGGTCCCACAGGCGGTCAGTCTCGGCGGCCAACTCGGCCGGGGTCATGTCGTAGCCGGAGCGCCACATTTCGCCCGCATCGGCGAACCCCATTTCCTTGGCACCCTGGTTCACCAGTTCGGCGAAGCGCACATAGTCCTTGCGCATTGGCTGGCTGATCGTATGCCAGCCGTTGAAGGCATCCAGTTGCGCGTCGTAGTCGCGGCTGGTCGCAAGCACTTCACTGAGCTGGCCGATGTCACGACACGTTTTGGCATCGCCTTCGCCCGTGCAATAGCTGCCTGCGCCGTACATGCCTTCCATGCGGGTCGCAATTCTGGTGAGTTCAGCCAGCTCGGCCGGATCCTTTGGTGCCGGCATCGCGGTCATCAGCTTGATCAGCTTGATCGCACGCGCGGTCTCGGGCGAAAGCTTCTGGCCGTCGAACCGACGTGATTGCTCGATCCATGCGTTGAGTTGGGTCAGCCAGCGTTCGTTGGCCTTGGCTGCGACCAGTTCGCTGTCGCTGTTGATGTAGGTGCTCGACAACCACTGCGCGGAATTGCTTTCCGCACTGATGTCGCGCAGCTCCTCGTTGACCCGGGCGACGAACTGGTCCGCGGTTTCAGAAGCAGGGGGAGCCGCGACACCGGGGGTCAAGGTCGTTGCGGCGGGTGCGGCATCGGGTTTGCAGCCAGCAAGGCCAAGGGCGCCGACGACGGCAAGTGCAAGCAGGGCGGGGCGTGGAGTCACGGCGGCTTCCTGGTTCGGCGGGCTCGCCGGGACAGCAAGGCTAGACCGCGCGCGTGGCAGGCTGCAAGTTGGGGCATTCAGACCGGTGGCAGGATCAGGACGCGATCCGCGTCGACCAGGCCGCGCATCTGCAGCCAGATCCATGCGGATTCGGCATCGTATTCGACGTAGGCGCGCGCCGATCCCAGCCGGAATGTGTAGCCCCAGGCATCCATGTCGGCAAAAACGCGTTCGCGGCCCATGCCTGGAAGTTCATCGCCCAACAGTGCCTGCAGCACGCACACGGCATCCTCTTCTTCGATGCTGTCGGTGGCGTCGGTGTGCACGCCGTTGCGGCGCTCGGGCGGAAGCACGATCAGGTGGCAGGCTTCATGCAACAGCGAGTGCACGGGCGTGTCGCTGCGCGCATACACAGCGCTACCGATGATCCCGGCCTCGCATTCGCCCCAGTAGCTGCCGGGGATTGGTCCTCCGTCGGCGACGCAGTGCAGTTCCAATCCGTATCGAGCCAACAACGCATTGACATCGTCAAATGCGATGTCGGCGAGCCTGAGAATGTTGAATTGCGGAGGCATTGTCGAAAAGCTGGCGGCTTGGGCGGGAGTGTCTTCCTGGCTCGAAACGCCTGCGAATCCTGCCCCGCCCAAGCCCGCCAGCCCGTGCAGGCTGCGATCCCAGGGTAAGCCTGGGTTTGGATGAGGCTCGGGCCTTGGGCAGGTGACCTTCGACAGGCATTTCGAGCCCGAGAAGGTTGCTTGCCCAAGGCCCGAGCTGGCGGCAGGCAAGGTGAATGGCGGCAGGTAAGAAACAGTCAGGCGCTGGCTTGCGCGCGTTCTTCGGGCAGCGCGACAGAAATATCCAGCACGTCGTGCTCGCCATCCTTCACCACGTCCACCTTGACCGCATCCACGTCCACGTTGACGTACTTGCGGATCACCTCAAGCAGTTCGCGGCGCAGCAGCGGCAGGTAGTCGGGTTGGCTATCGCTTTTGCGTTCCTGCGCAATGATGATGCGCAGGCGATCCTTGGCGACCGAAGCGGTGTTCTTCTTGGGCTTGAGGAAATCAAAAATCGACATGCATCAGCCTCCGAACAACTTGCTGAAGAAACCCTTGCGCTCGGTCTGGGTGAATCGCATCGGCCGATCCTCCCCCATCAGGCGCGCCACTGCGTCGTCGTAGGCCTGACCGGCGTTCGATTCGGCATCCATGATCACCGGCTCGCCCTTGTTGGACGCGTTGAGCACGTCGCCGGATTCCGGGATCACGCCGATCGACTTCAATCCAAGGACTTCCTCGACGTCTAGGATCGACAACATCTCACCGGCTTCCACCCGCGACGGGCTGTAGCGTGTCAGCAGCAGGTAGGCGACTACTTCACCATCGCCCTGCTCGGCGCGGCGGGTCTTGGACGCCAGCAGGCCCAGGATGCGATCGGAGTCACGCACGCTGGAGACCTCAGGGTTGACCACGACCACTGCCTTGTCGGCGTAGTACATCGACAGGAATGCACCTTTCTCGATGCCTGCAGGGGAATCGCACACGATATAGTCGAAGCCGTCATCAGACAGGTCCTTGAGGACCTTTTCGACGCCCTCCTTGGTCAGCGCGTCCTTGTCACGGGTCTGCGAGGCAGCCAGCACGAACAGATTGTCGTGGCGCTTGTCCTTGATCAGTGCCTGCTTGAGCGAGGCTTCGCCCTGGATCACATTGACGAAGTCGTAGACCACCCGGCGTTCGCAACCCATGATCAGGTCGAGGTTGCGCAGACCTACGTCGAAATCAATCACCGCGACTTTCTTGCCGCGACGCGCCAAGCCTGTGGCAAGACTGGCGCTGGAAGTGGTCTTGCCGACGCCGCCCTTGCCCGATGTGACTACGATGATTTCCGCCAAGTTGGCATTCTCCGTTGAAGGGTTGTCCGCACTCAGTCGAGAGCGGCGAGCTTGAGTTGACCTTGATCCAGCCAGACCTGCACAGGCTTGCCACGCAGCTCCTCCGGAATGTCTTCCAGTACTTTGTAATGTCCGGCCACCGCGACGAGTTCGGCGTGAAACTCGCGGCAGAAGATGCGCGCACTTTCATCGCCCTGCGCACCTGCCAGCGCGCGGCCACGTAGCGGGCCATAGATGTGGATGGAGCCGTCAGCGATCACTTCCGCGCCGGCCCCCACCGAGCTGATCACGGTCAGGTCGCGGTTGTCGGCATAGACCTGCTGGCCGGAGCGTACCGGGCTTGAATGCATGAGCCCTGGACCGGACTTGGAAGGGGCTGGCATTGGCGTGGTCGCGACAGTTGCCGTCGAAGGATTGGCGGGAGCGACGTCAGCTGGAGATGCGCTCGGCACCGAGCCGCCTGCAACCGATTCGTACTGTGCGCGGAATTTGGCCAGCAGGGGCAGGCCAAGCGCCTGAGACAGTGCATCGACGTCCTTGGTCCCATACGCCAACGCCACCGGGAAGACGCCGGCCTCGTGCAAGCCCTCGACCAGGGCGCGTGCTTGCTCCAGTGAAGGCACTTTGCTCAGCCCACTGAAGTCCAGCACCACGGCCGCGCGCCCGAACAGGTTGGGCGCGCGCTGCACGCGTTCGCACATCTCGCTGGCCAGTTGCGCCACATCGAGGGTACGCACGCGCAGGTTGGCAATGCCGACCTGGCCGAATTTCAGCTCCCCGGCCTGGGCGTAGTCGACCACCGCGCTCATGCACGCGTCCCCGTAACGCGTTGGACTTGGGGCCGGATACGCGGAAGCGCCACCCAAGGTTCATCCGGCAATGCATCACCATAGGTCTCGCGCACCCAGGCGAAGCTGCAAAGCGGCTTCATCAACATCGCCGCGCGCAGCGCATGGCCTGGCATCACGTGCTGGCCCACTTCGCGGAAACCGAAACTGCCATGGAACAGTAGCGCATGATCGGTGCCGGTCTGAAGGAAGACTTCGCAGGCCAGCTGCGGGTAGCGCAGTTCAGCATAGCTCTGCACGTCGGCATATAGCGCGCGACCCACGCCACCGCCACGGCGGCGGCTCGCCACCACCACGCGGTCGATGTAGAAGAAGTCCGGATATCTCTGGCCGAACCAGGCGAAGTTGCTGCTGTCGTGGTTCATGGCAACGCCGAACCCGATCAGGAAGCCGGCAAGCGTGCCGTCGCGCTCGGCAACGCGGAAATACTCCGCCGACTCGAACAACTGGCGCAGCTTGGCTGCGTCTAGGGGGAGGATCGCAGGTCCCGCAGCGTTGTTGAGTGCTAGGACGGAATCCAGCTCGTGCTCACGCACGTCGCGGATGGCGATCGACATTCCCTTGGCTCCGTGGCTTGTTGCGGATGATCCGGGTCGCGTGGGACCTGTCCGGTGATTATCGCACGCACCGATGCGGGCGGCCATGACCTTTGGTGCAGGCGCGAACCAAGCGGAAGGGGTTATAACGCGTCATGCTTGCAAGTCTTTCGCATACCCGCCTGTTGCGCCTTGCCGGCCTGTTCACTTGGGCCATGGTGGGGCTGCCGTTGCTGTACTCCTGGATCGGGCAGTGGCAGGTGCCATTGCCGGAGGAGTTCGTCACCCACGTCATGCCGTGGGAGGGTTGGGTGTGTTACCTGGCCTTCGGTGTGGGCTACCACTGGTTGACCCGGGCTCTGGGAGAGCGTCGCAAGACGCTGGACTACGTGCTGCTGGCAGTCACCACCCTGGCCGCGATCGGCTTGGGTTTTTACAGCGAAACTGGCCTGGGCAGCGTCCTGCTGATGGTCGCGGCCTGCGTGCTGCCTTGGTTGCTGCCATTGCCATTGGGGATTGCCTGGCTGCTGGGCGCGCAGTTGGCCGTCGTTCCGATGTTCATGCTGGGCCTGCATTTCCCACTAGTGGAAGCGTTGATGCAGTCAATGCTGTACGCGGGATTCTCTGGTTTCGTCTTCATCACCAGTCTTGTTGCGTTGCAGCAGTCGCAGGCGCGGGAAGAGCAGCGAAGGCTCAATGCCGAACTGCGATCGACCCGTGCGTTGCTTGCGGAAAGTGCGCGGGTCAATGAGCGCACCCGCATCTCCCGTGAATTGCATGACCTGCTGGGCCACCACCTGACCGCGCTCAGCCTGAACCTGGAAGTTGCCGGCCATCTTTCCGAAGGGCGGGTCAAGGAACATGTGCAACAGGCGCATACGTTGGCAAGGTTGCTGCTGACCGATGTGCGCGAAGCGGTCAGCCAGTTGCGCGACAGCGGGGCGATCGACCTCGGTGCTGCGCTGCGGCCGTTGGCCGAAAACGTACCCAAGCTTGCCATTCACATGGACGTCCAGCAGCCTTTGACAGTGGACGATCCGGAGCGCGCGCACGTGCTGCTGAGGTGCGCACAGGAAGCCATCACGAATGCCGTGCGCCATGCCGACGCGCGCAACCTTTGGCTGAATGCCGGCAATGATGGGCAATCCATCACCCTGCAGGTGCGCGATGATGGGTCCGGCACCGACCAGCTGGCCAACGGCAACGGATTGCAGGGCATGAGGGAGCGCCTGCGCCAATTTGGCGGCCGGTTGGAGATCGAAACCCGCGCTGGACGAGGTTTCCAGCTCACCATGACACTGCCGGCCGGCGCCAATGCCGAAGTCGGCATCCCGAAAGGAGTGGCCGCATGATTCGTGTGTTTCTGGTCGATGACCAGACCCTGGTTCGACAGGGAATCCGTTCCCTGCTGGCCTTGGCTGAAGGTATCGAGGTGGTCGCCGAGGCGTCTGACGGCCGACAAGCGGTTGAAACCATCCCGCAGATCAAGCCTGACGTGGTCCTGATGGATATGCGCATGCCGTTGATGTCGGGGCTTGAAGCCCTGCAGGCGCTTGGCCGGATCGACGCACTTCCTCCAACGATCATCCTGACCACGTTCGACGACGACCAGTTGGTGCTGGCGGGGATCAAGGCCGGGGCCAAGGGCTACATGCTCAAGGATGTCTCCCTGGAACAGCTGGTCAATGCAATCCAGGCCGTAGCCGGTGGTGGCTCGCTGGTGCAACCGGCGGTGACCCAGCGCCTGCTGTCCGGTTTGGAGCACATGCGCAATGAGTTCGTCAGCTTGGAGCGCCCGGATCCATTGACGGACCGTGAGACCGAAATCCTGCGGCTGATGGCGTCGGGATTCTCCAACAAGGAGATCGCCAATTCCCTGGGAGTGGCCGAGGGCACGATCAAGAACCACGTCTCAAACATCCTGTCCAAGCTGGGCGTGCGCGACCGCACCCGAGCTGTGCTGAAAGCGTTCGAGCTGCAACTTGTCTGATGAATGACAGGATGGCTGGCCCGCTACAGCGCGACAGGCGTAGGCGGCCGCGCGTGCCAAGGCGCGCAGCGGCGCCTGCTCACCCTCTCCAAATTCGGCTGTGAGCGCGTACGCGCGCCGTACCCGAGGTTTTTGAATTGCGATTGGTGGAACCGGTCGCGATTTCTTGATATTTCCCCTCGCCCGCGCGGGGGATGATTTGATAGGATGGCGGGTCTGCGCGGCCACCCCGCGAGCGGCCCTTCCGGAGATTCCTGAATGACTCGTTTGATCGAGATCCTGATTTCCCTCGCAATTGTTGCGGGGCTGTACCTGGTCGTAGCCTTGGTGTTGCCATCGGAACGGCATCTGTCCGAGAAGACTGAAACCAACCGCAAGATGACCATCGTGTTCGATTCCTTGAACAGCATGCGTCGCTTCAAGACGTGGAACCCGCTGCTGCTGCGTGATCCAGCTGTCGAATTGAATTACTCCGGACCGGAGTCAGGTGTCGGTGCGCGCCTGGACTACGTGTCCCAGGAAGATCAGATCGGCAAAGGCTCGTGGGAAATCACCGAGAGCATCCCGCGCGAGAAGATCTCCTACAGGATCGACAACAGCGAGCGAGGCAGCAACAAGCGCACCTCGTTCAACTTCAAGCCGACCGGTCGCAATAACCGGAATGTCGAGATCACCCAGACCTTCGACGTCGACTACGGCTGGGATCTCATCGGTCGTTATGCGGGCCTGTATGTGGCCCGCCACGTGGGCGATGACATGAAATTGGGCCTGTCGCGCATCGTCACCATGCTGGCCTCGGTGCCCAACGTCGACTATGCCGTGGCGGGCAGCAAGATGACTGCACCCAAGATGGTTCAGCGTCCCGCCGAGGACCTCCTGTTGGTCCCCGCAGGCAACGTTGACCGCGGCAATTCGCAGATCCAGGCCTCGCTGACCGCGAACACCGAGTGGATCCGTCGGGTGATGGACGCCAATGGCCTTGAGGCCGCGGGCCCGTTGCGACTGATCACCACCGACCTGGGTCGTGAAACCTATAACTTTGATGTCGCCCAGCCCGTTCGCAAGAAGGCTGGCGGTGAAACCGGCAAGATTGCCCTGCAGGGACCGGTACAGTTCGTACAGACCAAGCCCGGCAAGGTCGCCATGGCCTCCTACACCGGCTACATGGCGGAGCTCGAAGCTGTGCGCAATGCACTGCGTGCGTGGGCGGTCACCGCGGGTTACGAGGTGACTGATCGTGCGTATGAGTCGTACAAATCCGGCATCTCTGGCTCCTTCACCGAGAATGGTGAATTCGACGTGTACTGGCCGTTGAAGTAAGTCTTCAATGGCAGCTTGATCCACAAACGCCGCGCTTGTCGCGGCGTTTGTCTTTTCCAAGGGGCATGACCCTCACTCCGCGAAGCCGGTCGGCCTGCCACGTGCCGTGCTGCCAGCTCACCCATGTTGGAAGGCCTGGGGCAATGCCAATGAGTGTCGCCGCAACAGCAGGTTGGAGGCCTCGACAGACACGCCTTGGCAGTACGCGAAGTGTTGGATGGTGCAATGGAGTCCGGAGCCGGTAGCCGGCGAGCCAGTACGAGCCAGATGCGACAAGCAAGCGATCCCTGAGACAGGCTTTTTGTGATGCGTTCGGATGGATCCGTCCGAGCTACGAAACGTGGCTTCCGTCACTGGCACCAACCCATTCGCGAACTCTTCATGGGTGTTGGACTTGTTCTTTTGTCGGACTTGTTCTTCTGATTCAAGCGGCGTCAACGTCACTCGATGAATGATCTTTTACATCCGTCAGGCTGGATGCGCCTGATCCCTCGCTTTTTCTTACCACGCTGAATGAGCCATCTGTCTCAATGACCACAGCTGCCACCATGCCGAGATCGCACAGTCCAGCAGATCGAACCGCAGCGCGAACTTCGTCTTGCGTTACGCGTGCGCGCTTCAGTGCTGCTGGAAGGAAGGAACCCTGGTGGAGAACCAGCGCTGGTTCGCCTGTCACGAAGCGTCGTATCCACGGAACTCTGACGCTTGACCAAGTGACGGCGAACTGCAATGCGATCAGGACGCCGAAAGCTAGAAGCCCATGAGTTAGAGGCACTGAGTCGTTGAGCAATATCGTAGCTAGAATCGAACCTAGTGAAATATTAACGATCAGATCGAACGCGTTCATCTTTGATAGCGTGCGCTTTCCGGACAGGCGCAGAAAGACAATCAAAATTACGTAGGACAACACGCCCACAATGAGTATGCGTGCCATTCCTTCCCAATCACTTTGAAAGATATCTGCCATCCAATCTGTTACCTCATGGTGCCTAACACCGGAGTTAAGCCGGCCTGCGTAGCGGCCGCGCGGTGTGGTACACGATACCGCATGAGCGAGGCCGCGAAGCGGCTTCGGCTTGAATGAGTAAAAAGGAAACTCCCCCATCCCTGCGGATAACCGCTCGGTCTTTAAGGACCATGATGGCTCTCACCATCGGTAAGTCTGGAGGAGGAGTTTCCAATGCGCACTATAACCATCGGCGTGGACTTGG
>JBBQHK010000054.1:0-14802 GCA_038323895.1 Lysobacterales bacterium | reverse complement strand
AGCCCTGAAAGCCCCGCTTTGATGGGCTTGTCCGAATTGCAGGTCAAGACATGAATCCGAATATCACCCTGCTGGGCCAGATGATCACGTTCGCGATCCTCATCTGGTTCACCGTCAAGTTCATCTGGCCGCCGTTGATGGCCGCGATCGAGGAACGCCAGCAGAAAATCGCTGAAGGCCTCGCTGCTGCCGACAACGCCCAGAAGAGCCTGGCGCAGTCGCAGGACAAGGTTGCCGAAGAGCTCAAGGCCGCGCGTGGCAAGGCCAACGAGATCATCGAGCAGGCCCACCAGCGCGCCATCCAGCTGATCGACACGGCCAAGCACGACGCCATCGCCGAGGGCAGCCGCCAGCGCGCGCTGGCCGAAGCCGAGATCGCCGCCGCCGCCAACCGTGCCAGGGAAGACCTGCGCAAGCAGGTGTCCGCACTGGCCGTGGCCGGCGCCGAGAAGCTGCTCAAGCGCGAGATCGACGCCAACGCCCACAAGGCGTTGATCGACGAGCTGGCGGCGCAGCTGTAAGGAGCCGACGATGAGTCAAGCCATGACCCTCGCCCGTCCCTACGCCCGCGCCGCGTTCTCGCTGGCGCGCGATGCCGGCAGCTTGCCGGCATGGTCGGACGCGCTTGCGTTCGCGGCGCGTATCGCCGCCGATCCGCAGGTTGCCGGCCTGCTTGGCAATCCAAACCTCAGCGACGCCGATGCGATGACCCTGCTGTCGCCGGAGCACGCCGACGAGACCTTCGAGCGCTTCCTCGCGTTCCTGGCGCAAAATCGCCGGTTGCCGTTGCTGCCTGAGATCGCCGGGCTATACGACGAGTTGCGGTCTGAAGCCGAGCGCGTGGTCAAGGCCAGGGTGACATCTGCCATCGAGCTGCCCGCGGGCGAGCTGGAGACGATCAAGGCGGCGCTCGCGAGACGTTTCGGACGCACGGTCGAGATCGAGACGGCGGTCGACGCATCGTTGATCGGCGGCGCGGTGATCGACGCCGGCGATGTCGTGATCGACGGTTCGCTCAAGGGCAAGCTCGGCCGTCTCGAAGCGGCGTTGTCGCACTAAGCATCCATTGCATACGCTGGCGGCGACGCCGGCACCAAGGAAACCAGAATGGCCACCACCCAGCTCAACCCGTCCGAAATCAGCGAACTGATCAAGACCCGCATCGAGAAGGTCAAGCTCGGCGCGGAAGCGCGCAACGAAGGCACCGTGACCTCGGTGTCCGACGGCATCGTGCGCATCCACGGCCTGGCCGATGTGATGCAAGGCGAGATGATCGAACTTTCCGCTTCCGATGATGGTGTCGCGACCTACGCACTGGCACTGAACCTGGAGCGCGACTCTGTCGGTGCCGTGGTGCTGGGCGATTACGAGCACCTGCGTGAAGGCGAAACGGCCAAGACCACCGGACGCATCCTGGAAGTACCGACCGGTCCTGAAATGCTCGGCCGCGTGGTCAATGCACTTGGTGAGCCGATCGATGGCAAGGGACCGATCGACGCCAAGATCTCGGCGCCGGTGGAAACCATCGCCCCGGGCGTGATCTGGCGCGAGTCGGTCAGCCAACCGGTGCAGACCGGCTACAAGTCGATCGACAGCATGATCCCGATCGGCCGTGGCCAGCGCGAGTTGATCATCGGCGATCGCCAGACCGGCAAGACCGCGGTGGCGATCGACGCGATCATCAACCAGAAGCATTCCGGCGTGAAGTGCATCTACGTAGCGATCGGCCAGAAGAACTCGACGATTGCGAACATCGTGCGCAAGCTCGAGGAATACGGCGCGATGGCCTACACCACGGTGGTGGCCGCCGGCGCGTCCGAATCGGCGGCGATGCAGTACATCGCGCCGTACGCGGGCTGCACCATGGGCGAGTATTTCCGCGACCGCGGCGAAGACGCGCTGATCATCTACGACGATCTGTCCAAGCAAGCCGTGGCGTACCGCCAGATCTCGCTGCTGCTGCGTCGCCCGCCGGGCCGCGAAGCGTATCCGGGTGACGTGTTCTACCTTCACAGCCGCTTGCTGGAACGCGCCGCGCGCGTGTCCGCGGCATGGGTGGAAAAATTCACCAACGGCGAAGTGACGGGCAAGACCGGTTCGCTGACGGCGCTGCCGATCATTGAAACCCAGGCCGGCGACGTGTCCGCCTTCGTGCCGACCAATGTCATCTCCATTACCGATGGCCAGATCTTCCTTGAGACCGACCTGTTCAACGCCGGCATTCGCCCGGCCGTGAACGCCGGCATCTCGGTGTCGCGCGTGGGTGGCGCGGCGCAGACCAAGATCATGAAGAAGCTGTCGGGCGGCATCCGCATCGCGCTGGCGCAGTACCGCGAGCTTGCCGCGTTCGCGCAGTTCGCTTCCGACCTGGACGACGCGACCCGCAAGCAGCTTGAGCGCGGCCAGCGCGTGACCGAGCTGATGAAGCAGAAGCAATACGCTCCGATGTCGGTGGCCGAGCAGGCGCTGTCGATCTACGCGGTCGACAAGGGCTACATGGACGATGTGCCGGTCAACAAGATCGGTCCGTTCGAGGCCGCCCTTCACGCGCACTTCGACAACACCCAGGGTGATCTGATGACCGCGATCGCAGGCAGTGGCGACTGGAACGATGACATCGAAGCCTCCTTCAAGAAGGGCATCGAGGAATTCAAGGCTACTGGCAGCTGGTAAGACATGCATGTGTAGAGCGGACTTGATCCGCTGCATTTGATCCAAACGCGGAGTTTGCTCCGCTCTGAGACTCAAGCGGAGCAGGCTCCGCGTCACGGGAAACACGATATGGCTGGCGGCAGGGAAATCAAAACCAAGATCAAGAGCGTGCAGAACACCCGCAAGGTGACGCGCGCGCTTGAAATGGTCTCGGCCTCCAAGATCCGCAAGGCGCAGGAGCGGATGAAGACGTCGCGCCCGTACGCACGTGCGATGAAGCAGCTGATCGGGCACCTTGCGCAGGCCAATTCGGAGTATCGCCATCCGTATCTGGTGGAACGCGCGGACGTGAAGCGTGTCGGTTACGTGATCATCTCGTCCGACCGCGGCCTGGCCGGCGGCCTCAACAACAACATGTTCCGCAAGCTGCTGGGCGAGTTCCGCAGCTGGCAGGAGCAGGGCGTCGAAGTCGACCTGGTGACCATCGGCCAGAAGGCTTCGGTGTATTTCCGCCGGATCAAGGTCGGCATGCTGGGCTCGGTCACCCACCTGGGTGACGTTCCGCGCGTGGAGCAGCTGATCGGCGTGATCAAGGTCATGCTGGACGCCTACACCAACGGCAGCGTGGACAAGGTCTTCCTTTCCTACAATGCCTTCGTCAACACCATGACCCAACGCGCGGCGATGGATCAGTTGCTTCCGCTGCCGGCTGCGGAAACCCAGGTCGCCAGGCACGATTGGGACTACCTGTACGAGCCCGACGCCCAGGAAGTGCTGGACCACGTGCTGACCCGTTACGTGGAGTCGCTGGTGTACCAGGCGGTGCTGGAGAATGTCGCGTCCGAACATGCCGCGCGCATGGTTGCGATGAAGGCGGCGTCGGACAATGCCAACAAGCTGATCGACACCTTGAACCTGGTCTACAACAAGGCCCGGCAAGCGGCGATCACGCAGGAAATTTCAGAGATTGTCGGCGGTGCGGCGGCAGTTTAGTAAGGACACGGAAATCGTGGGTGGTGCCGCGGCGGTCTGATCCGCAGCGCGCAACGCCTGACCATTACAGAGTTATCGAGAGGCTAGGGCAATGAACCAGGGCAAGATCGTTCAGATCATCGGCGCAGTCGTTGACGTCGAGTTCCCGCGCGAGAGCGTGCCACGCGTGTACGACGCGCTCAAGGTGCAGAACACCGAGATCACGCTGGAAGTGCAGCAGCAGCTGGGTGACGGGGTGGTGCGCTGCATCGCGCTGGGTTCCACCGACGGCCTAAAGCGCAACCTGATTGCCGACAACACCGGCCACGCGATCTCGGTGCCGGTCGGCACCGGCACGCTGGGCCGCATCATGGACGTGCTGGGCCGCCCGATCGACGAGGCCGGCCCGATCGACGCCGCCGATCATTGGGAAATCCACCGCGCGGCGCCGTCCTACGAGGAGCAGGCCGCTGCCAACGAGCTGCTGGAAACCGGCATCAAGGTCATCGACCTGATGTGCCCGTTCGCCAAGGGCGGCAAGGTCGGCCTGTTCGGCGGCGCCGGCGTCGGCAAGACCGTCAACATGATGGAGCTGATCAACAATATCGCCAAGGCGCACGAGGGCCTGTCGGTGTTCGCCGGCGTGGGAGAGCGCACCCGCGAGGGCAACGACTTCTACCACGAGATGAAGGACAGCAACGTCCTCGACAAGGTGGCGATGGTGTACGGCCAGATGAACGAGCCGCCGGGCAACCGCCTGCGCGTGGCGTTGACCGGACTGACCATGGCAGAGTACTTCCGAGACGAGAAGGACGCCGACGGCAAGGGCCGCGACGTGCTGTTCTTCGTTGACAACATTTACCGCTACACCCTGGCCGGTACCGAAGTGTCGGCGCTGCTGGGCCGCATGCCGTCGGCGGTGGGCTACCAGCCGACCCTGGCCGAGGAAATGGGCGTCCTGCAGGAGCGCATCACTTCGACCAAGACCGGATCGATCACCTCGATCCAGGCCGTGTACGTGCCAGCCGATGACTACACCGACCCGTCGCCTGCGACCACCTTCGCCCACCTGGACTCGACCGTCGCGCTGTCGCGCAGCATTGCGTCGCTGGGTATCTATCCGGCCGTGGATCCGCTGGATTCGACCAGCCGCATGATGGATCCGAACGTGATCGGCAACGAGCACTACGATACCGCGCGCCGGGTGCAGGGTACGCTGCAGAAGTACAAGGAACTGAAGGACATCATCGCGATCCTGGGCATGGATGAGCTGTCGGAAGAAGACAAGCAGGCGGTCTCGCGGGCACGCAAGATCGAACGCTTCTTCAGCCAGCCGTTCCACGTGGCCGAAGTGTTCACCGGCTCGCCGGGCAAGTACGTGACGTTGAAGGACACGATTCGTGGCTTCAAGGGCATTGTGGATGGCGAGTACGACCACCTGCCGGAGCAGGCGTTCTACATGGTCGGCTCGATCGAGGAAGCGGTCGAGAAGGCCAAGAAAATCACCGGTTAAGGAATCGTCATGGCATCCACCATCCGTTGCGACATCGTCAGTGCCGAAGCCGAGATTTTCCGCGGCGAAGCCGAGTTGGTCGTGGCCACCGGCGAACTCGGCGAGCTGGGCATCGCGCCCAAGCATGCGCCGCTGATCACCCGCCTGAAGCCTGGCAAGGTCGTGGTCACGCTGCCGGGTGGCGAGAAGCTCGACTTCGCGATCTCCGGTGGCATCCTCGAGGTGCAGCCGACGGTCGTGACCGTGCTGGCCGACACCGCCATCCGCGCGCAGGACATCGACGAAGCCGCTGTGCGCGAAGCCAAGGAAGAAGCCGAGCGGATCATCGCCCACCGTGGCGAGGCGATGGAAATCGCCGAAGCACAGCAACGATTGGCCGAGGTTACCGCGCAGCTCCAGGCACTCGAGCGCCTGCGCAAGAACCTCAAGCACTGAAGCACCGACAGTGTTTCGAAAGCGCCGGCGAAAGCCGGCGTTTTTGTTTTTGTGCTCGTGTCGTTTCGGGCTTGCGATTTAATTTGTGAGTTCGCGTTCTTGTTCGAGTGCTCGCACAGCCGTTCGTGGTGAGCTCGCACATCCACTCGTGGAGAGCTTGCACATCCATTCATGGTGAGCTTGGATATCCATTCATGGTGAGCTTGGATATCCATTCGTGGAGAGCTTGGATATCCGTTCGTGGTGAGCTTGGATATCCGTTCGTGGTGAGCTTGTCGAACCACAGCGGATGTTCGGTTTGCCCGTCCATGGTTCGACACGCTCACCACGAACGGGCTCCTGGAGTTGACGGCCGCCGTCCTCTTTTCTGCGGCACTCACGTTTAATTTCTGATCAGTGCCGTGGCGCATTGGCATGCTGGCAGCGTGGTGCATGCCCAATAGATTCGGGAGAAAGTGACGATGGGGGATTTCAGTCTTGGCCGCGCGTTCGGCATGTTGTTGAAGACGCTGCCGTGCAGCCTGCGCCAACGCTACCCCGTGTGGCATCGCAGCGCCCCCGCGCTGCAGCAGCCTGCTGCCAGCGGAGACTGATCGCGGTCCAGATAGGCGAGAGAAGTGCAGAGAAAAGTGCAGAGAAAAGGGGGCCTCGTCAGGCCTTGTACACCCAGTGCCGTGACAGCACGAATCCGAGCACGCCCAGTACCAGTTCTATCGCCGGCTTGGCGGCCCACGCCCACTTCAGGCCCAGCACATCGTCGATATGACCCATCGCCAGCGTGCTGAGCGCGGTGGTCAGCAGCCACATCAGAAAGAACCGGAAGAACTGGGTGCGACCGACCGCGGTGTCGTCGCCGGCGAAGGTCAGCTTGCCATTGAGCCAGTAACCCACGCAGGCACCCGCGATGCGCCCGACGATATTGGCCGGTTGAACCCGCATGCCCAAGTGGCTCAGCCCGACCATCACGCCCCAGTCGAGCAGCCATTGCACGAAACCAATGGCGAGGTAATGGCTGGCGTGGCGTCGCAGGGTCATGGGGATGCATTGTCCGGGATGCGCCACCTCTGCGCATCGCCCGCGGACTGCACCGGCCGCGCGCCGGACAGCGCAAGCCCTGCACGTTGCGCGGCTGTCAGTCGCGCCGGTTTCAGTATCACGTGGCGGATGTGGTTGTCCTGCAGCAGCGTTGCCCACGCCTTGCCGCTGCTGTCGGCTTCCACGCGTGCGGCCTCGGCTTCCCAGCGCGGCGAGTACCACACCATGTTGCGTCCGCGCGCGCCCAGTTCGGCCAGCGCCAGGCTGGTGCCGGGCAGCACCAGCACGGCGCCGTCGCGGTTGCCGGGTTCGCGCAACTGCTTCGCCAGCACCCGCTCGGGCAAGTAGCGTTGCAGGGTGGGCGTGTCCTGGCCCGGGTTGCGCACGACATGCTTGAGCGCGCCGGTGCGCAACATCCAGCTGGCATTGGTGGCGAAGGCCAGGTTCAACGCGCATAGCGCCCAGAACGCTGCAGTGCCGCGCTGTACCACGGGATAGGCAACCACCAGCGCCGGCAGCAACAGGGCCAGCGAGGGCTGCAGGTAACGTGCATATTGCATAGGCAGCAGTGGCAGCAGCAGCGCGATGCTGGCCGTGCCAGCCAACCCGCGCGTGCGCTTGTCGTGCAAGGCCAGCATCCAGACGCCCAGCAGCGCAATCACCACAAAGCCGAAGCCGCCATTGAAGGATTCCATGTAGTGCTCGGTATCGAAGCTGAGATCCCACAGCACGTCGGCATCCAGCCCGCCATGCCAGCGCGCATCGCCGAAATCCTGCAGCGAAAAATAGGGTGATCGAAACCAGCTGTTCATCAACGGCAGCACCGGATTGCCGGTCACCCACCATGCGTTGAAGTAGCTGGAACCACCGAGCACCACGACGAGCACCAGCGCGACCGGCAGCCATCGCCACGGAATGGCGTGGCGACGACGCCACAGGGCCCAACCCATCAGCGGCAGTGCAACTGCGCCATGCATGGTCTTGAGTCCGCACAAGGCGCCGAACAGCACCGCGCCCGCCAGCAGTACACGCCAATGGGATTGTGCGCTTGCGGCTGAGGTGGGACCCACCACCAACCACGCCAACGCGGGAAGCCACGCCATCGCCGGCAGTTCTGTCTGCATACCGCCGACCAGGGTCATGCTCAGCGGCAGGCTGGCAAGCAGCGCGACCGACCACCAGCGCCTGCGTACATCGCCACCCAGAGCGGCCGCCAAGGCGAACGCGATGCCCGCTGCGATCGCCAGCCACAATGCGTCCAGCGCGCCCCGCGCCTCATCTCCCGCCAGAACCTGCGCGACCCCTTGCAGAACGTCACCCGACCATGGCGCCAGTGCCCACACCTGCACCACCGGATCGGGCAGGTAGCGTGCGGTTTCCTGCAACTGCCATGGCAGGCCGAGGTGATAGACCACGTCGTCGAATTGCATGGTCGGCAGCCACGCACCGGTGCTGGCCAGTCCCAGCAACAGCATTGCAGCAGCAGCCGTACGCGGGCAGGCGCGTGCCGCGTCCTGGAAATGGTCCAGCACGCTTCGCCACGCCGCGATGACCTCGGCGCGACGCCAGGCAATGAAGCTGACGCACACCGCTGCGTAAACAACGCGGTAGTGGATCTGCAGCGGAAGCAGCCAGCCGATCACGCCTGCGATCAACGCAAGCCCGAGCGGCAATGCGATTGGCCCGGGCAGCAGCAGGCTGCCAACTGCCACCGCGGCAGCCGCGAGCAGGGCCACCGCAAGCATCGGCATCGGCCCGGCAAACACAGCCAGCCCCGCCAGCCACACCAGCGCGAGCGCCATCGCCCATGACCAGCCCCGCCAACGCACCAGCGGCCACGCCATCGCCAGTGCACACAGTGCAAGCAGCACATGCTCGAAAAAGCGCGGGAACGGCAGCACCTCCCACATCCGGTTCACAGCCAGGCCAGCCACGCACAGCACCATGCCCAGCCATAACAAAGTGGCGGGCAACAGGCGGGTCACGGGCGCGGAGGCTGACATTTCCAGAATGCTAGAGGTTTCCGGGTGCCGGTCAATCGCGCCCACACGCCAGTGACGGGCTTGTCGCTAGAATTGCCGCCATCACGCCGAACACGCCCGAGATCGCCCATGAGCGCACCGTTGCACGTTGTCATCCTTGCTGCCGGTGAGGGCAAGCGCATGAAATCGGCCCTTCCCAAGGTGCTGCAGGCCATTGCCGGTCGTCCGATGCTAGGCCATGTGATCGACACCGCACGGGCGCTGCAGCCGGAAGGCATCCACATCGTGCATGGCCATGGCGGCGAGCAGGTGCATGCGGCGTTTGCCATGCAGGGTGATCTCCACTGGGCCGAGCAGTCCGCACAACTTGGCACCGGCCATGCCGTGCAGCAGGCGATGCCGGGCGTGCCGGACGATGCGCGCGTGCTGGTGTTGTACGGCGACGTGCCGCTGATCACCGCAGCGTCACTGCAGATACTCCTCGACGCGCCAGGCCGGCTGGCGGTGCTTGCTGCCGAGCTTCCGGATCCCACCGGCTATGGCCGCATCCTGCGTGACCCGCAAGGTCATGTTGCAGCCATTGTCGAGCACAAGGACGCCGACGCCGCGCAGCGCCGCAATCACCTGGTCAATACCGGCGTGATCGTGGCCGATGCCACCGCGCTCAGGCGATGGCTGGCGAACCTGTCGAACCAGAACACCCAGGGCGAGTACTACCTGACTGATGTGTTTGCCGCCGCCGCAGATGAGTACAGTGCCGCGGAAATCGTGATCGTCGACGATCCGATGGAAACCGAAGGCGCCAATGATCCATGGCAGCTGGCCCAACTGGAGCGTGCATTCCAGCTACGCCAGGTGCGTGCGCTGTGCGCGGCGGGCGCGCGCGTGGCGGATCCGGCGCGGCTCGACATCCGTGGCGAAATGACGATCGGGCGCGATGTGGAGATCGATGTCGACGTGGTGTTCGAAGGCCGCGTCGAACTCGGCGACGGGGTGCGCATCGGCCCGTTCTGCCGGATCAAGGATGCAATCCTGTGTGCCGGCACAGAAGTGCGCGCGCATTGCGATGTCGATGGCGTGCGCTGCGAGGGCGCAGTGATGGTCGGCCCGTTCACGCGGCTGCGCCCCGGCACGGTCCTGGCCGATGGCGCGCACATCGGCAACTTCGTTGAAATAAAAAACACCCAGCTCGGGGTTGGCAGCAAGGCCAACCACCTGACCTATCTGGGCGATGCGGTGATCGGTGCCGGCGTGAACATCGGCGCGGGCACGATCACCTGCAACTACGACGGCGTGAACAAGGCCACCACCACGATTGATGATGGCGTCTTCATCGGATCCAACAGTTCACTGGTGGCACCGGTCACGATAGGCGAGGGCGCGACGATTGCGGCGGGGTCCGTGATCACCAGGCCGGCACCGGCAGGCAAACTGACCGTGGCGCGTAGCCGGCAGGAAACGCTGGAGGGGTGGCATCGGCCAGTGAAAAAGCCGAGATAAATTCTCATTAGGAGCGGGCTCGACCGCGACAGCTCTGTCGCCGAAGCCCAGTCGCGCTCAAGCGCGCTCCTACAGGAAGCCGGGATGCGCGTTTGCGTAGGAGCGGGCTGGACCGCGACCGCTCGTTGCGGCGTGTCCCGGTCGCGCTCAGGCGCGCTCCTGCAGGGGCAGCGTCAAGCTCACGCAAAGCCCGCCGCCGTCGCGGTTGAGCAGGGCGATGCGGCCGCCGTGCGCTTCGGCGATCTCACGGGCCAGCGCCAGGCCCAGCCCGGTGCCGTTGCGCTTGGTCGAATAAAACGGCAGTAGTGCGTTCGCCAGCACTGCTTCGTTCATACCGCTGCCACGATCCAGCACCTCGATCCGCCAGCCCACCGGCAGGCGGCGGACGTGCAGGCGTACATCGCCTGGTGCAGAACCGGATTCATGCGCGTTCTTGAGCAGGTTGATCAAACCCTGTTCCAGTTGCGCCACATCGACGCGCGCGATGCCGTCGGCAGGCGTGAGCTCGGCGACGAATTCGACCTGGGTGCGCAATTGCTCGATGAAACGTGCCCATTCGATCGGCACAAGCCGTGGCGACGGCAGCTTGGCGAAGCGCGCGTAGTCGCGGATGAAGCCTTCCAGGTGGCGCGCGCGCTCCTCGATCGTGGCCAGCGCGACAGGCAAGCGTTCGTACTGCTTGCGGCGCAAGAGTTCGCTGCCGGAATGCGCGAGTGATGCAATCGGTGCCAACGAATTGTTGAGTTCGTGGCTGATCACCCGAATGACTTTTTTCCAGGTCTGCACTTCCTGCCGCCGCAGTTCGGCGGTGAGCAGGCGCAGCAGCACCAGTTCATGCGCACGCCCGTTAAGCCGGAAGGTGCGCCGCGACAGGTGGTAGATGTCTTCGTTGTCATCATCGCCGACGGTGAACATGCCATCGCCGCCGCGCGCGAATGCATCGCGTACCGCTTCGTCAGTACGCGCCAGCACGTCCTCGAATGACTGGCCTTCCAGCCGATGGCCATCGCCGAACACCTTGCGTGCGGCCAGGTTGCCGAGCACCACGCGCCGGCTGGGATCGACCAGCACCATGGCAACCGGCGTGTTCTGCACGATGGTGTCGAGCATCAGTTCGCGTTGCACCAATGTGAGCCGTTGTTTGCGCAGGGTGTCGCCGAGTTCACGATGGCTGTCCACCAGCTCGCGCAGCTCGCCCTGGCCATGCCAGGCGATGCCGAAGCTGTAGTCGCCATCGCGATAACTGGCCACGCTGCCAGCCAGCGCCCGGAACAGCGAACGTACCGGTGCGAACAGGCGGCGCACCTGGTAGATGAGGAATGGGGCGAGCACGGCCGCAGCCACCAGTGTTGCCGCCCAAGGCTGCAACCAGCGGGTCAGCAGCATTGCCAGACCGCCTGCTGCAAGCATGTACGCGCATGCCAGTGCGGCATACAGCCAGGCCAACGACATGCGATGCCACCAGCGCATCATCAATCGCGCTTGATGCCGTGGCGGTCCAGCCGCCGGTACAGCGCCTGTCGTGACAGGCCCAATTCGGCTGCAGCCTGCGCCAGCACACCACCGTTGTGTTCCAGCGCGGCCTGAATCATCGCGCGGTCCGGCTCGTCGCTGTTTGCGCCCGAAGCCAAAGACATGGCGGGCTGCAGGTTGAGGTCGCTGGCGGATACGACTTCGGTTCGCGCCAACAGCGCCGCACGTTGCATCACGTTGCGCAGTTCACGCACGTTGCCCGGCCATGCATGCCGAAGCAGCGCGCGTTCGGCATCGTCGCCCAATCGTTTGCCGGCTGGAAGGAAATGGCGGGCCAGCGGCAGGATGTCGCGTGGTCGCTGGACCAATGGCGACAGCCGCAATTCGATGCCATTGAGCCGGTAGAACAGATCCTCACGGAAGCTGCCGTCTGCGATCAATGCGGGCAGGTTGGCATTGGTCGCACTGATGATGCGCACCTTGACTGTGCGCTCCTGGTTGCCGCCCAGGCGCTGGAAGCGGCCGGTTTCGAGCACGCGCAACAACTTTACCTGGCCAGCCAGGGGCAGCGTGCCGATTTCGTCGAGGAACAGCGTGCCACCGTCGGCAGCCTCGAACTTGCCCTCGCGCGGCTTGTTGCCGGCGCCGGTGTAGGCGCCGGGTTCCGCACCGAACAATTCCGCTTCAATCAAATCTGCCGGCAATGCACCGCAATTGAGCGCGATGAGCGGGCCATTGCGAACGGCGGAGTTGACATGCACGATTTCTGCGTACTTCTCTTTGCCGGTGCCGTTGGGGCCAGTAATCAGCACCGGGATGTCGGCGCGCGCGACCTGGCAGGCGAGTGCCAGCATGTTCTCGCTGGCATTGTCGGCAAACACCAGGCCACGCAGGTCGAAGTCACGCACCAGTGCGTCGCGTCGACGCCGCTCGCCGGCACGTTCCTGCGCCAGTTCGCGTTGCGCCTGCGCCAGCTCCAGCAGGTTGTTGACCGTGGCCAGCAGCTTGCGGTCGTCCCACGGTTTGGCCAGGTAATCGGCTGCGCCTGCCTTGACCAGGTCGATCGCTGACTCCAGATGCGTCCACGCCGTGAGCAGGATCACCGGCAGGTCGGGGTGTTCGCTGCGGATCTGGTGGAACAGCGTGAGGCCTTCCTCGCCCGAGGTCGTGTCCGCCTCGAAGTTCATGTCCTGGATGACCAGCTCGATCCCATCGTCCCGCAGGCGCTGCAGGCCTTGCCGTGGCGAGTCGGCATGGACCACGTCGATGTCGTGCAGGGAAAACAGCGTCTCCAGGGCGGTGGCGACAGCGGGGTTGTCATCGATGACGAGGATCGCGGGCATGGGGGATCCGTGGTTGGGTCGATAGCTTAGCCCGTCGCCGGCAGGCGACGAGGTGGCCCGTCTTGCGTCGTGGTCATGTGCTGCCAGGTTACGCGGTGCGCGTCGCGACGGCAGGTGGCACCGCCGCTGCGCGCCGCGCCGGCCAGAACACTGCGAACTGGCCAAGCAGCCACAAGGCGATCGCGCCGACCGGCAGATATATCAATGGCAGGCGCGGCAATTCGTACTTCCCCATCAGCAACTGATTGATCGCATACGCCAGCAACATGCCCAGGGCAATGCCAATCGTGGCCAGCAGGAAATTCTCGGTCTGGAAGTAACGCAGGATCTGCCCGCGGGTTGCACCCAACGCGCGCCGTATGCCGATCTGCTTGGTGCGCTGCTGCACCCAGAAACTCGCAAGCCCCACGATGCCAAGTGCAGTCACCACCAGCAGCGCAATGATGACCGTCGCCAAGAGCCAGGCCATCGCGCGGTCCTGCCGGTAGTACTCATTGCGCATGTCTTCCATCGTCTTGGTGTTTTCTTCAATCACGATCCGGTTCGGGCCGTTCTTGCGCAGGGCTTCAACCGAGCTTTTCAATATCTCGGCGCGGCGACCTGGTTCGGTACGAATCAGGTAATTGCCACCCAGGTTGTAGGGCGCTCTGATCGGGAACATCATCGAATATTCGCGTGCCACCGGACCGCCTTGGGAACTCGGGCGGACAAGGTGGTCGATCACGCCCACGATGCGAATTGGGTTGTCTCCCCAGCTGTAGAACGTCTTGCCCACCGCATCGGCGCCCGGGAACAATTTGTCGGCCATGCTGCGCGTGATGATGACTGACGGGATCTGGGCTTTGCTGCCCGGCGCATCGAGAACCGACCATTCGAGGAACTCATCTGCATTGAACCGGCGGCCCGAAACAAGCTTGAGCCCCATGGTGTCCAAGAAGCTATCGCCGGCCATGTAAACCGTGGCATTCAATGTGGGTTGCTTCTGGTCTTTGACCATCTTGATCGAGGTATTCCAGGAACTGTTGCCATACGGCATCTGGTTGGTAGTCGCAGCGGACTTCACCCCCGGCAGGCCTTGCAACATCGCAAGGTCGCTGCGGGTCAGGGCTTCTGCGTTGTCATCGGTGCCAATGCCGATGATCTGCACGCGCACGATTTCATTCTCGACCGCGCCGCTATCCTGCTTGATCCGATCGATGCGGTTACTGATCAGGAACAGGGCGTTGCAGATGATCGCGCAGCTCAGTGCAATCTCCAGCACGATCAGCGCAGCGGCCATCTTGTGGCGCAGCAGCGTAGAGAGGATGGGACGGATGTTCATGGCGATCTCCGGTGTTTCTCTACTGGTGTTGGTAGAGCGGGGCTTGCCCCGCAGCTCTTAATCAATCGTTCCAGCGGAGCAAGCTGCGCTCCACGGGGGCAGCTATTGCGACTTCAACTGCATGGCCGGGGATACCTGCATTGCGCTCCAAGCCGGCAGCAACCCGGCAAGCAGGCTGGTGACGAGGGCGAGTCCGAAGGTCGTCAACAACATGCTCGGATCCAGCTGCGCGAGGTCCGCGTAGTCGGTGGGCTGCTGGCGCACGGCCCACAGGCCAAGCCAAGCAAGCGCCAGTCCGACGATGCCACCGGCCAGGCCAATCGCCCCGGCTTCGACCAGGCATTGCATGAAGATGGTCTTGCGCGAAGCGCCAAGCGCGCGGCGCACGCCGAGTTCGCCGCTGCGTCGCAGGAACTTCGCCAGCAGCAGTCCCAAGGTATTGAGCAGGCACACCAGCAGGAAGCCAAGCGCCAGCCAGACCTGCAGGCGCACATCGCCAGGCACTACCTTGTTGAAGTCCAGCCACTCCATCAACCCGCGCAGGCGGACGTTGGTGGGTCGTTCAAAGCGACCGGC
>JBBQHK010000053.1:0-15103 GCA_038323895.1 Lysobacterales bacterium | reverse complement strand
GCGGAGACCGGCGCACTCGCGGCGAGCTGGCATTCAAACAAGTTCCTGAACCCTGCGCATGACGGCGCGGTGCTGCCGATCCTGCACCTCAACGGCTACAAGATCGCCAGCCCGACCGTACTGGCGCGCATCGGCCGCGAGGAGCTGACCCAGTTGCTCAGGGGCTATGGCCACGAGCCGCACTTCGTCGTCGGCGACGATCCGATGCTGATGCACGAGCAACTGGCGCAGACGCTGGACGTGATCCTCGCGAAGATCCAGGCCATCCAGGCCCAGGCGCGCGCGCCCGATGCGCCTCAGCCACCCCCGCGCCCACGCTGGCCGATGCTGGTGTTGCAGACCCCGAAGGGCTGGACCGGGCCGAAGACTGTCGACGGGCTGCAGGTCGAAGGCACCTGGCGATCGCATCAGGTGCCGATCACGGAGTTCAAGACGCCCGAACACATCCGTCAACTCGAAGACTGGATGCGCAGCTACAAGCAGGAGGAACTGTTCGACGGAAACGGCCGCTTCCGCCAGGAGTTCGCGGAGCTCGCGCCGGCTGGATCGCGTCGCATGGGCGCCAATCCGCACGCCAATGGCGGCGGCCTGCTGGTGCCGCTGGTGATGCCGGAGTTCCGCGATTTCGCGGTCGCGTTCACCGCACCTGGCAGTGCCGAGGCCGAAGCCACACGCGTGCTCGGATCATTTCTCGCCGAGGTGATGCGCAGCAACCTCGCCAGCCGCAATTTCCGCCTGTTCGGGCCGGATGAAACCGCGTCCAACCGGCTCGGCGCGGTCATCGACGTCACCGGCAAGACATGGGTGGCGGAAATCGAAGCGGTCGACGTGGACCTTGCGTCCGACGGTCGTGTCATGGAAGTGCTGAGCGAACACCTGTGCCAAGGCTGGCTGGAAGGCTACCTGCTGACCGGTCGCCACGGACTGTTCTCGTGCTACGAGGCGTTCATCCACATCATCGATTCGATGTTCAACCAGCATGCGAAGTGGCTGAAGGTCTGTCTGGAGATTCCATGGCGTAAGCCGATCGCCTCGCTTAACTACTTGCTGACCTCGCATGTCTGGCGACAGGACCACAACGGTTTCTCGCACCAGGATCCGGGCTTCATCGATATCGTCGCCAACAAGAAGTCCGATGTCGTGCGCATCTACCTCGCTCCGGACGCAAACACGCTGCTCGCCATCGCCGATCACTGCCTGCGCAGCCGCAACTACGTCAACCTGATCATTGCCGGCAAGCAGCCGGCCTGGCAGTGGCTGGATATTGATGCGGCCACAAGGCACTGCGCCGTCGGCGCCGGGATCTGGCATTGGGCCAGCAACGACGACGGCGACCCTGACGCCGTGATGGCCAGCGCCGGCGACGTGCCGACCCTGGAAACTTTGGCCGCCGTGATGCTGTTGCGCGAGTACGTGCCGGACATCCGCATCCGCGTCGTTAACGTCGTCGACCTGATGGCGCTGCAGCCGCAGTCCGAGCATCCGCATGGGCTGGACGACGATGCCTTCGACGCGATGTTCACCCGCGACCGGCCGATCGTGTTCGCGTTCCACGGCTACCCCGGCACGATCCATCGGATCACCTACCGGCGCCACAATCACCACAACCTGCATGTGCGCGGTTTCAAGGAGGAGGGCACGACCACGACGCCGTTCGATATCGTGGTGTTGAACAACATCGACCGCTTCCAGCTCGCGCTGGACGTGATCCGGCGGGTACCGCGGTTGCAACACCTCGTCGCCGAGGCGACCGAGCGCTACAACCTGGACATAGCCCGGCACAAGGCGTATGTGAGCGAACACGGCGAGGACCTGCCGGAAATCCGCGACTGGCGCTGGGCGGGGCCGCACGCATGACGGCATCATCCGCATATCGCTGGATGCCGTGGGGCAGGGCGGAAGTGACATGAGCGGCGATGCGGGCTTGCCAGTGCTGGCGTTGAATGCCGGCTCGTCGTCGCTCAAGTTCGGGCTGTATCAGGTCGACGCGGATAGTTGCCGAATGCTGGTGTCCGGTATGGCCGAGACCGCAAGGGATCGCGACAAAGCCTCCGGCGCGCGCGACGCCTCCGGCAATGCACTGGAATGGGAAGCAGGGCCGGACGCCACGCCGGAGGTTGCCGTTGCGCGTATCGCCGAGTTGCTGGAGAAAAAAGGCTTGCCTCCGCCGCGCGTAGTCGGCCACCGCATCGTCCATGGTGGCCCGCTCTGCCGTCGGCACGCGCTGATCGACGCGACGGTGCTGCAGCATCTCGAAGCCGCGAAAGTGTTCGCACCATTGCATGTACCGCCGGCCCTGGCGCTGGTGCGGGCTGCTCAAGCGCACTTTCCAGGTACTCCGCAGTCCGCATGCTTGGACACTGAGTTCCATGCCGACTTGCCGGATATCGCGCGGACGCTGCCGATCCCGCGCGAATTGCGCGCGCAGGGCATCGAACGCTACGGGTTTCACGGCTTGTCCTGCGAATCCATCGTGCGGCAACTCGGCAAGGATTTGCCGCCGCGGCTGGTGATCGCGCATCTAGGCAATGGCGCAAGCGTGACCGCGGTCGTCAACGGACGCTCGATCGACACCAGCATGGGATTGACGCCGACCGGCGGCGTGATCATGAGCACGCGTTGCGGCGACCTCGATCCGGGTGTGCTGTCGTACGTCGTACGCGAGCTGGACTACGATGCGGCGCAACTGGGCGCGCTGATCGACCAGCAGTCGGGGCTGCGCGGAATCTCCGGCATCAGCGGCGACATGCGCGAGCTGCGCGCGGCCGCGGCATCGAACGAAGACGCACGCCTTGCGATCGCGATGTTCTGCTACTCGGTGCGCAAGCAGATCGCCGCGATGGCGGTGGTGCTCGGCGGCGTCGACCTTCTGGTGTTCACCGGCGGCATCGGCGAGAACGACGCGACGACCCGCGCGTCGATTTGCGAGGGTCTGGATGCGCTGGGTATCCCCGCGAGAGTCGTGTTGGCGGGGCAGGGTGATCCCTCCGCACAACGGCCGCTTACAAGAGTGGCCGACCGGCCCGAATCCAGTGGCGAGGCACGGGTGATGCCATCGCAGGAAGACGAACAGATCGCGAGGCATACCTGGCGACTCGCCTCAGGACAACCTGGTTACCCTGCTTGACCTCCTGCTCTATCAAGAGTGAGTCAATCCCCACGAAAAGAAACCCAGCGCTGACGATGATTTGCCCATCATGTAAGTTGGCGCCGGACAAGCCAGATCGTCAATGGTGGCAATAGGATCCACTGGAGCAGCGGAACAATTCCAGTTCCCAAGAGCGGCAGCGTTGGCATCCACGAGGAATAGCTCCATCGCCCCAATGGGCCAGTGGCGAGGGCCTCAAGAACGATTGTGATGACCACACCCACCGCTACAAAGGCCACAACCTGAGAGGGGCTTGCATTAACGATCCACCAGCGTGATCGCGCGATCGCGGCCACGCACCAGAACGCGAAGAGGGATATGGCAGCATCTCCAAACGTTGCTTGAGTGCAGATCGCGACAGCAAGCCAATGCGGATCGCTTGGCATTTCCGCAAAGAACGGTATTTGCCACATCTCCCAGACGAAATTGAGCAGAAAGGAGAAGATCGCTACATTGATCTCAGGTAAGCCTGCAATTCCAGATTGTTTTTGCATGAGTTTCGAACAATCCCCGCGAAGACTAGCGCCTGAATTTAGCCGAGCGGCGGAGCAGCGTCGGCGTGCATCAATCCACCCACCCAGACTGCAGCACTCTACGCCTTCTTGATGGGATGACCGCCGAACTGGTTTCGCATCGCCGATAGCAACTTGTCGGCAAACGAGTCGGCATCGCGCGAGCGCAGACGCTCGATCAGCGACTGCGTAATGATCGGGGCAGGCACATTCAGATCGATGGCCTCGGTCACCGTCCAGCGGCCTTCGCCAGAGTCTGCAACGTAGGGCGCGACCCCGTCCATCGTGGGATTCTTGTCCAGCGCGTCGGCTGTCAGGTCTAGCAGCCAGGAACGTACGACGCTGCCATGCCGCCAGATCTCGGCGATCTGGTGCAGGTCGAGCGCGAACTGCTGCTTGTGCTGCAGGATCGAGAATCCCTCAGCGTAGGCCTGCATCAACCCGTACTCGATGCCGTTGTGGATCATCTTGGTGAAGTGTCCCGAACCGACAGGCCCGACCCTTCCCCAGCCTTGATCCGCAGCCGGTGCCAGCGTTTCAAAAATCGGCCGCAGGCGTGCAACTGCGCTTTCTTCGCCGCCGACCATCAGGCTATAACCTTCCGCCAGACCCCACACGCCACCACTGGTACCGCAGTCGATGTAGTGCAGGTTTCTGTCGGCGCATAACTTGGCGCGGTCGAGTGTATGTTTGTAGTTGGAATTGCCGCCATCGACGATTGTGTCGCCAGGCGTGAGCAGCGTGAGCAGGGCAGTGACGCTGGCATCGGTGATGTCGCCGGCTGGCACCATCATCCACACCGCACGTGGTGAAACGAGCGCCGTCACCAGCGATTGCAGCGAGTCCGCGGACTCGATTCCCTGGAGCTCGATGGTGTTGCGTGCCTCGGGTCTTGGATCGAAACCGATCACACGATGCCCGCCCCGCATCAGTCGTAGCGTCATGTTGGCGCCCATGCGTCCGAGGCCGATCATTCCTATGTCCACTGAGCTGCTCCCCTGTCATACATCACTGATAGCGCCCGTGTTTTCGGTCTGCCATAGCGAGGCCGGTTTAATCCCGCAGCGACGCTGGCTCCAGCCAGCCTCCCGCAAAACCAGCACGGCGCAGGCCTTCCTGCAAGTAGCCGCAGCCACGCATGAGTTGCCAGAGCATGCCGCTGCGGTGGTTCTCGGTCATCAGAATTGTCGGGCCGAGGTTCAATCCGAAATGCCATGGCGAGACCCAGTTTGGCGAAGACGCTGATTTGCCCCCATACGTCTGGTTCAAGGTCGCCCGAAAACCGTAAGGGTGCTCGTCGTGCAGCTGCAGACCGCGCATGCAGTAGTCAATTGTCGGCAGCACGATCTCTGGTGCGAACGGTAACGACGCCACTACTGCCCATGGAGCGATGGTGCCATCGTCTAGACCATAAGGCGCACCGCGTCCTTCATAATCGTAAAAACGACGTTTGACGCCATTGATCGTGGCGAATGCCGGACCAGGCCCGTCGCTGGCGGTGATGCCCCAGCAGTGCGCACCATACCCGACAAAATCCAGCGGGTTGTCGATCGCGTAGCGCTGCTGTACATGCGTGGCACGGCGGCTGTTCTCAAAATAGTCGATGTTCTTGTCGCGCATGAACGCATCCTGGATTCCGCGGAAATCTATCCAGATGTGCGACAGCTGGTGGATGAACAAAGGTCCCGCGTAGAGGTACTCGATGTCGTAACAGGTTTTCCACTCGTACGTTGCGCACCAGGCATGGTAGGCGCTTGCCGGCAACGGATGGGTGGGCGATCCGAGCGCAAGTACATACATCAGAGTGGCTTCGTCATAACCTTGCCAGTGGTATTTCAGGAAACCGGACTCGGGTTTCCAACCGTGGCAGAGGGTCTGTTGCTTGGTCTGCGCCCACTGCCAGTCAACGCGGCGGTAAAGGTCGCCGGCCAGCGTCCGGATCTCACGCTGCTCGGGCGTATCGTCGGCGAAGTATTGCGCCGCAGTCAGCATTCCGGCCAACAGGAACGCGGTGTCCACGGTCGACAACTCACATTTCCACGCACGCCGTCCAGTGGTCATGTCGAGGAAGTGGTAGTAAAAACCGCGATAGCCGGTCGCCTCAGGCTCCTGACCCTGCGCGCTATTCCAGAAGAATCGAAGCGCTGCCAGCGTGCGCTCGATCGCCAGGGCTTCTGTTATCAGTCCGCGTTCGATCGCGACCGGATAGGACGCCAGGGCGAAGCCGGTGGCGGCGATGCTGGCTGGCCAGGACGGTGCGTTCTTGTCCCGCACCAGACCATTGGCTGGATTTGTTTCGTGCAGGAAGTAGGCGAACGCCGTTCGCTGCAGATGCTGGAGTTGGCATTCGAGTGCCGATGGCTGGAAAGGCATTGGAGCCTGAACTGGTTTGATCCAGTGAAGTATAGCCATTGCCCTTTGGCAGGCATCCTCGACCCACTCGTCGTGGCGGTGCTGGAATTACACACTCCACTTCAGGGAGCCGGCACGAACAGCAGTCCGTCGCGATGGGCCGCCACGAATTGTGCAAATTCGACCGGCGCTTGGTCCGTCAGGTCAGCCACCATGCGCGTTACGGGTGGCGTTGCGCTGAATCGCCGCAGCATGCGTAGCAGGAGGAGGCTGTCGCAGCCAGCCAGCGTAGCGTCCTGGCTGGCGGGCTCGAGAAAGTCGAATTCCACCGGCTGCACTTTCGCATAGGCCCTCCGAAATGATGACTTGCGAGCCAATGCAAGTTCACGGCGGGGTGCTTCGCAACGTGGCTGTGCGGGCGTTGCGCAGACGGTACAGCCCATAAGCGATGGACGCAGTTCCAGTCAGGCCAGCCGGAACGAGGAGTGCGGAATAGCCGATGGCGCCAAACGCCAGCGTGCCGGCGATGCCGCCGAACAGGAAGCCTGAAATGATCAGGACGCACAGCCGCAAGCGTAGTGGGTCCACCGGCAGTCCACGCAGCGAATGCCCGAGGAAGATGCCAAGATCGGTGAACATCCCCGACAGGTGCGTAGTGCGGACGACCGCCCCGCTGTAGGTGCTCACCATGGCGTTTTGCAGACCGCAAGCGCAGGCCGCGGCATACATCCCGCTGGTGTAGCCGTGCTGCAGGAGCGGCACGGACACAATCAGCAATATCGAGACCAACAGCAGGGCCACGCCGTAGCGCCGGCCGAGCTGCAATGTGCTGTCCTGGATGAGAACACCGCTGATGACAGTGCCGGCAACGAACGCACCCAGCAGGGCGGCGAGGTGCAGCGCTTCCGATTGGTGACCCATCGCCAGGGCCGCTGCCAGCAGGGACGTGTTGCCGGTCAGGTGGGTGATGGCTTGGTGCTGGAGGCCAAGCAGACCAACCACGTTGACGATGCCGGCGATGAAGGCCAAGACCCATGCACCGGCCCAGATCCAGCGAGGCAGCTTGGCAATCAAGACCTTATCCGCCGCTGGCTGTGAGCTCGAGCCTGCTGTTCCCTGTCCAAGGCCATACCTCTCGGGAAAAGATCACGAACCAGTCTGTGTCGCAGTTCACCTCGGAACAGCCCGTGGGCCGCGAACGTATAGCACGAGTGCGACCGATGATCAGCCAGTCCTGATGGCGAGCGGGGCTGGGTTTCCGCCCAAGGTGTCGGCGAAGGCATGATTGACGTCGCGGTGCTCCGCCTCGTCGGCGCGAACGGCGACAACCACGTCGCGAAGTCGCGCATTTGCCGGCAACTTCCAGTAGTCGAGCGCGATCTGCGGTGCCGGCACGTTTTCGACGCGGCCTGCATCGATTTCTTCGAGATATTGCGTGTAGCTGTAAACCGCCTGCTCTTCGAAGTAGCCGACCAGCCGGTGCGCGGTACGCGAGGACACGATGTACAGCAGCAGGAAGAAGGTGAAGAACCCTGCCTGGGCCACAAGCACCAACATCCGCTCGAGCCAGCTTGGCCGCGCGATCTCGATGAAGGTCATGAGGTGCATGCGTTCGTTCTCGGCCTCGTCCATCAATGTGCGGATCCAGCCCTCGTCGCTGCGCATCCAGCGCAGGCAGCGCAGGTGAATCAGCGCCGCGCCGACCATGCCCGGAACCGCGGCGACGGTTTCCAGCACGATCGCGCGATTTCCGTAGCGCTTGGCGAAAAAGGTGTCGGCCAGGAAGCGCAGGGTGCGGGTGATGGTGAGGGCGGTGCGGTCGGACCAGTCGCCGATCGCGTGGTGGCTGTCGAGCACCAGGGTTGTTTCGATTGGGACGCGCGTGGTCATGTGGCTACTCATTGGTTGATGCGAAGGAACGCAGTTGGATGCGTGTCATGGCGGTGTTGAATGCCCGCTGAGAGCATCAACACCCAGATGTGTAACGTAGTGGTTCGAGGAAGAGTCACCAAGACCCGCATCAAGCCCGGGCAGTTGGAAGCTGCGATCAAGCGTTCAGAGCCGGAGGCTGTGAATCACTTGCGAGGCGTCCTCCGGATCCTGTTCGCGGTGAAAGCCCAGGTAGTGGGCCAGCTCCGACATCGCTACGTTGGCAACCGAGTCAACCGACCACATGCGCTGGATCCCGCGACTCTTCGCGACTTCGATCAGGTGCATCATCAACATTGTGCCCAGGCCCTTGTCCTGCCATTCGTCAAGGACCGTAACTGCACACTCGCAGCCGGTTCCGTCAGAGGTGGTGCTGTAACGGCTGACGCCGACGAACTTGTCCTTGCCGTCGTCAGGGACCACGGCGGCGAAGGCTACATCGTGCACATAGTCCAGATCGGTGAACTTCTCGATCATCTCGTTGCTAGGATGCCGCACCTGGCCAAGGAAGCGGAAACGCGATGCCTGTGGAGATAGCGCTTCGATGAAGGTGCGTTCCGCGGCTGCGTCCTGCTTGGCGACAGGACGGACCAGGACTTGGCTGCCATCCCGCAGGACTTCGGTCCAGCGCGGATAGTCGGGTCCAATTTGCCAGGGCATCAACGGTCCGATCCATTGCATGGCAGGCTCCAGTAGAGGAAATGCGGGACAATTCTCCTCCGTGGCCACTGCATCGTATTGATCCAGATCAATCAGATGCTTGCTGGTCTTGCGCGGCGTTGTCGCCTCATCCTTCTTTCGTGAGCGTGATCAAGGGGTGCAAAGCTTTGATCGCCTTCAGTACACGCGACGGAGCTTCTAGGGGGCTGGCTTTGTTCAGCTTGAGGGGGCACGGCAACTAACGCGCCGTATAGCCGCCGTCAATCACCAGCTCGGCACCGGTGACGAATTTCGATTCGTCCGAGGCGAGGTATACGACACCCCAGGCGATATCGTCTGGATCACCCATGTGGCCGAGTGGATGCAGCAGGTCGACATCGCGCCGCGCCGCGTCGAGATCGGTGGCGCCGCTATCGCGCAGATGGTGTTCCACCAATGGCGTCCAGATGAAGCCAGGATGCACAGAGTTAACGCGAATGCGGTCGGAGGCGTAGATCAGCGCGTCGGTCTTGGTCATCAGTGTCACCGCGCCCTTGGAGGCATGGTAGGGCGGCAAGTCTGGAGCGCCAACCAGGCCATAGATCGACGACAGGTTGATGATGCTGCCACCGCCCGCACGACGCAGGTGGGCGATGGTGTGCTTGATGCAGAAGAACACACCCTTCACGTTGATCGCCTGTACGCGATCCCATTCTTCCTCCGTCACTTCGTGCGTGGGTTTGTTGGCGCCGGCGATGCCGGCATTATTCACCAGCACATGCACGCCACCGAAGCGTTCGGCGGCGTCATCGATCGCGGTTTGCACGGAGCGCTCGCTGGACACGTCGACATGCCAGTAATGAGCCTCGGCTCCCTGCGCATTCAGCTCGGCGAGCAGCGCGGCGCCAGCGTCGTCCAATACGTCAAACAATGCCAGGCGAGCGCCTTCTTCGGCCAGTCGCAGTGCACATGCTCGGCCAATGCCCAGCGCAGCGCCGGTAACGATGCAAGTCTTTCCATGGACGCGTTGCATGGCTCTACCTCTATGTGGTTGTCGTACAGACCGGGTCTGGCATTCGTCGGCTAATTGTCAAAAAAGACTGACACCAAAGGGGACGAACCTGACATCAGTAGACACGCGTCGTGCGGTGAGCGCTTTGATCTCGATCAACCAGATTGGACTTTTGCCAACACTTGAATTCCGCTGCGAGATCCAAAATGGCGGTCGAATGCTCGCAGGTCACTTGGCAGAATGCCCCGTAGCTATTGCCGATCTGCTCCCGGGCTGCACGATCTTCAGCATTGCCGCGACTGCCATCGGCAGCAGCAGGGGGAAGCAACCGGCCAGTAACGGGCAATTTGACCTACGCAGCCAGACTTGTTTGGTGAGGGCGTCGGCAACTGTGATGAAGCAGGCCCAGGCCGGCACCCTGGTCCAGGATGGTCTGGTCCTGTTGTCCCGCTAGCGCTCAGGCTGCGACGCTTCCGTCACGCTGCCCGGCACATTCGGCTGCGCCCGCGTGAGTTTCGCCAATGCCTCGTAATTCGCGCGGTAGCGGTCCAGCGTCGCTTCATCAAGTTCCTCCAGGTCAAGCAGCGAGTTGCTGGCCGACTCGCTGACGCGGATCAATTCGTCGAGCTTGATGTGGATGGCCTCGGTATCGCGGCTCTGGGTGTTCTGGATCAGGAACACCATCAGGAATGTCACCACGGTGGTTCCGGTATTGATGACCAGCTGCCACGTGTCGCTGAAGCCGAACACCGGCCCCGACACCAGCCAGGCCAGGATGACCAGGACTGCCAGGATGAAGGCGTGCGGACGACCGGCGAAACGCGCCGCCGCCTTGGCGAGTCTGTTGAAGGCCGATGCAATGTGCATGGAGTTGTTCCCTGGGAAGATTGCGCAAGGCGCAAGGTGATGTCAGGCGTATGGCAACAAGTATCCGAAGCCAATGACCCGACAGGGCAGTGCACTCTGCAATTGGCGATCAAGAGGCGGCGGCATCGCCTAGGAACCGATCAAGCTGCGACAGCCCAGTGCTTCAAGCACGCGATGCAGTTCCTGGCGCTGCATCAGCCACGGCGCGGCAATGGTCAATACGCCACTGCCCAGCACCAGCAGGCCGGCAGCGGTGCGCAGTCCGCCTCGCTGCAGGTGTTGTCCGAACCGGGCGCCGGCCCAGGTCAGGGGCACCATCATGGGCAAGGTGCCAATGCCAAATGCCGCCATGGTGAGAGCGCCGTGGCTGGCGCTGGCCTGCAACCATGCGGCAGCGAGCAGGGTGGTGCTCAGGCCGCACGGCATCCAGCCCCACAGCATTCCGAGCAGCAGCCGCTTGCTGACGGTATCGGCAGGGATCAGTCGACGTTGCAATGGTCGCAGCAGCTGCCAGAAGCGTGTACCGGCTCCTCCGAAGAATCGTGGCAGGCGGCCCTTTTGATCCAGCAGGCGCATTCCGGCGATGACCAGTACGATGCCGACCGCTGCGCGCATGGCCACGCCCAGTAGCGGTGTTCGTGCGATACCGAGCAGGCCGCTGCCGAAACCTCCGACGATCGCACCGGCCAGCACATAACCCAGGACCCGTCCGAGATTCGGCTGCAGCGCATGCCACCAGCCGCGGTTGCCATTGCCAATGCTCGTGGCGATGCCGCCGCACATGGCCGCGCAATGCGCGCCACCCAGCAGGCCGGTGGTCAGCGCAGCAACCAGCACCAGCAGGTCAACCGGCATCGTGGTCGCGGTGTGACGCTGGCGGTGGATCGTCGTGCAGGATGTCGAGCGACGCGCTGTCGAGGTCCTCGAACTGGCCACGCCGGACTGCCCACACGAATGCCCAGATCGCCACGCCGAGCAACATCAGGCTGATGGGGATCAGGACCAGCAGGATTGCCATCAGTGGATCGCCATTGCGATGGACATCAATCGGCCCGCACGGCTTGATTACCCGAGATCATCACAGGCAACGGCGCTGCGTGCTGCTGCGTGCGTGTTGCCAGGCGCAGCGCATTCAGCGTCACCGTGATTGACGAGACCGCCATGCCAAGCGCCGCCAGCCACGGCGTGACCAGGCCAGCGGCGGCCAGCGGCAAGGCCATCACGTTGTAGCCGAGTGCCCATGCGAGGTTCTGCCTGATGATCCTCCGCGTGCGGCGCGCCAGCGCCACGGATTCCGGGATTCGCATCAGCGACGGATGCACTACCACCAGGTCGGCGGCGCGTTGCGCCAAGGCGGAGCCGTCGGCCAGCGCCAGCGACACGTCGGCGCCGGCGAGCACCGGCGCATCATTCAGGCCGTCGCCCACCATCGCCACCCTGCGGCCCTGAGCCTGCAGGCTGCGAACGTAGGCGAGCTTCTGTTCCGGCGTCTGCCGTGCGTGCACATCTTCGATTCCAAGCGCTTCGCCGAAGCGCAGCACCGCCGCGTGTGCGTCGCCGCTGGACAGGTGCAGGCGCAGGCCCTGCGCACGCAACGCGGCGATCGCGGCGGCGGCTTCGGAGCGCGCCGATTCCCGTACCCCGAAGCGGGCGATGCCGCGCATGCCATCGCCGAGCCACAGGTCGCCGTCGTCTGCGCCGCCGGCGGCGAACCCCGCTTGGCCCAGCCGCCAGGTGATGCCATCAACATCACCTGTGATACCCGCGCCTGGCACCACATGCACCTTGCTTGCGTGGGGCACGCCGTCGACATCCGAGAAGACATGCCGCAAGGGATGGCCACTGTCGCGTTCTAGCGCCGCGGCGATGCGCAACGCATGGTTGGCATCGAATCCCTCGAAGACGTCCACCGAGCTACGCCGCGGGCTGCCATCGCTGAGGGTCCCGGTCTTGTCGAACACCACGTCGGTCACCGTGGCCAGCATCTGCAGGGCATCCGCGCGAACGGGCAGCACGCCGGCGCGGGCGAGGTTGCCGTAGGCGACGGCGAGCGCGGTGGGAATCGAAAGCGACAACGCGCAGGGGCAGCTGATCACCAGCAGCGCCAGGGTGACTTCGAGCGCGCGCGACGGCTCGTGGATCCGCCACGCCAGCCACACCATCAGCGCGGCCAGCAGCAGGGCAAGCACGAACCATCCGGCGACGCGGTCTGCCAGGGATGCAAGCGGAGGTCGGTGCGCCTGCGCATGCTCGACCAGCCGCGCGAGCTGCGACAGGCGCGTATCAGCGCCAACACTGCAGACATGCAAGCGCGCCGGATAATCGCCGCAGATGGTTCCGGCGAACACCTCGGCCCCGGCCTGTTTGCGCACAGGGCTTGCTTCGCCCGTCAGCAGGGCTTCTTCGAAGCTGGCAGCTGCATCCAGCAGGATGGCGTCGGCCGGAACCACGTCGCCAGCGACCACGCGCACGATGTCATCGATTCGCAGCGCCGCCGTCGGGACTGCTTCGCGACTGCCGTCGGCGCGCTCGCGCACCGCGATGACGGGCCTGGCCCGCGCCAGCGCATCGACCTGGGCACTGGCGACGTTGCGCGCGCGCTGCTCCAGCATGCGCGCGGCCAGTAGCAGGAACACGAACATCACCGCAGCGTCGTACCAGACATGCGGCCCGCCGCGCATGGTCTCGACCACGCTGGCGCCGTAGGCGAGCAGGGTCGCGCTGGCGATCAGGGTGTCCATTCCAAGCCGGCGTCCACGCAATTCGCGCAGCATGCCGGCGATGAAGGGCCAGCCAGACCAGAACACGACCGGGGTCGACACCAGCAGGGTCAGCCAGCGGAAGAAGTCCCGGGTTGCCAGCGGCATTTCGTTGGCGGTATCCAGGTACAGCGCCTCGGCGAACATCATTGCCTGCATCGCGCCAAGGCCCGCCAGCCCGAGCCGCAGCAGCCAGCGGTTGCGCTCATGGCGGCGTGCCTGCTCGCGTGCCTGGCCGCCGCTGAGGTAGCTGCGATAACCCAGCGCCGCGATCCGAGCAAGCAAGGTGGACAAGCGCGTCTTCGCCGGATCCCAGGCGATGCGGATCCTCCCGGTGACCGCGTTCGCGCTGATGTCGAGCACGCCGGGTTGCATGCGCAACGCGCGGTCGATCAACCAGGCGCAGGCCGCGCAATGCATGCCGTCGGAGAGCACGGTGGTTTCGCGGCCACCGACGACCGCATGCACGTGGTCGTGCAGCAGGTCGTCGCGATCCCAGCTGGAGAAATCGACGACGTCCTCACCGACCTGGCCTGCCGGAGCGGTGCGAAGCTCGTAATAGGTGCCCAGGCCGGCATCGGAGATCCATTGCGCGGCGCCCGCGCAACCCGCGCAGCAGAAGGCATGCAATTGCGCGTCCAGGGTCGCGATCACCGGTGGCGATGGAAGCGATTCGCCGCAGTGGTGGCAGCGATTGGACGCGGCGTTCACTGCGCGTCCAGTGCGGGTCCCAGGTGCGTGGCCCGCTGTCCGCGCGGCAGGCGCCCGCGCAGGCGCCAGCGGGCATCACCCTTCGCGTCGCCATCGCTGAGCTGCAGGTTCCAGTCGTGGCTGGCGTCGGCGGCATGCTTCACGTGCCAGCCAAGCGCGTCGGGTACCAGCGTCACCGAGATGTCGTCGTCCTGCCGGTTCGGGTGCAGCAGCTGCAAGTGCAGGGGCTGGCTGCGAAGGAACTCGCCACCGGCCGGGAACACGCGCAACATGCCGTCCTCGCTTTGCAGCACCGCACCCAGCCTGAGTTCCATCGCACGGGCATCGGGACCGATATCCGCGACCTGGGCCTGGCCTGTGCGCTGTACCGTGTCTGCAACCATGTCATTGTTGCCGCTGGAACGGGCAGCGGCGACCAGCAAGGCAATCGAGGCGACCACCGACATCGCCGGGATCACCACCACCAGCCATACCATTGGTTCTTTCCATGCGCGGCGTGGCTCGGTCATGGCATGGGTCCGAAGAAACTGCTGTCGACGATCTTTTCCGCGCCGTCCGCGGCCCGCACGATGATCTGCAGCTCGTGCCGCCCAGTGGTGGTGGCGGGTGCGACCAGGGTGACTGGCTGGGCTGCCACCGAACCTGCGGCAACATCGACCACAGGTGATTCGCGCAGGTGCAGCCCGGTGACCTGCGACTGGATGCGGATGCTGTATTGCTGCGGCTCGTCGGTCTTGTTCACCAGTTTCAGCGTGTAGCCGTTTTCGACGCCATCGGCGGTTTCGCGGAACAGCGCATTGCGATCGCGCAGCACCTCGGCGATCAGCAGGCTGCGATGCGACACGCCCCAGGCCCAGGCCACGGTCAATCCGACCAGGATCAGCCCGTACAGCACGATGCGCGGACGCAACACGCGCGTCGTCTTGGCGTCGATCGCATTCTGGGTGGAGTAGCGGATGAGGCCGTGCGGGTAGCCCATCTTGTCCATGACTGCGTCGCAGGCATCGATGCAGGCGCCGCAGGCGATGCATTCGTATTGCAGGCCATTGCGGATGTCGATGCCGGTCGGGCAGACCTGCACGCACAGGGTGCAGTCGATGCAGTCGCCGAGCGCATCCGGCGCGAATTTCGGCAGTGGTTCGGCGACCGTGCCGGCGGCGGCCATGGTGATCGT
>JBBQHK010000052.1:0-15645 GCA_038323895.1 Lysobacterales bacterium | reverse complement strand
ATGCCTGTTCGCCGAACGAGTTCGAGAACTGCGGTGCAGTCGGATACGAGGTATAGCGCGGCCCCGGCCGGTCGTGCCGGCGCAACAGGTCAGCGCTGAAAGTGAGGGGTTGCAACTCCATGGCCGCAGCTTATGCAGCGGTCGACTGGCGCATCTTGATCTGGATCAACCGATCGACTGCCCGTCCGGCCTATTGCGGAGGTGGGATAGCGGGATGGCCCGGGATGGCCTGAAATAACGCCTCTGCCAGTATTAGGATGAAGCCTCATGAGCTACGCGATTGCCGAGATGGGCAATACTCTTCCGATAGTGGCTGTTGTCCAAAAACTACTGGAGCGGACCGGCTACCCTCTCACGGTGGATGGAAGTTTCGGCGCGAAATCAAAGGAAGCAGTCAAGAAGTTTCAGCGTGATCATATTCCGTTGGTGGCAGATGGTAGCGTCAGTGTCCAGACATGGCCGAGGCTCGTGGCTAATGATCCGGGTTTCAAGGTTCTGGATTGCATCGACGTGGACGACGGTTTCATGGGCGAGGTTAACCACGCACGAAAGTATGGCGGCAACCCGCTGGTGATCGGCGGCATGTGCAATGGGGTGGAACAGGCGATATCGATGATCCAGGGTGCTGCAGCGCCTGGGAGCGTCTGCTTGCTCCGGTTCCATGGTCACGGTTCGCCGGGAGGGGCTGGCATCGGGGCAGGCAAATGGGAATACGGCGATCAGGGCAACATCCTTGGACCCAACCAGATCGCCCAAATTGCCACGCTGTTTGGCAGACTCCGCGGCTTGTTCAGCCCCTTCGGCTGCATTCAGTTCATGCACTGTTCCACCGGGCAGGGGCCGAAGGGAACCAGCGTGCTGCAGTCGGTGGCTAACGCCACGGGCGTTCCCGCCACCGCAGCCCTCCGCGTCCAGCTGGGAGGTGGCAAGACAACCTTTCGTTATGAAGGCTCCACCAAGACGGCAGTCCCCGGCGGCGGTAGCATCAAGGGCTGGGCGGCAAAGCTTCCGGTGCTATACGGAAAGTCAGTAGCTTGAGGCACCACGCCAGTGCTTGCATGGAGCATGCATTGCGGTGTCAAGCCGAGAGGTGCCGTTGACGTAACCCGAAAGGCTGACGGGTATGGCGCGACGTCCAGCAACCCAACGCGCCAAGCAGGCTCATACCGCGACCGCGTTATCGCAAATGTCCGGGTCGCGCTCAAGCGCGCTCCTACAGAAAAGCGTACCCCGGTGCCGTGATCTTGTAGGAGCGGGCTGGACCGCGACTGCTTTATCGGGAAGGTCCGGGTCGCGCTCAAGCGCGCTCCTACAGATCTACCGTCAGCCCATCCACCTTCTGCCAGCCGCGTGGCAGCAGGCCGCCGCGCGAACCGCGTGCGCCGAGATAAGTTTCGAGGTCATTGAACGACAGCGTCATCATGCGTGCGCCGCTGGCGACCAACAGCTTGCCACCGACCGGCACGACAGCGACCGCGACCACGCGCTCGGTGCCGCGCTTGGCTTTCGGGATTTCGATGATCTTGTTGCCCTTGCCCTTGTCGAGTTCCGGAAGTTCGGCCAGTGCAAACGCGAGCACGTGGCCGGCGCTGGTCACCGCGACGATCCGGTCTGCGTTCACATCGCCCACTGCGGACGGTTGCAGCACGCGTCCGCCATCGCCGACTGAAAGCAATGCTTTGCCTGCCTTGTTGCGGCTGGTCAGGTTCTCGAAGCGGGTGACGAAGCCATAGCCATGGCTGGACGCGATCACGAAGCGGCTATTGTTGTCGCCGCTTGCCAGCGCCTGGAACGTGGCGCCCGCAGGCAGGGTGAACCGACCACTGAGCGGTTCGCCGTTGCCACGCGCGCTGGGCAGGGTGTGCACGGCGGTCGAATAGCTGCGACCGGTGCTGTCCAGGAATGCCGCCTGCAGGTTGCTGCGCCCGCGCACTGCGGCCAGCAGGCTGTCCCCTTCGCGATAGCTTAACGTTGACCCGTCGATGTCGTTGCCCTTGGCCGCGCGCACCCAGCCCTTTTCGCTGAGCACCACGGTCATCGGTTCGCTGGCGACCAGTTCGGTTTCGTCCAGCGCCTGCGCGGCGCCGCGCGCGACCAGCGGGCTGCGTCGCGCATCGCCGAATTTCCTGGCATCTGCCAGCAATTCGTCCTTGATCAGCTTGCGTAGCTTCGCCTTACTGGCCAGCGTCGCCATCAGCCGGTCGCGTTCGCTGTCCAGCTCGTCCTGCTCGCCGCGGATTTTCATTTCCTCGAGCCGCGCCAACTGGCGCAGCTTGGTATCGAGGATGTAATCGGCCTGGTCGTCGCTCAACTCGAATCGGGCGATCAAGGCCGGCTTGGGTTCATCGTCACTGCGGATGATGCGGATCACTTCATCCAGGTTGAGGAACGCGACCAGCAAGCCTTCCAGCAAGTGCAGGCGGCGCTCGACTTTTTCCAGCCGATGGCTAAGGCGACGGGTGACGGTACTGGTGCGGAATATCAGCCATTCGCTGAGCAGCATCTTCAGGTTCTTGACCTGCGGACGACCGTCCAAACCAATCACATTCATGTTGACCCGGAAGCTCTTCTCCAGGTCGGTGGTGGCGAACAGGTGGCCCATCAGTTGCTCGGCATCCACCCGATTACTGCGTGGCACCAAGACGATGCGGGTCGGGTTTGCGTGGTCGGACTCGTCGCGGATGTCTTCGAGCCAAGGCAGCTTCTTGGCCCGCATCTGGGCTGCTATTTGCTCGATGATCTTCGACGGCGAGACCTGATGCGGCAGCTGGGTGATGACGATGTTGTTGTTTTCGCGCTCGAACACGCCGCGTGCGCGCACGTTGCCGTGGCCGGTTTCGTACATGGCCAGAAGATCGGCCGCCGGCGTGATGATTTCCGCCGCGGTCGGATAGTCGGGCCCGCGCACGTGCTCGCACAGGTCGCGCACGGTCGCGTCGGGATCATCGAGCAGGCGGACGCAGGCGCTGACGATCTCGTTGAGGTTGTGCGGCGGCACGTCGGTGGCCATGCCAACCGCGATACCCGTGGTGCCGTTGAGCAGCAGGTGCGGCAACCGCGCCGGCATCCACGTTGGTTCCTGCAGGGTGCCGTCGAAATTCGGATCCCAGTCGACCGTGCCGTGGCCGAGTTCGCCCAGCAGCACTTCGGCAATCGGCGACAGTTTGGATTCGGTATAGCGCATCGCCGCGAACGACTTCGGGTCATCGGTGGAACCGAAATTGCCCTGGCCTTCGACCAATGGATAGCGGTAACTGAACGGCTGCGCCATCAACACCATCGCCTCGTAGCAGGCGCTGTCGCCGTGCGGGTGGTACTTGCCGATCACGTCGCCCACGGTGCGTGCCGATTTCTTCGGCTTCGCGCCTGCGGCCAGGCCCAGTTCGCTCATCGCAAAGATGATGCGGCGCTGCACGGGTTTCAGCCCGTCGCCGAGGAAGGGAAGGGCGCGATCCAGCACCACGTACATTGAGTAGTCGAGATAGGCGCGTTCGGCAAATTCGCTGAGCGGGATCTGCTCGAAGCCGTGGAAAGCGGGGCGGACGAGGTCGTCGGTCATGGGGCGATGTAGCGGGAGATATGAGGGGAGCTGGTCATCCGGTCATTCTACGGCGCGACGCAACCCTTCCCACACTCACTTGGCGCAACGCGCCCCTGGCTCCTGCACCTTGCCTTGCGGACGCGCGACGATGCGCGGGCGCAGCCATTCGGCGAAGCCTGATTCGTCCAGTAAGCCTTCGGCCAACCCGAGATAGAGCGGGTACAGCTCCTGATCCTGGGCATCCAACTCGGCGCTGTTGAGCATGATGAAGACTTCGCATGCCACGGCTGCGGTGCGCTTGTTGCCGTCCACGAACGGATGGTTGCGCGCCAGCCCGAAGGCCAGGCTGGCGGCGAGGTCTGCGAGGTCCGGCGGTGGGTCGCCATAGCTGTGCCTTTGCTGCGGGCGGGCCAAGGCGGACTCCAGCAAGCCCTCGTCGCGCACACCAGTGCCGCCGCCATGTTCAGCCAGCTGGCGGTCGTGAATGGCCAGCGCCAGCGCACGGGTGATCCAGACGATCATGTCTCCCTCCTACTGCGCAAGCTTGTTGAGTAGCGTGCGCCGCTTGCGCATCACCTGCTCGGCGACCTCCATCTGCGCCGCCAGCTCAGGTTCGAACGCGGTCAGGCGAACACCATCCGGTGTTTCCAGTGCGTACAACTCATCGCCCTTTTCCAGGCGGAGGCGAGCCAGCAGCTCCTTGGGCAGGATGACGCCGGCGGAATTGCCGATGGCGGTGATCTTGAGCTTCATGGCGGCATGCCTCGCGTGACTTCGTAGTTATAACGGATGTTATCACCGTTGTTGATCTGTATGTGCGTCACCCGGCATGGGCCTGATAGGCGATTTCCCATTCGCGCCTGGGCTAGTATTCCGTGCTTTGCCCAGTTCGCGACGCCGCAGCCACCTGAACGCGGCCGGGATCACCAGCATCGAAAGCAACGGCGCGGTCAGCATGCCGCCGACCATCGGCGCGGCGATGCGCTGCATGACCTCGGAACCGGCGCCACTGCCGAGCATGATCGGTAGCAAGCCGGCCAGGATCACCGCCACGGTCATGGCTTTTGGCCGCACCCGTTGCAGCGCGCCTTCGCGGATCGCCACGTCCAGCGCCGCCTCGTCGGCTTGTGGGTCAAGCGCCAGCTGGTGCTCCCAGGCATGCCGCAGGTACAGCAGCATGATGATGCCGAACTCCGCGGCCACGCCGGCCAGCGCGATGAAGCCGATGATTGTCGCCACCGAAATCGCATGGCCGAGCAGCCACACTAACCATAGCCCGCCGATCAGCGCCAGCGGCAGGCTGAGCATGATCAGCGCGGCATCGTCGAAGCGACCGAATACGAAATAGATCAGCAGGAACACGATGGCCAGCGTCGCCGGGACGACCAGCCGCAGCCGTTCCAGTGCGTGCTGCAGGTATTCAAACTGGCCCGACCACGCCAGCGTGTAGCCGGTCGGCATGGGCACCTGCTCCGCCATCGCACGCTGCAGTGCTTCGACCTGCGCGGCAAGGTCCTGATTGTCGGTATCGACATAGACGTAGGTGGCGAGTTGCCCGTTCTCGCTCTTGAGCATCGGCGGGCCGCTACTCAGGCCGATGTCCGCCACCTGTTCCAGTGTCAACTGGCTGCCGTTGTCGGCCACGATGGGCATTGTGCGCAGCGCCGCCAGCGAATCGCGCTGGCTACGCGGATAGCGCAGCACGATCGGATAGCGTTCCAGCCCTTCGATGGTCTGGCCGATGGGCGCACCGCCCACGGCCATGGCGATCATCGACTGCAGTCGCGCCTGGCTCAGGCCGTAGCGCGCCGCTTGATCGCGACGGATGCGGATGTCCACGTAACGCCCGCCGGCGGCGCGATCGGAGATCGCCGCGGTCACGCCATCGACGCTTCTTGCGACGCCTTCGATCTTCGATGCCAACCGTTCCAGCTGCTGGATGTCCGGCCCCAGCACCTTGATCCCGATCGGACTCTTGATGCCGGTTGCGAGCATGTCGATGCGGTTGCGGATCGGAAACACGAACAGGTTGCTGAGGCCTGGCACCTGCACTGCGGCATCCAGTTCGGCCTTGAGTTTGTCCATGGTCATGCCGGCGCGCCACTCGCTCTTGGGCTTGAAGGTGATCGTGGTTTCGAACATGGTCAGCGGCGCCGGATCCGTGGCGGTATCGGCCCGTCCGGCCTTGCCGAACACATGTTCGACCTCGGGCACGGTCTTGAGCATGCGATCGGTCTGCTGCAACAGCTGCGAGGCCTTGCCGGCCGACAGCCCAGGCAGCGCGGTTGGCATGTACAGCAGGGTGCCTTCGTCGAGTGGCGGCATGAACTCGCTGCCCAGCCGGCTCCATGGCAGCAGTGCCGACAGCATGGCCAGGCTGGCGACCAATAACAGCATCTTTGGCGCGCGCAGCACCCAGGCCAGCAGCGGCCGGTATGCCGCGGTTAACATGCGATTGATCGGGTTGGCATGTTCGGGGCGGATGCGTCCACGCACCAGGTAGCCCATCAGCACTGGTATCAATGTGATCGACAGGCCAGCCGCCGCTGCCATCGCATAGGTCTTGGTAAAGGCCAGCGGCTTGAACAGCCGGCCTTCCTGCGCGCCCAACGCGAACACCGGCAGGAACGACAGCGTGATTACCAGCAGGCTGGCGAACAGTGCCGGGCCGACTTCGGCGACCGCGGTTGCGACCAATTGCCAGCGTTCCTGCGTGTCGGGTTCGGTGCGGTCGGGGTGCTCGTGCTGCCAGGCCTCGATGTGCTTGTGGGTGTTCTCGATCATCACCACGGCCGCGTCCAGCATCGCGCCAATGGCAATCGCAATCCCGCCCAGCGACATCAGGTTGGCGCTGATGCCCTGCCAGCGCATGACGATGAACGCGGCCAGCATGCCCAGGGGCAGGGTGATCACCGCCACCAAGGATGAGCGCAAATGCCACAGGAACAGCGCGCATACCAGCGCGACAACCAGGAATTCCTCCATCAGCTTGCGCGACAGGTTGTCGACCGAGGCACGGATCAGTTGCGAACGGTCATAGGTGGTGACGATCTCCACGCCTGCGGGCAGGCTCTTCTGCAATTCCTGCAGGCGCGCCTTGACCATGTCGATCGCGGTCAGCGCGTTCTTGCCCGAACGCAGGATCACCACACCGCCGGCGACTTCGCCTTCGCCATCCAGTTCGGCGATGCCGCGACGCAAGGTTGGCCCACGTCGTATTTGTGCGATATCGCCCAGCAGCAGCGGCACCCCGCTGGCACCGGTCGTGACCGGGATCGACTGGAAGTCGGCGATCGAGGCCAGGTAGCCGACGCTGCGCACCATCAATTCGGCCTCGCCCTGCTCGATCACCGAACCGCCGCTGGCGCCGTTGGCGTCGCGGATCGCATTCGCCACTTCGGCCACGCTGACACCGCGCGCAGCCAGTGCCTGCGGGTCCACCACCACCTGCCAGGCCCGCACCATGCCGCCGATGCTGGCGACTTCGGCGACGTCCGGCACGGTCTTCAACCGGTAGCGCAGGAACCAGTCCTGCAGCGCGCGCAACTCGCCAAGGTCGTGCTTGCCGGTGCGATCCACCAACGCGTATTGATAGATCCAGCCAACGCCGGTGGCGTCGGGCCCAAGCGCGGGATTGACTCCCTCGGGAAGCCGGTCGCGGACCTGGCTCAGGTATTCCAGCACCCGCGAGCGAGCCCAGTACGGATCGGTGCCGTCGGCGAACAACACGTACACGTACGAATCACCGAAGAACGAGAACGCGCGCACCGTTGTGGCGCCCGGCACCGACATCATCGTCGTTGCCAGCGGATAGGTGACCTGGTCCTCGACGATCTGTGGTGGCTGGCCGGGCCAACTGGTGCGCAGGATGACCTGGGTGTCGGACAGGTCGGGCAATGCATCAAGCGACGTGCGCGACAACGAGATCACGCCACCGACGGCAAGCGCCACCGCCGCCAGCAGCACCAGCAGCCGGCTGCGGATAGACCAATGAATGATGCGCACGATCACGGCCGGCGTTCCGGCGGCATCCCGTCCGGCTGCGTCGCGCCCATGTCATGGCCTGCGTGCGGAGCGGGTCCGGCAGCCTTCGCAGGCAGCGCGGGCTTGGCCGGCATCGCGCCCATGTCATCGCCTGCGCGCGGATCGGGCGTGGCTGGCGCATCGTTGGACAGGCGATCCAGCGCGCCGGACAGGCTGGCTTCGGAGTCGAGCAGGAACTGCCCGGACACAACCACCCGTTCACCGCCGGACAGGCCGGACAGAATTTCGGTACGACCGCCTGCGGAGCGCCCGGTGGTCACCCGCACCGGCTGGAATCGGCCTTCGCCCAGCGCCACGATCACCCGTGCATCGCTGCCGGTGGCGATCAGCGCTTGGTCCGGCAGCAACGGTTGCGACTCGCCTGTGGCGCCGGCGAATTGCAGGTCGGCGAACATCCCCGGTGCCAGCCGCTGGCCCGGATTGGCGAGCACGATCCGCGCCATCTGCGTGCGGTTGCCGGCATCGATATTCGGCAGCAATGTCTCGACCTGGCCCTCGAAAGTTTCGCCGGGGAATGCACTGACGTTGGCGGAAACCTTGGTGCCGGGCACGATGCCCGCCGCCTGCGCCTGTGGAATCGCCGCTTCCACCCACACCGTGTTGAGCCCGCTGATGGTCATCAGCGAAATTCCCGCCTGCACGCGCTGGCCTTCGCCGATTTCCAGTTTGCTGACCACGCCATCTCGCGGCGCCCGCAGCACCACGCGCGGATTGCTGCCGCGCAGGTTGCGGATCTGGCCCTCGTCCATGCCCAGCACGCGCAGCCGGTTGCGCGCCGCGCCCTGCAGTGCACGCGCGTCCGCGGAACCGGCGCGTCCCAGCGCCAGGTATTCCTGCGCCGCCGCATTCCATTCGGGTGCGACCAACTCGGCCAGCGGCTGACCTTTGCGCACCTGCTCGTAGGGCGCGCGCACATGGAGTTTTTCAATAACGCCATCCACGCGCGCGCTGACCACGGATGTCGCGCGCTGATCCCAGGCGATGCTGCCGGGCACGTGCGCGCCAGTGGAGAGGGTGCCCAATTCCACCACCGCCGTGCGCACGCCCAGGTTCTGCAAGGTGGCTGCAGACACTCGAACACTGTCGGCAGCGTCGTCATCGGCTGCTCCGGCCTCCGGATACTTCGCCACCAGTTGCATGTCCATGAACGGAGATTTGCCCGGCTTGTCGAAGTGTTTGTCGGGATACATCGGGTCGTACCAGTACAGCGCCTCCGGCTCGCCCCTAGGCGAGATTGCGGACGCTGCTCCCGACATCATGCTGCGCATGCCCAACCAGTAGCCGCCACCGGCAAGCACCAGCGCGGCCAGTACCCCACCTGCCCACAGCAGCGGTTGCGTATTCGAGGTGCGGTTCATGGCGCGATCTCCGGCAGGCGGGTGTGGGTTGATGTCGATGTGATGTCGGTGTTGGGCATCAAGTAGACAAGTGCTACCCAGGCCTGGCCCCAGTCGCCAAGCAGGGTGGCGTAGTCGATGCGCGCGTCGATCTCGTTGCGGCGCGCATCCAGCCACGTTTGCAGGGGCGCGCCACCGGAGTAGGCAGCCACCGCGATACGGCTGCGGTCATGTGCTAGCGGTAGCAGGATGTCGCGCGTGCGGGCGACCTGCGTGCCGAGTCCCTGCCAACGGGCAAATTCCCTGCGCACACGTTCGGTTTGCATGCGCCGCGCGTCCTCGCGGCTCGCGCGAACCGCAGCAAGATCGGCGCTGCGTGCGCTGATGCCGCGATCCTGGCGGTTGCCGGGGAACAGCGGCAGGCCCAAGCCGACTTCCAGCCAGACCACGTTAGAAGCATCGCCACCGCGTTTGGCAATGCCGCCACCCACGCTCCAGTCAGGTCGCTTCTCTGCACGCGCGAGTGCCAGCGCGGCATCGGCCGAGGCCTCGCGCGCGTCCCAGGCTAGCAGTGGGCCTTGCTGGTCCAGTCGGGCCAGCATCTGCGTTTCGGGGATCGGCACACTTGAGAAATCCGGAGGCGCATCTGTCGCGTGAACGACTGACTCGCCAAGCCAACGCTGCAAGCCGGCACGCGCCTGCGCGATGCGCGCATCGGCGGCGTCAATGCGGTTCTGCAGTTCCAGTTCGCTGGCGCGCGTGGCCAGGGCGTCACCCGCGTTGCCGCCACCACCGGCCAGCCGCGCACGGGTGGCGCGCACCGCCAGCGCGGCCTGTTCTTGCAGGTCCTGCAGCTGTTCGCGCTCATGTTGCGCGGCCCACAGCTGCACCCACGCATTGGCCGTTGCACGCTGCACATCGAGCGTGGTCGACACGGTGTCGGCGCTGGCCTGGTCGAGCAGGGCGCTCGCCAGCTCGCGGCGTGCATTGCGCTTGGCCCGCGAAGGCAGGGCCTGGCTGATGCCGATGCGACGCATCGTCATTCGGTCCTGGTTGAGCGTGTAGGCGTCCGGCCCGCCAATCGGGAAATTCTGGACGCCGAACACGAGGGTCGGATCCGGCAGGGCATCGGCGCGGGCGAGCTCGTCTGATCGTGCCTGGTGTGTGGCATCGCGCGCCAGCAGGGTCGGCGCACGCTGCGTGGCTGATGCCACCGCATCTTCCAGCGAGATTGCTTGCGCGGCTGCAACGCCCGGAGCAAGCATGGCCAGCGCCATCATCGCCAACAAAGTCCTGCGTATTTCGGCACAGCGGGCATACGTGCGCAGCGCCAACGGCGCACACGCGTGAAAGATTGAAACGTCCATAGCAACTCCAGACCAACGAGACACACGAAAACGTCACCTTTGCAGCGCAGGGCGTGCGATGCAGAGGGCGAGTACTGGTGCGGAGCAGAGGCCTAGATCAGCAGGCGGCAGTAGCGCAGGCGCGGCGGTGGATGCGAACGCGCAAACCCATCGCTTGATGCGTAAACGCAGCTGTGCGATGCGGGTGCCAGTGCGAAGGCATGCAGCACCGACGGCAACGTCAATGCCGGCACCGGTGGAATGCCTGGGGTGTCGGCCGAAGTCGGATCAGGTGCGCAGTGTTTCTGGCAAACCGCATCCGGCGGCTGCGCGGGCGCGGATTCCATGGCCGCACAATCATCCGCCATCACGGCCGAATCGACCTGTATTTGCGGCATCGTGCAGACGTAGGCCGCCATCGCCACCTGCTGAAAAAGCAGGCTGGCGATCAACACCAAAATAGTAATGAGTCGCTGGCGGACAAGCCTAGACATGACGTGAATGATAGCCCTATTGAGCAATCAAGCTCCTTGGATCGTTGCCAAGCCCGGGTCCAACTCCAATCGAGGGGAAAATCTGGTCGTGGTCCAGGGTTGGATGTTGAAATTCGATGATGTGTACATTGGGGCAAGTGCGATCTCGAACCGACCGTAGTATCTGTTTGTGGCAAGAAACGCTCAAACCAAGCGCCTGACGCTCGAGGAATGGCAATGACCGGGCACCGTTCAACTATGGATCCAGTCTCACCCGCGTGCCATGCGCCGTTGCTTGCTGGCTGTGCAATCGAGTCGCTCAACAGCGGCTGCTTCTGTATCACGCTTGATCAAGCCGCACTGCGTCAGGCGTTGCAGTCGCAATTGCAGCACCCGGATCTATTCGAATTGATCGAGGCGCGCTGCCCGCACCTGTTTTCCGCCAATCCGATTTTTGTTACCTCTGCGCATCACGAGCGCATGGCAGAAGTCGTCCGTGTGGTCACCTCGGTCGTGGCGCTACCGGCGTATCGGGAAGCCGTATTGGCCTCGGCACCCGCCATCGCCCGTCATGATCCCGGTGGCGCTATTGGCGTTTTTTTTGGCTACGATTTCCACGTCACCGAAGGCAGGCTCGGCCTGATCGAGATCAATACCAATGCCGGTGGCGCGATGCTCAATGTGGCGCTGGCGCGTGCACAACGCGCCTGTTGTGCCCCGCTGCACGACATGACCCCCGCAGCAGCAGCGATGGAAGACGCCATCGTCGCCATGTTCCGCAAGGAATGGCAGTTAAGCAAGCGCAGCGCACCCCTGCGCTGCATCGCCATCGTCGACGAGTCGCCTCAGGACCAATATCTGTATCCGGATGTCCTGCTGTTCCAGGATCTTTTCCGGCGCCATGGCTTCGACGCCATCATCGCCGATCCCTCGGAGTTGTCACTGCGCGACGGCGTGCTTCGGCATGGTCAAACGATCGTGGATCTTGTCTACAACCGGTTGACGGATTTTTCGCTGGGGGAGCCCGCCAACGCCGTTCTGCGCGAAGCCTACTTGCAGCATGCCGTCGTATTGACACCGCATCCCCAAGCGCACGCGCTGTACGCCGACAAACGCAATCTGGCGCTACTGAGCGACGACCTGCAATTGCAGGCGCTTGGTGTGCCGGCGTCCAGCCGCGACATCCTGCTGGCCGGGATTCCGGCCACCGAGCTAGTTGACCCCGCAGACGCCGAGCGATTGTGGTCAGAACGGCGCGGTCTATTCTTCAAGCCGGCCATGGGCTTCGGCAGCCGAGCTGCTTATCGCGGAGACAAGCTCACCCGCCGGGTCTGGCAGCAAATTCTCGCAGGCGACTATGTGGCACAGGCGATTGTCGCCCCGGGAGAACGCGTCATCTCCAGCCAGTCGCCGCCGCAGACGTTTAAATTCGATGTGCGCAACTACGTTTACGAGGGTGACGTGCAATGGCTGGCGGCACGGCTTTACCAAGGCCAGACCACGAACTTCCGCACCCCGGGTGGCGGCTTTGCACCGGTCTATATCCAACCGCTAACATCGTGTTGTTCTCCGCAAATATCTTGACGCATGCCTTTTCTACTTAGCGCGCTGGAGCTACGTCCGCTTCTGCATCTGGCATTGCACATCGCCGTCCCAGGCTTGGTTGCCGCGATCTGGTATCGCGATCGCTGGTTCCGCGCATGGCTGTTGCTGCTGGCAGGCTGGTTGATCGACCTGGATCATTTGTTGGCGGAACCGATCTACGCACCCGGGCGTTGCAGCATCGGTTTTCATCCGCTGCATACGCTGCCTGCAACCTTTGTGTACGGAATGCTTGCCGTGTGGCGACGCACACGGTTGCTCGGGCTAGGTTTGCTGATCCATATCGGCCTGGACGCGCTGGACTGCATGCTGATGCGGTGATGCCCGCGTCAGTCTTTCTTCCCGCTCATACACGAGTGCAGTGCCTTGTAATTTCGAACGAGCACGTGCGCATTGAAGACATCAATTTCATTGCTGCACGTGTGTGTAGAAAAGAAACTGAAAGTAGGACGCTCAGCGCGAGGGTTCAGATCGATGCTTTGGCAAACGTCGATCTGCTAAATCGAATCAATCGTGTTGCGCGAAGGCCACTGTGTTGCCGTCTTCGCCCACCAGTTCGACGACATATGGCTGCACCCGGCCATCGGGCGTTTCCATACCTGGCGATCCGGCTGGCATACCGGGCAACACGAGTCCCTTGGCTACAGGTTTCTCGGCGAGCAGCCGCTTGATGTCATCGGCCGGCACATGGCCTTCGACGAAGTAACCGCCAACTTCCGCCGTATGGCAGGAACCCTTGCCCAGCGGTACGCCAACGCGCTGCTTGACAGGCGTTACATCTTCCAGATTGCGCACTTCCACGGGGAATCCGGCCTGCTGCATATGTTCGACCCAGAGCCCGCAACAGCCGCAGCTCTCGGTCTTGTGGACAACCACCAACGGTAGCGAACGGCTTGTGGGCGCTTTGCTTTGCGGAATTTTCGAGTTTGCCATGGTCGCAACCGTGGGTGCCACGTTCGTGGCCTCCTGCACGCCTGGAGTGGCGTCAGGCGCTCGCGCACAGGCATTAATGGAGGTCGCAGCCGCTGCAATTGCAACGAACAGGGTCAGTTTCGAGATCATGTGGAGGCTCCTCACGAGTTTTTGTTCAGTCGGGCGAGTACATACGCAGCAGGCGTCGCGCGGGATTCGGACTTCATGGGTGGTCGCTCCAATCCTCAGTGTTGGTGATCGTGGCCGTCATCGGCCGGTTTTGTGGTGGCCGCTGGTGCAGCGGGCGCGCTGTCCACATGCGCCGGCGTGCCAGGTGCATGCGGGTGGGGCTTGGACTCATCGATTGGCTTGGCGTCCATTGCCATGCCGGCATGGTCACCGGCGGAGTCGTCATGCGCCGGGGTTCCTGCCGGGTGCGAATGTGACTTCGATTCATCCGTGCCCATGCCTTCCATGTGCATGCCTTCCATCGCCCCGTCGTGTTGATCGGCGTCGCCATCGTCATGCGGCATGGACTCGCCGCCACCATGCGAATGGCCACCGCTGCTGGCGACCATGGCGTTGTACTGCTCCTCGTTGAGCTTGGGCATCTGTTGCAGGAAGGCCACCATGTTCCAGATGTATTCGTCGCTCATGCTCTTGCCCCACGCGGGCATGCCGGACGCCTTGATGCCGTGCTTGATCACCCAGAAATGGTGGGATGGGTCGCCGATGTCGGCCGTGGACAAATTCGGTGGGGATGGATACAGGCCCTTGCTGAGTTCAGTGGCCGCCATGCCCGGGGCCAAATGGCATCCGGTGCACATGGCGTTGTAGTTGCCGGCACCCTGGCGGATCAGCGCAGCATCATTGAGGTTGGGCGGCGGATGCAGCTTGTTCGCGCGGGCGGTGATGGAACGCTCGCGTGCCATCTGCAGCATTGAGGAAACGGGCTTGGTATGCGCGTCGTCTGCTCCAATGTTGTAAATGCCGGTCCAGGCAAAAACACCGGCGCCGATGGCAATCGCGCCGAGCACGGCGCTGGTCACGAGGATGTGGCGAGTGTGCGATTTCATGTCTTCGTCCTCGGTCAGAACCAGAGCCGCAGGCCAGCCACCACGCGCGTATCGCCCGCGCCATGACCAGCGGCGCGACGCAGGTCGGCGGTATTGCCGAACGCACGTTCGTGTTCGACGCCGATGTAGGGCGCGAACTTGCGCGTGACCTCGTAGCGCAGCCGCAACCCGGCCTCCAGCGTGGATACCCCGCTGCCAATGCCGGCGAGTGGATCGGACTTGCCATAGGCATTGGCTTCTGCGCGCCATTGCAGAATCAGGCGATTGGTGAACAGGGTGTCGTATTCGGCTTCAACACGCGCCGCAGTGCGGCCGCCCTGGCCGACATAAGCGGTGGCGGCGACCTCGAACTTGTACGGCGCCAATCCCTGCACACCGAACGCGCCCCACGTGCGCGACGGACCCTCGCCGATGTCATGACGGACGCCTGCGACCACATCCCACCACGCACGCACGCCACGGCCGTAAAGCACTTCCACGTCGCCATGCTCGATGCGGCCATCGACCGCTTCACCTTCGCTGCGCAGCCACAACCGCTGCACGTCGCCGCCAATCCATGCCATGCCTTCCCAGCCCAGTGCAGTACCGGGGTCTGCATCCGATGCTTCCAGCCGGTCCAGCATCCAGAAGCTGTTGATGCTGGTGCCGTGCAGGTGGTGGGAATGCAAGTCCGGGAATGCGGCTTGGCGATCTGCATCCGTGACCGCTGGGATCGGCGTGATCAGCGTGCCGGTGCCAAGGCCCATTTTTGAATGGTCCATCTTGGAATGATCCATTCCCTCCATCTTCGAATGATCCATGTCCTGCATCTGGGAGTGGTCCATCTTCGAATGGTCCATGCCCTGCATCTTGGAATGATCCATTCCCTGCATCTTGGAATGATCCATTCCCTCCATCTTCGATTGGTCCATCTTGGAATGATCGACCGCCGGCTCGCCCGCCTCAGCAGGCGGCGTGGGCTTAATCAATGGCTTCTTCACCTGCGGCGCTGTCGCGGCTTTTGCAGCGGGCTTGGGTTTGGCAACCGGCTTGGATTTCGAAGCTGCTGGTTTTACGGCTTTTGCCGGTTTCTTCTTGGCGACGGGTTTGGCGGGCGCAGGCATCGGCATGGTCATGTCATGCCCGGCGTGTTGCGCATGTGCCGCGGTTGGCAGCGCAAGGGCAGCGACGACTGCGAGTGGCAGCAATAGTTTGATCATGTTCATTCCTCCACCCGTACTTCGCGGAACATCCCGGCTTCCATGTGGAAGAACATGTGGCAGTGATAGGCCCAGCGGCCCAGCGCATCCGCGCGCACGCGGTAACTGCGCTTGC
>JBBQHK010000051.1:0-16276 GCA_038323895.1 Lysobacterales bacterium | reverse complement strand
ATCTGCTGATGGACAACCGCCACCACCAGACGCCCGCACAAGTCACCTGCGCACACTGTCAAAGATCTCAGGTCTAGGCCTCAGCGCCTGTCCCAGTCCCCCAATCACCTAAGTGCCCGAGGGAGCCGCACATCATACAAGCTTTTCCACTTCCGTCAATACCGCGTGAGGAAGATTTTTGCTTGCTTCAGCGGCCGGTAAGGATTCTTACCGCCCACCTCTGCGGGCCGACCAGTATAGCGAAGATTGTTGCGCTGCCGCAAGCCTGGATAGAACGAATATTCAGGATTGCTTGCTTTCGCGTAAAATTACCCGGGCAAAATTCCGCTTGCCAACGGCTAGTACGCCCTCAAAGCCAGGCTCGAAGACGCGCGATCCATCTTCGAACACTTCGCCATTGACTCGCACGGCGCGCTCCTTCAACTTCCGACTGGCTTCCGAATTGCTGGGCATCAACCCGGCCGCAACCAACAACGCCGATATGCGCAGGCCGTCTGCCGGCACCGGCACCTCCTGCAATGGCAGGCTGTGGAGGTCGCCCTCGCCGCGCACGGCCGCATGCCAACCCGTGACGGCCTGTTCGGCTGCGGCAACACCCTGGAAGCGTGCAGCCAGTTCGCGGGCGAGCCGCAGCTTGACGTCACGCGGGTTCAAGCCACCCGCCTCGATATCGCGCTTCAAAAACTTCGCTTCGTCAACGCCTATCTCGAAGCTGAGCAGCTCGATCCAGCGCCACATCAGATCGTCGCCGATCTTCATGGTCTTGCTGACGATGTCGATTGCTGGCTCATCTATACCGATGTAGTTGCCGAGCGACTTGCTCATCTTCTGCACGCCATCCAGGCCTTCCAGCAGGGGCATTGTGAGAACGACCTGCGGCGGCTGGCCATGATGTTCCTGCAAGCCGCGACCCATCAGCAGGTTGAACTTCTGGTCGGTGCCGCCCACTTCGACATCGGCCTGGAGCGCGACGGAGTCGTAGCCCTGCACCAGCGGATACAGGAATTCGTGGATGGCGATCGACTGCTGCGCGGCATAGCGCTTGGCGAAGTCGTCACGCTCGAGCATCCGCGCCACAGTGTGTTGCGCCGCAAGCTTGATCATGTCGGCAGCAGTCATCGCGCCGAACCACTCGCTGTTGAACCGCACTTCGGTCCGTTCGCGATCAAGCACCTTGAACACCTGGTTCGAGTAGGTCTGCGCGTTGGTCAGCACGTCTTCGCGGGTGAGTGGCTTGCGGGTGACGTTCTTGCCTGTCGGGTCGCCGATCATTCCGGTGAAGTCACCGATCAGGAAGATCACCTGATGGCCGAGGTCCTGGAACTGCCGCATCTTGTTGAGCAGTACGGTATGGCCGATATGCAGGTCAGGCGCGGTCGGGTCGAAACCTGCCTTGACCCGCAGTGGACGGCCGCCGTTCTTGAAGGACTGGACCAGCCGCGCGTGCAATTCCTCGCGCTTGAGGATCTCGTCACTGCCGCGGGAAATGAGGTCGATGGCGTCTTGCAGGTCGGGATGTTGCAGTTCGGTCACGGGTAATGCTCTTGAAGGGAATGTTTCACTGGCGACGCGCGGAGTGGGCGCCGTTGGGAATAGCTCGTTAAAGTAACGTTAAAACGTGATGCGGCAAAACATCTGACGATTCAATGAGTTGACGCATCTATTTCGCACGATTATGGTACTGCCTTGACGCGATCGTCACGCCGACGGGGAATGCACGCATGACGGATTCTAGCCACGACGCGGTGCGACGCAGCAATCTGGAACGCGCCAACGCCGCACCGATAGCTGAGGCGACGACCCTGCGTCTTCCATACGCCTTCAACGGCCGATGGACCCGACGCCATTGGCTGCATGCCAGTCTATTCGCAACGATCGGCGCGCTGGTCGCGGCGATCGTGCCCGGGTTCTCCACCGCGATGCAATCGCCTGGCACGGCGCAGCGAATGACCCTGTCGCTGGCGTTGCCGCAACTGGGCGTCAAGCACGGCATCACTTCCGATCATTGGCAAAGCGTTTCTCTGAAGCCGGGACAGACCCTCAGCGGCGTGTTTGCCGAGCTGGGAATCCCGCAACGCCAGCTGCACGACGTCATGCAGCACCCCAAGATCCAGCCGATGCTGCGGCGCATGCGCCCGGGCACGGAATTGAGCTTCAACCTGCCGGCCGATGGCAGCGTGCGCGCGATGCGCATCGACATGGGCAAGTACGGCATCAATGGGGAGCCGGTTGAACTGGAGTTCGATGGCAACGCACTGCGCGAACGCGAGGTCGCGCATGAAATCACCACGCGTACAGTCGTCTTGAGCGGCAAGGTCGGCACGTCGCTGTTCAAATCCGCGCGCACGGTCGGCCTGGGCAGCAAGCAACTCAGCCAGCTCACCGACGAAATGTTCAAGTACGACATCGATTTCGATTCCGACCTGGACCAGAACGACCGCTTCAGCGTGGTGGTCGACCAGACCTGGAAGGACGGGCAACTGGTCGATACCGGCCCGGTCTTGGCTGCAACCTTCAACATGGACGGCAAGCTCAAGAGCGCATTCCGGCACATGCGCAACGGCAAGCCGGAATACTTCACGCCCGATGGCCGTTCGCTCAAGCGCGCGTTCATCCGCATGCCGATTCCATACGCGCGGTTGACGTCCGGCTTTGGCGGCCGCAAGCACCCTGTGCTGGGTCGCTTCCGCATGCACAAGGGCGTGGACTATGCCGCGGGCGTCGGCACGCCGATCCAGGCCGCCGGTGATGCGCGCGTGGAGTTCGTCGGCTGGAAGGGCGGCTATGGTCGCACAGTGATCCTCAACCACGGCAACGGCCGCACCACCCTGTATGGGCACATGTCGCGGTTCGGCAATGCGAAGTCCGGCCAGCGCGTTGTCCAGGGCACGGTGATCGGTTATGTCGGTGCCAGCGGCCTGGCGACCGGCCCACACCTGCATTACGAATTCCGCGTCAATGGCGTGCACCAGAATCCGCTGAAGATGACCCTGCCGCCGCCGCAGCCCCTGCAGGGCGCCGCGCTGTTGGCTTTCAAGAGCGAGACCGGGCGCGCACTGGACAAGATCCGCGAGGTCGAAGACGTGATCTACGCGCCTGGAGATGACACCCGCGTGGCCAGCGCCGACAAGCCTGCCAAAAGCGGAAACCGCAACAGCAACAAGAGAGGCTGATCGTCCGCGCCAGGCAAGTGCCCGAATGGCACATTGCCTGGCGATGCGATACTCCGCGGCATGTCCAAGCGCGCATCCCAGCAGTTTTTCCTTGGCCTGATCTCAGGCACCAGCGCCGATGGCATTGATGCCGCGCTGGTGCGTTTCGCCGATGGGGATCCGGACGCCGCGCCGGAATTGGTCTTTGGCGAAACCTACCCGTGGGAGCCCACATTGCGTGCCCGCCTGGTGGAACTTGGCCAGCTTGCTGCGACGCTCACCCTGGATGAAGTGGGCGAGCTGGATGTCCGGGTCGGTCGCGCTTTCGCACAGGCCTCGTGCGCTGCCATGCAGGCAGCAGGTATCGATGCCGGTGAACTCGACGCCATCGGCTCGCACGGGCAGACCCTGCGTCACCGCCCGCACGGTGATTTCCCGTTTACGCTGCAGCTGGGGGATCCAGCCACCATCGCCGAGCGCTGCGGGGTGCGCGTGGTAGCCGAATTCCGCCGCCGAGATATCGCTGCGGGTGGTCACGGCGCGCCGCTGGTGCCTGCCTTCCATGCGGCCACCCTGCATTCGGATTCCGAAAACCGTGCCGTGTTGAACCTTGGCGGCATCGCCAATTTCACCCTGTTGCCGAAGCAGGACGTGGTGCGGGGGTTCGACACGGGCCCGGCCAATGGCCTGATGGACGCCTGGTGCATGCGGCACCTCGGCCATGCCTACGATGCCGGCGGCGCGTTCGCTGCGCAGGGCCGCATCGACCAAGGCTTACTGGAACGCCTGCTGGACGAGCCGTGGTTCTCGCAGCCGCCGCCGAAATCCACCGGCCGCGACACATTCAACTTGCATTGGGTCGATGCCAAGCTGGTGGGTGCCGAATCCGCCGCGGATGTCCAGGCCACCCTGCTGGCGCTGAGCGTGCGCACGATCACCGACGCGCTGCGCGCCGCGCAACCCGGCACCCAGCGGGTCATTGCCTGCGGCGGCGGAGTGCACAACCGGGGGCTGATGGATTCGCTGACCCAGGCGCTGCCCGGCATCGTCGTGGAGTCCAGCGCCACGCACGGGCTGGATCCGGATTTCGTGGAGGCGATGGCGTTCGCCTGGCTGGCGCGGGAAACCCTGGCGGGACGTCCCGGCAATCTGCCGGCGGTGACCGGCGCCGCCGGCCTGCGCGTGCTGGGTGCGGTCTACCCGGCCTGAGTTATCGCCGCGGCTTCACCCGCCCGATCAAGCCGAAAGCAGCGTCCGGTACCTTCTGGATCTGTTCGATCGCATCCTTCAGTGCTACCTGTTCACGCGTATTGAGCAGCTCCTTGCGGACCCGATCCTCGATGGTCTCCACACCAATGGTGAGTGCTTCCGAAGCGACGGTATCCAGGGCTAGACCCTGGAGTTGAGCGAGCCGCGTGAGTCGCTCGACAAGCTTCGGCCTGAGGTTTTGCAACGAGATATCGGTCATGACGGGGACTTCCTTGATTGCGCGGGGGAACGCAGCTCATATCTAACGCGATGGGCGGCGCAGGGCAAGCTCAGGGCAGCAATGCCATCCGCGTCCTGCGCGACAGCCATAGGCATAGCAACAGCGCCGGGATGCCTGCAAGCGCGGTTCCAAGGAAGAACAATGCATAGCCGTCGATCAGGCCGCGACCCTCCGCAAGTTGTTCAACCGCCACGCCGGAAAACCCCTTCAGCACCTTGCCCAGCAAGGCATAGAACGAGCTGAGCAGGGCGTACTGGGTCGCTGTATAGCCGATGCTGGTCAGGCTGGACATGTAGGCCACCAGGGCAGTGCCGGCAAAACCCGTAGCGAAACCATCGATCGCCATCGCCGCGCCGAACACGATGTGGTCGCCGTTTGCATACGCAACCCAGGCGAACGCTGCGTTGGAACCCGGCCCGAGGATCGCGCCGGCCAGCAATGTGGGCACGAAGCCGAAGCGCACCGCGCTGATGCCGGCAGCCGCAATGCCTGCCAGCGCCGCAACCAGACCGATCGATGCCCGCACCTCGCCGACGAACTCCTTGCTGATGCCGATGTCGGCATAGAACGGATTGTTCATCGGCCCCATCACGAAGTCGGGGAGCCGGTACAGGCTGATCGCCGCCAGCATCAGCAGGGCCAACTTGCCATGGGTCTTGAAGAACATGATGAATGGGCCGCCGATGGCGTCCCACAGGCCGGACATGGTCCACAGCGGCACATGCCCAGCCACTTCCGGTGCCTGGGATGCAGTCGGCTCGCGCGCCAGGAACAGTGCGGCGAACATGCCCACGCCCATGAGCGCCGCCATCAACCAATAGGACGGAGCCCAACCGATATACGTGGCAAGTATCAAGATCAAGGCATCGGTGACCAGCAATGCGGTGCGGTAACCGAACTGCGTGCCCGAGGTGAGCAGCCCGAGTTCCTCGGTGCTGTCCGCGATTTCAATACGCCAGGCATCGATCACGATGTCCTGGGTCGCCGAGGCAAACGCCGCGACCAGGGCAAGCACGCCGAAGGTCACCAGGCCGCCACCTGGCTGCACGATCGCCATGCCCGCCAGGCCGGCTGCGACCACGATCTGTGACAGCACCATCCAACCCCGGCGGTGGCCAAGCCGGCCGAGCAGCGGGACGTCGGTCTTGTCGAGGATCGGCGCCCACAGGAACTTCAGCGTATAGGCCAGGCCCACCCAGGACAGGAAGCCGATCGCCGACAGCTCGCTGCCGTTCTCGCGCATCCAGTACCCCATCGTGTTGCCGACCAGGTACAGCGGCAGGCCCGAGGAGAAGCCGAGCAGCAGCATCGCCAGCACCTTGGGCTGACGCAGCGCGCGCACTACATCTCCCGCACCGGTACTTCTCACTGCCGTGGTGTTGTTCACTCGAGGTACTCCACCAGGCAGGGCGCGTGGTCGGAAAATTTCGGTTCGGGAAAGATTGTTGCCGAGGCGATGCGTGCGGCCAGACCCGGCGTCACCAGTTGGTAGTCGATGCGCCAGCCGACGTTGTTGGCACGCGCGGCGCCGCGTTGAGACCACCACGAATACTCGACCGCGCCTGGCTTGGCCACGCGGAAGCTGTCCTTCCAGCCGTTCACCGGGGGTACGATCAGGCCGTCATGGCAGTCGTCGGCCATCAAGCCGCTAAGCCAGGCCCGCTCATGTGGCAGGCAACCGGAATTCTTCTGGTTGCCGGTCCAGTTCCTGATGTCGCTTCGCGCGCGCACGATGTTCCAGTCGCCGCACACCACGTAGTCGCGGCCACTTGCCAGCCAGCCGTCGAGGATCGGCTTGAGCCACGCCATCACCTCTTCCTTGAAGCCCTGGCGCACATCGCCGGAATTGCCGGAAGGGATGTAGAAGGACACCACCGACAGGTTGCCAAAGCGCGTTTCGATGTAGCGCCCCTCGTCATCAAAAGGGGCCCATCCAAGTTGCGTGCGGATCTCGTCGGGTTCACGGCGGCTGTAGATCGCCACCCCGCTGTAGCCCTTCCTGGTGCTGGCATCCTTGAACCACGCGCGATAGCCGTCGGGGCGGAATACCGAATCTCCCAATTGGTGTTCCTGGGCCTTGGTTTCCTGCACGCACATCACATCGATATCCTGCGCGGCAAACCACTTGAAGAAGCCCTTGCTGGCCGCCGAACGCAGCCCATTGGCGTTGAAACTGAGGATGCGCATGCGCTCTCGCGGGCGGGAACAATGCGGGAGCGTAGCGGAAAAGCCGCCAGATCGTGGACACTAGGGCATGGACGACCACCGCGCCCGCTTTCTCCAACTCGCCATGCGCAACGAAGCACTGCGCTTTGGGGAATTCACGCTCAAGTCTGGACGCACCAGCCCGTACTTTTTCAATGCCGGGCGTTTTGATTCGGGCGCATCGCTGGCAGCACTGGCGGATTGCTATGCCGATGCGCTGGACGCGGCCGGCACCGCCGGCTCCCTTGTGGAATTCGAACTGCTGTTCGGTCCCGCCTACAAGGGGATTCCGTTGGCGACTGCATTGGCCTGCGAATACGCCCGTCGCGGCCGCGACCTGCCGGTGGCGTTCAACCGCAAGGAAGCAAAGGTGCATGGCGAAGGTGGCAACTTGATCGGCGCATCATTGGCTGGGAAGCGCGTGCTGATCGTCGATGATGTGATCACTGCCGGCACCGCCATCCGCGAGGCGCTGGTGCTCATCTCGGCCGCAGGCGGCACTCCCGCGGGGATAGTCATCGCACTGGATCGCCAGGAACGCGTGGGCGACGACGACCCGCGGTCGGCTTCGCAGGCGGTTGCCGCGGAACACGCCATCCCGGTGATCGCAGTGGCCGGATTGGAGGATTTGCTTGTGTTCTCCGGCAAAACCGCCGAACTTGTGTCCCAACAGGATGCCCTGCTCGCCTATCGCGCACGCTACGGCACAACCGCATGAACCCTTCGCGACTGCCACAGGGGGCTGTCATGGCGCATCGCTATCGAATGATATTGGCTGCTACTGCCCTGGCGCTCGGCGCCGGGCTGGTCCCGAGCGTGCATGCACAGTCCACGCAGAAGAAGGTTTATTGCTGGAACGAGGGCGGCCGCAAAATCTGCAGTGATGCCCTACCGGCTGAGGCGGCCAATTCCGCGCGTACCGAGATCAGTGCCAGGAGCGGGCTGGCCACCGGCCAGGTGGCTCGCGCGCTGTCCGAGAGCGAGCGTGCCGATGCCGCAGTCTCCGCTGCGGTTGCGCGAAAGCAGGCCGAAGCCCAAGCCATCCAGTCGCGTCGCGACCTGGCCATGGTCGAGTCCTACATGACCGAAGCCGACCTGCGCCGTGCCTACGGCGAACGCATCACGCTGGTGGATGAGACGCTTAAGGCAAGCCAGCTTGGCCTGACCAACCAACGCCTGAGCCTGATCACGCGCTTGCGCCAGGCCGGCGACTGGGAACTCAACAATAAGCCGGTGCCGAAGGGCTTGGCCGAGACGATCCTGAAGCAGCACAACGAAATGCTCCGCCAGCAACAGATCCTGGCCGACCAGGAGCAGGACCGCTCGCAGCTGGACGCGGAGCTGGCCGATGCCCTTGACCGCTATCGCGAGCTCAAGTTATCGCAAGCGGGCGATCCGGCCACCGCGGGGACGCAAGCCTCCCTGCCGACCCCATCGCCGGCGCGCTGAGCCACAAACGACAGCGCGCCGCCACGCGATCGGTCAGAACGGCAGCGCCATCCCTGGCTGTACGGCCAGCAACTGCTCACGGAATGCCTGCTGGATGCGGGCCATCACCGCATTCGAGTCGGCATCGAAACGCATCACCAGCACGGGCGTGGTATTGGATGCGCGCACCAGGCCCCAGCCATCCGGCCAATCCACGCGCAGGCCGTCGATGGTGGACAGGCGTGCATCCTCGAAGCGTGCCATGCCGACGAAGCGTTCGACGAAGGCATGCGGGTCGCCATCCGGCGCTTCGACCTTGATTTCCGGCGTTGATATGCCATCGGGCAATGCATCGAATACTTCGTCCGGCGTGGAGCCGCTGGTGGCCAGGATTTCCAGCAGGCGCGCCGCTGCGTAGATGCCGTCATCGAAGCCATACCAGCGTTCGGCGAAGAAGAAATGCCCGCTCATCTCGCCGGCCAGTTCGGCTTCGGTCTCGCGCATCTTGGCCTTGATCAGCGAATGCCCGGTCTTCCACATCAACGGACTGCCGCCATGACGCAGGATGTGCGCAGGCAAGCGGCCGGTGCACTTCACGTCGTACACGATAACCGCGCCCGGATTGCGTTGCAGTACGTCAGCCGCAAACAGCATCAGCAACCGATCCGGGAAGATGATCTTGCCGGTGCGGGTCACCACTCCAAGGCGGTCGCCATCACCATCGAATGCGATCCCAAGATCCGCATCCAGGCGCTCCACCATCTGCACCAGCGCTGCGAGGTTGTGTGGCTCGCTGGGGTCGGGATGGTGGTTGGGGAAGGTGCCGTCGATATCACAGAACAGGGGCGTGACATCGGCCCCGATCGCTTCCAGCACGCGCGGTCCAAGGGTGCCGGCGGCGCCATTACCGGCGTCCACCACCACCTTCAGGCGCTGGCCGATCTGGATGTCGCCGGCGATGCGCTCGACATAGTCGTCGCTGATGTCGCGGTCATCCAGGGTGCCCCGTGAATCCGCTTCATGCAGCTGGTCTTCGGCGATGCGCGCGTGCAGGTCGGTGATCGCCTTCCCCGACAGCGTCTCGCCGCCGACTACGATCTTGAAGCCGTTGTAGTCCGGCGGATTGTGGCTGCCGGTGATCGCCACGCCACAGCCGGTGCGCAGGTGATAGCAGCCGAAGTACACCACGGGAGTCGGCACCAGGCCGATGTCGACCACGTTGCGGCCGGCCTTGCGCAATCCAGTGACCAGGCCTTCCATGAGTTCCGGGCCCGAAAGCCGACCATCACGGCCTACCACGATGTCCTCAAAACCCTGGTCGTGCATGAGCGAGCCGATCGCCTGGCCAATCAGTTCGGCCACGCCGGCGTCCAGCGATTGTCCCATCACGCCCCGAATGTCGTAGGCACGGAAGATGCTGCGGTCGATCACGACCGATGCCTTGCTGGTTGCGGTGTCCGTGATCTCGCGCTGCGGCTTGGATTTCGCTTCTTCAGATTGGGTCAACTGCAGCTCAGCCAGGGTCGGGACGTCTTCTTCATCGGCGCCACCCCCCTTGCCCAGCATGCGCGGGCGCAAACCGAGCCAGACACCCAGCCCCGCCAGAAGCAGGAGCCCGCCAGTAACGATCGCAGCGATCGCGCCCAGCTCAAGCGGCACCACTACGTCATCAGGCACACCGGCGGCGACGCGCAGGTCGCTGTCGGCTACGGGGGCCGCCAGCGACTCCGCAGAATCCTTCAGCGCCAGATCCCCGCGCTCCAGCACGTCGCGGGACCCCTGGCGCAATGCAAGGTAGGTGCCGGCGGCCAGGCTGGCCGTGGCGATACCGTGGGTCACGCGCTCCAGCGGCAGCTCGACATAGCCAAGCAGTTGCACCTCCGGGCCAGCGGCAGGTCCGGCGATCGCCAGCCGCTCGCCTCCAGCGGCCGAAATGATGCGTGCCACCGGCTGGCCTGCGGCAAGCGCGGCTTCGCCCACGGCCAAGCTGCCATATCCACTGGCAGGCAGCTTCTCGTACTGTTCCTGAAGGTCGGCCGGCCACACTTCGCTGCGCTTGAGTTCAGGCCATGCCGCCGAAATCGCTCGCGCGGCGGCAGCGTTGTCGCCAGCCTTCAACGCGAGCTCCACTGCGGGCGAGGCCAGCGTCGCGCTGAATTTGCGCCGCATCGACTGCAGGTTGCGCTGGGTTTCAGTCACCGCGTCATCGCGCGCCTGCTGCAGCCCGGTCAGTCGGATGTCAGCCCGCAGCTGGCCCACGCCGGCCACCGCGAACCAAAGGCCCAGCAACAGCAGGAACACCGTGATCGCAGCCAGCAACCTCGCCCATTGCGCCGGGTCGAGTTGCAGCTTGCGCTTTTCGTCGTCGCTCATCGTGCCCCCTGTCAACGCATGCCGGTATGGCCAAACCCGCCGGCCCCGCGTGCGCTCTCATCGAAAGTATCCACCACTTGCAGGGTCGCGCGCACGATTGGCAACAACACCAATTGCGCGATGCGGTCGCCTGGCACCACGGTATAGGCCGAGTCGCCCCGGTTCCAGGTACTGATCAACAGTGGCCCCTGGTAGTCCGCATCGATCAACCCGGTGCCGTTGCCCAGCACGATGCCGTGCTTGTGACCCAGCCCTGAGCGCGGCAGGATCACCGCGCACAGGCCGGGATCGGCGATGTAAATCGCAAGCCCCGACGGGATCAAGGCGGCTTCACCGGGTTGCAACACCAGCGGCATGTCCAGCGCCGCGCGCAGGTCGAGGCCGGCACTGTGCTGCGTGGCGTAGGCGGGCAACGGCCAGGCATCGCCGAAACGTGCATCCAGGACTTTCACCTGCAGCGCGTGCTGCATCAGCGCAGTCGTTCCGTCATCAGTCGTTCCGTCGCTATTCGCTCGGAGATCAGTCGTTCACTGATCAGATCCAGCAAGTGTCCGGCGATCTCGGTTTTCGCGGCCGGCCCCAGTGCGTGTTCGAAACCGTCATGGCCGAGCACCAGCAATGTGTTGTCGTCGCTCTCGAAGCCGGTGGCACCCACTCCGACCCGGTTGGCGCAGATCAGGTCGAGCCGCTTGCGTTGCAGTTTCCCGCGCGCGTACGCAACCACGTCATCGGTTTCCGCGGCAAACCCTACGACCAGACGTGGCCGCCGTGCGTGTATCGCGACTTCCGCCAGGATGTCGCGGGTCTTGACCAGCTCCAGGGTCAGCGTGTCTTCGCCCGGCGTCTTCTTGAGCTTGCTGCCGGCGAACTTCTGCGGCGTGAAATCGGCAACCGCCGCCGCGCCGATGTAGACATCGCAGGGCGATTGCTCGACTGACAGCCGGGCCATCACCGCCGCATGCATCTGCGCAGCACTGCGCACATCGATGCGGTCCACGCCCGATGGTGTAGGCAACGATACCGGCCCGGCGACCAGGCACACCTGCGCGCCGCGTTCGAAGGCGGCCCCGGCGATTGCGAAGCCCATCTTGCCGCTGCTGCGGTTGCCCAGGAAGCGCACCGGATCGATGTCTTCAAACGTGGGCCCGGCACTGACCAGCAAGCGGCAACCGGCAAGGGGCCGGCTCAAGTGCTGGCTCGGGTCAATGCGGCGAGGATTTCCGCAGGTTCGGCCATGCGCCCGGGGCCGGATTCGCGCTCTGCAAGCGGACCATCGTTCGGGCCGATCACCTGCACCCCGCGCGAATGCAGCGTGGCGATATTGGCCTGGGTGGCCGGATGCAGCCACATGCGGTGGTTCATTGCCGGTGCGATCGCGATCGGCGCGGTCGTCGCCAGGCACAGGGTAGATACCAGGTCGTCAGCCAGACCATGCGCCAATCTGGCGATGCTGTTGGCGGTGGCGGGTGCCAGGATGACCTGGTCGGCCCAGTGCGCCAGTTCCAGGTGGCCCATCGCTGCCTCGGCGCTCGAATCCCATAGGGACGTTCGCACGGGCCGGCCGGATAGCGCCTGGAACGTCTGCGCGCCGACGAATCGCTGGGCGTTTTCGGTCATTGCCACGATGACCTCGGTGGTCGCGTTGTCGCGCAGCCTCCGCACCAGTTCCGCCGCTTTGTAGGCGGCAATGCCGCCGCAGACGCAGAGCAGGATGTGGCGCGTTCCGGAGGGCATGGCGGAGACCTGCATGCGACGGGTTTTCCTGACCATTCGACGGGTTACCAGCTTACCCGATGCCGCGTACTGGCCGGATGTCGTCAGAGCCGCGCCGCGCCGAACATGGCGCCATGCACATCCGTGACTGGCCCGCCTGCGAACGCCCCCGCGAGAAGCTCCTCAGCCGCGGGCCCTCCGTATTGTCCGATGCCGAATTGCTGGCGATTTTCCTCGGCTCCGGCACTGCCGGCCGCGATGCAGTCGCCACCGCGCGCGACCTGTTGCTGGCGCACGGCCCGCTGCGTGTCCTGCTGGATCGCAGTCCGCAGGCGATGACCGAGCTGCCCGGGCTCGGCCCGGCGCGCGCATGTACCCTGGCCGCCGCACTGGAACTGGGACAACGCCACCTGGCTGCGCAGCTCGAACGCGGCGTCACCCTGAGCGACCCGTCCGCTGCGGGGCGCTATTTCGCCCATCGCCTGCGCGCGCAGCCACGAGAGGTGTTCGCCGCCCTTTTCCTCGACACCCGCCATCGCGCACTGGGCTTCGAGCCGCTGTTCCACGGCAGCATCGATGGCGCCGAGGTCCACCCACGGGTACTGGTCGAACGCGCACTGGCGAAGGGCGCAGCGGCGGTGATCGTTGGACACAACCATCCGAGTGGCAATCCCGAGCCCAGCGCCGCCGACCGCGCCGTCACCGCGCGATTGAAGCAAGCGCTGGCGTTGGTCGATGTGCGCCTGCTGGATCATTTCGTGATCGGCGATGGCGCGCCGGTGTCGATGGCGGCGCGCGGGATGGTGTGATCGAAGCGGCAGGCAACTGCCGATCACTATCGTTCAGGCCCGCGCGATGGCTCGCGTACAATGCGACACCGTTGAATATGACTACGTGCCCGTTGTGAAGAACCAGCTTCGCGCCATGATCGAACAGGCACTTGATGCCCTGCGTGCCGCCGGCACCCTGCCCGCCGACTTGCCGAGCCCGGACTTCGTCATCGAGCGTCCGAAAGAGCGCGCGCATGGCGATTTTTCCAGCAATGCCGCGATGCTGCTGGCCAAGACTGCTCGCAGCAATCCGCGCGCGCTGGCGCAGCAACTGATCGCCGTGTTGCCGGCGTCGGCTGCGATCGAAAAGGTCGAGATCGCGGGCCCCGGTTTCATCAATTTCCACCTGACGAACGCCGCATGGCAGCAACAGGTGCGCGACGTGCTGGAAGCGGGTGACGATTTTGGCAAAAACACGTCCGCTGATGGCCAGACCGTGGGCGTTGAATATGTCTCGGCCAACCCGACCGGCCCGCTCCACGTCGGCCATGGCCGCGCCGCGGTGATCGGCGACTGCATCGCGCGGACGATGGCTGCCAACGGCTGGAACGTGAAGCGCGAGTACTACTACAACGATGCCGGCGTGCAGATCGAGAACCTGGCGAAGTCGACCCAGGCGCGCGCCAAGGGGCACAAGCCCGGCAGCGCGGACTGGCCGGCGGAGGCCTACAACGGCGACTACATCGGCGATGTCGCGCAGGCCTACCTGCGCGGCGATCGCGTCGAGGTCGATGGCCATGGCGTGCAAGGCAAAAACGATCCCGACGACATCGACGCGATCCGCGCATTCAGTGTCGCCTGGCTGCGCCGCGAACAAAATGAAGACCTCGCCGCCTATCGCGTGGCCTTCGACCGCTACTTCCTGGAATCGTCGCTGTACACCGACGGGAAGGTCGAGGAGACCGTGCGCGAGCTGATCTCCCATGGCCATACCTATAAGGAGGGCGGCGCGCTGTGGTTGCGCACCACCGACTTCGGCGACGACAAGGACCGCGTCATGCGCAAGTCCGACGGCAATTACACCTATTTCGTGCCGGACGTGGCCTATCACCTGAGCAAATGGCAGCGCGGCTACACCCGCGCGGTCACCGAGCTTGGGGCGGACCATCATGGTTCGCTGGCCCGGGTGAAGGCCGGCCTGCAGGCGCTGGACTGCGGCATCCCCGCCGGCTACCCGGATTACGTGCTGCACCAGATGGTCACAGTGATGCGCGGCGGCGAGGAAGTGAAGCTGTCCAAGCGCGCCGGCAGCTATCTGACCCTGCGCGAGCTGATAGATGAGGTGGGTTGCGATGCCACGCGCTGGTTCCTGATCGCGCGCAAGCCGGATTCGCAACTGACATTCGACATCGACCTTGCGCGTTCGCAATCCAACGACAATCCGGTTTATTACGTGCAGTACGCACATGCGCGGATCTGCAGCCTGCTTCGGCAAGCGAACGAGAAAGGCATGCCCCACGATGCCGCCAATGGTGAAGCCAACCTGCACCTGCTGGATGACGCACCGGCGCAGGAGCTGATGCGCGAGCTGTCCCGTTTTGCGGAAGTGGTGGAAGCCGCCGGCCTTACCCTGGAACCGCATCTGGTCGCGCAGTACCTGCGTGAGCTGGCGAACGCGTTCCACGGCTGGTATCACGCCAGCCCGGTGCTGGTCGCCGATGCCGCATTGCGCGATGCAAGGCTTGCATTGGCCCGGGCGACGCGGCAGGTTCTTGCCAATGGACTGGATTTGCTGGGCGTGAGCGCCCCGGAGAGCATGTGATTCACATTGAGATCGAGAGGAGCATCTAATGGCGGCACGACGCGGCAAGTCGCAGGCGCGGCGCAACCATTCAAGTGGCCTGCCCGGCTGGGCCTGGCTGGTGATCGGCGTGCTAGTCACTTTGCTGGTGGTGCTGGCGGCGCCACGCTTGCTGAAATCCGGCGCCGATGGCGACGGTTTCCTGCGCATCGGCCCAAGGCCGAATCCGGACGCGCAGCCCGCGACCAGCACGAGCGACGATGAGGCAATCGCGCCCGATGTCGCTACCGACACGCCTGCTAGCGGCAAGCCGGGTGTCGATAAGCCAAAGCCCACCCAATACGATTTCTACACGCTGCTGCCGGGCGAGGAAGTGGCCATGAGCGATGCCGAACTGGCCGCCAGTGCAAAGGCGGAAGCGGCCGCCGAGGCGGCAGCGGCTCGGGCAGCGGGTACAACGACATCCGCGGCCGGGCTGCCGGCGCCGATCACGGAAATACCGGGCGTGGCTGAGAATACGGCATCGGCCACCGCTACCAGCACGGCACCAACCGCCAGCACCATTCCTGTCGTCAGCGCTACGACAGGCCCCACAGCAACCACCAGCGATGCCCGCTACATCCTGCAAGCTGGTGCGTTCGGCGGCTCCGGCGATGCGGAAACGGTGAAGGCGAAGATCGCGATGCTGGGCCTGAACGCGCGCGTGGAAGCGGCGGAAATCGGCGGCAAGACCGTGTACCGGGTACGCATGGGTCCGTATGGCACGGCCTCGGAACTGGCCGATGCCAAGGCCAAGCTCGCCAGCAGCGGTTTGCCGGCGATGGCCGTCAAGACCAACTGAGCCGCAGTCCTGCGTGAAAAAGTCGTGCTTGCTGAGTCGCGCTTGTTGAGTCGCGCTTGTTGAGAACCTCGCCGCGCATACAGATTTTCCTGTTAGGAAATCCGAATGGCCATCGAATCCGCCCTGATCAAACCCGTCGTCGATGCGTTGATGGCGTTGCTCTCACGCGGCGAAAAAGCCAACCTCAAGCGCAGTGCAGAATCCGCCCTGCGCGAGGCGATCCGCGAGCTGTTGTTGGCCAATCCTGACGAGAACAAGGCGCAGGCGCGGATCGCGATCGCCAAGGCAGCCGGCATTCTGTCCGAGGATGTCGTGCTGGCCGAAGACATGCTGCAAAAACACCGCGCCACCAAGGCCAGGACCGCGGGCAAGACGGCCTCCGGGCGCAAGCGCAAACCGACTTCGGATACCGCTGCGGCGCCGGCGCAAAAAAAACCTGCAGCGGCACGCAAGCCGGCGGCAAAGAAACCCGGCTGACCCCAGTTGCCGCGCGCCGCAGGCAGC
>JBBQHK010000050.1:0-16855 GCA_038323895.1 Lysobacterales bacterium | reverse complement strand
TGCGACCGACCGCGTCGGCCTCCGCCACGCCCATCGCCATGGTGGCGTCGGCCTTGGCCTGGCCCATCTTGGATTGCCCGCCGGCTTCGGCTTCAAGGCGCTCGACCAGCACGCGCGCTTCGGCATTGCCCTGCTTGTAGTTGGCGTCCGCCTTGGCCTCGATCACCCGCGCTTCGGCCACGCCAGTCTTCTCGATCGCGCTCGCGTTGGCTTCGCGGACCTGCGCATCGGCAAGACCGGGCGCGGCCTTTTCGGCACGGGTGCCGTCGGCAAGCGCCTTCTTTGCATCGGCCTGCTTGGCGGCGGCGACCAACTCGGCCTCGGCCAGCACGGTCAGCTCGCTGGCACGGTGGCGTGCGGATTGCTCTGCGGCTTCTGCGGCCTTGACGTCCTTGATCAGGTGTTCCTGCGCTTCCGCCTCGGCAGCCAGGATCGCGACCTGCTTGGCGCGGTCGGCTTCGGACACCTGGCGGGTCTCCTTGATTTTCTCCTGTGCCACGGCCACGGTCTGCTCGATCTGGGTGCGCTCGCGCACCACATTCGCGACATCCATCCGGCCCTGCTCGACCACCTTGTCGCGCTCCACGCCTTGCAGCTGCACTTCCTTGTCGGTGGTCACCTGTTCCAGCTGCTCGGCGCGGGTGACGCGCTCGACCTCGATCGCAACCGCACGGCGACGGTTCTGCTCAGCCACCTCGACCTGGCGCAACTGTTCCTGCTCGCGGATCTTGATCTGCTCGTCGGACTCGATGCGTGCACGCTCGGATACCAGCCGCTGCTCTTCCTGGACCTTGGAGGTCTCGGCTTCCTCGCGTGCCTGCACGGTCGAGACTTCGCGCTTCTGCTTGGCTTCGGCCTCTGCCTGCTGGCGCTCCATCTGCAGCATGTGCTCGCGGGTTTCGGTGTTCTTCTTGGTGATCGACAACCGCTCGTTCTGCTCAAGCTCGTTGGTCTGCACGTTCTGCAGGGCTGTGAGCTCGGTGATCTTGCGGATGCCCTCGGCGTCCATGATGTTGTTCGGATCCAGGTCGACCTTGCGGGTCTGCTCCAGATAGTCGATCGCCACGTCTTCCAGCACGTAGCCGTTGAGGTCCTTGCCGATCACGTCGACGATCGCGTCGCGGAACTCCTGGCGCTTCTCGAACAGGTCGATGAACTCAAAGCGCTTGCCGACGGTCTTCAGCGCCTCGGAGAACTTGGCGTTGAACAGTTCCTCGACCGCGTTCTTGTCCGACGCGCGCGCAGCACCCACTGCCTTGGCCACGCGCAACACGTCTGCCGGGGTCTCGTTCACGCGCAGGTAGAACGCCACCGAGATATCGGCGCGCATGTTGTCGCGGCAGATCAGGCCTTCCTTGCCACGCCGGTCCACCTGCAGGGTGATCAGGCTGATCTGCATTTCCTCGGCCTTGTACAGGACCGGGATGATCAGCGCGCCAGTGAAATGCACCTTCGGCTGGGTGCTCATGTCGTTGACGATGAGCGCCGTGCCCTGATCAACCTTGCGGTAGAAGGTCTTGAACAGCGCGATTGTGCCCAGTAAGACCACCACAACGACACCGATAATCACAAGGGCCGGGAGAATTAGAGAAATGGAAGGCATGTAGTGCTCCTTTGTGAGACTCGACGTGCTGGGTAGTTTCTGGATGGTTTTTTGGAACACGTTCCTGCGAACGACTTGCTGGAACGCTAGCGATTGTTGAATTCGGTTTCGGAGATCACTGCATGGGTATTGGCCTGCGCGTCGTGCGATAGCAGCACCACGCGCTCCCCGCGAGCAAACGTGATTCCCGGCGGTGCACGTACCTGCAAGATCAGCCCGGCACCGCCGTCATCGAATTCGGCACGGCCGCCCTGTGCATCGACTACCGGCGAGATCACCGTGCCTATCCGGCCCAGGATCGACGCGGCAACCGGCGGCTTCAGTTTCGCCATCAACCGCGCAATGGGCCGCAACAGCAAGGAGGTCAACAACACCCCAGGTATCAGCGCCCCCAGGACGGTCGCAATGCCGGCCAGAATGCGCAGGCTGTCGGGCAGGTGCCGCAACAACAGTAGATGCACGAAGTAGGTAGCCACCCAGCCGACCAGGAACAGCACGGTCAGCACGATCATGATCGGCACACCGCTAAGGCCGAGCCTTGCGAGCATGCCGGCGGTCGCGGTGGTGTCACCTGCGTCGCCATCGGCGGCATCGCTATGACCCATATGCCCATCGCCCATCAGCAGGCCATCCAGCGCATCGACTTCGAACAGGCCGGTCATCGCAAGAAGCCAGTACGCGACGCAAAAGGCCAACAGGATGCTGTACGCCAAAGTGGGGAAGGTGAGGCAGGTTTCCAGGAAATCGGTCATCGGGGCTTCCGCGTGGTGCGCTTGGTCACAGCAACGGGCGAATGGGTCGACAGCCGGCCAATCAGGGTATCGATGGCGACTTCGGCATCGGATGCCGTCGGCTTGCGGCGGGCGAGTGGCTTGGACTGGGTTGCAGGCTTGTCCCCGCCGTCGGTCACAGCGCGTTGCCGTGCACGCATGGCGGAGGCCTGCGCACTTTCCGGATAGGGCGCAGGCCCTGGCTGCAAGCTGGCGACCGCCGCCTGCGCGCGCTGGATGCCCGATGCGGCGCGCAAGGTGCCCAGCTGATGCTTGGCGCGCCGCAACTTGTGCTCGAGTTGCACGATGAGTTGGGCCAACTCGCCTTCGTTGTCCTTGAGTTGCTTGCTCTCACGCTGCAGCACGGCGTGCTCGCCCTGCAACGCAATCGCCTGCGCCGCCTTTGCGCGAGCCTGGCTGTTGCGCCGGCGTGACAACAGGTCGGCGACCTCGGATTCCGTGGTGGCAACACATGCCTTCGCGCGCTTTGATTCGTCTTCCTTGGCGATGCGTTGCGCCTTGATGGTCGCCGCGTCGCTGCGTGCCTGGTGCAGGTGCAGGTCGATAGCGCGAATGTCGTGATCCAGGTCGCGCTCGATACGGTCGCCGTGGATTGCGTCGCCCAACTCCGAAGCTCCATCCTGGATGCGCTTGAACAGGGTTTTCAGGAGTTCGGCCATCAGCCTGCTCCGCCCGCAGGCTGCAACGGCCGCAGATGCGTGGCATAGGCATCCGTGGCATTGAGCACGTTGTCTGCCAGCGTCTCGATCTCGAACATGAGATTGGCCAGGCTCGACCGCGAGTCGAGCTCGCCGAGCATCGTGTATCCAGCCACGCCGCCCACGTCCTGCAGCGCGATCATCGACAGTGGCAGCAGCTTGTGGGTGCGCAGTACATGCGCATTGAACGCCACCGGGTCGAGTACTTGTGCGAGCGGCCACAGGAAGGCTTCGACGATGATCTGCTCGCCTCCTGCCGCGACGAATACCGACAGGCCGCCGAACTCGTGCATCTGCAGGTGCAGACTGGGGTCCGCGCCTTCGATTAGGTCGAGAGCGATGCGGCCATCGTGTACCGCGCAGGTCTGGCTGATCGCGTGGTGGATGGTTTCAATCGTCCAGCCCGCGCCCGACTCCAGCGCCGGCAAGGCCGGCAATTCGAGATGGCGGTCGGGATCGCGCATCGCCTTTTCTATCGCGGCGAGCTCTTCCGAATGCTCCGGGCGAATCCACACGTCTTTCTTGACCAGCCCCTGGCCGCGCATGCGCTCGCGGAAGTTGCGCACATGCAATGTGGACGCTTTGGGGGGGCGGTCAGCCGATTTCATGTAATGAAGGTATTACTTACATGTAAGTATTGTCAACAGCGGTCTGTCCACGCCGCATCGAATGGCTGCTGCCCGCCACTGCGTGATGCGCCCGTGCTAGCGTTCGCCCATGACCACGCCACCCTTCCAGCACGAGTCGCACGCCATCGGATCCGCGACCTCGCCACCGGCGATGCGCCGCGCGGTCGGGCGTTGGCAGTTGTACGGGCTGTCGATCAACGACGTGATCGGCAGCGGCATTTACCTGCTACCTGCCGCTGCCGCATTGTTGCTCGGGCCGTTAAGCCTGTGGGCGGTGTTGCTGGCCGGGTTGGCGGTCAGCCTGCTGGTGCTGTGCTACGCGCAGGCCGCGAGTTATTTCGACCAGCCGGGCGGCGGCTATCTCTACGCACGCGAGGCATTCGGACCGTTCATCGGATTCGAGGTGGGCTGGATGCTGCTGCTCACCCGCATCGCCAGCGCCGCCGCGCTGAGCAATGGGCTGGCAGAGGCAGTGACCCACTTCTGGCCGCAGGCCGCCAGCGGCGGCATGCGCGTCGCCATCATCACAGGGTCGCTCGGCCTGCTGGTCTGCATCAACATCGTCGGCGTGCGCGCGGCGGCACGCACCGGCGTGTTCCTGGCGGTGGCCAAGGTGCTGCCGCTGCTGCTGTTCGTGGCGATTGGCGCCTGGCATGTGGACGTGTCGTTGGCCGCACCCTTGGCCGCGCCACTCTCGCCGCGTGCACTGGGCGAAGCCGCATTGCTGCTGCTGTTCGCCTATGCCGGCTTCGAGAACCTTCCCGCTGCCGCCGGCGAATACCGCAACCCGCGCCGCGACGTCCCCTTCGCGATGCTGTCGATGATCGCCACCGTCACCGTGATCTATGTCGCCGTGCAATGGGTCGCGCTGGGCACCCTGCCAGCCCTGGCCCAATCGCAGACGCCGCTTGCGGAAGCCGCGGCTCGCTTTGGCGGCGGCTGGCTGGCACTGGTGCTGACGGTTGGTGCGGCGGTCTCGATCCTGGGCACCAACAGCAACACCATCATGCTCGGGCCGCGTTACCTGCATGCGCTCGCAGCTGATGGCTACGGTCCACGCGTGCTGGCCGGAATCCATCCCCGCCTGCTGACCCCGGTCGCGGCGATCGTCACGGTCGGTGCCTTGTCGCTGGCGTTGGCACTGTCAGGGTCGTTCGTGCAGCTGGCGCTGCTGTCGGTCATCGCGCGGCTATGCGCCTATATCGGCACTGCCGTGTCGGTGCTGGTCCTGCGCCGCACGCACGGCCAGCGCGAGGGTGCATTGCAATTGCCGGGCGGCGCGCTGATCCCGGTGCTGGCAGCGCTGCTGGCGGTTGGCCTGCTGGCCAGCGCGAGCTGGAGGAACCTGGTTGCCGGCGCCGTCGCCCTGCTGGTCGGCGCCGTGGTGTTCCGATACCGACGGCTGCCGCCCGCAACGTGAGCTGATACAGATGCGCAAATCGCTGCTGTCCGTCCTGTTCCTGTTAGTGGCCGCCTACGCGGGCATCTGCGCCTACCTCTATTCACGCCAGCACGCATTGCTGTATTTCCCGCAGGTCACGCGAGTCGCGGCATCGCAAACCGATTTCATGTTGGTCCGCGAGGGCACCACGTTGCGCGGCTGGGTCATCAATCCCGGCCAGCCAGGGGCAATCCTGTATTTCGGCGGCAATGGCGAGTCGATCCAGAACAATCGCGCGAGATTTGCTCAGTGGTTTCCCGTCGATACCGTGTACCTGCTCGCGTATCGCGGGTACGGCGCCAGCGACGGCGCACCGGAACAAAACCTGTTGTTCGCCGATGCGCTGGCTTTGTACGATCATGCGCACGCCGCGCAACCGGGAATGCCGATTGCGGTGATAGGTCGCAGCTTGGGCACCGGTATTGCCAGTTACCTCGCATCGCAGCGCCCGGTGTCGCGGCTGGCGTTGGTGACCCCGTTCGACAACATGGCTGAAGTTGCGCAGTCGCGCTATCCATGGCTGCCGGTTCGCATGCTGGTCAAGGATCGCTATGAGTCGGATCATTATCTGGCGAAGTACCGCGGCCCGGTATTGATTGTCCGCGCCGGTCGCGACCAGGTGATCGATTGGGCGCGCACGCAGCACTTGATCGATGCGTTGCCGCAGCCGCCGCTTGTGCTGGAAGTGCCGGACGCGGATCACAACTCGGTGCAGGAGTTCCCGGGCTACGCGCAGGCACTGGAATGCTTCTTCCGCCATCCGTCGTCATGACACTGTCTCGTCTTGTGACGATGGACACGCGGTGCAACCTTCAGCCCGTCACGTCGCCGCCGGTGCGACCTTTCCATTTTCCCCGTGTCAAAGGTCCTTCTTGCTGATTCGCCCGTGCAATTCATTGACCGTCATCAACGCGGCCGATCCGTAGTACGTGTGGAACTCGGGCACCATCTCGCCCTGAATGACGACAGGATCGGTGGCTACCGCAACCTTCGCGGCATCGATGCCGTCCACTGCGAGCACGAACATGCCGCGCCAGCCATCCACGCCGTCCAGCGGACCTGCCAGCACCAGCGTGCCCGCATCGGCGAGCCGCTTCATGTTGGCGAAGTGGCCACGGAACATCGCGTCGCGGGCCTCGCCCTTCGGCACTGGATTAGGGCCCGTGTGAAGGATGACCAGCACGTAGGAGCGCATGCCCCTTTCATCTGCGCCGAGCTTTTCCGCCAGCGTCGCGTCGTAGCCTGCACGCGGAACGTCGGCGGTCCGCGCCGACTGCGCCATCGCATTGCCGCCAACAACGGCCAACACCGCGAACAGCACTGGAATGAACGTCCTGATCATGATTTTCTTCTCCTCGGATTCATCGTGAGCATACGCTTGGCCCTGGGCCAGGAAGTACGGCGGGAAAGTCCTTCTGACGCGGTCGGTGGACCCCGGTTCTCGCATTCTCCTCACTGCGCCGGCCGCGGTCCTGCCAGCCAGTGCATCACGTTCAACACGAACTGTGCATTCTGCTCGGCGCCTGGCGCGTTCATGCCAACGGGTCGCCGATCACCGCCGGCGAGTTGTGCGGTGAACATCGCCGCCTCGCCAAAAAAAGCTGCACGTCCGTTGCCGACGATTTTCGTCGCGCCCTGCAGCCATCCGCCTACCCCGACCTGCGGTGTATCGATCCTGAATTCCCAAGGCTTGGCCGGATGCAACGACACGAAGGTTTCAGGCAATCCCAGCACTGGCTCTGCAGCCTGCGCGCGAAACGCCTGACCGGTGAAAGAACGCACCTGTCCTACCGACTCCCTGGCATTGCGGCCCTGCATCCGCCGCGTATTCCGGCGCCGCGACCACTGGCGCGAAATCGCGATCCGCAACCTGCTGCGCCGTTGCCGGCAGGCTGACGACGCACGACAGCATTGCGTACAGGGTGAATGCACGGGTCATGGGGTAAGCCTGCCGCGATGCAATCCCGCCGGCATGTGCCAGAAGACCCGCAGACAGCCCTATCACGCACGCATCACCATTTTCGCGCGACCCTGAACGAAGACAAGAATGCGAACCACCAGGAGTAGGCATGAAAATCCGTCACGTCTTCAGCAACCCCGATCTCCAGACAACGGCGGCGGCGATGCAAGCTGCGCGCGGCGCCGGGATCGAGGACACCGACATGTTGTTGGTGGCGCGCTCCGACATCGAGCTTGAGTCGATTCCCGACAGTCGCATGCAGGCAGACACTGACATGTTGCCCGCCGCCCTGCGTGGTGCTGGTTACGGCGGCGCCACCGGTCTGCTGGCAGGCCTGATCGCCGTGGTGGTGCCGGCGGTGGGGTTGACGCTGGCCGGTGCCGCAGCCGTTGGCGTAGCCGGGGCGATGATCGGCACGTGGTCGTCGGCGCTGGTCGGGTCGTCACTGCCTGATCCGATCAGGGTCAAGTTCGAGGATGAAATCGAGGCGGGCCGTATCCTGTTGTTGGTCGATGCCAGCGAAGAGATGTTGGCCAGTGCAGAGCAGGCCATCGTGGCCGCCGGTGCAACGCCACTGCCATACGAGTCGCTGACAGCAATGAGTTGACGCTCGACGGGTGAGCGCGGGATCAGGCCTCGTCCTGCGACTGCACGCGCACTTGCGCATCGCCGTCGACATCCACGTCCAGGCCAATCGTGATTGGACGACAGCAGACGTGGCAGTCCTCGATGTAGCGTTGCGACCCCGCGCTGGTGTCCAGCAGCAAACTGATCAGCTCGCCGCAGTAGGGGCATTCGACGTCCTGGGTGTCCAGCATGGTGATCTCCGGCTGTGCTCGCAATACGATGGAAGTCGTTGCGTTGAACTTGGGTACGCGATCCTCAGATTCCAGCAGGAGGATCTGCCCCTGCCAACCCGCATCCTCATTGTCGACGACGGGGCTCGCGCCTGTTCGGCCTGGAGAGCGGTGCGGAGGATTACCTCGCCAAGCCAGTCGAAACAGCCGAGCTAGTCGCCAAATTCCGCAACCTGTTGGTGTTGCGGCAGCGCACTTGCACGCTGCACAACAGTGACGGATTCGGAAAATTGCGCGAAGACGCAGTAAGGTCGGCTTGCTGCGGAACTCAGGCGAGAGCGCGCTCGATGTCCTCCACCGACGAATTCGTCAACGTCTTGGCCAGTTCGCCGTGCATGCGCGCCAATGTTTCCTTGTGCAGCTGTGGGCGCATCTGGCCCAGCGTCTGCGGATCGGCCACCAGCACCAGATGCGCGTAGGCATTGGTCAGCGCGCCGTGGTTGAGTCGATGCGCCAGCTGTTTTGCGAAGGTCGCTTCGTCGGTTTGCTGGCCGGTCTGCTCGGGAGGCGCCACCCCGGACGGACCATCGTCTTCGAGGTCCTTCGGGGTGAGGCGCTCCTGCTGCTTCAGCGACACCGACTGCTCGGAGCCCACGTTTCGGAACACTCGCGCACTTTGACCATCGGCGACCACGACGATTGCATCGGCGGGGATTTTGTTCATTTTCTGTCTCCTCGATCTAGGGAAAGGCCTCGTCGTGAACAAGACGCGGCATCTACGTCCAGATTAGACAGCGCCGCGTGATGCGCGTGGCAACTTCCGAAACCTGCCTCGAGCGGGTTGTTGATTGCGATTCCCACCAGTATTCCTGACAGGGTATTTTTGTCGTCTCGAGTCGTCAGTGAAGCCCTCACACGAGCTTCGCCTTGGCAGGATGGAGTGATGATGAACGTAATTGATCTGCGCAGCGACACCGTGACCCAGCCAACCGCCGCCATGCGTGCGGCGATGCTGGATGCAAAGGTCGGTGACGATGTCTACGGCGAAGACCCTACGGTCAATGCGCTGCAGCAGCGGCTGGCTGCCGAGCTGGGTTTCGATGCCGGGTTATTCGTGCCCACAGGCACCCAGTCCAACTTGCTGGCGCTGCTGGCGCACTGCGACCGTGGCGACGAATACCTGGTGGGCATGGACGCACACTGCTACAAGTTCGAAGGCGGCGGCGCGGCGGTACTTGGTTCGATCCAGCCGCAGCCACTCGTGCAATCCGATGATGGTTCACTGCCGCTGGAAAGCGTTGCTTCGGTGATCAAACCCGACGACCCGCACTTCGCGCGCACCCGCCTGCTGGCGCTGGAGAACACGTGGCATGGACGCACCCTGCCGCTGGACTACCTGCGCAGGGCGCATGACCTGGCGCGCGCGCACGGGTTGGGTATGCACCTGGATGGGGCGCGGCTTTTCAACGCCGCAACGGCGTGCCAGGTGCCGGCGCGCGAGATCACGCGGCATTTCGACACGGTTTCGATCTGCCTGTCGAAGGGACTCGGCGCACCGGTGGGCTCAGTGCTGGTTGGCTCGCATTCGCTGATCGAAAAGGCGCGACGTTGGCGCAAGGTGTGCGGCGGCGGTTGGCGCCAGGCCGGCATCCTTGCCGCTGCTGGCCTGCATGCGCTGGATCACCACGTTGAACGACTGGCGCAGGATCACGATCGCGCGGCCGGTCTTGCCGACCGCCTGCGTGGCATCGCTGGCGTTGACCTGCTCGGACAGCACACCAATATGATTTTCATCAATGTGCCATCCGATCGCCTGCGTGCCCTGGACGAGCACCTGGGCGATGCGGGCATTCGCATCAGTATTGGTTACCTGCCGACATTGCGACTGGTGACCCACCTTGACGTTGACGATGACGGCATCGAGCGCACCGCTGTCGCGTTCAGGACGTTTTTCAACAAGCGCTGAACCTCGACGTCACTCGAGGATGCAAGGGGTCGACCCGGTCTCCCCATGGTGCACGGCCTATTCAGTCATCGTGCTCCACTGTGGGTGTCCCTACATCCGTCCCGGAGCCATTGCATGTCATCCCGCCGTCAAACCCGCACTGCGACCGCCTTGCTGAATGCAACCGGCGTGGCATCGGCGAACGTAATCGCCGCGCGCATGCTGGCGTTTTCCAATCCGGCCACGATGCTGTCGCCATGGCACCAGTCCGAAACAAATCGAATGACCTCCGAAAAGGTCAATGCCGCCAGTGACGGCTTGCTCGCCGCCAACGCTGCCCTGGCCCAGCTACCGTATCGGATGCTGCAGCTCGGCATGCGCCCGTCATCGTGGACTCCAACGGGTTGGATGGGTGCATGGCAGGACGCGACCGAGCTGTGGGTCGGCGTTGGCAATGCCGCGCTGCGGCCCGCCAAGAAGACGGTGGTGCGAAATCAGGCGCGTCTTGGTAAAAGCCGCTCCTAGCGCTCTTCTCAAGCTGAACCTTGGAAAGGACGGGGCCGTATGTGTTCTGAGCCGAGCTGCCACGCCCTGGCTCGCTGAGCGGTGGATTTCATCCGGGAGTCACGCACCAGCACACATAGTGCAGGTGCATGCTGCAGTGCAACATGTTGTTGCAGCTACTTCCTTCGCACACCAGGGCCGGACCGTTGAAACTCGTCACCCAGATGCTTGATCGCCTTCATTCCCGTTCATCCACGCGTCGCGTGGATGGCGTTGACACTACCAACCAGAACGTCGCGAAGATCATCCACGACGCCCTAGCCTCTGCTGGACTGGATCGAGGCACAACGCGAGGCGGGCACATCGCTGCGGTCATCGACGATGCACTCGCCCGCGCCGGCCTGCTTGGTGCTGACGGTGTGCCCGGAACACAGCCGGTCGGCAGGGACGGCGTCGCTCCCGTGTCGATCCCTACGATTGAAGTCAACGGCGAACCGACCGACCGGTCGCAAGGGCGGTTCCTGTCGCGCTCATTCGCAAGTCCTGCCGGCCAGCTCGCGTATCAGCTCTATGTGCCAGCCAGCTACGACGCCGGCCCTGCGCACACGGTCCCCTTGATGGTGATGCTCCACGGCTGCACGCAATCACCTGACGATTTTGCGGCGGGAACGCGCATGAATGCCTTGGCTGATCTGCACGGATTCCTGGTCGCGTATCCCGCACAGTCCGCCAACGCCAATGGGTCCAGATGCTGGAACTGGTTCCGCCCGCAGGACCAGGCGCGCGGCAGCGGCGAACCGGCGTTGATCGCCGGAATGACCGCTGAGGTAGGCGCGGACTATCGCGTTGATCCGGCGCGCATCTATATCGCAGGCCTGTCGGCCGGCGCCGCCATGGCGGTTGTGCTGGGCAGGACCTACCCGGACGTGTTTGCCGCTGTTGGCGCCCACTCCGGGTTGCCCTACCGTGCCGCGAACGATGTGGGCTCGGCGTTCACGGCAATGCGTAGCGGCGCAGCGGGAGTCACCGACGCTGCGGTGCAGACTTCGGGCAAGGTCATGCCCACGATTGTTTTCCATGGTGATCGCGACCACACCGTGACGGCGGCCAATGGCGACGCAATCGTGGCCCATCAAACCCGCGCAACGGGTGCAGCTGCGCCCGTTGCTGCACAGGAAAGCGGTACCGCCGACGGTGGCCGTCGCTACGTACGCACCAGCTATCGGGACGCGTCCGGCCGGAGCGTGGTCGAGGACTGGCGTGTGCATGGCGGTGGCCACGCCTGGATGGGCGGAAGCGCAAGTGGCACCTACACGGATCCCCAAGGTCCAGACGCCTCCGCCGAGATGGTGAAGTTCTTCCTGCAGCACACGCGCTGAGGCGGCTGAACGCGAGTTCACCCGGGCTTGTCGTGGCCTCGGCCATGCTTTCTCGAATGAGCATACCCGGCCCTTCCGACACACCGCCGTCTGCCGCTATGGCAAGTGCTTCCGAAGCCCGTATCGCCCGGCTTCAAGCCGAGCTTGCCGCAGTCCAGGGCGAGCTCCGCGCTTGCCAGGAATCGCACGACCGCAACCACAGTGCCCTGTGCGCAATCGCCGACGGCATCGCGATCGTTGATACGCATGGCCGCCTGACCTGCCTCAATCCGGTTGGATCACACCTCATCGGCTGCAAGGAAGACGCCTGTCTTGGTCGTCCGCTAGGCAATGTCGTGCGATTCATCGACCATCAGGGCCGCCCCATGGACCTCTTGGCCGAGGGATTTTGCAGCAACCCGGATGCCATCGTTTCCCTGGTCCGCCGCGACGGCCACGTCATCCTGGTGGACGGGGCGGTGTCGCCCGTGCATGACCGCCACAAGCGCCCGCTAGGCACGGTAGTGACATTTCGCAACGTGACGGCATCAACCAAGCTGGCGCGCGAACTGGCCTACCACGCCAACCACGACCCCCTGACTGGCCTGCAGAACCGCCGCGCCTTCCAAGCGCAGCTGCTGCGCGCGATCGGCAGCTCCCGCGAGTTCGGCAACGGCAACGCACTGCTTTACCTGGACCTGGACCAGTTCAAGGCCGTCAATGACAGCGGCGGCCACCTGGCCGGGGACGAACTGCTGCGCCAACTGGCCGTGCTCCTGCGCAAGCAAATGCGCGAGCACGACACCGTTGCGCGCCTGGGCGGCGACGAATTCGCCGTGCTGCTGGACAATTGCACGCCCGCCGACGCAATCAGTGTGGCCGAGAAGATCCGCAACGCGGTGATGGAGTTCGCCTTTGTCTGGGACGGTGGCGAATTTCGGATTGGTACCAGCATTGGCCTGGTCGAATTCAATAATGGCGAGCGCTCCGTCGATGAGCTGATCGAACTGGCCGACAGAATGTGCTACCTCGCCAAGCACGGCGGCCGCAACCGCGTGACAGTCTACAGCGGCGCGCACCACCCCACCCTGCCACCGGGGCATGATGTCTCGCATCGACCCGGCGCGCGCAGGGACGAGGCATCGGACACTTAGCCGAGCCGGCAACGGAACCCACATCGTGGATTCCGTCCCCTGCAATCAGTTCGCCGGAGCCGCTGCCATGTCGGCGCGATGCTTCATGATCTCGGCTTCGGACAGATTGCCGTCGCCGTTGGAGTCCGCCACCGAAAAATGCTGGTGCAGCATCTCCGTGTCCATCAATTCGTCCTGGGTGACGCCGCTGTCGCGATTCTTGTCCATGTCGGCGAACGACTTCTCGTTGCCCATGGCCGCCATGTCATGGCCCGGCATGTCGTGGCCCGGCATGGTGTCGGCGGGCATGTTTGCTGCTGGCATCGGCTGTGCCGGCAGGCCGTCAGCCGGCGCCGGGGTGGTGATGACGATCGGGGCGACGGTATCGTCCGCATCGCGGTCATTGCAGCCGGCCAGCACGGCCAACCCGGGGATGAGCACGGCAAGCAGGACGGTGTGTTTGTTGATCATCGGAATACTCCAGTTTGGGATGGGCGACATGTTCGCCTGAGAGGCTGGCAGCCGCCACGGGGCGGTCCCCCGGATACCTCTGGACGCGAGGGTTTCAGCCGCCTCGTAATGGGATCGTGATAAACGCATTTTCAACGTGGATTGCCGGCCAATGCCTTTATCAGCAGGTAATAGTGATCAAGCCCCTGGATAAACTCCGACAATGGCAACTGTTCATCGATGCCGTGGAAGTTGTAGTTCGAGTTATCGGTGGAAACCAGCGGCCCCGCCTCTACCGTGGGAATCCCCGCGCTCCGGAACGCTACGCCGTCGGGTGCGCCTGCTTCCATGTAGGGCGATATGCGTGCACCGGGTAAGGTGGTGGCGAGGATGGTTTGCAGCGCCGCTGTGAATTCGTCGGGTATCGCCGAAATCGGTCCCTCCACCGGGTCACCCACCGCGGTCAGTTCCAGCGCTTGATCGCCCACCACCAGCGCGAGCGCGGCCCTTGTGTCCTGGATGGATTCACCGGGGAAGATGCGGCAGTTGATGGTGGCCTTGGCGGCGGTAGGCAAGACGTGTTCCGCGATGCCTGCTTGCAGCATCGTCGCCACGCAGGTGGTGCGCAGATCGCGGTTCAGCCAGTCCTTCTGTTCCATCCGTCGTACTGCGTCCGGGTTGCCGGGTGATGCGACGAAGGCGGAAACTGCCTTGGCGAGTTGTCCCTGACACTAGTTCTGGTGCCACAACTTCAGGTCAAGCTGTTTTCCCTGACATCCTTACGCATGTCTGCAGGACGTGGTCGGAAGAAAGGTCCCTGGCCCCATTCACTGGGCTGCTGCGCGCTGCCAAGGCCAACGCCCCTCGATCTCGACTTGGACTGCCATGCTCAGGAACGTCCGGATGAGCACAATCACGCCCAGCACCAGGACGTTCTCCAGGGTCGGCGCCACCGCGACGGTACGGATGATGTCGGCCGCGACCAGGAACTCAAGCCCGAGCAGGATGCCGCGGCCCACTTCCCGCCGAAAGCGGCGATAGCGATCGTCGGGCGGCGCGGCAACTACCACGAACCGCACCAGTGCATACAGCAGCCCAAGGGTGATCAGCGCCACGCCTGCAGCATCCACGCACCAGCTGATGGCCTCTGCAATGGCAATGAATGAAGGCATGGAAATCACCCTGTGACCGGCCGGGCACCACTATAAAAGAATCACGGGAGTCAGAGACATTTGCGCTTGCTGGCATGCGACCGCGCCGCGCTCACGCGGAAATACATTCTGGTCTTCATCGGTCCCCTACATCTCGCAAGCGACCGGCGCACGCTCGACATATCTTCGACAGAGCCGAGTTCAGTCTGTAAGTAGGCCGAAAACAGGAACTTGCGCCATGACCCGACGCGACACCACCTACCAGGACATTCCTCCGGACCCGGACACGATGGCAACCCTGCGGGGCATGGTGCTGCTGGACTTCGGCACCGACTGGTGCGGCCACTGCATGGCGGCCCGTTCGACCGTGGACGCCTGGCTGCAGGACCACGCCGCAATCGAACACCTCCGCATCGAGGACGGTCGCGGCCGACCGCTGGGTCGCAGCTATCGGGTCACGCTATGGCCCACACTGGTGTTGTTGCGCGATGGACATGAACTGGCTCGCGCGGTGCGTCCGCGCGAAACACGCGATTTGTGGCCGTTGGATGAAGTGGTGGGCTGAAAAAATCGACCCTGACCCTGTTTTGGATGCCTCCTATTCACGAATGTGCCCAAAAGTGATGTAGAGTGGGCGCACTGTTCAAAGCGGGATCACGGTACATCGTGGCTCCGATGCGTGAAGATCAACAGGTTTCAAGGTCGAAGACGGCCTCTCCAGACGATCAGCTCCATCGCTTCGCGTTACCCCTTGCTCGATACAGTCTCGGCACCGTTTTAATCGGGCCGTGTTTCCTCAACTGTTACAAGGAGTAACAATATGTCTGATCGTCAAACCGGCACCGTCAAGTGGTTCAACGACGCCAAGGGCTTCGGCTTCATCACCCCGCAAAGCGGCGACGACCTGTTCGTCCACTTCCGTTCGATCCAGGGCGACGGCTTCAAGTCGCTTCAGGAAGGCCAGAAGGTGTCGTTCAAGGTTGCGCAGGGCCAGAAGGGCCTGCAGGCTGAAGAAGTCCAGGCCGAGTAAGTTTTACTCGACGCTTGCACTGCATTAGCGGTACCAGGACCCCGGGCGGCAACGCCCGGGGTCTTTTGTTTTTGGGGCACTTGCTGAGCGAAGAGGGTCAGAGCACCAAGACGTTTCCAACGGACATGTTCGCTGACCCTTTTCCTGGTGACGAGTGGTGAAGTGTGGTGACGGGCGCTGGCGAGCGACGACCCCGGAATGGTCTACTACGCCCATGAAACACTACGCGCTGCTCGCCTTAATTTGCCTGCTCGCTGGTTCCTGCACGGGAGTCCCCGGTCGCGGCGCCGCGACTTCGCCGGCACCTATCATCACGCTGGCAGCGTGGAACATGGAGCATCTGGCGGAACTCAATGGCTCCGGTTGCCGGCCCCGGACAGATGCGGACTACGCCGCGATGCGGGACTACGTGGACGCTCTGGCGGCCGACGTGATCGCGTTCCAGGAAGTGGAATCCCGGGCCGCGGCCGAGCGGGTGTTCGATCCTTCGATCTACACCATCGAGATCGAGCAGCGGATCGGAACCAATCGAAAGGGCGAGTGCGGAGGCCGAGCGGGGATGACGATCAACGCACAGCGCACCGGCTTCGCAATCCGCAAGGACCTTCCATTTGATCGCCAGCCCGACCTCACCGAGGTCCAGGTCGGCAACCCCGACCTGCGTTCGGGCGTGGACGTGATCGTTCGGCCCGTCGGGGGCAAGCCGGTGCGCCTGCTGTCGGTCCATTTGAAATCAGGTTGCAGTTCTGGCGACAGGAATGACGCATGTCCGGTCCTGTTCCAGCAGGTTCCGGTGATGGAGCGCTGGATCGACAGCCGTGCGGCCGAAGGTATCCGGTTCGCCGTACTCGGCGACTTCAACCGCCGCCTCGGCATGCGCGGCGACGCGATCTGGACAGACTGGGACGATGCCTCGCCGGCAAACGCCGACCTCTCCCTGGCGTCCGGCGAACAGTCGGCGCGATGCAATCCCCGCTACCGCGACTTCATCGACTTCATCGTGCTTGATCGCCGGGCGGCCGCCGATTTCCTCGCATTCGAAGAGAAAACCTACGTCGCTGATCCGCTGAGCGACCACTGCGCGGTAGCGACCCGTTTGCGCCTGCAGTAAAGAACGGCGAAAGGGGCTCGGCCGAACTGCTGCCCTACCTGGGACGGAAAATCGAACACAGCTTGTTGCCGTCGGGATCACGCACGTAGGCCAGGTACAGGCTTCCCATGTCGCCGGTGCGCAGGCCGGGCGGATCCTCGATGGAGGTGCCGCCGGACGCGACTGCCACATCGTGGAATTCCCTGGCCTGCTCGGCCGACGTGCACTTGAAGCCGATCGTGGCGCCATTGGCACACGTGGCCGGGCCACCGTCG
>JBBQHK010000049.1:0-17154 GCA_038323895.1 Lysobacterales bacterium | reverse complement strand
CCACGGCTCGCAGTGCGAGCCGTGCGAGACTCACAGCCCTCATGTAGATACGTACACTGCGCATCCCGGCCATCGAGCGCAGCTCTCAGGCGTTCGGCATGCTACAAACCTGCGGTTTGTTGCAAACATGCCTCACCCTGCGCTGCGCACGACGACAATCCGCCATCGCTCGCGACGGTGATCATCCGCTTACTGATAGCCAACACTCCCAAACAAACGGTTCCCTACGTGCCGAGCTACGCCAGTCCCTCCGCAACCCGCCCTGGCGAAGTCGCCGGTGTGTTGCGGCTACTGGCGTTATTGGTGTTGGCGGTGGTGCTGATGGTGTTGGACCACCGTGGCAAATGGCTGCAGGCGGCGCGCTCGCAGGCCGAGATCGCGGTACAGCCGCTGTGGTGGCTCGCCAGCATGCCTTCGCGCCTGGGCACTGGCCTGCGTGAGGATGCGGTCATCCGCAGCCAGCTGGCCCGCGACAACCAGGTGTTGCGAAATGCCCTACTGATCAGCGGCGCGCGCAATGCGCGGCTGCAGACGGCGGCGGCGGAAAACGCCCGCCTGCGCGGCTTGCTGGCCAGTGCCAAACGCGGCCGGCTGGACGTGCAACTGGCATCGATCCTGGACATCGACCTTGACCCGACCCGGCAACGGCTGGTGCTTGACGCCGGCAGCGCCGCCGGCGTCAGCGTAGGCCAAGTGGTGATCGATGCCGGCGGGCTGATGGGGCAGGTCATCGCGGTCACCCCGGCTACCGCCAAGATCCTGCTCCTTACCGATCCGGACCACGTGGTGCCGGCGGTGGTGGCCCGCAGCGGCGTGCGCCTGATGGTGTACGGCGCCGGGCGCAGTGATGTCCTGCTTGCCACCGATATCCCGCTGTCGGCCGACGTGCGTGCTGGCGACGTGCTGCTGACCTCGGGCCTGGGCGCGCGCTTCCCGGCGGGTTTCGCAATCGGCACGCTGGGCGCTCTGCAACCGGACGACAGCCGCGCGTTCCTGCAGGGTGAGGTGACGCCAGCCGCGCAGCTGGATCGCGGGCGCGACGTGCTGCTGTTGCGCGGCTACAAGCCGGTGCTGGCGAGCGACCAGTTGCCGCCGGAGCCAGCGCCATGAGCCGCAGCCGCAATGGCTGGGTGCTGCCGGTCAGCCTGCTGATGGCGCTGCTGTTGGGACTGGTGCCGTTACCGGCCACCCTGCAGCCGTTGCGCCCGTATTGGCTGGCCTTGGTGCTGGCTTACTGGGTGCTGGAAGAGCCGGAGCGGATTGGCCTGGGCGTGGCGTTCGTGCTCGGCCTGGTCGCGGACCTGGCGTTTGGAGGATTGATTGGCGAACAGGCGATGCGCCTGGTCATCCTGACCTTCATCCTTGACCGGTTCCGTCCACGGATGCGGTTTTTCCCGCTCTCGCAACAGGCCGTGGCGATCGGCGGGTTGCTGCTGAACGATCGCGTGGTGGGCCTGGTGATCCATACCGTGCTTGGCGCGGTGCAATTGCCATGGACGTACTGGGTCGCGCCCTTGCTGGGCATGCTGCTGTGGGCGCCACTGTATTTGATGCTCGATTCAATGCGCCTGAACCGGCGCGGTTGACCCATGCTGCGTCGCGACCGCCAACTCAAGAACCATGCAGCCGAAGCGGAACTGTTCCGCCGCCGCGCGCTGGTTGGATTCATCGTCGTATTGCTCTCGCTTGGCGGGTTGTGCGCCTGGTATTTCCGCCTGCAGGTGCTGCAGCACGCTGAATTTGCGACACGATCGGAAGCCAATCGCCTGCGGCTGGTGCCGGTGGTGCCTGCGCGCGGACTGATCCTGGATCGCAAGGGTCGCATTTTGGCCGACAACGTCGCCGAATGGAGGTTGGATGCGGTCCCGGAGCGCGCGGGCAACGGCGAAGCACTGCTCGCGAAACTCCAGCCATTGCTTGGCCTGGACGCGGAGCAGCGCACGCGCTTCCTGCGCGAGTACAAGGCAAGCCGGCCCTTCAAGCCGGTGACGATCAAGTTGCATTTGAGCGATGACGAGGCCGCGCGTTTCGCGGTCGATCGCTGGCGCTACCCTGGGGTGGAACTGGTTCCCTATTCGGGCCGCGTTTATCCCTATGGGGCCTTGTTCGCGCACGTGGTCGGCTATGTCGGTCGCATCGATGAAAAAGACCTGGCCGAGTTGAACACTGCCGCCAGTGCCTATTCGCATACCGGCAAGACCGGGCTGGAGCGCTATTACGACGCGCAGCTGCGCGGCAAGCCCGGCTATCGGCGGCTGGAAACCAACGTCAACGGCCGCACCGTGCGCACGTTGGACACGGTCCCGGCCACGCCCGGTACCGACCTGCGGCTGTCGATCGACGTGGAGCTGCAGCAGGCGATGGTGGATGCTTTCGGCGAGCTGGAAGGTGCTGCCGTTGCCGTGGATCCGCGCAACGGCGAAATCCTGGCCATGGTGAGCCTGCCCAGTTACGACACCAACCTGTTCGTAAACGGCATCAGCCACGCCGACTACAGGGCGCTCAACGACAACCCCTCGCGTCCGCAGTTCAACCGGGTGGTGCTTGGCGGTGTGGCACCGGGTTCCACCATCAAGCCGCTGATCGCACTGGCCGGGCTGGACAGCGGGGTGCGCAGGGAAGAGGACAAGACCCTGTCCACCGGGATGTTTCGCGTCGGTCGGCAAAGTCGCGGGTACGGTGATTCGCACCGCGGCGGTCATGGTTGGACCGACGTGCGCAAGTCGATCTACGAATCGGTGAATACCTATTACTACAGGCTCGGCCTCGACCTGGGCATCGAACGCTTCGACGAATACATGGCGCTTTACGGGTTTGGCGCGCCGACCGGCGTGGACCTGTCCGGCGAGATCAGCGGCATCCTGCCCTCGCCGGAATGGAAGGCGAAGAACGCGCCCAAGCAGGGCCGCTGGTATCCGGGTGACACCGTGATTTCCGCCATTGGCCAGGGTTTCTGGAAAGTGACGCCCTTGCAGCTCACCCAGGCCACTGCCGCATTGACTGACGGTTGGTTGCGCAGGCCGCACCTGGTGCGGGACATCCGCGCCGGATTTGACGCGGACTGGACCCCGGTTGCGTTGACCGCGCCGACCCGGATCAGCAACAGTCCCGCCCATCTGCAGGCGGTGCGCGAGGGCATGATAGCGACCGTGCACGGCCCAGGGACCGCCACCAATATCCGCCCGGGATTGACGTACCTGATCGCCGGCAAGACTGGTACCGCGCAGGTGGTCAGCCGCCGCGGCAATGCCGCGATCAATCCCCGCAGCTTGCCGATGCACCTGCGCCATCGCGGCTTGTTCATGGCGTATGCGCCAGCCAACGAGCCCGCCATCGCGATGTCGGTGGCGATCGAAGGCGGTGGCTACGGTTCTTCCAGCGCCGCGCCGGTGGTGCGCAAGGTGTTCGATGCCTGGCTGCTGGGAAAAATGCCCGAACGCAGCGTGCCTGCGGCGCCAGCCGCGACGGCGGCGACCACGGCGGCGGCCTCTGAGCACTCGAACGCTGGCCGGATCCAGGTGCGACCGGACTTCAGCAACGTGGTTGGCGGCATCGATGCGGTGCCCGCTCCGGTTAAGGCAAGCCCTGCTGCGGCGAGTCCTGCTACCAGAGTGCCTGCGACGCCGCGAACTACAGCGCCCGTGCAGGGCACTCCCGCGCCGCCGGGGCCAGCACCTTGAACATCATCCTGCGCTGGCTGCTTGACCTGCTGTTGCGCTTCGTGCGCAGCCTGGATGGGTGGCTGCTACTGGCATTGCTGGCGCTGATGGCGATCGGGCTGGCCACGCAATACAGCGCGAGCAATGAGTCGTTACGCGTGGTGACGACCCAGGGCGTATATTTCAGCGTCGGCTTGAGCGTGCTGTGGGTGGCCTCGCGGGTGCCGGCGCATATCCTCAAGCAGTTCACGCCTGCTGCTTACGCGGCCTCGATCATCCCGCTGGTGCTGGTGCTGTTCATCGGCAGCGGCAAGTACGGCAATCACTGGATCAACCTGGGATTCTTCAACTTCCAGCCTTCCGAGCTGGCCAAGTTGACCCTGCCGATGATGCTGGCATGGAACCTGGACCGGCAGCGCCTGCCGTTGCGATTGCGCGGCTTGCCTGCGGCGCTGCTGATCATCGCCCTGCCGGTGGGCCTGGTGGTCCTGCAGCACGACCTTGGCACCGCAGCGCTGGTGCTGGCCAGTGGCATCATCGTCCTGTTCCTGGCTGGCCTGTCATGGTGGTGGTTCATCAGCGCGGGCCTTGCGGCGGTTGGAGCGTTCGCGCTGGCGATGTTCGCCCCGATACGCTGGTTCTGGTTCCTGCGCCCCTACCAGCAGGACCGTATCCTGACGTTCCGCAACCCGGAAAACGACCCGATGGGCGCCGGCTGGAACATCATCCAGAGCAAGATCGCGATCGGTGGCGGTGGCCTGACCGGCAAAGGCTGGGGGGAGGGCACCCAGTCGCACCTGAACTATCTGCCCGAACACACGACCGACTTCATTTTTTCGGTGCTGTCAGAGGAGTTCGGCTGGATCGGGGTGACTGTGGTGCTGGCGCTGTACCTGTTCGTGGTCGGTCGCTGCCTGTGGATCGCAGCAGGATCACGCGATGGATATGCGCGGTTGCTGGCAGGCACCCTGGGCATCTCGCTGTTCGTGTACGTGCTGGTCAACGGCGGCATGATTTCCGGCCTGGTGCCGGTGGTTGGCGTGCCGATGCCGCTGCTCAGCTACGGTGGCACCGCGCCGGTGACCCTGCTGCTGGGATTCGGGGTGGTGATGGCACTGAGGGGGCGTCGGCAGGTGCATCGCTGATCGCACCGCAAACTGAATCCCGGCTTGCGGCTGGTGAGTGGCCTGCCAGGAACTGCGTGATACCCTCGCGCCGATGATCCGACGCACCTTGCCATGCCTCGCCGCACTCGCGCTTGCCGCCTGCGCCGTGCCGCCACCTCCGACGATGCCAACGGCGCCGCCGCCTGCACCAGCCCCGGTGCCGCCGCCGCTGACGCCTGCACCGCACATCCGCGACTTCAGCCAGGCGCGTGCCGAATTCATCCGCAGCACCGCCAAACGCTACGGCATTGCGGAAGCCGGCATCGAGGCCACCCTGGCCAAGGCCAGCATTCGCGACAGCATTGTCGCCGCGATGTCGCGCCCGGCCGAAGCCAAGCCGTGGGCGGACTATCGGCCGATCTTCATTCAGCCAAAACGCATCGACGGCGGCCGCGCATTCCTGGCCACGCATCGCGACGAGCTCAAGCGCGCCGAGGCGAAGTACGGCGTGCCCGCGGAAATCATCACCGCGATCATTGGTGTGGAAACCAGTTACGGCGGCAACAAGGGCAGTTATCCGGTCATCGATGCGCTTTATACGCTGGCCTTTGCGTATCCGCGTACCAATGACCCGGCCAAACTGGCCCGGGAGAACCAGCGCGAAGCCTTCTTCCGCGATGAGCTGGCGCAACTGTTCGCGTTGGCCAATGGCGAAGGCCTCGACATCGGCACCCTCAAGGGCAGTTACGCCGGGGCCATGGGCTGGGGCCAGTTCATGCCATCCAGCTATCTTGATTACGCCGTTGACGGCGACGGTGACGGCAAGCGCGACCTGTTCAACAATCTCGATGATGTGTTTGTTTCGGTTGCGAACTACTTCATCGGAAAGGGTGGCTGGCAGCCTGGCGCCCCGGTCATGCAGCGTGCCGTGCGTGACGCCGGCGCGGCCGATTTCAACGCCGACAGGATTGAACTCGACCAGACCCTGGCCTCGCTGGCGAAGCTGGGCTACCGCCCGGCCAACCCGGCGTTGTCACCGGCTGCACCCGCCGCGCCGGCAACCCTCATCACACTGGACGGCGCCAACGGCCCGGAATACTGGATCGTCTACAACAACTTCAAGGCGATCACCAAGTACAACACCTCGCGGTTGTATGCGGCCGCAGTGTTCCAGCTTGCCCAGGCCATCGCCGGGCGCGACCCGGATCCCAGGTGATGGCAGGCCGGCGCCTGCTTGTCGCGCTGCTGCCGCTGGCCCTGGCAGCCTGCGCCACCACCGGCACTGCTTCGAAGGACAAGGCGCCGCCGCCTGTCCACAAAGTGGTGGTGCAGCCGGCGCGCGCGGTGAATCCCGCGCCACCCATGCACAGGCCCAAGACGTCGCCGTACGCCCCAGCCACCGAAGACCTGTCCAAGCGCGGTAATTACGTTGCCGGCGGGCTGTACCTGCCGGGCGTGGCCGATACCGTGCCGGTCGAGATTCCCGACGTCGACGCAATCCCCGAGCCCGAGGTACGCAACGAGCCGCGTTCGCGCGTCGGCAACCGCGACTACAGCGTGCTTGGCAAGCGCTATCGGGTGATGGACAAGCACGATGGCTATGTCGAGAACGGCCAGGCGTCGTATTACGGCAAGAAGTTCCATGGCCGTCTCACCTCCAGCCAGGAGGTCTACGACATGTACGCCTTCACCGCTGCGCACAAGACGCTGCCACTGCCCAGCTATGCGCGGGTCACCAATCTGGACAACGGCAAGTCGATCGTGGTCCGGGTCAACGACCGGGGCCCGTTCCATCAGGGCCGGGTGATCGACCTGAGCTATGCCGCTGCGGTCAAGCTGGGCTATCGCGACCGCGGCACCGCGCGGGTCGAGGTGCGCGCGCTGACGCCCGAAGAAGCCCAGCCGACCTTTGTCGTCAAGCAGCCACGGGCTGAAGCCAGTGCGATGGACCGGCTGGTCGACCGCCTGCCCGAGGCACTTGCCGATGCGGGACGCGTCGCGGCCGCTCCACCCAAGCCTGTCGTGGACGCCAACGGCGACCAGCACTATCGCTTCGACATGCGCCAGGACGGGCGGGTGATGCAAGCGGAGGAATTCGATGCGTGGATGAAGTCGCGCCGCGTGCGGGTCGCCACCGGCAAGCCCGGCACGCCTGATCCGTTGCCGACCGCCACGGCAACGCCCGTGCCGGCGGAACCCTCCATGCAGACCGTCGCAGCCGCGCCTCCTTCGCCTGTCACCGCCGCCGCGTTGGTGGCAGCCACAGCGCCAGCCAGCGCAGGTCCTGACGACAACGTGGTGTTGCAGGTCGCCAGCTTCTCCAATGACCAGAACGCGCTGCACGCGCTTGCATTGCTGCAGGGCGCGGCGATCGGCAACGCGCGCCTGTTGGATGCCGACGTGAATGGAAAGAAGATCTGGCGCCTGCGGATCGGTCCGGTCGCCGCTGCCTATGCGCCGGAACTTGCGGCGCGGGTTGTGGGTCTTGGTTTTGGCCAGCCGCAGCGTGTTCGCAATTGACGATGTGTTCCATGAGCGGTCGACGCGTCGCGCTAGAATCCCTTTAACCTATCCGTTGTCTTATTCGTACCCTTCGAAGCGCGCTATTGGTACTGCCATCATTCCGCCACGCCGGATCTTGATTCTCGATGAAGAATCCAGATGGCCCGGCCCCGGCGTTCGCCGGGATGACCAGCCATGGCGTGGGCTTCGAAGCTTCGACAATTTGCGTTGCGCCGTTGCGCGACCCTCAGGAGTTCAGTTGATGCGTTCGCGTTTGTTGCTCGTTGTTGCGCTGGCCACCGCCAGCCTTGCCTTCGCCCAGAACCCCGCGCCTGTCCCGGCCCCGGGGCCGGCCGCACTCAGCGACAACCTGCCGATCCCGGATGCGCCGGCACCTGCCACGTCCAAAGCCTGGATCCTGATGGACTATGCGACCGGACAGGTCCTGGCGGGCGAGAATTACGACACCCAGGTCGAGCCGGCCAGCATCACCAAGGTGATGACCAGCTATGTCGTTGCCGCGGAAATGGCTTCAGGCAAGATCAAGGGCACCGACCAGGTGATGATGAGCGAGAACGCCTGGCGCAAGGGTGGCGCCGGCACCGAAGGCAGCTACAGCGGCTTTCCGGTCAACAAGACAGCGCCTCTGATCGAAATGGAAAAAGGCATGGTGGTGCAGTCCGGCAATGATGCCGCGATCGCCCTGGCCGAACACGTCGCCGGCAGCGAGCAGGCCTTTGGCCAGTTGATGAACGCCTATGCCAAGCGCATCGGCATGAAGAACTCGCACTTCGTCAATCCGCACGGCCTGCCGGCAGAGGGCCACGTCACCACCGCCCGTGACCTGGCGCTGCTGGGCCAGGCCCTGATCCGCGATTTTCCGGAAGCCTACAGCTACAACAAGATCAAGGAACTTACCGTCGGTCCGATCACCCAGCCCAACCGCAACCTGCTGTTGTGGCGGGATCCCTCGGTGGACGGGATCAAGACCGGTCATACCTCAAGCGCCGGCTACTGCCTGATGGCATCGGCCAAGCGCGAGGAGCAGCGCCTGATCAGCGTGGTGATGGGCGATACCAGCGAGAACCAGCGCGCGGTTGATACCCAGGCGCTGCTCAACTGGGGGTTCCGCTTCTACGAATCGCACGTGCTGTACACCGCCAACAAGCCGCTGGCAACGCCCAGGATATGGAAGGGCGGCGCCAACAACGTCGCGGTCGGCGTGGCGCAGCCACTGCTGGTCAGCACCCCGCGTGGCAAGTACGACCAGCTGAAGGCGAGCATGGATTTGCCAAAGTCGCTGGTGGCGCCCATTGCCAAGGGCCAGAAGCTCGGCATGGTGAAGGTCACGCTGGATGGCAAGCTGATCGCACAGTCGCCGCTGGTGGCACTCAACGCAGTCGATGAGGCCGGCTTCTTCAAACGCCTGTGGCATGAACTGCTGATGTGGTGGCAGTCCGTCTGAGGGTTTATTGCCGCGAATTGAAGATGGGGCGCCCGACCCCATAATGGCGTCATGGACATGAAATCAGACAATCCCGCGCACGGGTTCCAGTTCCCCGGCATCTTTGAGCTCTCCGCAATGGGCGAAGCCGAGCGTCATTTGGAGCAGGTGTTGCCAAAGGCGTTGATGGATGCCGGCATCGACGTTGTCAGTGAACAGATCAACTGGAAACATTCCTCGACCGGCAAGTACGTTTCGGTGCGCATCGGGTTTCGTGCCGAAAGCCGCGAGGACTATGACCGCGCCCACGTGGCCCTGCGTGAACACCCCGACGTGAAGTGGACGATCTGAGCCACGCCATCGTCCGCGACCTTGGCCGCCAGTCCTATGAGCCGGTCTGGCGGGCGATGCAACGTTTCACCGACGCGCGCGACGCCGACACGACTGACGAACTCTGGCTGGTCGAGCACGAGCCCGTGTTCACCCTTGGCCAGGCCGGCAAGCCCGAACACGTGTTGATGCCGGGCGACATCCCGGTCATCCATGTCGATCGCGGCGGCCAGGTGACCTACCACGGGCCCGGCCAGATCGTGGCCTATCCATTGCTCGACCTGCGCCGCCTGAAGATCGGCGTGCGCGACTACGTCTGCAAGATCGAACAGGCGATCATCGACACCCTGGCCGACTGGAACATCGAAGGCCTCCGTCGCGATCGCGCGCCCGGCGTGTATGTCGGCGGTGCCAAGATCGCCGCGCTCGGCATCCGCGTACGCCGCGGCTGCAGCTTTCACGGCCTGGCTTTCAATGTCGCGATGAGCACCGAACCATTCCAGCGCATCAATCCGTGCGGGTACGAAGGTCTTCAAGTGGCGGCGATGGCGGATCTTGGCGGGCCGTCATCGCTGGATGCGGTCAAGCCCGCGCTGGTGCGCCATCTGGCCGCGCGGTTGGGGCTGGACTTGCATGCGGAAGCCCGCACTCACCCCGACTCTCTCACCTCTGCACGCCCTACCGACGCCGCAGCGTGACAGGGACTGGATCGGCGATAATCGCGGAATGAGCAGCGCACCCAGAAGCATTCCCCTCGCCGTTATCAGTGACGCCGTCCTGCCCGTCGCGCCGACCTCATTGGAGCCTGGCGCGCGCCAGGTGGCCGGCGACAAGATCGGTCGCTCGCCGGTCGAGTTCGTCGAAGCGCCGGTACTGCGCAAGCCGTCGTGGATCCGGGTGCGGATCCCATCCGGCAATGCGGTTGCCAAGCTGAAGGCCAAGCTGCGCGAGAACCGCCTGGTGACCGTGTGCGAGGACGCCAGCTGCCCCAATATCCACGAGTGCTTCAGCCATGGCACCGCGACCTTCATGATCCTTGGCGATGTCTGCACGCGCCGTTGCAGCTTCTGCGACGTTGCCCACGGCCGGCCGAAGCCCGCCGACGCCGGCGAACCGCAGCGGCTGGCGCGCACCGTCGCCGACATGGGCCTGAAGTACGTGGTGATCACCAGCGTGGATCGTGACGACCTGCGCGACGGCGGTGCCCAGCACTTCGTCGACTGCATCCGCGAAACCCGTGCGGCGGCGCCAGGCATCCGTATCGAGATCCTGACCCCGGACTTCCGCGGCAAGGGCCGCATGGAACGCGCGCTGGAAATCCTGGCTGTGTCGCCGCCGGACGTGTTCAACCACAACATCGAAACCGTTCCCGACCTGTACCGCAACGTGCGCCCTGGCGCGGACTATCAGTGGTCGCTGACGCTGTTGCAGAAGTTCAAGGCGCAGCACCCGGGCATCCCGACCAAGTCCGGGATCATGCTCGGCCTGGGCGAAACCATGGAGCAGGTGCAGGCCACCCTGCGTGACCTGCGCGCGCATGACGTGGAGATGATCACCATCGGTCAGTACCTGCAGCCAAGCCCGCACCACCATCCAGTGCTGCGCTACTGGACCCCCGAGGAGTTCAAAGCGCTGGAGGACTACGGCATGGCGCTGGGCTTCTCGCACGTGGCGTCGGGCCCGATGGTGCGCAGCTCCTACCACGCCGACCAGCAGGCAGCCGGCGTCGTCTAGAGGGCCTCTGGGCTCGTGTCCATTCACCCTTCGACAGGCTCAGGGCGAACGGGTAAGTTGCGGATCCCGTTCGTGGTGAGCCTGTCGACCCATGATCGGAATCAGAGCGCGGCGACTTGTTTCGGGCTTCCTTATTCCTCTGATCTGATCCTGGCTGCGAGAGCATCGGGTAGCGTGCGGTGCGGCATTTCGAGCCGCGCTGCGCGCTACCCGGCGCTCTCGCAGCTTGGCCAGTCGCACTGCATCCATTCACATCCCTTCGCAAAGGGACGTTAGAGTGAATCCCAGTGTGGCGACGCCACGTACATGAACGAACTTCCGGCACTGTCGCGCAGTCCCAGCATGACCCATCCTGACCTTACGGCTCCCCCACGCCGCGGACACTACATGAAGCCCATTCGTACCCTGCTTGCGTTCTCCCTTGGATTGGCCATGGTCGCACCGCTCGCATTGCTGGCGCGCAGCGACACCGGTGCGATGCGGGCCGCACCAACCGCTGACCAGACCACCACCTCACGCCTGGTCTACGGCCTGCTGTCGGACAGTCGCTACGCCTATAGGCCGCGCGCGCTGGACGATGCGCTCTCGCAAGACATCCTCACGCGTTACCTGGAGTCCCTCGACCCGGGCAAGTTGTTCTTCACTGCGCAGGACATCTCCGGCTTCGACCAGTACAAGAGCCGCCTGGACGATGCCATCAAGAGTGGCAACGTGGCTCCCGCATGGGCCATGTTCGCGGTGTACCGGCAGCGGGTGAACGAGCGCATGGCCCAGGCCCGTGGTCTGCTCAAGGGCAGTTTCGACTTCACCGGTGACGAGTCCTACCAATACGACCGTGAAGACGCGCCGTGGGCCGCCAGCAACGAAGGCCTGGACACGCTGTGGCGGCAGTCGGTGAAAAATGACTGGTTGCGCCTGAAGCTGGCCGGCAAAAAGCCCGACGAGATCCGCAAGACGCTCGACAAGCGTTACGCCAACGTGCTCGACAGCGTGTCCGAGATCAAGGGCGACGACGTGTTCCAGAGTTTCATGAATGCCTATGCCGGCGCGATCGATCCGCATACCGACTACCTGAATCCGCGCAGCGCCGAAAACTTCAACCTGACCATGTCCAACTCGCTTGAAGGCATCGGCGCGGTGCTGCAGAAGCAGGACGACGTCGTGCTGATCCGCGAGATCGTGCCAGGAGGTCCGGCGTCGCGAAGCAGCCTCAAGCCGGGTGACCGCATCACTGCGGTAGGCCAGGGCACGTCAGGCGAGATGAAGGATATCGTGGGATGGCGCATCGACGATGCGGTGCAACTGATCCGCGGCGCCGCCGACAGCAAGGTGCGGCTGGATGTGGTGGCTGCCGAGGCTCCTCTCGACGCAAAGCCTGAACGGCTGGTGCTGACCCGTGCCCGGGTGCGCCTGGAAGACCAGGCAGCCAAGGCCGAAACCATCACCGTTCCGGCAAGTCCCGGCCAGCCGGCCCGCCAGATCGGCGTGATCAAGTTGCCGGGCTTCTACCAGGACTTCGAGGCGCGTCGCCGTGGCGACGGGAGTTACGCTTCGGCCACGCGTGACATCACCCGCCTGCTTGCGCAGTTCCGTGCGCAAAAGATGGATGGCGTGGTGCTGGACCTGCGCAACAACGGCGGTGGCTCGCTGAGCGAGGCGATCGAATTGACCGGCCTGTTCATCGACCAGGGCCCGGTGGTGCAGGTACGTGAGTCCAGTGGTCGCGTCAGTGTCGAGGAAGACCGCAAGGCCGGCGTAGCCTGGACCGGTCCGTTGGCGGTGCTGGTCAACCGGGGATCGGCCTCTGCCTCGGAAATCGTGGCCGGCGCGATCCAGGACTATGGCCGAGGCCTGATCATCGGCGAGACCACCTTCGGCAAGGGCACGGTGCAGAACATGGTCGACCTGGACCGCTGGCCGGCCAACGAGAAGGCGCGCTTCGGCCAGGTCAAACTGACGATTGCACAGTTCTTCCGCCCGGGCGGCAGCAGTACCCAGAACAAGGGCGTGGTGCCCGATGTCGGCTTCCCGATCAGCGTGGATGCCAGCGAATACGGCGAGAGCAAGTACGACAATGCCCTGCCATGGACGCGGATCGCGGCGGCGCCGCACATCCAGTACGGCAATTTCGGATCGCTGCTGGGCAAGCTCGACGCGCGCCACGACGCGCGCGTAGCCAAGGACGTGGAGTTCCAGTGGTTTGCCGAAGACGTGGCGACCTTCCGCGAGCAGAGAGCAAAGAAATCGGTCTCACTCAACGAGGCCGTGCGCCGTGTCGAACGCGACACGTTCGATGCGCTGCGCAAGCGCCGGGCGGATCAGCGGGTGCAACTGGGTATCGCATTGGATCCGTTGCTGCAGCCGCTTTCCGACGACGGCTTGCAGGACAGCGAGCGCAACGTGGCACAGGGTGCAGCACGCGACCTGGCGGCGAAGAAGATCACCGATCCCTTGCTGCGTGAATCCGCGGCGATTCTCAGCGATGCGATCGGCCTGCTTGGCGCGGACGCCAAGCTGTCGGCGCAGGTTTTGCCGGAATCGAGCAGCGCCGGCCACTGGGTGGATTGAGGCAGCGCCGCGCGCGTGAAAAAATCCAATAGGGTCTGAAGCGGGCGCCATGGGGGCGCCCGTCGTGTTTTCCGGGCGCCGAGTCTGTAGAAGCATTTGGCAGCGGATTTTGACTGGATATCGGTAGCCAACGCACGGGGACAGGCGCGATGCAGGGCACGGACATTACTGCAGGCACCGCTGGCCCGCGCGTGGCGTTCGCACTCGCCCTGGTTTACCTGATCTGGGGATCGACGTATCTGGGGATCCGCTTCGCGCTGGAGGGCGGGTTTCCGCCGTTCCTGCTCGGCGGCATGCGCTTCACCATTGCGGGCGCGCTGATGTTCGCGGTATTGCGCTGGCGCGGCGTGCCGCTCCCGAGCCGCGCGCAATGGGGCAATGCAGCGGTGATGGGCGTGCTGTTGCTGATGCTTGGCAACGGCATGGTCAACCTCGCGGAAAAGACCGTTCCCTCGGGCATCGCGGCGGTAGCGGTGGCGTCGGCGCCGTTGTGGATGGGCGTGTTTGCGGCGATACGCGGCGAGCGGCCAAACAAGCTCGAATGGATCGGCCTGGGCATCGGGTTCCTAGGCGTGGTCTGGCTCAATTCCGGCAACAGCCTGAGCGCCGCGCCGCGGGGGCTGCTGGCACTGCTGGTGGCCTCGGTTGCCTGGTCGTTCGGTTCGATCTGGAGCCGCGGCCGTGACCTGCCTTCGCCGTTCATGGCCGCGGCCGCGCAGATGCTCTGTGGCGGACTGGTGATGTGCGTGGCTGGCCTGGCGTTCGGTGAGCGCATGCAGGCGCTGCCAACGCACAAGGGAATCGCCGCGTTCCTGTATTTGCTGGTGTTCGGTTCAGTCGTCGCTTTTTCGGCCTACATCTGGCTGCTGCACCATGTGCGCCCGGCGTTGGCCGGCAGCTATGCCTACGTCAATCCGGCCATTGCAGTTGCACTCGGTGCGTGGCTCGCAGGCGAGCGTTTCGGCATGCATGAACTGGTCGCGATGGGGGTGATCCTGCTCGGTGTGGTGGGAATCACGCTGGCGAAGTCGTTTCGGCAGAAGCCTCGCCAGCCGAAACCACCACTGTCGAACGCGAAGGTGCCGGCATGACCCTGCAGCGCCTGGACCGCCGCGGCCTTTGGGTTGCGGTTGGTTCGTTCGTGCTGTGGGGCGTCATGCCGCTTTACTGGCACCTGCTCAAGTCGGTGCCATCGATGCAGATCATCGCCCACCGCATCGTGTGGAGCACGCTGCTGGTGGCCGGCTGGCTGACCTGGAAATACGGGCGCGGCTGGCTGCGCGAAACCCTTTCGCAGCCGCATGCGCCGTTGATGCTGGCGCTCAGTGGTGGGCTGATCGCCTTCAACTGGGGCATGTACATCTGGGCGGTGAATGCCGGCCACGTGGTCGAGACCAGCCTCGGCTATTTCATCAACCCGTTGCTCAACGTGGTGCTGGGCGTGGCGCTGCTGCATGAGCGGCTCAACCGCGTGCAATGGGTGTCGGTCGCCATCGCGACAGGCGGCGTGCTGTGGCTGACCTTCAACTACGGCAGCTTCCCGTGGATCGCATTGAGCCTGGCGGTGTCGTTCGGCACCTATGGACTGGTGCGCAAGCTGATCGGGGTTGCACCGGTGCGCGGGCTGGGCGTGGAAAGCCTGTATCTGGTGTTGCCGGCACTGGCTTTGCTTCTGTGGGGCGAGATGCATGGCGACAGCCACGTCGTCGCGCATGGCGCCAGCATGGCCTGGGGCTGGCAGATCATGGCGCTGCTGGTATTTGGCGGCGCGCTCACCGCGCTGCCGTTGATCGGGTTTGCCGACGCAGTCCAGCGGATCCCGTTTTCAATGGTCGGGGTGTTGCAGTACATCGCCCCCACCATGCAACTGTTGATCGGCGTGCTGGTTTTCAACGAGCCTTTCGGACGCGATCGCGCGATCGGCTTCACCTGCATCTGGATCGCGCTGGCGATCTTCGCCGCAGATGGTGTTGTGCGGTCCCGCCGCGCGAACGCGGCGGGCATTGCCAAGCGTTAGTCGGACTGGGTCAAGGCGAACAGGCTCAGGCGGCGCGCAGTGCGTCGGTCACCGGCAAGCGCGCTGCCCGCAATGCCGGGAACAGCCCGCCTACCAGGCCAATGCCGAGTGCCCATTTCAAGCCGGTCCACAGCAATTCCGGCGAGACCCGGAACTGGAACACCACCTGGCTGAAGTTCTGCCCCAGCGTACTGACGGTGTAGCCGTTGAACACCAGCCAGGCGATGCCGGCACCGAGTAGACCACCGAGCAGTGCCAGCAGCATGGTTTCCAGCATCACCGCAGTCACCACCGGCAGCCCCCGAAAGCCCAGCGCGCGCATGGTGGCGATCTCGCGCGCACGACCGGCCACGGCTGCGTACATCGAGTTCAGCGCACCGAACACCGCACCGATCGCCATGATCGAGCCAATCACCTTGCCCAGGATGTTGATCAGCTTGGTCAGGCCTTCGGATTGCTTGGCGTAGTAGTCGTGGGTGGTTTCGATGTCCAGCTTCAAGCGCGGGTCAGCGGCCAGTGCGGCTTTCAGCCGCTTGAAGCCATCCTTGCCATCCAGCTTGACCGTCACCGACTGGAACGAAGACCGCTGGTAGGCCGGACCCAGCACGTCGGCGTCGGCCCACAATTCGGACTCATGCGAGTCGCCCGATTCGAACACGCCAACCACCGTCCACATCTGGTTGGCCAGCTTGAGCTGCTTGCCGATGGCGAGGCCGCGGAATTGCTTCTGCGCGCCACGGCCGACCACAATCTCGCGCAAGCCGCCACCGAACTTGCGTCCTTCCACGATCTTGAGCCTGGGCCGCAACGCCCATCCGGCCGCGCCCACGCCGCGCAACTGCACGTTGGCGTCGGTGCCATCGGCCATGCTTGGCAGGTTGACCACCTGCGACAGCTCCGGCGACGACAGGGGTTTTCCGTCCGCGCTTTTTGCGATCCCGGCCAACGCGCCGAGCAGCGGTACCTGGTCACGGCTGATGACCGAGTTGGTCTCGGCCTGCGAGCCCGCGCGCAAGATGATTGCCGTGTCATCGCCACCGGTCTTGTCCAGCGTCGCCTTGAAGCCCTCGCCCATCGCCAGCATCGCCACCAGCACGCCGACCACGCCGGCAATGCCCACCACGATGACCAGCGACGCGCCCCAGCGCTGCGGCAGGCCGGCAATGCCGATCGACGTCGCCGCCATTGCCAGCTTGCCGCTGCGGGTCAGCAGCAGCCACAACGCGATCAGCACGACCAGGCCAACCACCGCGTACCACGGCAGCATGATCCAGGCGACCAGACCAGCAGCGAGCGCCAGCACGGTCAGCAGGCCGGCGAAAAATCCCTTGAGTCGTTTCATGTCTGAGTTCCCTTATCGACCGGCCAGTGCATCAACGATATTGAGCCGCATCCCGCGCACCGCCGGCAGCAAGCCGACAATCACGCCGATCACCACCATCAGCAGCAGTCCCACCAGCCAGGTCTGCGCCAGCATGCCGGGCAGCTGGATCATCCCGCCACTTGCAGCACTGACCGCAGGCACCAGTAGCGACGCAATGCCCAGTCCGATCATCCCGCCCAGCACCACCAGCAGGACCGATTCGGCCAGCACCAGCCACAACACGCTGCGATTGCTGAAACCAATCGTCTTGAGCACCGCCAGCTCCGGAATGCGTTCACGCACCGCCTGCGCCATGGTGTTGCCGGTCAACAGCAGCAGGGTGAAGAACACCGCGGCCATGATTCCGGTGACGATCAGGCCGATGTCGGCGAACTGTTTGGCGAAGGCCTGGTTGAACGCGGCTTCGCTCT
>JBBQHK010000048.1:0-18052 GCA_038323895.1 Lysobacterales bacterium | reverse complement strand
TATTGGCCACGCCTACGCGCTGTGCGCGTTCGCCGAGGCTTGCCGCCAGTTCCGCGGCCTGGCGTTTCAAAGGCAGGGTGACGTTGGCGCCCACGCCGCCGGCATCGGCAAACGCCTGCAGTTTCATCGCGAAATCTCCGGGACCGGCTTCGATCGCGACATAGCGCAGGTCGATGCCGGCCTGCCGTCCGAATGCGGTGTGGATCTGCGGCGACAGCGAATGCGAGATCGGTGTTCCGAACACGGCGAATTGCTGACTCATTGCAGGCTCCAGGCAAAAGGTTGGGTTGGCGGGCTCAGTCTGCCTCGCGCAGCCATCGTGCGGCATCCAGGGCAAAATAGGTGAGCACGCCATCGGCACCCGCGCGCTTGATGCTGGTCAGCGCTTCCAACGCGCACGCGCGTTCGTCCAGCCAGCCATTTTGCGCCGCGGCCTTGAGCATCGCGTACTCGCCGCTGACCTGGTAGACGAAGGTCGGCGCGCCGAATTCGTCCTTCACCCGGCGCACGATGTCCAGGTACGGCAGGCCCGGTTTGATCATCACCATGTCCGCGCCTTCGTCCAGGTCAAGCGCGACTTCGCGCAGGGCTTCATCGGAATTGGCTGGGTCCATCTGGTAGGTGTATTTGTTGCCCTTTCCCAATGCGCCGGCGCTGCCGACTGCGTCGCGGAACGGGCCGTAGAAGGCGGATGCGTACTTGGCGCTGTAAGCCAGGATGCGGGTGTGGATATGGCCTTCGGATTCAAGCTCCATGCGGATTGCGCCGATTCGGCCATCCATCATGTCGCTGGGCGCAACTACGTCGGCACCGGCGCGCGCATGGCTGAGCGCCTGCTTGACCAGCGCGTCCACCGTCTCGTCGTTGACCACGTAGCCGCTGTCATCGACCAGGCCGTCCTGGCCGTGGCTGGTGTATGGGTCCAACGCCACATCGGTAATGACGCCGAGTTCGGGAAAACGCGCCTTGAGCGCGCGAATAGCCCGCTGGCAAAGGCCATCATCGTCCCAGGCGGCTTCGGCGGTCAACGACTTCGCTTCGGGTGCGGTGACCGAAAACAGCGCCAGCGCCGGCACCTTCAGATCGCTGGCGGTTTCGGCCACCCGCAGCAGTTCATCGATCGAAACCCGTTCGATGCCCGGCATCGAGGCGATCGGCGCCCGGCCTGCAAGTTCATGCACGAACACCGGATAGATCAGGTCGTTGCTGGTCAGCACATGCTCGCGTATCAGGCGGCGCGAAAAGTCATCACGGCGCATCCGCCGCGGTCGAATGAAGGGGTAGCTCATGGTGGACAGTTTACGCCGCCCCAAAAGCAGGAGACAAAAGAAAACCGGCGCCCTTGCGGGCGCCGGTCAAAGTTACATCGCGATTACTGCGGGATCGGGAAGCGCGTGCGGTCGGTGACCCGGCGCGCGCAGGTCATGACCTTCTGGCCTTCCTGGGCAGTCAGCAGCCCCGAAGCAACCAGGCGATCCTTCTGTGCGGTGATGCAGCTGGTGTACTGGCTACGCGTCTGCGCGGAGACCAGGCACATCTCGTGCGATGCCTGCACCGTGCCGCCTGAAATCAGGCCAGCGTCGTTGACGGCGGGAATGCCGGTGTCGCAATCCAGGATGTTCGGGCTGCGTATCTGGGAATTGCCCGTGTTGAGCTCCCAGCCGATATCGGCCAGCAACGCCGGGGTGATATCCAGGTCGTAGTAGCTGCGCAGGCTCCGGTTGATCGCGGGTTCCATCAGCAGGTTTGGCAGGGCGACCTCGTCGTAATGGGAGAACGACGAGCCACCCTGGACCGGATTGGGCGCGAACAGGCGCGGACGGCCAAGGTTGTCTGCACCCTGCAGCAACACCGGATCCTGCACGAACGCGATGCTGACCGGCAGATTGGCCTTGAACAGATTGCCATCCGCCAGCGTGATGCGGACCGACGGAATCGTAATCGTGGGATCCGCACCACTCATGCCTGCTACGGCACCGGCCAAATGGTCGGCAATGATTACCGCAATTGCGCCGGCATTCTGGGCATTCTTGACCTTGACCGTGAAGCCGCAGTTACCACGGTCGATCAATGCGATCTTGCCGGCGACATTGCTGGTGATCGCTTCGCAGCCATCACCGGGAGTGCCATCGCTGTCGGTGCCAAGCACCAGCTGCCCTCCGAAGGTGGCAGGAGTCGCATCTGGGCCGAAGCTGGCAGTACCGTATTGGTAGTCACCCGCCACCGGTGCCGGTGCGGACGCGCGGAAGTAGATCCGCTTGTCGAGCAGCATCTGCGCACCCGCTACTGCACGTGGGCCGGTGAACACAACGTTGCCGGTGTCGATCGCGGCTGCCTGGCGCTCTGCATTGGTCATTTGCGGCCAGAACTTGGCGGAGGGGTTGTGGTAGGCAAAGGTGTTGTATGCATCAGGCAAGCCATTGAACAATGCGCCGGTAGCCGCAGATGCAAACGAGGCAAAGCCCAAGCCGTGCGCATACTCATGCATGACCACGTCGAGGAAGTTGGTCTGGCCAGCCGGGGTATTGCCGTCGAGTCCGTAATAGAACGTGAAGTTGGTGCTGAATTGTGAGCGGATATCGAAGCTGGTAGGGCTCAGATCCACGCCCGCCTGCGCGTCGGCAAGTGCGCCGCCGTACCAGGTCCCAGCCCGCTGTGCACCGGCAAAGTCGCGGAAGACCTGTAACGTACCCGCCGACCCCAACACGTTGGGCGCCAGGTTCAGGAAGCGCGCCTGGATGAAGATCGGCACATCACTCTTCAGCACGCTGCCCCACAGGGTCGCGGCATATTGCGCCACGATACGGCGTTGTTCGCCACGGGTGGTCCCCGGGTTGCCACCGACGGGGGCCACCGGGGTTGTTTCGTAATAGCCGAAGCCGGCAGGATCGGTCGGCACCGGAATGATGTCGGCGGCCTGCGCGCTGCCGAAGGCGGCGAGTGCGGTCAGCACGGCGCTGGCAAGAAGTGTGCGCATCGAATTAGATTTCATCGGACACCTCCACTGCGGGCGTGCTGGTAGGTCCGGTCGGATCGGTATCACGCACGCGCATGTGGCCATGGGCGTCGGGCGATGCGGTCAGGTAATGGTCGAGCTCTGCAGGAACTTCTGCGGCCACGCCGCCCTGGGCTGTCGTGGGGCTTTCCTGCGCGCTCTGGTAGTTGCGCGCCATGGCTTCCGCCATTTCGTTCTTCTGCTTGACGCTTAGCGGCGGTGCCGCCAGGGCGCTGGTCGCTGCGAGTGCGGCAACGGCAAAGCCGGCCATCACGCAAGCGGTCTTGATGATTTGATGAGACATGAGTGCTTTTTATCCCCTATGTGTTACGACAGCAGATCAAGACGACGCCGCCAGATATACCGGCCGGCGGCGCGCAGAGGTTATTCCGGCGCGCTGTCGCGAGCACCGGATGGCCGATATATACCGCGAACTACGTGGACGTACAACTCGCAGCCGTATTCAGCTGCATTCAGGCGCGTTCAGCAAGTCACAGCAATCCGCCGAACATCCCCAGCCGCAGCGTGGCAACCACCACGACCAGCACGTTGAGGACAAGGCCAGCCTTGGCCCGGCCGCGCGTGCCAGGTCGGCTCAGCGCAATCCCGATTGCGGCAATGATTGCGCCGACGGCGGCAAACGGTATCAACAGCCAGTTGGTGATGCCGATCACCGGGATCAGGGCGATGATCATCCAGACCATGGCCACGATGCCCCACAGCACACTGATAAGTCCCATTGCTTTATTCCCCGGTTGATCAACAGTGAAGATGCAGGCTGCCATCGGCAAAACAAGCCCCGGCATTCGTCCCGATACCGTGCACGCCATCGATTTCGACCGCCAGATCACGGCGGCAAATCGCAGCATGCAGCAACAGGTGCGGAACCCCGGGTCCCAGCCGCTCCGCGAGGGCGGCAGCGACCAATGGCAGGTCGTCGCGTTCGCGCACATACACCTTCAGCCGCGAACTTGCGTCGAAGACGGCTGGAAGCTGCGGCTCCCGCTTGCGCGCCTGCTCGATGAGCGCATCGAAGTTGCTGAAGGTTTCGCACAGCTGTTCAAGCAACAGCCCGGCGTGGCGGGTGGCATGGCCGACCACGCTCGCCGTGCCTGACAGCAACAACGGTGCGCCGCCCACCGTGGGTGGCAGCATGGCGCGCGCGAAACTGGGTGGCTGCGGACCGTACTCGCGCGGGTATCGCCACGCTTCAATTTGGCGCGGATTCTCCAGCGGCGTGCCGGGCGCATAGGCAGCGAGCCAATACACCTGCAGCACGCGGGCATCGTCGCAGCGGCCGATCGCGGTTGCCGCCGGCAGGCGGGTGGGTTCGAAGTCTCCCAGCCCGCGCGCGCGACCGATGCAGAACTGGCGATAACGCTCGACGTCCCCAACACCCTGGGTGATGCCGTCCAGGTAATTCCAGATCCGCAGCAGGTGCGGTGTGTCGCTCTGCTGCAGGAACGTGCGCATGCATGCGTAGGCGTGGGTCGCTGCGCCCACCAGGCCGGTTGGATCGCCCGCGCCGACATGGGCGGACTCAGCGACTTCGATGACGCCAAACGTCAATCGGCCGTCGCTTGCCCACGCCACGCCGTGGTTGCGACCACTCCGCACCGGCCCACGACCGCGCCAGACTTCGTATGTGCTGGTGCCGTGGTAGGGCTCCAGCGCCACGTGCAGGTAGCGTGGATCCGCCAGGTTTGCCGGTGCCGCGCTGCCGAAACCGAACACGGCAAGGACCTGGGGGTCGGCGAGCAGTTCGGCTGGATTCACGCTATTGACGTAATCCACCACCAGGCGGGCAAGCGCCTCTGCCTGGCGAGGCGTCTGCGCGCTCATGTGCATGCCAAGGTGCGCCTGGCGGCGTGGCCGAGGTCTGCCGCAGCATCCGCCATGCCTGCATTGCCTGCATTGCCGGCACTGCGGGGGTTTTTGGCGACGAGGGAAGGCAGTGTTGGCACGGCAATCATCGAATCAGTAGTCGTGGTTGGCGCGACGTGCAGTCGGGACGCCATGATACCGGCGTGCCCGCTTTTGCAGCGGTCACTGTCGAGCGGGCAGTGCCGCGCGGCCCCTGCCGCGTCATCTGGTTTAACCTGTGCGCCAACCCAAAACACGACGGACATCCTGATGTCACCGCAAACCGATGCCGAGCACGAGCTGGCCGAGCTCCTTGTCGAGAGCCTCAACCTGGAGGATGTCGCCGCTGGGGAAATCGATCCGGAAGCGCCGCTGTTCAACACCGGGCTGGGCCTGGATTCGATCGACGCGCTCGAGCTCTCGTTGGCCATCAGCAAGCGTTACGGCTTCCAGCTCCGCTCCGACAATGACGAGAACCAGCGCATCTTCGCCTCGCTGCGCGCGCTGACCGCGCATGTCCAGCAACACAAGACCGCCTGACACGGCGGGGCCGGCCCCACTGCGCAACCCGGCACCGCCCCGCCTGCCAGTGCTGCGGCTGATGCTGGTCCTGCTGTATCCGCTGCTGGCGCACATGGCCGCTGTTGCCGGCGATCCGCGGCTGGCGGCGGTCGCACTCGGCGATATTCTGCTGGTGCTGCTGCTGGACGGGCTGCTGGCCAGGCGCCGCGGACCATTGCTGGTGATGCTGCTGGCAATCCCCGGCCTGGTGCTGCTGTCGCGAACGCCTTTCGCGATGTTGCCGCTGCTGGTCATGCCGGCCTTGCTGCTGGCTACTGCCGCGCTGGGGTTCGCGCGCACATTGCGCCCCGGCAGGACCCCGCTGATCGCCAGTATCGTGGAAGTGCTTGAGGGCGATGACGCCGACACCATGCCGCCGCCGCTGCGCCGCTACACCCGTGGCCTGACGTTGGCCTGGGCCGTGTTGTTGGCTGGCCTTGCATTGGTGAACGCCGGCCTTGCCTTGTGCGCGGTGCCTGGAGGCGTGCTGGCCAGCATCGGCGTCACGCCACCGCTCATGGTGACCAGTGTGCAATGGTCCTGGTTTGCCAATGGCTTCAACTACGGCATCGTCGGGTTGTTCTTCGTGGTCGAATTTTCCTACCGGCGGCAGTGCTTCCCGGAGCGCATCCACGGGTTCCGCCATTTCACGTCCCGGCTGGCGCGGATGGGCCCGTCGTTCTGGCGAAGGGCGTTGCATTGACTGCGCAAACGCCAGGCACCGCGGCTGGCCTCGGCGTCAAGCCGCCGTATGTGCAGCAGTTCTGCGTGGCGCATGACCATCCTGCGCTGGCAGGCCATTTTCCTGGCAATCCGGTGGTGCCGGGCGTGCTGCTGCTCGACCAGGTCCTGTCGCTGCTGGAAACATTGCACGCGCCGCTGCCCGGGCTGCGCCTGCCACAGGTGAAATTCCTGCAGCCGTTGTTGCCGGGCCAGGATGCAACGGTCGAGCTGACATCGCGCGGGCCGTCCAGCTGGCGTTTCCAGGTTGTTCGCGGCGACACCGTGATCACCACCGGCGACATCATCGTCCCGGGGCCGGCGCCGTGAGCGGCGCATGGAAACAACGCCCGGAAGGCGGTGGGCGGTTCGCGCTGGGAATCTTCCGCGGCATCGCGCGCCATGGCGGACGTGGACTGGCGCGCCTGTTGCTGTATCCCACCACGTTTTATTTCCTGCTTCGCCGTGCGCCCGAGCGCAGGGCGTCGCGAGCGTGGCTTGGTTGTGTATCCGGTCGGCCCGCCACGCTGTGGCAGGTCGCCCGGCATATCCACACCTTCGCAGCCACCATTCTGGATCGCGTATTCCTGTTGTCTGGCCAGCTGAAACGGTTCGATGTGCGGGTGCAAGGCGTGGAGGCGCTGCACGATGCGCTGGCCGATGGCCAGGGCCTGCTCTTGTTCGGATCGCATCTGGGCAGCTTCGAAGTGTTGCGGGTCCTGTCCCGCGAACGTCCCGACGTGAAAGTGCGGGTGGTGCTGGACATCGGCCACAACCCGGTGATGAGCCAGTTGCTGGATGCGTTGAATCCCGAGATCGCCGCCACTGTGATCGATGCAGGCCAGAGCGGGCCGACGATCATGCTGGAGATCCAGCAGGCCATTGCGGAAGGTGCAATCGTCACGCTGCTGGTGGATCGCGTGCAATCGGGACAGGCGTGGTTGCCGGTGCCGTTCTTCAGCCGTGACGCGCCGCTGCCGGTCGCGCCGTGGTTGATCGCGTCAGTGCTCGGAGTGCAGGTGATGCTGGCCTTCGGCCTGTACCGTGGCGGCAAGCGCTATGACCTGGTGTTCGAGCCGTTCGAGATGGGCGTCCGCGCGCCGCGTGCCGAACGCGCCGCGCGGCTGTTGGCCCTGGTCGGACGCTATGCAGCCAGGCTGGAGCATCATGCGCGCCAAGCGCCCTACAACTGGTTCAACTTCTATGATTTCTGGGAACTCCCTGATGCCTTCGCGCACCCGCACGCCCAACACGATGCCGCGCCCGCAGCGGTGGCGCTTGCTGGCGACACTGCTGCTGGCGCTGTCCGCAGCCACCACAAGCTCGCAGGCCGCGCCTGACAAAGTCGGTGCGGCGGTCGACCCGGGCTGGATCCTGGCGAAGTTGCAACGTCCGCTTCCGGCAAGCACGCCGTTCCTTGAATTGCGCGGCTCGCGTTTGTTGAAGGCGCCCTTGCGAATCAGCGGACGCTATCTGCGGCCGGATGCCGAAACGCTGGTGCGCGATGTCACCTCGCCCTACCAGGAGACCACCACCCTGAGAGGCGGTGAAGCGCGCGTGGCGCGTGCCGGCCAGCAGACCCGACGCTTCCAGCTGGCGCGCGCGCCGGAACTGGCGGCGCTGCTGTCCAGCTTCGGTGCATTGCTGTCCGGGGACCGGCTCCAACTCGAGCGCCACTACACCCTGGCGTCCACCGGCACCACCGGCCACTGGCAGTTGCTGCTGACGCCCCGTGACGCGGCGATGGCAGCCAAGACGCGCGGTATCAAGTTGCACGGGCGAGGTTCGGAATTGCGCTGCATTGAAACCATGACGCCTGCCGGCGAACCACAACGCACGCTGCTGGCGGGCGCTGCGCGTGACGGCGGCGCCATCGCGGAGGTGCAGGCACTGACGGAGCTGTGCCAGGGCAACAACGGCGGATGACCGCGCGCGTTCGGCTTGCGCTGGCGTTGGCCTGGCTGGCGCTGCTGGTGTTGGCAGGCGTGTGGGTCAGTGCCAACCTGCACCTGTCGGGCGACCTGCGCCGGTTCATGCCGGAAGCGCGCACGCCGGAGCAGAAGCTCCTGCTCAACGAGCTGGGTGAAGGTCCCGCATCGCGACTGGTGCTGCTGGCCATCGGCGGCGATCGTCCGGAGGTCCTGGCCGCGATCTCGCAAGGCATGCGCCAGCAGCTGGCGGGTGACGTGCGCTTCACGCTGGTGGCCAATGGCGGTGATGCAACGCTGGAGGCGGTCCCGCCGCGCCTGCGCCCTTACCGCTACCTGCTGTCCGACACGCTGGACGCACAACGGATGGATGCCGACTACCTGCGCGGCGAGCTTGATGCCCGCGTGCAGGACCTCGGCTCGCCCGCGGCGTCGCTGGTCGAGCCATTGCTTGCATCAGACCCAACCCTGGAGACCCTGCATCTTGTCGAACGCTGGCGGCCGGCACGCGAGCCTCGCGTTATCGAAGGCGCATGGTTCGACCAGGCGGGAACTCGGGCCTTGTTGGCTGTGCAGACGGTCGCCCCGGGATTTGATCCGACTGGCCAGGCAGACGCGATCGCATCGCTCCGCGCCGCCTTTGCGCAAGCACGCGGCAGCTCGCCAGCACAGTTGGACATGACCGGGCCGGGGGCGTTTTCAGTCGAAATCGGCGACCGCACCAGCCGCGAGGCGGGTTGGATCGGCGCGGTCGACACAGTGGCGCTGGTCCTGCTGCTGTGGGTGGCGTATCGAAGCTGGAAATTCCCGTTGCTGGGCGCGCTGCCCTTGGCCAGCGCCGGGCTTGCGGGCCTTGCCGCCACTGCCGCCTTGTTCGACAGCGTGCATGGCATCACCGTGGCGTTCGGCTTTACCCTGATCGGCGTGGTCCAGGACTACCCGATCCACCTGTTCAGCCAGCAGCGCGCGGGCGTGTCGCCGCAGGACAGCGCGCGCAGGCTGTGGCCAACCCTGGCCACCGGCGTGGTCTCGACCTGCATTGCCTATCTCACTTTCCTGATGTCCGGGGTGGACGGCCTGCGGCAGCTGGCGGTGTTCACGATTGCCGCGCTTGCCACCGCGGCGCTGGCGACCCGTTTCCTGTTGCCCGCGTTGCTGGATCCATCGCCACGCGACGTCGCCGACCAGGCATGGTTGGCGCGGGTGTGGGCCTGGGCCCAGCGCTTGCCGCGCCCGCGCCGCGCGTTGCTGCCGTTCCTGATCGTGGCCTTCGCAACGATTGCGTTTGCACCCACGCCGTTCTGGCAGAACGACCTGTCCAGGCTTACCCCCGTCCCGAACGATGGCCTGCAACGCGACGCCCGCTTGCGTCATGAGCTTGGCGCGCCGGATGTGCGCTACCTGATTGCCCTTGAAGGCAAGGATACGCAAGCCGCACTCAAGGCGAGCGAGCGCCTGCAGCTGGTGCTTGACCAACTGGTCACGCGTGGTGCGATTGCAGGCTACGACAGCGCCACGCGTTACCTGCCAAGCGCCGCCACCCAGCGCGCGCGGCAGGCACGCCTGCCGGACCGCGCCGGCCTGCAGGTGGATCTGGACGCGGCACTCGCTGAGTCGCCGTTCCGCCGCGATGCCTTCGTCGACTTCGTGGACGATGTCCAGCGGGCCCGCTCGGCAACGCCATTGCAGCCGCAGGACCTCGCCGGCACGCCGCTGGGCACGCGGATGTCCAGCCTGCTGCTGGCGTCGCCTGGCCACGCCACGGCGTTGGTGTCGCTCAGCGGGCTGCGTGATCCGACCCTCGTCGCGCGCGCGGTCGCTGCGCAGGGCGCGCAACTGCTTGACCTCAAGCAGGCATCCGAATCGCTGGTCCAGGCCTATCGCGAACGCATCCTGCTTGCCCTGGCACTCGCCGCCCTGTTGCTGGCCGCCACGGTATGGCTGGCACTGCGGGAGCCACGGCGGGTGTTGCGCGTGCTGGCGCCGATGGCGCTGAGTACCGTGTTTGTCGTGGCGGTACTGCGCGCGGCAGGCGTGGAATTGAACCTGTTCCACCTGGTTTCGCTGGTGCTGGCCGCCGGGCTCGGGCTGGATTACGCCCTGTTCTTTGATCACGCCGGGGACGACTACAAAGATCAACTGCGGACCCTGCATGCGGTGATCGTGTGCAGCATCACCACCTTGTTGGTGTTCAGCCTGCTTGCGCTGTCATCAATCCCGGTGTTGCGTGCGATCGGCAGCACCGTTGCGATTGGCGTGCTGGCAAATTTCGTGCTTTCGCTGCTGATCGTGCGTGGTGACAAACAGCTGGAGTCATCAGCGGCATGATCGGGCGCGAGCAGATCCTGGCGATGGTCCCGCACCAGGGCGCGATGTGCCTGTGGGATCGCGTGGTGTTGTGGGACGACGGGCACCTCGTCCTGCAAGCGGACAATCATCGTGATCCGACGCATCCGCTGCGCGGCCCTGATGGACAGCTGCGTGCAGTGCATCTGTGCGAGTACGGCGCGCAGGCCATGGCGGTGCATGGTGGTTTGCGCGCGCGCGCCATTGGCACAACTGCGAAGCCGGGTTTCCTGGTCGCATTGCGCGGCGTGGAATTGCATATTGACCGCATCGATACGTTGCCAGGTCTTTTGCAGTGCACCGCGACAGTACTGGCGGATAGTGACGCGGGTTGGCAGTACCAGTTCCAGCTGGAACACGACGGCGTGGTCCTGGCCACGGGCCGCGCCGCAGTGATTCCGCAGCCAGGTGGCAATCTCGAACGCGTTGGCACTGGGCAGACAGGGCAGACAGGGCAGACAGGGCAGACAGGATGAGCATGATGGAAACCCCCAGGCGCGCACTGGTGACCGGCGGCAGCGGCGACATCGGATCGGCAATCTGCCGGCAACTCGCCCTCGATGGCCTGCATGTGATCGTGCATGCCAATGCCAACCTGGATCGCGCCGGCGAAGTGGTGCAGGCCATTCACGCGGCCGGCGGCAGCGCACAGGCAGTCGGCTTCGATGTCGCCGATGGCGACGCGACGCGCGCTGCAATGGAGGCGCTGCTCGCCGAGGGAGCCGTGCAGGTCGTCGTCAACAATGCCGGCATCCATGACGATGCGCCCATGGCGGGCATGTCCGAGGCGCAATGGCGCCGGGTCATCGATGTTTCCCTGCACGGATTCTTCCACGTCACCCAGCCGCTGCTGCTGCCGATGGCGCGCAAGCGCTGGGGGCGCATTGTCAGCGTCTCCAGCGTGGCGGCGGTACTTGGCAACCGTGGACAAGTGAATTACGCCGCCGCCAAGGCAGCCCTGCATGGCGCCACCCGCTCGCTGGCGCGCGAGATGGCCTCACGCGGGATCACCGCGAATGTCGTCGCGCCAGGGGTTATCGCGGGGCGCATGGCGGACGCGGCGATGACCGCGGACACGATCAAGCAGATGGTGCCAGCCGCGCGCGCCGGCACACCGGACGACGTGGCGGCGTTGGTGCGATTCCTGTGCTCGGATGTGGCGGGCTACATCAACGGCCAGGTCATCGGGATCAATGGCGGAATGGGCTGATCAGCTGCTCGCCTGAGCAGTGACGCATCTGCCCGCGGCGGCGCGCGCGTACCACGGTTCGTCCAGAAGGCGCTCGCGATCGGCCGGCGCCTGTGCGGGCTGCGCCAGCAATCCGTCAATCGCGAGGTCCTGCGGCAGCTGCACCTGTTGCACGCGTGCTTCGTTGCGCAGCTCGATGGCCAGCGCCTCAAGTCGCGCGATGTTGTCGCGCATGCGCTGCAGGAACGCCGGCGCGTCGAGCTGGTCGGCCAGCGCGCGGTTGAGTTCGGCGAACCACGGCAGGCTGGATTGGTCCAGCAACCTGGGAGCCTCGTCGGCATGATCACCAGATGCGTGATGCCATGCGCGCAGGAAATCCTGCATCGCGAAGTTGAGCGCCTTGGCGCGCGCCAGCTCCTGCTTCAGGCGCGCCATCACGGTCAGGTCGGCGATGCGCCCGCCGCAAAAAAGTGGCCCGAGCACGCCCCAGTAATAGGTGTAGTCCCAGATCACCTTGAGTGACATCAGCCGCGGATCACCGAACAGACCGTACTGCCCCTGATACATCGCCAGCGTGCTTTCGTAGAACGAGAAATACAGTTGCTCGTACACGCCCGCATGCGCAGCGAATGGCTCGCCGGCGCGATCCATGGCGATCAGGTTGGCGATATAGGAGTTTGAAATCGCGATGAAGTCGCTGCCGGGTGAATAGAACGGGTCCAGGAACAGTCCGGCTTCGCCGGTCAACGCCCAGCGATTTGCCGAGAACACCTGCGTGCAGCCGTAGCTGAAGTCGCGGAAGAATGCGAAATCGAGTGGTTCCACGCCATCCAGCGCCTGCGCCAACCGCGGCTGGTGCTGCTGCAACCAGGTCATGGTCTTGTCGAACGTGTTCATCCCGTCCAGCGGATGGGTATCGGCATCGCAGACGATGCCCACCGAATGCGCGCCACTGGCCAGCGGGATCAACCACACCCAATAGCCTGGACCGCAAAGATGGTTGGTGGACCGCCAGCGCTCGGGTGGATCGCAGCGATCCAGCCAGGCCGGATCTTCGCTCCAGTCGTGGGGGTCGATACGCGCTGGAATGCGGAACCACACCGCATTGGCGTTGTGGTCGTTGCGACGCGCCAAGCCCAGTTTCTTCTTGACCAGCCCGGCGCGACCGCTGGCATCGACCAACCAACGGGCCTGCAACGCATGCCCGCCGGCCGCATCTTCGTAGTGCACGCTGTGCAGGCTTGGCGCGTTGCTGTCTCCATTGCAATCGCCGACCGCATCGCCTTCATTGAGATCAAAACTGCGCACGCGCGCGCCGGCATGCAGATGCACGCCAGCATCGCGCACGCGTTGGGCCAGCATGTTCTCGAAGCGCCCGCGGTCCAGCTGCCATGCAGGGAACGGCAGGATTCCGCTGGCGCCGAGTTCGGTGCAGCGGTCGATGTCGCTGCGTCTGTCGGAAAAGAAGAAGCGGAAGCCGAATTTCTTGATCTGGTCCTGCTGCATGTGCTCGCGCAGGCCCAGCACTTCGGCGAAATACCAGGCGCCGATCTCGACCGTGGATTCGCCGATCTTGAAGGCCGCCTCGCGCACGGGGTGCTGGTGGCGCTCGATCACGCAGACATCGATCGACGGATCACGGCGTTTCAGTTGCAGTGCCAGGCTCAGGCCGGCCAGGCCGCCGCCCAGGACCACGACGTCGTGCATCGCCACGGCGTCATCTTTTGAAGTCATTGGCCGACGTTATCGTGAGCCATAGTCATGCTCACGCCGAACTCGCCGCTGGAGTCGTCGATCACCGGCGGGTTCGCCCGGGCTTGGCGGTGCATCTGCCACAGGCCGCCGCGCCGCACGCATTGCGTGGCGATGTGGCTGGTGATGCGCCACAGGTCGCGAAGCGGGCGGAAATGGCTGGGCCGAAAGGTCGGCGCGGCATGCACATCGTTGTAGCGGGCCTCGATCGGAACCGACACGCAGCGCGTGCCCAGCCGCTGCGCCGCCGACATCACGATCTGCGCCTCGAACACGAAATCCTCGCCAGGAATGTCTGTCAGTGCGCACACACTGCCCGGATACAGGCGTTGCCCGCTCTGGCTGTCGGCGATCTGGTAGCCGGTCCCCCAGGCGATGCCCCAGTCGCCGAATTCGTTGGCCAGGCGGCGATACTTCGGCTGGTTCGCGCGTTTGCGCAAGCGCGCACCGATCACGATCCAGCCGGGATGGCGATTGGCCGCGGCAATCAGGCGCGGGATGTCTTCGCCCGCATGCTGGCCGTCGCCGTCCATCGTCAGCACTGCATTCGCGCCGCGTCGCAACGCCTCGGCGAACCCGTCGCGCAGGCCGGCACCCTTGCCCATGCGGGTGGCGTGGCGCAGCACGACGACCGGCAGGTCTTCAATGGCTTCGGCGGTGCCGTCGTCGGAGCCGTCATCGACCAGGATCACCAGGTCGCAATGTGCCAAGGCGCTCTCCACCACCTCGCGGATGCGCAATGCTTCATTGAGCGCCGGGACCACCACCGCCACATTGGTGCGGTCCAGCACGGGCACGGCCAAGGATGAGGATGGATGCGTCATACCAGGGTTCATCGAGTGATATGGACGCGCAAGGCCTGCTCAGGCCCGGCCTGCAACCAAGCCTCCCCGGCACCTGTGGCCAGGGCTTCGAACAGCGGCAGCATGGGTGCCATGGCGTTGGCACCAACGTACGCCGCCAGCCGGCCCGGTGCCCGCGGCGCGGGCGCATTGACGAGTTCGACCTGCAGCCGGGCCACCGCGGCATCACCCGGCTGCGCCAGGACCAGTGCGCCGCCCAGCAGGCCGACGCTCGATGAAACGGCCGCGAGTGGACCGGTGGCCTGGCTGTCGTAGGCCGCCAACAACACCGCTGCGTCGCCACCGGCCAGCTGCGCCAAGGCCTCCAGCAGGCCCAGCGCGAAGCTCGCTTCGCCACTGCTCAATGCCGTCGCCGGCCTGGTGCAGCCAACGCCAATCGTCCAATAGCCGGCCGCGGCGTTGTGCACTGAATTGTGGAACTTGGTGGGCGAGATCGCGCGCGGATCTTCAGTCAATGTCGCGCACATGTAGTCGGTGATCGCCAGGTCGCCGTGCATGGATGCGAATACCGATGGCAGCAGGGCCGGGTCCCTGCCTGCGTCTTCGCAGGCGGCCAAGGCCACTTCCAGCGCGACTGCCACGGTCTCCGGCGCACGCCTGCGCTCGTTGGCGGCCAGCAGCCGCGGCGCCGGCTTGGCGGGCGCAGACCCGTCGATGTGACCGTCTCGCAGATACGCGCCAGCCGCCTTCCACGACGGCAGGCCACGCGACCAGAAACCGATGCCGGCGACGTCGGCGCTGAGCATGCTCAAGCGCGCACCCCGAACACCAGCGAACAATTGTTGCCACCGAACCCGAAGGAATTGTTCATCGCATGATCAATCCTGCGGGCCTCGCCCTGCAGACGGATTTGCGGCCCGCATGCGGGGTCCCTGTCGGCACTGTTGAGCGTGCCCGGCAACCACCCTTCGGAGAGCGCGATCAACGCGATCACGGACTCGACGATGCCGGCTGCGCCCAGCGTATGCCCGGTCCAGCCCTTGGTTGAGCTGGCGTGCAGGCTGCCCGGGAACAATGCCGCGACGGCGGCTGCCTCGATCGCATCGTTGGCGGGCGTGGCGGTGCCATGCAGGTTCAGGTAGCCGATGGCAGCGGCATCGATGCCGGCACGCGCGAGCGCCGCACCCATCGCAAGACGCGCGCCCAGCCCTTGCGGGTGCGGGGCCGACATATGGTGTGCATCGCTGGATTCGCCATAACCCCGCAACAGCAGGTCTGCCTCGATGCCGCGTTCCAGGACGGCGAAGCCGCCTGCCTCGCCCAGTGAGAGTCCATTGCGGGCGACATCGAACGGTCGGCATGGGTCAGCCGATACCAGTCCGAGGGAATTGAAGCCGAACAGTACGCTGCCGCAGAGCGTATCCACGCCGCCGACCAGTGCCGCATCGGCAAGACCCGCCTGGATCAGGCGCGCCGCTTGCGCGAAAACCTTGGCGCTGGACGAACAGGCGGTGGCGACCGTGACGCAAGGGCCGCGCAGGCCGGTCGCCGCCCGGACGAAACCGCCCAGGGAATGCGGCGTGTGCACACACGGACCCGAAAGGTCGGCTGGAAACTTGCCATCGAGCAGGCGGGTATAGGCTTCTTCGGTGGCGCCGATGCTTGATGTGGAAGTGCCGATCACGATCGCCACGCGTTCGGCACCATATTTCGACCGCATCGCCGAAGCAGCGTCCAGCACGCCATCATGCTGCAGCGCCAACCACGCCAGCCGATTGTTGCGGCATTCCCAGTCTGCCAGCGTCGAGGGCAGCGGGAGGTTCTCCAGCCCGTCGACGCGGCCGATCCAGGTGTCCAGCGCGTCATCGCCGAAATCATTCGGGCGCAGTCCACTCTGTTCGTCGCGGAGCGCACCCGCCAACGCAGCGCGCCCTCGACCAGTGGCCGTGGTCGCGGTAAATGCCCGGATGGAAAGGGGCGGCATGGCGGTAGGGCTTGCGGCAGCGGACACGCCTGACTCCAACTGGGACGCAGCAGTATAGCGGCGCGCCTTTGGCACACCGGCGGCCATGCACTTTCGGCACGGGCCGCAACCAACGCGCCGGGGTAGGATTCGGAAAATGGCGCACGCGTGCCGATCAAGCGAGGACACCATGGGGCAAGAGAATGTCAGGCACGTCCACTTCCTGCTGGCGGCACTGCTGGTGACCAACGTTGGCGTGGGCAGCGCGCACGCGCAGCAGGTCACCGCCGCGGACTACCAGCGCGCGGCCAGCATGCTCGGCGACCGCACGACACCACTGGTGGACAACGTCGTCAGCAATGGCAACTGGCTGGACGATGGCAGCCTGGTCTATGCGCTGGCCGCGGATGGCAAGACCACCTATCTGCGGCTTGACCCGCGCACGGGCGTCAGCAAGCCCGCGTTTGATGCAAAGGCATTGGCTGATGCCATGAACCTGGCCAATCCCGATTCCAAGCGCCCGGTCACTGCCGCGAAGCTGCCGTCGCTTCAGATCACGCGCGAAGCCGATGGGCGCTTGCGCCTGGCCACGTCGGCCGGCACGTATCTTTGCGCGACTGAAGGCTGCACCCCGGTGCCCACCGCTGAGACGGGCTCCGAGCCCGGCAGCGCGTCGCCCGACGGCACGCGCGAAGCCTTCATCCGCGAAGGCAACCTGTGGTTGCGAATCGTGGCCAGCGGCAAGGAAACCCAGCTCACTTCCGACGCCAAGCCAGACTATGGCTACGGCACCGACAACGCCGGCTGGAAGCACACCGACGACGCCATCCTGGTGTGGTCGCCGGACGGCAACAAGATCGCCACTTTCCAGCAGGACCAGCGCAAGACCAGCACCATGACCCTGGTGGCCACCAATGTGGGCGCGCCCAAGGTCGAGCAGTGGAAGTACCCGTTCGTGGGCGATGAGAACGTCAGCATGATCGAGCGGGTGATCATCGACCTGACTGCCGAAAAACCACGCACCATTCGCCTGCAGATGCCGCCGGACCAGCATCGTTCCACCTGCAGCGACGACATCGTTTGCAGGGACGGCTGGGAAGACGTGCAGTGGGCCAAGGATGGCAAGACCCTGGCCTTCGTCATCACCGACCGCGGCCACAAATCCGCGACATTGCGCGTGGCTGACGCGCAGACCGGCGCGGTCCGCGAGGTGTTTGAGGAGACCGTGACCACGCAATACCAGAGCGCGCCCGCCCTGGATTCAGTCAACTGGCGTTACCTGCCGGAGAGCAACGAGTTCCTCTGGTTCAGCCAGAAATCCGACTGGGGCCATCTTTACCTGCACGATCTGACCACCGGCAAGCTCAAGCGCCAGATCACCAGCGGCGACTGGAACGTCACCCAGATTGCGTATCTGGATCCGGCCTCGCGCACCTTGTGGTTCCGCGGTGTGGGGCGCGAGGTCGGGCGCGACCCGTACTACGTGCACTACTACAAGGTCGGCCTGGATGGTGGCGACGTCAGTCTGCTCACCCCGGAAAACGCCAACCACGTGATCATCCCGTCCGACGACGGCACCGATTTCGCCGACGTGTATTCGACCATTGATACCGCCCCGATCGCAGTGGTGCGTGATGGCGCTGGCAAGGTGTTGGCCGAACTGGCTCGGACGGACCTGACACGCCTGAAGGCCGCCGGTTGGGTGGCGCCGATGTCGTTCACGGTCAAGGCGCGTGACGGCAAGACCGACGTCTACGGGCAGATGTTCAAGCCATCCAACTTCGATCCGAAGAAAACATATCCGATCATCGATTACATCTATCCAGGCCCGCAGGTCGGCTCGGTGCGTTCGCGCAGTTTCGTGCCCGCCCATGGCGACCACCAGGCGCTGGCCGAACTCGGCTTCATCGTGGTTGCCATCGATGGCATGGG
>JBBQHK010000047.1:0-18567 GCA_038323895.1 Lysobacterales bacterium | reverse complement strand
GCGCTAATCCCTGACTCGGATCATGCCGTCTCCAAATCGCATCTGGCGAGACGACAAAGTCCAAGTTCGCGACTTTCAAGTTTCGTGACCCGTTTTGCTGCCATGGGCACGGGCGCTTGCAACGAAGGGCATTGGAGGGGCACAGACCCATTCCGCAATGAGAACAAGACGCACGATGCGCGTTAACTAATCGACCTAACTACCTTTTTAGGCGCGAACGCATCGGGCTAACGCACGCTCTAATCTTGGCTCAGGCTATTCAACTTTGCGGGCAATGGTTGGTCCACCGGCGGGCAATCTGCAGTGGGCTGTCAGCAGGTCACTGCAGCAAATAAAGGCAGTGACACAGAGTGCTTGTGTCGAAATCGGAGTCGGATTCGGCTTGTGTCAAAAATGATTGTCACAGAACCTGTCACAGACCGGGCATAGCTCGGATGGAAGCGCACGAGCTGCCCGACGCTCAGGTGACCCCAAATAAAATTTGTGTCGACGGATCTGGCACAAAAAACCCCGCATCGACGGCGGGGTCAGATTCACAACATGCTGATTTTCTTACCAAATTTGGTGGCTATAGGTGGACTCGAACCACCGACCTCGGCATTATGAGTGCCACGCTCTAACCAGCTGAGCTACATAGCCAAATGAATTTTTCTACTGCGATGACCCTAGCATTATGAGTGCTGTGCTCTAACCAGCTGAGCTACATAGCCGCGCGGAGAACCGGGAATTATTCACGCATGACGCGAATGCGTCAATCGCCGGTCCGGCCGCTTGCCCCGCATGCGCGCCACGTGGCAGAGTCTGAACCAGTGAATCTGCTGGAGTCCGCATCGTGGTCGATCCGGACGGCTTCCGCCCCAACGTCGGGATCGTGCTGATGCATGGGGATGGCCGGGTGTTCTGGGCACGCCGAGTGCATCGGGATGGTTGGCAGTTCCCGCAAGGCGGGATGAATACCGACGAAACCCCGTTGGAGGCGATGTATCGCGAGTTGCGCGAGGAAACCGGCCTGCTGCCCGAGCATGTGGAAGTCCTGGGCGCGACGCCAGGCTGGCTGCGCTACCGACTGCCTACTCGCGCCATTCGTCGTCACGAACGCCTGCTGTGCATCGGGCAGAAACAGGTGTGGTTCCTGCTCAGGTTCCGCGGGCAGGATGCCGACCTGCGACTGGACCTGACTGACAAGCCCGAGTTCGACGGCTGGCGCTGGGTTGATTTCTGGTACCCGATGCAGCACGTAGTGATCTTCAAGCGTGGTGTCTACGCCCGCGCACTTGAGCATCTGGCGCCGTTCGCACGCGCAGTGGCCGGGGCTCTGGCGGTCCCTGCTCCTGCCACGGATCGGTTTCAAGTTCGCCGTTCGCCATTCCGCGAAAGCGGGCGGCGCGGCTGAGGCCAGATTGACCCCGAGCTGGCCGGCATCTTCAACCGCTTGATTTCACTTAATTATTCCAGCGGTGCTGAACAGATTGGTCGCGTTCATAACGTAATGTTGCAATGCAACAATTGATGCGTTATGCTGCAACGCACAAATACCGGCATTCCCTGCCGGAAATCGCAGGAGACCCGCCATGTACCAGTTCAACGACCAGCTCACCAAGTCCACCACCCAGTTCGCCGAGGTTGCCGCCAACGCCAACCGTCTGGCCCTCGAAAACGCCCAGAAGGCCTTTGGCCTTCAGCTGGCAACCATCGAAGAGAACACCTCCGCGGCATTCGCCTTCTGGGGCGAGCTGACCAACGTGCGTGACTTCGACGGCCTGAAAGACGTGATGCCGAAGGGTGCGCAGATCGCCCGCGCCAGCACCGAGCGCAGCATGGGCACGATGCAGGAAGTGATGGCCAACACCGTCAAGACCAACGAAGCCATCGGCTCGCTGGCCAAGGGCCAGTTCGAGTCCGCCACCGCGCAGGCCAAGGCCGAAGTGGACAAGGTGACCAAGGCTGCTTCCAAGTCCGCCAAGTAAGAACCTGCCGCCTGCGTCGTCTTACGACGATGCGATGAGCAAAAAACAACCCGGCAGCGCAGGCTGCCGGGTTTTTTGTTGTGCGCCCCTTTTCAGTCGTGTCACTCCACCAGCATCGGCATTCGCAGGTGCGTGGCCATCAATACCGGATCCGGATCGACCGCATGCGGCAGTACGCCCCAGCAAGGCGCCGGCAGCCGTTCCCGAAGCATCTGCAGATTGTCGTCGACCCGCTCCATGCCGGGATCCACGTGCGATGCGATCCAGCCAGCCAGGTGTGCGCCATCGGCGGTGATCGCACGCGCGCTCAACAACGCATGGTTCAGGCAACCCAGGCGCATCCCGATCACCAGCAGCACTGGCATCCGCAATGCCTGCACCAAGTCGGCCTGCATCAGCGACGTGGACAACGGCGCGGCCCAGCCGCCCACACCCTCCACTACCAGCGCATCGGACTGCGCTGCCAGCCGGGCATGCGCATGAAGCAAGGCTAGCAGCGAAACTTCAATACCTGCGTCGCGCGCGGCCAGTTCCGGTGCCAGCGGAAGTGGCAACGCATACGGATTGAGATCTGCATACGCAGGCTTTGGATCGCTGGCGGCGAGCAAGGCGAGTGCATCGGCGTTGCGCCAGTGGCCGTCGACCTGTTCGCAACCACTTGCCACCGGCTTCATGCCCATCGCGCGCAGGCCGTGGCCACGCAAGGCATGCAACAGGGCGCTGCTGGCAAGGGTCTTGCCGATGCCGGTATCGGTGCCGGTGACGTAGACCGAGAACATCCTCAGCGACCTTCCTGCACGCCGGCATCGCGCGTGGTGGCGAGCGCCTGTACGCGCTTGCCGTAGTAAACACCGATCAGCGGCATCACCAGCCCCAGCAGTCCATATGCCGAGCCGGGCAGCGCCTGGGTCCAGCCGCGGTCGTTGGGCAGCAGCAGCGCGAGCAATATCGAGAGCGCGGCGCAACCCATGAGGACAAGGTGGGCTACAACCTCGGCACGCGTCGCCAGGCGCTCGGCGGCGTCCAGTTGCAACAGGTCGGCCTTGCGCAACGCGTGTGCATTCATCCACACGATGATCGCGGCCAGCACCGCGAAGCCCACGCCGTAGATCACGAAGATCAGGCGGAACTCCATGAAGCTCTGCACCTGGAACTCGCTTGGCGCCCAGCCGCCGGTGAAGAAGGCCATCGCCGCCGACATCACCATCCGCAGCGGATAGACGTAGAACAGGGTCGCCGCCACCAGTGCCATGCTGGCAATGACAATGGTGCCGTCCTCCAGCCCGAAGCGGCGACTGAAGCGGTGGTGCGCATGCCAGAACATCGCCAGGATCGCGAAGCCGGCCAGGAACGCAGGGAACCTGCGCAGCGCTTCGTACAACTCGGCGAAGCTCTCCGGCATCGCATCGAACGACACCACCAGCAAGGTCATCGCGAAGGCGAAGGCAGCATCGACGAAGGTTTCCAGCCGCGTCACCTGCTCCCCTCGCTGGCGCACGCCGCCTTCAACCGGCAGTTTCGACAGGTCCATGCATGCAACTCCCCATTGCCCGCATCGATGGTAATCCGCCCGGCAGACAATGGCATGCCGGTTGTTACACTTCGGCCATGAGCTTTTCGACCATTGCACTGACCGGCAGCGTGCCGGAGCGTTACACCCAGCTGCTGGAACAGGCGCGTGCGCTGCTGCATGGCGAGCGCGACCGGATCGCCAATGCGGCCAACCTGTCGGCATTGGTCTTTCACGCCCTGCCCGACCTCAATTGGGTCGGCTTCTATTTCTTCGATGGCACTGAACTGGTGGTCGGCCCGTTCCAGGGTATGCCTGCCTGCGTGCGTATCCCGCTTGCCAAGGGTGTGTGCGGCGCAGCGGCACGCACGCGAACCACGCAGAGGATCGACGACGTCGATGCATTCCCCGGACATATCGCCTGCGACTCGGCCTCGAAGTCCGAGCTCGTGGTGCCGCTGGTGGGCGGCGATGGCGAACTGATCGGGGTTTTCGACATCGATAGTCCGCTTCCGTCGCGTTTCTCCGTTGAAGACCAGGAAGGCCTGGAAACTATCGCCAAGGCCTACCTGGAGTCGTTGTAGTGGCTGCTAGCACGGAGAAAATGCGCAACATCGGCCCGAAGTCGGCTGCCTGGTTACGCCAGGTGGGGCTTCGCTCGCTGGATGACATCAGCCACATCGGCGTCGTCGACGCGTTCATGAAGGTGCGACGCGCGGGCTTCAAGCCCACTCTCAACCTGTTGTATGCGCTGGAAGGCGCGGTGCTCGACTGCCACTGGCAGGACGTTCCGGAGGTGCGTCGCACTGAACTTGTCAGCGCCGCCGAAGCCGCCATTGCCCTGCTGCCACCGCCGCGTGGCCGTCCCGCGGCGTCGCCAGTCACCACCACGATTATCGATGACAGCTCGATGCCGGACCCCGCGGAAATGGGGTCGTAGTGACTATCTGGCCAAGCGGAAATGCAAGGAAATGGGGTCAGAGTCAAACTTCCTGACCAACATGACGGAACGACCTTTTGTCATGGGCAGGAAATTTACTCTGACCCCATTTCCCCCAAACACGGCTACACTGCGCGCGCTTCAAGGTGATCCAGCGGCTGTCGCCAACGGATTGAAACGGGAAGCCGGTGACACCCTGCACGCCACGTGCAAGGCCACTCCGGCGCTGCCCCCGCAACGGTAAGCGAGACAAGTCTGGCATCGGCCACTGTGCAACGCATTGTTTTGATGCGGCATGGGAAGGCGCCAGGCGGGAACGACATGTCCTGACCGGCCATGCGTTCCGCCCGCGAGCCCGGAGACCGGCCTTGGAGTGACTGGTTGCGATGCGGCGGGCATTGCGCGACGTTTGCGTGCGCATGTCGCATGCGTCCGTCTGTTTTCCCGCGTGTCTCGCAGCTGCCCTTCCACTCATGGGCGCGCGGGCGAGCGCGCCGGAGAACTTCAATGCAGTCGCGCAACAGACTCCGTCATACCGTCATTTCCATTGCACTCGCACTTTCCCTGCCGTCGCTCGCGCTTGCACAGAGCAGCGACCGGGCCACTGGCAACGCCATCGACCTCGACAACGTCGTGGTCACCGCTACGCGGACCGCCATTACAGCCGATGCCGCACTGGACGCGGTGGAGGTCATCGATCGCAGCGAGATCGAGCGCAGCAGCGCGCGCTCGCTGCCGGAACTGCTGCGCGGCCGTGCTGGCATCACCATCGTCAACCAGGGCGGCCTGGGCAAGCTCAGCACCTTGTTCCTGCGCGGCACCGAGTCCGACCACACGTTGTTCCTGGTCGATGGCGTGCGCATGGGTTCGACGACGTCGGGACTCACGTCGTTGCAGGACCTGCCGCTGGAACAGATCGAACGCATCGAGATCGTACGCGGGCCGCGTTCATCGCTGTACGGCGCCGACGCGATTGGCGGCGTGATCCAGATCTTCACCCGCCGCGGCGCAGGTACCGAAGGCACGCACGGCCGCGGCCGCATAGGCGCCGGCAGCCATGGCCTGCGCGAAGCATCAGCCGGGCTGGACGTGCGCGGCGAGCGTGGCGGCGTCGGGGTGGACCTGGCTCATCAATCCACCGACGGCATCAACGCCTGTCGCGGCTTCTTCAACCCGCAGACGTTCGCTGGAGCGGGCTGTTTCATCGTGCCGGGCACGCATCTTGACCGCGACGGCTACCGCAACAACAGCGCAACGCTCCGCGCCGATTTCGCGCCGGACGAGTCCTGGCAGTTTGATGCACGCGGTTTCCGTGCGATCGGTCATAGCGACTACGACGGCGACTTTGTCGACAACTCCGACATCGTCCAGCAGGTCCTGGGCGGCAGCATGCGCTGGACGCCATCAGCGGCGACCCAGCTCAAACTGACCCTGGGCCGCAACACCGACATTTCCGACAGCTACATCGGCAGCAGCTTCGCCAACCGCTTCGACACCACCCGCGACAGCGCCAGCCTGCAAGGTGACTTCAGCGTGGCCGCCGGCCATCTGCTGACCGCAGGCTTCGACTGGCTGCGTGACCGCGCCAATGTCACCGACACCTACTCGCCATTCGCCGCGGCGCGCGGTAACCGCGCCGTGTTCGCGCAATACCAGGGCAAGTTTGCGACGCAGGACCTGCAACTTAGCCTGCGCCGCGACGACAACGACCAGTTCGGCGGACATTCCACCGGCGGTATTGCCTGGGGGATGGGCTTCGCCGATAGCTGGCGTGTGAGCGCAAGCCATGCAACCGCCTTCAAGTCGCCGAGCTTCAACGAGCTGTACTACCCGTATTTCGGCAATCCGCTGCTGCGCCCGGAGTCCTCACGCAGCAGCGAGATCGGGCTGGGCCAACGCGGCAACGGCTGGCACTGGCAGCTCAATGCCTACCAGACCACGGTCGACGACCTGATCGCCTACGACGCTTCCATTGGCGTGCCCAACAACATCGAGCGTGCGCGCATCCGAGGCGTTGAATTGACGGGTGATTTTCGCCTCGGCGAATGGGATCTGCATGGGCAAGTGGGCACGCTGGATGCGCGCAACCTCAGTGCCGGCTTCAACCATGGCAAGCGCCTGGCGCGTCGTCCGTCCAGCAGCGCGCGGCTTGACCTGGATCGCGAATTCGGCGCGTGGGGATTCGGCGTGAGCGGAATTGCAGAAGCCGCGCGTTGGGACAACGTCGGCAACACCCTGCGCGTGGGCGGCTATGCAACGATCGATGCGCGCGTGACCAGGCGCTTCGCAAATGCCTGGACGTTGCAGGCCAACCTGGTCAATGCGTTTGACCGGAATTACGAAACCAGCGCGTATTACCTGCAACCGGGCCGCGAAGTCGCTTTGAGTCTTCGCTGGCAGCCAAAGTAGTTCCCACGTTATTGCGAAGTTTTACGGAGCGCCGTCGCAAGGAAGCGAACGCCCGGCACGGATGCCGGGCTTTTTCGTGCGCGCGTGTTTACCCACATCGGGATTGCGACCTCAACCCAGCTTGCGCACCAGGCCCAGCGGCAACACGCGCATCAGCAGTCCCATCGGTGCCCATGGCCACCACGGCACGTAAGCCTTGACCGGTTCGCGCTCGATGGCTTTCGCCAACAGTCGGCAGCCGATGTCATTGTCGATCATGAAGGGCGTGTGCTTCACCTTCTCGTTGATTTCAGATCGGATGTAGCCGGGGAAAATCGTGCTGACCTTGATCGGCGACGCCCACAGGTCGGAGCGGATGCCTTCGCTGAGCGCAGCCAGGCCTGCCTTGGTCGCCGCATAGACGGTGATTGCACGCGGCATGCCACGCATCGCGCTCATCGAGGAAATCGTCACCAGGTGGCCGTTTCCCTGTTTGCGGAAAATCTCCAGCGCCGCTTCACATTGCGCGAGCGCAGCGACGAAATTGGTCTGCGCGGTCGCGACGTTGGCGTGGAAGTAGCCGGTGCCCAGCGATGCGCCCTTGCCCATCCCGGCATTGACGATGACCCGGTCCAGCGTGCCGAACTCGGCGGCGAATTCGCGGAACACCTCGAACACCTGCGCATGGTCGTTCACATCGAGTGCGCGCAACGACACGGTGATGCCCGGATATGCGGCCAGCAGGTCGGCCTTGAGTTCCTCCAGCCTTTCGGTGCGGCGCGCACACAGCGCCAGGTTGCGACCGCGTGCGGCGAATTCGCGCGCCATGCCGGCGCCCAGCCCGGAACTGGCGCCGGTGATCAGGATGTTCTGGCGCGTCATGCGGATGCAACCTCGTGTTGGCGGGCCTGTTGACGAATAAGGCGCCGGCTGCGCCAGTGAAGATAGTGGACGAACAACCAGAAATGGCGAAACGCCGGGTTGCTGGTCTGCTTGTGGTGGTAGCGGTAATAGATCTGTTGCGCGATGGCTGAAATCCGGAACAAGCCCTGCACTTCATAGAAAGTCCAGTTGCCGGGCGCGATGCCCATCTGCGTGCAGTAATAATCGACGGCCTCGCGTCGGGTCAGCATGCCCGGAAGATCCGTGGGCTGGCGACGCAACTTGCGCATGATCGGGTCGTCGTCGGCCTGCACCCAATAGGCAATCGTGTTGCCGAGGTCCATCAACGGATCTCCGATGGTCGCCAGTTCCCAGTCGAGCACGCCGATGACGCGGGTGGGATCCTGCGCATCCAGCACCAGGTTGTCGAACCGGAAGTCGTTGTGGACCATGCAACTTCGGCTATCGGCCGGAATGTTCGCGCGCAGCCAGGCCGCGATGCCGCGGCTGCGCGGCACGTTCCAGGTGCGGGCTTTTTCATAGCGGCCAATCCAGCCTTCGACCTGTCGCTGCGCATAGCCCGCGCCCTTGCCGAGTTGTGCCAGTCCGGCGGCGTCTGCATCGATCCGATGCAGCGCGACCAGGGTGTCGAGCATGTTGGTACATAGCGTGCGCACTTGCGCCGGCGTCATCGTCAATCCGCGCGGCACATGCTTGCGCAGGATGATCCCGTCCAGCCGCTGCATGACGTAGAACTCCGCCCCGATCACCGCCTCGTCTTCGCAATGCGCCAGCATCGCCGGCACCAGCGGAAACACCGGTTCGAGGGCCTGCTGGATGCGGAATTCGCGGCCCATGTCATGCGCCGACCTGGCCTTGGTTCCGGCGGGCGGACGCCGCAGGATCAGGTCATGCGTGTCGTATTGCAGGCGATACGTCCAGTTGGACGCACCGCCGGCGTATTGGGTGACCGTAAGCGCGCCAGACAGGCCCGGCACATGCTGCTTGAGCCATGGATCCAACCGGGCAAGGTCGAGAGATTCGCCCTCGCGCACGTCGCCTGCGCAGTCGGTGACCGATGCCATCAGGACGAAGCCTTGCGCTGCATGCGCGCCTGCATTTGCGCCAGTTGCCGGCGCATCAGCTTCAGGTAAATGCGGTACGGCAAGATCCGCTTCAACCACCAAGAACGTCGCGCGTCGGGATGGGTGAGGATATGCGAATCGCCACGCTGCACGCCTTCGAACACTTGGCGCGCGATGTCCTCGGGACCAATTCGCGCACGCTCGACCAACCGCCTGGTCATCGCCTCGAGCTTTGGATCGCTGGCGCGCATGTTCTGCGCCAACGCGGTGCGGAAGAACGCGGGGCAAACGACGGTGACAACGATGTTGTCGGCTTCAAGTTCCAGTTGCAGCGTTTCCGACAATGCCACCACCGCGGCCTTGGTCGCGTTGTAAGCCGACGCATGCGGCATGTGCACCAGGCCCGCCATGGAGGCGATGTTGACCAGCTGACCGCCGCCCTGCGCGCGCAGCATCGGAGTGAACACGCGGCAACCCCGCACCACGCCGAGCAGGTTGATATCGACGATCCACTGCCAATCGGCTTCGCTCGCGGCATCAATCCCGCCCATCTGCGCCACGCCGGCATTGTTGATCACCACATCGACGCCGCCCCAGTGCTGTTGCAGCCAACCAGCCGCGGCCTGGACGTCGGCCTCTCGCGTGACATCGCATGTCACAGCCTCGCTGGCGGCTGACATGGTCTGCACCTTCACCAACGTATCAGCGCTGCGCTCAAGGTCGAGATCGCCGATCAGCACACGCCAGCCCTGTGCTGCGTAATGCATGGCCAGTGCCTGGCCCAGCCCCGATGCGCCACCAGTGATGAAGACCCGCTTGCCCTCCGGTATTCCGCCACTCATGTGCCTGAAATCCGCTTGCGAAACTTGCCGATCTCGATGCGCGCGATCAGGCTGCGGTGCACGGCGTCCGGCCCGTCAGCGATCCGCAGGGCACGGGCGATTGTAAACAGCGACGTCAGCGGCACGTCGTGCGACACGCCGGCGCCACCGAACAGCTGGATCGCCTCATCGACGATCTGTTGCAACACGTTCGGCGCGACCACCTTGATGGCCGAGATTTCGCTCATTGCCGAAGCTACGCCATCGGTGTCGATCTTCCAGGCGGCATACAGCGTCAGCAGCCGCGCCTGGTCGATGGCGATGCGCGCATTGGCGATCCGCTCGCGGTTGCCGCCAAGATCGAGCAATGGCTTGCCGAACGCGACGCGCGACAGCCCGCGTTCGATCATCAGTTCCAATGCACGTTCGGCCGCACCGATCGCGCGCATGCAATGGTGGATGCGCCCCGGCCCGAGCCGGCCCTGGGCAATCGCGAAGCCGGCACCGAGTTCCTTGATCAGGTTCGCACGCGGTACCCGCACCTGGTCGAACACGACCTCGCCATGGCCGCTCGGCGCGTCGTATTCACCGAATGCCGGCAGCATGCGTTCGATTCGCACGCCCGGCGTGTCCAGCGGCACCAGCACCATGCTGTGGCGCGCGTGGCGGTCGTTCTCGGGGTTGGACAGGCCCATGAAGATCGCGAACGTCGCGTTCGGATGACCGAGGCCGGTGCTCCACCACTTGCGTCCGTCGAGCACCAGCGCATCGCGGTCCTCGCGGATCGTCGCTTGCATGTTGGTGGCGTCGCTTGAGGCCACGTCGGGCTCGGTCATGCAGAACACCGAACGGATCTCACCCGCCAACAGCGGCGAAAGCCAGCGCTGCTTCTGCGCGTGGTTGCCGAAGTGGTACAGCACTTCCATGTTGCCGGTGTCCGGCGCGTTGCAGTTGAACACCTCCGGTGCGATCAGGCTGCGGCCCATCGCCTCGGCAAGTGGCGCGTATTCCAGCGTCGTCAGCCCGGCGCCAAGCTCGGCATCGGGCAGGAACAGGTTCCACAGTCCTTCGGCGCGCGCCTTGGCCTTGAGTTCTTCCATCTGTGCCGGCACCCGCCAGCGTGTCCAGTCGCCATCGGGATTCAGTGCGCGCACGTCACGCAGGTAGTCGGCCTCGACCGGCTCGATGTGCTCGCGCATGAAGCGGCGCAGGCGCTGCAGGGTTTCCTGCGAACGGGGTGAAGGCTGGAAATCCATGTTGCTGCTTCCGCACGGGGGAAGCCGCCAGCTTAGGCTGCCGGCACCAGAGCATTCAATCCAATGCGTTTGCCGCTTGGTCCACCGTCACCGACGTGGTCAGGCTGCGCGCCTTGTCGACGTCGGTAACGCGGGCGAACGGCAGCGGCATTGGCCACAAGAATGCGGTCGTGGATTAGGATTGTTCACACGTCATTCGCCCCCCTGGAGTCTTGCATATGCGCACCACTGCATTCCGCGCCTGCGATCTCTGCGAGGCGATCTGCGGGCTTGAGTTGGGGTTCGAGGACGGCGCGCTGGTGGCGATTCGCGGCGATGCTGCCGATCCCTTCAGCCAAGGGCATATCTGCCCGAAGGGCAACGCGATCATCGACCTGGAGGCCGATCCCGACCGCCTGCGCGTGCCGATGCTGCGTGAGGGTTCACGCTGGCGCGCCATCGGCTGGGATGAGGCCTTCGCCATGGCCGGTTCGCGCCTGGCTGCAATCCAGCAGGCGCACGGCCCGGCATCGGTCGCCGCATATCTTGGCAACCCCAACGTGCATCACTTCGGGCACATCGCGTATCTGCCATCCCTGCTGCGCATGCTGCGCACGCCGAATATCTTCAGTGCCTCGTCGGTGGACCAGTGGCCACATCAGTTCACCTGCGCGCAGATGTACGGGCACCAGTTCCTGTTGCCGATCCCGGACATCGACAACACTGACTACTTCCTGATGCTCGGCGCCAACCCCATGGCCTCGAACGGGAGCCTGATGACCGCGCCTGGCATTCCGCGCCGACTGAAGGCGTTGACTGCTCGCGGCAAGCTCGTCGTGGTGGATCCTCGCCACACTGAAACCGCGGCTGTCGCCAGCGCGCATATCGCAATCCGTCCAGGCGGCGATGCGCTGTTCCTGATCGCACTGCTGAAAGCGCTGTTGCACATCGGACCGCCACGGCTGGATGCGTATGAAGGACGCGTGGCGGGACTGGCTCTCGTGCTCTCGGCGATTTCGGACATCGACACGAGCTCGCTTGAAGCCGAAACCGGTGTCGCGCCGGCCGTGGTGGCGCGTGTGGCTGCCGAATTCCATGCAGCGCCGCGGGCCGTGGCGTATGGACGCATGGGCGTGTCGGTGCAGCCGTGGGGATCGTTGTGCCAGTACCTTTTGCAGTTGATGAACCTGGTCACCGGCAACCTTGATCGCGTGGGGGGCTCACTTCCAAACGAACCAGCCATCCCGATCACGGGGCCTGGGACCAACCCGGGCACGCGCGGACGCTGGAACAGCCGCGTCCGCGGTCTGCCGGAATTCGCCGGCGAGCTTCCCGTCGCCTGCATGGTCGAAGAAATCGCCACGCCCGGTTCTGGACAGGTCCGTGCGCTGCTCACCTGCGCCGGCAACCCGGTGCTGTCCACGCCGGATGGACGTGCGCTGGACCAGGCCCTTGAAGGCCTTGAGTTCATGGTCGCGATCGACATTTACATCAACGAGACCACGCGCCACGCGGATTTGATCCTGCCGCCGGCATCGCCACTGACGCAGGATCACTACGATTCGATCTTCAACGCCTTCGCCGTGCGACGGGTCGCGCGGCTCAACCGTGCCTTGCATGCGCGACACGAAGACGAGCGCGCCGATTGGGAAATCATCAACGGCCTCGGCGCCGCCTACGCGGCCTGTGGCGCCAAGGAATGGCGCCCACTGCCACCGCCGCGACACCTCATCGCCATTGGCCTGGCGAGAGGCGACAGCGGGTTGGATCTGGAAGCGCTCGACGCTGCACCGCACGGCATCGACCTGGGTCCGCTGCGCCCGTCGCTGCTTGCCCGGCTGCAGACCACGAGCGGGCATATCGAATGTGCACCCGCACCACTGATGGCTGAGCTGGCGCGCTTCGCCGCGCGCGACCTGGGCGATGCAGCCGGTGGTGGCCTGCGCCTGATCGGCCGCCGCCATGTCCGCAGCAATAACTCGTGGATGCACAACGCACCGCGCCTTGCCAAGGGCAAGCCGCGCCACCAGTTGCTGATGCATCCCGACGACATGGCCGCGCGCGGCCTGCGAGATGGCGCGCGCGTGTCGGTGCGTTCGCGCGTCGGCGAGATCCACACCGATGTCCAGGCAGATGGCGGGCTGATGCCGGGCGTCGCCTGCCTGCCGCACGGATTCGGGCATGGCCGCCACGGTATCCAGCTGTCGCGCGCGTCGACCTTGGCGGGTGAAAGCTACAACGACCTGACCGATCCACTCGCCGTCGAAGGCGGCTGCGGAAATGCCGCGCTCAATGCGTTGCCGATCGAGGTCGAAGCGCTGGTTTGACGTGCGAGGCGATTCGAGCTGCTGCCCCGTTACTCCACCGTCACCGACTTGGCCAGGTTGCGCGGCTTGTCGACATCGGTGCCGCGCGCCAGCGCCGTGTGGTACGCCAGCAACTGCACCGGGATGGTGTGCACGATCGGGCTGAGCACCCCGACATGGCGCGGCGTGCGGATCACGTGCACCTGCTCGGACTCGCCAAAGTGGCTGTCGGCATCGGCGAACACGAACATCTCGCCGCCGCGCGCACGCACTTCCTGGATATTGGATTTCACTTTTTCAAGCAGGGCATCGTTCGGTGCGATCACCACCACCGGCATGTCTTCGTCGACCAATGCCAGCGGGCCATGCTTGAGTTCACCGGCCGGATACGCCTCGGCGTGGATGTAGGAAATCTCCTTGAGCTTGAGCGCGCCTTCCAGCGCGATCGGATAGTGCCTGCCGCGACCGAGGAACAATGCGTGCTGCTTGGGCGCGAATTTCTCTGCCCACATCGCCACCTGCGGCTCCAGGTTCAGCGCGTGCTGGACGCTGCCAGGCAGGTGGCGCAGGTCATCGAGGTAAGCCGCTTCCTGCGCGTCATCAATGGTGCCGCGCAGTTTTGCCAGCACGCCAGTCAGCGCGAACAGTGCCACCAGCTGCGTCGTGAATGCCTTGGTCGAGGCCACCCCGATCTCCGCGCCGGCGCGGGTGAGGAACACCAACCTGCTGGCACGCGGGATCGCGCTTTCCGGTACGTTGCAGATCGACAGCGTGTGCGACTGGCCGAGTGACTTTGCGTACTTCAATGCTTCCATCGTGTCGAGGGTTTCGCCCGACTGCGAAATGGTGACGATGAGCTGCTTCGGATTGGCGACGACTTTCCGGTAGCGGTACTCGCTGGCGATGTCGACCGCGCAGCGGATGCCGGCGATGTCTTCCAGCCAGTACTGCGCGGTCAGTCCGGCGTAGTAGCTGGTCCCGCACGCGAGGATCTGCACGGAATCCACATCGCGCAGCAGCGCTTCCGCATCCGCGCCGAACAGCGCCGGGTTGAAGCCACCGAAGTCGATAATCCCCTCCAGGGTGTCACTGATCGCGCGCGGCTGCTCGTGGATTTCCTTCTGCATGAAGTGGCTATACGGCCCCAACTCAAGCGAGGCCAGCGAGACGTCGGACATGTGGATGTCGCGCTGCACTTCAGCGCCGTCCGCATCGAACACATGCACGCCCTGTCGGGTCAGCGATGCGGTGTCGCCTTCCTCCAGGAACATGACCTTGCGGGTGGCCGACAGGATTGCCGACACGTCCGAGGCGATGAAATTTTCGCCATCGCCCAGACCCACCAGCAACGGACAGCCCATGCGTGCGGCGACCATGGTCGATGGGTCGCGCTTGTCGATCACTGCCAGCGCATACGCACCTTCCATCTCCACAACTGCTCGCTGGAGTGCGCCGAGCAGTTCGGCACCCTGGGCGCGGTAATGGTGGATGAGGTGTGCGACCACTTCGGTATCAGTCTGCGACTCGAACGCATAGCCCAGTGTTTGCAGGCGCTCTCGCAGCGGCTCATGGTTCTCGATGATGCCGTTGTGCACCAGCGCGAGGTCGCCGTGACTGATGTGCGGATGCGCGTTGTGTTCGGTGACGCCGCCGTGGGTGGCCCAACGCGTATGGCCGATGCCGAGTGACGCACTGAAGTGCTCGGCGTGGGCCGCCGATTCCATCTCGACCACACGCCCGGTCCGACGCACGCGGCGGATTGTATCGCCATCAACCACAGCAATGCCAGCGGAGTCGTAACCACGGTATTCCAGGCGCTTGAGCCCTTCGATCAATAACGGGACCACGTCACGGCCTGCGATCGCACCGACGATTCCGCACATGCGCGTTGATTCCTGCTGGGGTGGAACAGTGTAAGCGAGCGCCTCGTTAATCGAGCGTCCGCACGGACGCCGCAAGTGTCCGGGCGGACACTTACGATGCGGACTATTCTCCATAAAATCAAATACCTGGGAGTTGGCACGGGGATTGCATTAAACACCCGTATGACCAACGCCTCGACCCGCATCGCATGAACAACCGCTCCCCCATCGCCGATACCTCCGGCCAGGATCAAAGGCTCTCGCAGGCGGCGCAGCCGGGCTGGCGGCACAAGCGCTGGCTGCCGCTGGCCGCAGCGGGCGTCTCCGTGATCGTATTGGCTGGCTGGGTGATCTCCGGATGGGCCGGTGGCGGTCGCTCGTTCGACGCCACGCGCCTGCGCATCGCCGAGGTGAAGCGCGGCGACCTGGTCCGCGACATCAGCGCCGATGGCCGGGTGATCGCGGCCAACAGCCCAACCCTGTACGCAATCGCCGGCGGCACCGTGGCACTGAAAGTCGTTGCGGGCGATGTCGTGAAGAAGGACCAGCCGCTGGCAGTAATCGACAGCCCCGAATTGCGCAGCCGGCTTGTGCAAGAGCAATCGGCCATGGCCAGCCTGCAGGCTGAAGCGGGCCGCTCGGCGCTGGACGCGCAATTGGTGCAATCGGCGGCCCGCAAGGCCCTGGACCAGGCGCAGGTCGAACAGATTGCGGCCAAGCGCGACCTCGACCGCTACCAGCGCGCGTTTGCAGGCGGTGCAGTTGCTCAAGTCGATGTCGCCAAGGCGAACGACGACGTGCAGAAAACCGCAATCGGCGTGGCCCATGCACGTGCCGACCTTGGCCTGCAGGGACGTGGCGCGGGCCTGGACACGCGCAACAAGCAACTGCTTGCCGATCGCCAGCGCGCCGTGGTCGACGAGCTGCAGCGACAGGTCGACGCGCTGACCCTGCGCGCGCCGTTCGACGGACAGGTCGGCCAGGTGCAGATCGCACAAGGCACCAATGTCGTTGCCAATGCACCGATCCTGGGCGTGGTCGACCTGAGCGTGTTCGAGGTCGAGATCAAGGTGCCGGAAAGTTTCGCCCGTGATCTGGCAATCGGCATGCCCGCGCAAATCACCAGCAACGGCAAGACATTCCCGGGCAAAGTGTCTGCGGTATCGCCGGAGGTCGTCAACGGCGAAGTCAACGCGCGCCTGCGTTTCGATGCAGGCAAACAGCCGCCATCACTTCGACAGAACCAGCGCCTGTCCGCACGCATCGTGCTGGACACCCGTCGCGACGTCTGGATGGTCGAGCGCGGCCCGTTCCTGGAACAGGACGGTGGCCGCTTCGCCTACGTGGTCGACGGCAGCACTGCGGTGCGTCTTCCCATGCAGGCCGGTGCCAGCAGCCTCAACGCTGTGGAAATTCTTTCAGGGTTGCAAGCGGGACAGCACATCGTTGTTTCCGGCAGCGACCAATTCGACAACGCGGAACGCATCCGCATCTCCGGACTTTGAACAGGAACTCCCGACCATGGACACCACGATGAAAACCCATTCCGCGACAAGCCGTTCCTCGAACAGCCTTGCAGCCGTCATGCCGCTGCATACCCACTGGAATGCGGAGCAGCTGGCTGACGCGGTGGCGCGGCGGCTTTCGCAACTGCTCGACTTCAGCGCCCAGACGCTTGCTGCATGCGACCGCGCAAGCGCAAACGCGGACGCGATGCACGGCACTCGAAGGAGCACGACCTTCCTGCCCACTTCCCAGCTGTCGCCGTTCCGCATGAGTTGACGAAAGCCACCAAAAAAAAGCGCGCCGCTCGGCGCATCAGTACCCATACATAGGAAACTCACCATGCTGGACATGCGCCAGGTCACCAAGGTCTACCGCACCGAACTGGTCGAAACGCACGCGCTGCGCTCGCTCGACCTGCACGTCGCCGAAGGCGAGTTTGTCGCCGTCACTGGCCCGTCGGGTTCCGGCAAGACCACCTTCCTCAACATCGCCGGCCTGCTGGAAGGTTTCACCGGCGGCGAATACGTGCTCGACGGCGAGAACGTCAAGGGCCTGTCCGACAATGCGCGCAGCAAGCTGCGCAACCAGAAGATCGGTTTCATCTTCCAGGGCTTCAACCTGATTCCCGACCTCAATATTTTCGACAATGTCGATGTGCCGTTGCGCTATCGCGGGATGTCGGCCAGCGAGCGCAAATTGCGGATCGAGGATTCGCTGGGGCTGGTCGGACTGAGCTCACGCATGAAGCACTTTCCTGCAGAACTCTCCGGCGGCCAGCAGCAACGCGCGGCAATCGCGCGCGCATTGGCGGGCAGCCCGCGCCTGCTGCTGGCGGACGAGCCCACCGGCAACCTGGACTCGCAGATGGCACGCAGCGTGCTGGAGCTGCTGGAGGACATCAACCAGCAGGGCACCACCATTGTCATGGTGACCCATGACCCGGAACTGGCCGCGCGCGCGCAACGCAACGTGCACATCGTTGATGGCATGGCGACCGACCTGTCGGTCGAACCCAGTCTGACCCGCGTCGCCGAGGCGTCGCGCCACGAAAGCGCAACCACCAGCGTTTCCTGAGGACTCCGCCATGTTCGGCTATTACGTCAAACTCGCCCTGCACAGCTTCAAGCGCAACAAGGCATTGACTGCACTGATGGTGCTGGCGATCGCGCTCGGCATCGGCGCCAGCATGACCACGCTGACCGTGTTCCATATCCTGTCCGGCGACCCGCTGCCGGAGCGCAGCGCGACCTTGTTCTATCCGCAGATGTCGCCTGAAACCATGGACGGCTACACCCCGGGCGAAGAACCGAACGGCCAGGTCACACGCTTCGACGCCGAAGCCTTGCTGCGCGAAAAGCGCGGCGATCGCCAGGCAATGATGACCGGCGGGGGCGTAGCGCTCGAACCGCAGCGCGCGGGCCTGTCGCCCATGAATGTCGATGCACGCTATACGACCGCCGACATGTTCCCGATGTTCGCGATGCCATTCCTCTACGGCAATGGCTGGAGCGCGACCGACGATGCAGGGCATGCGCGCGTGGTGGTCATCAGCAAGGCACTGAACGAAAAACTCTTCGGCGGCGAAAACAGCGTCGGCAAGAATCTGCGCATAGACAAGGCAGACTTCCGAATCAGTGGGGTGCTGGATACGTGGCGGCCGACGCCGAAGTTCTACGACATGAATGGCAACAACGGTTATGGCGAAACTGAGCAGGCATTCCTGCCTTTTTCGACCTCACGTGACCTGAAGATGGGCCGTAACGGCAACATGAACTGCTGGGGCGATTCCGGCACTGACCCCGAGGGCGAGACAGGCATCAACGCGCCCTGCGTCTGGATCCAGTACTGGGTGCAGCTGGATACCCCCGAAAAAGCCGCAGCCTACAAGCAATACCTCACTAACTATTCCGACCAGCAGCGCGCCGCCGGTCGCTTTGAACGACCCACCAACGTCCGCCTGCGCGGGTTGATGGAGTGGCTGGACTTCAACAAGGTAGTGCCTGGCGATGTGCGCCTGCAGGTCTGGCTGGCGCTTGGCTTCCTGCTGGTGTGCCTGCTCAATACC
>JBBQHK010000046.1:0-18750 GCA_038323895.1 Lysobacterales bacterium | reverse complement strand
GCCCTGCAGCAGTTGCTGGGCAAGCTGTCGGGTGTGCCCGCACTGGTTGAGTCGGACGAGGCGTGATCCGCGCTGTGACGCGCGTCATGGCGCGGGTCACGCGTGCGTCAACACACGCCTGGCCACACGCATCTGTGCATGCTTTCGTGACATCAAGGGACTGAATCCGTATGACCGATCCAGGCAACCAGGGCGCCACCCAATCAAAGGACCAGTCGCTGGACCAGGCGGTGGCGCAGGGTGGCGCGTACGAAGTGCTACGCAAACGGCTGTCCGACCAGGGCAGCCGCCTGCAGGGTGTCGCCGACGCAATCAATGCGCAGCGCCTGCAGGAGTTCGGCGATTCCCGGATGGAACTCGTCGGACGCCTGCGCGTGCGCAGCGAACAGAACGCTGTCGGTCGCGATGTGGTGCAGGTCGGCGACCTGCTGCTGTTTGGCTACAACGTGTTCCTGGGGCTGAAGACCACGACAGCCATTGCCGATGTCTTCAGCCTTTATCGGCTGGTGCAGACGGCGGACGGCTATGACGTGACGCCGGTGGACGTCGCCGGCAGCTTCCTGGCCGAGCCGCAGTTCCAGCGCGATTTCGACGAGTTGTACGCGTACTACAAGGATGCGCGCCTGCTGCAATTGCGGATCAAGGACGGCAAGCTGCTGGCCGCATTCCAGGTCGGCCTGAAATCGACCGATGTGCGGGTGTTCCGCTGGCGCCTGTCGGCGGATGGTGAGATCAGCTATATCGATACCCGTGGCGAACGCGACATCACGTTGCCGCCGGCCTTCGATTTCGAATGGACCAGGGCGACCAAGGACATGGAGGTCAGCGGGCGTTTCCCGCACATCAACATCCTCGACATCCTGTTCGTGGAAACCACCGGCGGCGACTTGACCATCAAGGTCGAAAACAACACCGAAACCGGCGATGGTGTCTACAGCGAACCGGTGGAGGATCGCACCCAATCGCTTGACGATGCGCAGGTCGCGTTCGCGCGGGTCGGCTCGCTGATCCTGCTGAAAGTGCTGCCGTATCGCGAAACCCAATGGCGCGGACTGGTGTTCAACACGATCACCGGCAAGGTCAGTCGCATCGATGCCATCGTGCAGGCCTGCATCCAGTTGCCGGAAGACCACGGGATTATTTTCCCAGGTGGCTATTATCTGCAGAGTGGCGAACACAAGGCGTTCGATGCAGCGGTCTCGGGCATGCAATACAAGCGCACGATTCGTTCGCCGAATGGCGAGGACGTGCTCTACGTGTTTTACGAGCCCGACAGCGGGATGGCGGCGCTGCTGGTCTACAACCTGGTGCTGCGACAGCTGCAACCGCCGATCCTCGCGCACGGCCACGCGCGCCTGGCCGATGGCCGCATGGTCCTGTTCCATGCGGAGGGCGATGACCCCACCCGCGTGCACCAGATGCAGGTGTGGCAAACACCATTTGCCAGCGACGAATTCGCCGCCGCGCGTCCGCCCAGCGGCAGCTTCATGGGCCGGATCGGCAATGCCGAACTGGTTCGCGCGGTCTCGAACGTCTACGACCTGGCCCGCGACATCGAGCGCGAAGACGTCAACGCGAAGCGCTACGAGCTGCTTGCGCACAACACCCGGCGCTTGTTTGATGCGCATCACTGGATCGACGACGCGCATACCGGCGGGCTGGCCACGCTGTTGCATGAAGTCGCCGCGACCAGCGAATCGGTGCTGGACGAATTCCAGAAAGTGCTCGAAATCCGCCGCCAGTCCGAGTTGGCGATGGACAAGGCCAAGGCTGAACATCGCGCGCTGCTGGGCCGCCTGCAACCGGAGGGCTGGACCACGGCGCAGGATTACGTTGAAGCACTGAATGCAATTTCAGCGCAGCGCGGGCATTTGCTGACGATCCACGAATACCGCTACATCGACACCGCTGCGATCGACGTGATGTCCGCCGCGCTGGTCGAGGCGCATGAGCGGGTCGGTACCGCCACTGGCGGGTTCCTGTCCACCGCCAAGGCATTCGCGCCGTACGACAAGCGGCTGACGGAACTCGACGAGCAGGCGCAGAAGGCCACTACTGCGGCCCAGCTCTCGGCCAGCCTTGCGCAGCTACAGACGATGTCCGCCGACATGGACATGCTGTCGGAATTGATGGCCTCGCTCAGGGTCGACGACCCCACCCAGCGCACCCAGGTCGTCGAGAGCCTGTCCGCCCTGTACGCCCGCCTCAACCAGGCCAAGGCGCGTGCCGACCTGCGTCGCAAGTCGCTGGGTTCGGCGGAAGCCGTCGCCCAGTTCGGTGCCCAATTCACATTGTTCGGCCAGTCGATCACCAGCGCGCTGGGCATCGCGACCACGCCGGAAAAAGCCGACGAGCAGCTGTCGCGGTTGATGGTGCAGCTGGAGGAAATCGAGAGCCAGTTCGGCGAGCACGAACAGTTCCTCGGCGACATCCTCGGCAAGCGCGAGGAACTGCTGGAGGCGTTCCAGAGCCACAAGCAGGCACTGATGGACGACCGCCAGCGCAAGGCAGCGTCGGTCATGGATGCGGCGCATCGCATCCTGGAGGGGCTCGCCCGGCGCACCGAACGCTTCGCCAGCGCCGATGAGCTCAATGCCTTCTTTGCCGGCGATGCGCTGATCCAGAAATTGCGCGAGCTGTCCGCGCGCCTGCGCGAGCTCAAGGACTCGGTCCGCGCGGACGATGTGGAGTCGCGCATCAAGGCCGCGCGCGACCAGGCGGTGCGCGCGTTGCGCGACCGCAGCGACCTGTTCGAGGATGGCGGCAACGTCATCAAGCTGGGCCCGCGCCACCGCTTCAGCGTCAACACCCAGCCGCTCGACCTGACCCTGTTGCCGCGTGGCGAGCAGCTGGCGGTACACCTGACCGGCACCGATTTCATGGAGCCGATTGATAACCCGGAACTGGCTGCACTCAAGCCGTTCTGGTCGATCTCGCTTGAATCGGAATCTCCGGATCTTTATCGCGGCGAATATCTGGCCGGGCAAATTCTCGATGCCGCCATCGATCAGCGCGAAGGGCTCACTTTGGCTGGCCTGCAGCAACTGGCACAAGACCCGGCGGCACTGGCCAAGATGGTGCGCGAATACGCCGCGCCGCGTTATCGCGATGGCTATGAAAAGGGGATCCACGATCACGACGCCTCATTGATCCTGAAAGCATTGCTGACCTTGCAACGTGATGCGGGGACGCTCGCGTATCCACCGGCAGCGCGCGCGTTGGCGTTCGATTTCTGGGCGCATGTTTGTGCGGCAAGCGAGGATGCCGCCAGTGAAGAATGGATCGCGCGTATTCGCAGTGCTCGCGGCATCGATGCATTGAGCCCGTCCCGCGCCGCGCTCCCGGCGCTGCACGGGGAACTTGCGGCGGCCATCGGCCAGAACGCTTCTGGCGGTGAGCGTGCATTCCCGGTGGTCGATGCGCGTGCCGATGACGCAGCGGCGTACTTGATCGACTGCGTCACCGGTGCGTCGCCTGCCTTCCATGCGAGCAGCGACGCCGATGCGTTGGAGAAAGCGTTGCGCGAAGCATTGCGCGGCAATGAGCCGGGCAAGATTTTCGAAGCCACATTGGCCCAGTACCAGCAGCGCCCGCGCGTGCAATGGGTGCTGGTGCAGCAGGCGATCCAGGCGATGGCCGCACGCCCCGAACTGACGAGACATGCGCGTTTCGCGGCGGAGGCCACCGCACTCTACCTGCATGGGCGTGCGTTGAAAGTCGAGGTCCGCAATGCGGAACTATCGACGACGATCACCGGACTGCTGGGCCAGCATCCGCGGATCGAATCCGGCAGCCTGACCCTGTCGATCGACGAGGCGCTGGCACGTTTCCAGCGACACGTCGCCAGCTTCGTGCCGGAATACCAGCGCTATCTCGCACTGCGCTCGCAGGTCGTCCAGCACGAGCGCGACGCGATGCAACTGTCGTCGTTCAAGGCCAAGCCGCTGACGTCGTTCGTGCGCAACCGGCTGATCAACGACGTCTACCTGCCGGTGATCGGCGACAACTTCGCCAAGCAGATGGGCACCGCGGGCGAGGGCAAGCGCAGCGACCTGATGGGCCTGCTGATGATGATTTCGCCACCGGGCTACGGCAAGACCACGCTGATGGAATACGTGGCGCACCGGTTGGGGCTGGTCTTCATGAAGATCAACGGTCCGGCGCTGGGGCATGAAGTGCGTTCGCTGGATCCCGCGCGCGCGCCGGATGCCAATGCACAGCGGGAGCTGGAAAAACTCAACCTCGGCCTGGAGATGGGCAGCAATGTGATGCTGTACATCGACGACATCCAGCACACCAATCCGGAATTCCTGCAGAAATTCATCTCGCTGTGCGACGGTACCCGCCGCATCGAGGGTGTGTGGCGCGGCAAGACCCGCAGCTACGACATGCGCGGCAAGAAGTTCGCGGTGGTGATGGCCGGCAATCCGTACACGGAATCCGGTGAGGTCTTCAAGATTCCCGACATGCTGGCCAACCGTGCCGACATCTACAACCTCGGTGACGTGCTCGGCGGCATGGAGGCCTCATTCCTGCTCAGTTACATCGAGAACAGCTTGACCTCCAACCCGGTGCTGGCGCCGATGGCCACCCGGGACATGGCCGACCTCTACTTGCTGGTCGACAGGGCGCGCGGCAAGGAGGTGTCGAGCAATGCGCTCAACCACACATACAGCGGCGCCGAAGTCAACGAGATCGTCTCCGTGCTCAAACGCCTGATTACGGTGCGCGACGTGGTCTACCGGGTCAACCAGCAGTACATCGACAGTGCGTCGAAGGCAGACAAGTATCGCGTCGAGCCGCCGTTCAAGTTGCAGGGCAGCTACCGAAACATGAACAAGCTTGCCGAGAAGATATCGCCGGTGATGAATGACGCCGAGCTCGAGCAACTGGTGTCCGACCATTACCTCGGCGAGTCTCAACTGCTGACCACCGGCGCCGAGGAAAACCTGCTCAAGCTGGCCGAACTGCGCGGCGTGATGACGCCGGCGCAGCAGGCGCGCTGGGCACAGATCAAGGCCGACTTCCTGCGCAATAAAGCCATGGGCGGCGACGATGCGGATGTTGGCGGGCGCATGGTCGCGCAGCTTGCCGACATCGCCGGCAACTTGCAGGCGTTGCAGGAGCCGGCAGATCGCCAGGAACCGCCCACGGCACCATGGCCGCAGTTGCTGGAGGCGCTGAAGTCGCTCCAGCAGCAGCCTGCAGCTGCTCCCCCGGCGGTTACGGGCACGGAGGCAGGCAACGGTAGAGACAACCTGCTGGGAGAGTTGCAGGCGCAGCAGGCGCCGATGTTCGAGATCCTTCGCGCCACCCTGACGCGCCAGGACATGCTCAACGAATCGCTGGTCGAGCTGTTCGACCGGCTGGCGCATGCACCGATGGCACAGGCTGCACCTGGCGGGACGGCTGCCGACGCTGCGGACACCGGCGGCGAGCGTCGGGTCAGGGCGCGCTCCGCGCGCGAAATCGCCTTCGAACGTGAGCTGGCCAACCTTCGCTTCCTGCACGAGCAGGGCCCGGCAACCGCGCCGAAACCGGCCAAGGCCGGCAAGGATCCGTCGGCGTGACATCGGATCCAGCATCGGCCCCCGACATGGATGCGTTGCTTGTGCAGCGCGAGCACGGTGCGCGCCATCGCAAGTTGCTGCAGGACGCGAATGCCGAGCTGGCTGCATCGCCCGCACCCGCACTGCTCGACAGTGTGCAGACCATTCATCGCATCCTGTTGGCAGCCAATCCCAAGACATTGCGCGGCAGTGTCGGCTGGTTCGGTCGCCTGCTGGGACGCGACATCGTGCTGCAAGCCGAGTCCGACGCTTTGCGCAGCGAGCTGGGCGTGCATGTCTTGCAGGCCAGACAGCAGCTCGAAGGGCTCGCCGAACATGACCGGCAGCTGCAGGCACTTGGAGTTGAGTTGCGTGCAGCCATCGACGGCGTCGGCCAGCAATCGGCATTGCTAGCTGGTGAAATCGTGGCCGGTGACAACGGCAGCGATTCCACGCGTCAGCTGCAACACTTGGCCACGCTCGACGCCAGTCTCCGGATCACCGCCAGCCACATCGAGCTGACCCTGCTCAACCACCGCGACCTGATCCAGCGTGTCGAGCAGATGCTGCCAAGGGTCGAACTGCTGCTGGATCAGCAGCGCATGCTGCAGGCCGGCCTGACCGAACAGGCCGCGTTCGCGGCTGCGACACATTCTTTGGAGGCCTTGCAGGGCCTCGAACGCGTTAACGTAGCCCTTGCCACGCACGACGATGCCACGCCCCGATGAGGACCTTGCGATGACCGAACTGACCCAGGACAACAACCAGACCCTGACGCCTGCCGTGTTGAGCGAACCGGCACTCAAGGGATTGGGGCTAACGACCGAAGATATTGGCCCGATCATGGAGGCCGCCAAGGCGTTGCAGGACATCAGTCCCGGCAACCTGCACACCTATGGCCGCGAGGCAGCCGGGCGCACCACGACTTTCAGCACGCAGTTGCTGGACAAGGTGCGCAATGCCAACCTGGACAGCAGCGGCGACAAGCTGGGCGAGGTGGTGCGCATCGCCCGCAGCCTGAACCTGGGTGCATTCAACGAGCGTTCGAGTCTGCCGATCCTTGGTCCGTTGATCGACAAGATGAAGGCCAAGAAAGGCGAGCTGGTGCAACGTTACAGCACGACCAACAAACAGATCGACCAGCTGATGGTCGATGTCGGCAAGACCCAGTCGACCCAGCAGCAGCGTGTGCGGGAGTACGACCAGATGCACGGCATCGTGCTGGAGGAACGACATGGGCTGGGCATCCACGTCGCCGCGGGCCGCGTTCGCATGGATGAGCTGCAACAGGAACTGGCGACGCTGCAGGGCCAGGATGATCCAGCATCGCGCACGCATCGTTCCGAACTGGACACTGCATTGCGGCTCATCGACAAGCGCGTCTCAGACCTGCAGGTACTGCAGCATGTGGCCGAGCAGACGTTGCCGATGATCCGGCTGATCCAGGCCAATGCCATCCAGTTGATCGAAAAATTCAGCGCGGTGCGCGACGTCACCATCCCGATGTGGCGCAACCAGTTCGCGATCCAGCTTTCGCTTGCCGACCAGCGCAATGCGGTGGATCTGGCAAATGCGATTGACGATGCCAGCAATGAGCTGATGCGCAAGAACGCGGAGTTGGTGCATTCCACCGCGGTGGGCGCGGCCAAGGCGAACCAGCGTTCGATCATTGACCTCGATACCCTGCGCAGCGTCAACGAGACCCTGATCAGCACGGTCGAGGAAGTCCGCCAGGTCCATCGCGAGGGCATGGTTGCGCGTCAGCAGCTTGCGACCGAGATCGTGACCATGCGCGAAGACCTGCAGAAGCGGCTGGCCGTCACCACCAACGAATGATGGGCCCATGACAGCAAGCTGGCGAGGCTCGATCTCGACCAGTTCGCGTCCTCGGTGACCCAACCAGAACGGGCAGCCGAACTGCCCGTTTTCATGTTGCCTGCCGGCTCGATTACTTCGGCATCAACACCGTGTCGATCACGTGCACGATGCCGTTGCTCTGGCGCACATCAGCCGTGGTGACCTTGGCCATGCCACCCTTCGCGTCGGTCAGGGTCACGCCGCCCATGCCGTCGGTGGTTGCGGTCAAGGATGCGCCTTGCACGGTGGTCAACATGGCCTTGCCGCCGCCCGCCTCGATCTGCGCCATCAACGCAGCAGCGTCAACGTTGCCGGAGACCACGTGGTAGGTCAGAACGCCGGTTAGCGCGTCCTTCATCTCAGGCTTCAGCAGTCCCTCGACCGCGCCCGCCGGCAGCTTCTCGAATGCATCGTTGGTCGGTGCAAAGACCGTGAACGGGCCAGCGCCTTGCAGGGTCTCGACCAGGCCCGCCGCGCCGACTGCGGCCACCAGGGTGGACAGGTTCGGCGCGGCCGAGGCATTGGTGACGATGTTGCTGGACGCATCCATCACGGCGCCGCCGACCATCGGATTTTCAGGCATCGCCGACATCGAATCCTCCGGCATCGTGGCTGGTAGCGCAGCCTCTACCGATGCGGTTGCATCGGGCGCGGCGGTGGGGGCAGGCTGCTCGGCTGCGCTGCAGGCGGATACCGCAAGCGCGACGGCAATGGCAATCGGAAGTAGGGCTTTCATGAGGAATCTCCGTGTGTGGGTGTGCGATGCATGCACGCGGCGGTGATCGCCGGTGACTACTGGGGCCTACGGGGCATGGACGCGTTTGGATGCAGCGGCCGGCTCGCATGGGGTGGATAACGACCCGCCTTCAGCGGGGATTCGGTTCCGTAGTCGCCGTGTGAGGCCTGGCGCGTGCCTGCAGCAACGGCCACGGGTTGCGTGCGCCACCCATGCTGTAGATCCCGTAATGCAGGTGCGGCGGTGTGCCTTTGGCGTTGCCGGTATCACCGACCACGCCGAGTGGCGTGCCCACATCGACAAGCGAACCGCGCGACAATCCGCCGGCCCACCCATCCAGGTGCGCGTAGTAATGCCGCTCGCCTGCGGGCCCCAGCACCCAGACATGTTTGCCGCCGATGCCGAAGTCGGCGATACGCAGCACCACTCCGGGCGTCGTACTGCGCACCGTGGTGCCACGCCTGGCGAAGATGTCCACGCCCTGGTGATGGCGGCCGCCACTGCGCGCTTCGCCCCAGGTGTCTGCGATGCGGCGCGCAGCGATGCCTTCCACCGGCACCGAAAGCGATGTCGGTACGGGCTGGCGTTGCAGCCACCATGCCAGCCTTGCCTGCTGGCCGATGTCGCTTCCCCAGAGCCAGTAGCCGCCCAGGGCAAGTAGAACGACCAGAATGACGCGGCGCAGCCAGCGATTTGAAGGGGCAGGTGTGTGCGTGGACATGCCCGCAGTGTCGCGAGGGTTGGTGAGGCAGGGATGAAGTGGCGGTGTATGCCGCTGGTGGCCAGCACCTCAACGACCAGCAGGATGCGTGCGCCGGAAGACAACCCAACATCGGCCCGGCTTCGCGCGACACGTACTAGACTTCGCATTCTCCCCCGACTTCCCAGGACTGCCATGACCCTTTCCATGCACCAGGCGTGCGTGCCCGTGCTTACTCGCGCGCTAATTAACCTCAGGCACGTGCTGGAGTTGGGCGAGGCGCATGCGACCGCGCGCGGCTTCGATCCGGTGTTGCTGGTGCAGGCGCGGCTGACTCCCGACATGCTGCCGGTCGTACGGCAGGTGCAGATCGCCTGCGACATGGCGATGCGCGGGTGTGCGCGACTGGCCGGCATCGAGCCGGAATCGGTGGCTGATGACGAAACCGACTTCGCCGGCCTGTATGCGCGCATTGACCGCGCCTGCGATCACGCCAGGTCCTACGCTGCCGACCAGATCGATGGCAGCGAATCGCGCGGGATCGTGCTGAAAATGCGCAATGACGTCGAGCTGCGTTTCAGCGGGCAGGATTTCCTGTTGCAGTTCGTGCTGCCCAACCTGTTCTTCCACTGCACCACCACCTACGCGATCCTGCGCCAGTCCGGCGTGGCCCTTGGCAAGATGGATTTCATGGGCAAGCCGGCTTGATTTGCAGTTCCAGATGATGCTGCACGGTGACGTGTGTGGCGTAGGTATGTGGCGGGAAGGACTTCACTTCGCAAATGGATGGAAATGCATCGATGCACATGTATCGCAGGACGCTTCGACATGGCCTGTTGCTGTCATTGCTGGTTGGCAGCAGCGCCGGCATGGCGGCTGGTCCGGCCTCTCAAACGACCAGGACTGAAACGACCAGGACTGACACCAAGAGTGACACCAAGAGTGAAACGATCAAGCTGCCGTTGCCCTGGAAGGCAGGACAGACGCTGCGTTACCAGAATGAGCAGGTAAAGACCGCTACCGCGCCAGGCAAGCGCGAGAAAAGCATCACTGCCTCGAAAAGCGACGTACTGACAACCGAGGCGGGTCCTGCCGGGGTCGTCCAGCAATGGCGTTGGAATGACTCCTCCGTCGATGTGCTGGAGGGCGAAAAGATCGCCGCCGGCATGGTCGCCGATGCGATGAAAGGCATCGAGGACGTGGCGCTGGTCATCCAGATGGACGAGAAGGGGACCTACCAGGCGATTCGCAATCTTGACGAAGTCGCCCAGCGCATGCGTACCGCGCTGCGCCCGGTGATGCTCACGCTGATGACCGAGGGCCTGGACAAAGCCAGCGTCGGCGTCGAAGCCGGCAAGCGCGCGGAGATGCTCGCGAAGGCACCTGTCGAGACCGATGCCTTTCTGCAACGATTCACGGCGCCCAAGCTGCTGGAAGCCATGCTGACCCGTGATATCCAGACATTGCTGAATTTCACCGGCGCCGAGCTTGATGACGGCCAGTCTTACGAGCTGGATACCGTGCTTGAAAATCCCACCGGCGGCGCCCCGTTCCCGGCGAAGCTCACCTTCGGCCTGTATGTCGACCAGAACGAGCCGGAAGACGTGTACCTGGAGTGGACCATGGAGATTGATCCGGTCAAGGGCGCCGACGCGATCTGGGACACGGTCGAAAAGCTTTACGGGCGCACCTTCAGCGTCGCCGAGCGCAAGGAATTGCCGGCCCAGGTCTCGATCGTCGACAAGGGGTTCATCGTCTTCGAGCGATTGTCTGGAGTGCCGGAGATGTACGAGAACGAGCGCACCACGAAGCTGGGCCAGAACGCGAACTACGAACGCAACCGGATGCGCCTGCTGGAAGGGGGGCACGGGCATGAATGGGCGGAACAGGATTCACGTGACACCGAGCCTGACATGAATGCCGGCGAACGCGATGCCCAGCTCTGCGCCGATCCTGCGGCGGATACCGATGCTGGCATTGCCGCCTGTTCGCGCACGCTTGAAAGCGGCGACCTGGAGCCGAAAGTCGCAGCACGCTGGTATGCCAGCCGTGCACAGCATCGCGGCCGTGCCGGCCATCCTGGGCAGATGCGCGACGACCTGGACAAAGCCATTGCGCTGCAACCCGGGGATGCGGAGTTGTACCTGCAGCGGGCCACCGCTGACTTTGGCATGGAAGATTTCAAGATGGCGCAAGTCGATGCCCAGCGCGCCGCGGATTTGCAGCCGGACTCGGCACGCGCACAGTTGTATCTGGGCGGTGCGATCGAGAAGCAGGGACGGTTTGCCGAAGCCCTGCCCTACTACGACCGCGCCATCGTGCTGGCGCCGGGTGATGTCGGAGCCTATGACGCACGTTGCTGGGCGCGGGCGATGTCCGGTGATCTGGTGGGCGCCAGGTCGGATTGCGACCAGGCGCTCCTGCTTGAGCCCGGAATGTCCAACAGTCTCAATTCGCGTGGCTACGTGAACTACCGCGCAGGACGCCATGCCGACGCAGTGCGCGACTACGATGGTGCCATCGCGTCCAATCCCGAAGTTGCTTCATCCTGGTACGTGCGGGGCATGGCCAAGAGGGCCATGGGCGATGACAAGGGGGCTGGCAGCGACATCGCCAAGGCGACCCGGCTTGATGCTGGCATTGCTCAACGCTACGCAGGGTATGGGGTGAAGTAGCAGCGCGGCGCCTTCCCCATCATGCCCGCCCGCCACTCCATCTCTCGCCGAAGCCTGACGGCCGCGCTCATCCTCGGGCTTGGGTTGGCGGGGATGACGCAGGCACGCACGGTGTATCGGTGCGTGCGGGACGGCACCGTAAGTCTTTCCACAGCACCCGAACCCGGGAGTCGCTGCGAGGCGAAGACCATCGATGACGATGCCGCCAAGGTGCCCAATCTGTGGGGTGCCCTTGGCGTGTTCAGTGGCACGCTCTATGAGCGGGAGCACGAGGGCAAGTTGGTCTATGGCACCCGCAAGCTTCCCGGGGCGCGCAAGGTGCTCGCATTCACCGTGACCACGCCAGTAGCCTCACCTGCGCACGTCGGCTTGGGAACGTTGGGCAAGCCGAGGCTCGATCTGCATGCACGGGAATTTCGCGACGCGGCCAGGCAGCACAAGCTGGACGATGCGTTGCTGCGGTCGATAGCCCATGCCGAAAGCGGTTTTGATGCCAATGCAGTGTCGCCGAAGGGCGCTCAAGGAATCATGCAGTTGATGCCCGCGGTGCAGCGCGAATACCGCGTCAGCGATCCTTTCTCGCCAGGACAGTCGATCCAGGCCGGTGCGACCCTGTTACGCGACCTGTTGCGACGCTACAACGGGGACGTGGGACTGGCGGTGGCAGCCTACAACGCAGGGGTTGGCACGGTGACCAGGTATGGCGGTCCGCCGCCATACCCGGAAACCCGCGAGTACGTGGAGAAGGTGCAGATATTGCACGCACGCTATCGCGCCGCGATGGGGCTGAAGCTGTTGGACTTCCCGTTGCGCCCCGCGCAATGAGTCAACCGGACGGCGCGCAAGCAGTCCTGTGCATCTGAGGCGACCGCCGCGCCCTACACTTGCTCCATGGACGCAGCGCAACGCAACGGCATCGCACTGGTCGGCTTCGACGCCGACGACACCTTGTGGCGCAGCCAGGATTATTTCGATGATGTGCAGGCCCGGTTCGAGCGCATCGTCTCCGCGTACGTCGACCTGACGGATATCGGCAAGCAGCTTTACGAATGTGAAATGCGCAACATCGCCATTTTCGGCTACGGCGTGAAGGGCATGGTGTTGTCGATGGTCGAAGCGGCAGTCGCCATCACCGATGCGCGCATCACTGCCACAGACATCCATCGCATCGTGCAGTTGGGCAAGGACCTGTTGCGACATCCGGTGGACGTGCTGCCAGGCGTGCGCGAAGCGGTCGAAGCCGTCTCGCGCGATTTCCCGGTGGTGCTGATCACCAAGGGTGACCTGTTCCACCAGGAAGCGAAGGTGCGCGAAAGTGGCCTGGCCGACCTGTTCGGCCGCATCGAGATCGTCAGCGAGAAGGACCCGGCCACCTATGCACGCGTGCTTCGTGAGTTCGACATCGACCCGGCACGGTTCCTGATGGTCGGCAACTCACTGCGTTCGGACATTGCGCCGGTGCTGGCACTTGGCGGTTGGGGCGTCCACGTGCCATATCACGTGACGTGGGCGCATGAAGCCCTGGGCAATCTGGACGTCGGCATCGAGCGCATGCGCAGCATTGTGGGGATCAAGCTACTGGTTGATGCGGTGTCCGAACTGCAAACCTGCGCGCGCAATGCCTGAACCAGCGTTGCATGTTGCATGCATGGGGCAATGGAAATGGACGCAGGTGGTAACACCGTTGTTGGCGCCATTGGCGGCCAGCCCATATGCATGAGCAAGCGACGAACGGCGCCCACGGGGCGCCGTTCGTACGTCCATGGTTCGCCGGACTGGGCGACAATCGTCGTATGCGCAACATCACCCGTCTGGCATGGCCTTGCCTGCTGCTGGTTTCCGCGTGTGGCGTGGCGCCGCCGCCTGCCGCGCACGATCCGGCTGTCTCCAGCAGTGGCATGGAATTCCGTGGCGAACGCGCTTGCGTGGATTGCCAGCGCATCCAGGCCTGGTTGCGGCTTGAGCATGACGGCAGCAACCAACGCTATCGCCTGGTCGAGGACTACCGTGGCGATGGGGGTGATCGTCGCTTCGAGGATGCAGGCGAATGGACCGCCAAAGGCGAATTGCTGCGCCTGCGCTCGCGGGATGGCGGCGGCGAGCGGGTATACGCGCGTCTGCCCGATGGCCGGCTGCAGGCGCGAGGTGCTCGTGGCCAATCGTTGCCTGCGGCCATGGATGACGTGATGATCCCGGTGACGTTCGACAACACCCGCTGAGGGTCATCCACGCGCCACCGCCGCATTCACGCACGCGTCAACCACGATTGCGGAGACTCCGAACACATTTACGCGGGCGATGGTCCGTATCAGGAGCACACCATGCGCACCAGCCGTCTGCTGCAGCCGTTCGTCCTTGCCGCCGCGCTTGCCGCTGGCCTGGGCAGCGCACACGGGCAGACCTTCAGCCTGAACTGGAACCCGCGGAGCGGTGATGTCTGGGTGGACAGCCAGTTGGCGGACGTGAATCGTTACGGCAGCCGCTACCGCGATCCCTTCATCGACGAGATGGTGCGCTACCACGACGCGCCACGCGATCTGGTTACCGAGCTGCTGGTCAACCGCCGTTGGGCGCCCGGTGACGTGTATTACGCGTGCACGATTGCCCAGGTGATCGGTCGCCCCTGTGGGTATGTGGCTGACGAATGGCAGCAGCACCATGGCGAAGGTTGGGGCGCGATGGCCAAGCGCCTCGGCATCAAGCCCGGTTCGGCTGAGTTCCATCGACTGAAGAAGGGCTTCGTGCCCACCTTTGACCGTTGGTCAAGGCCGATCACCCTGGATGCCGAATTGCATCGCGTATATCCGAATCGTGGCAAGACCGGAGCCGCGCATCCTGGCGAAAAGGGCAAGGGGCAGCGTATCGGACATGGCACGGGCCACAGCGACAAGGACAAGGGTGAAAAAGGCCACAAGGGCAAGAAAGGCAACAACAAGGGCAACGGCAAGCACTGAACCACTTTGGCTGGGACGCCTCGCGGGATTGGTTAGAATCGTGCGATGCAATCCGCATCGCTTCCGTCGGAGTTGATCACCCACCATGGCGGCTGCCATTGCCGCCGCGTGCGTTTCGAGGTGGACGCGCCGACCACGCCCGGAGTACTTGAGTGCAACTGCTCGATCTGCACGATGTCCGGCTTCCTGCACCTGATCGTGACGGCCTCGCGGTTTCGCCTGGTGTCGGGTGCCGATGATCTGCAGGAATACACCTTCAACACTGGCGCCGCCCGGCACCTGTTCTGCCGGCATTGCGGGATCAAGAGTTTCTACGTGCCGCGCAGCCATCCCGAGGGCTTCAGCGTGAATGGACGTTGCCTTGACGCGGGCACCGTCCAGTGGTTTCGCATCACGCCGTTCGATGACAGCAAGCGCGACGCTGCGATGGCCGCGATCGCGCACTTGGCCGATGCAGGGACGCCCGGCACGGACTGAACTCAATCCTGTGGCACCCGCACCGCGCCTTCCATCAGCACGCGTGCGGAGCGCGACATCACCGCCCTGGTGACCTGCCATTGGCCATCGACCTGGGTGGCCGCCGCGCCGACATGCAAGGTGCCGGATGGATGGCCGAAGCACACCGTGTCGAGGCTCCTGTCGCCGCAAGCGCCGCCGCCAGCAGCAAGGTTCACCAACGTGCCGGGAATCGCCGCTGCCGTCGCGATGGCGACGGACGCCGTGCCCATCATGGCGTGGTGTAGCTTGCCCATCGACATCGCACGTACGCGCAGGTGGATGTCATTCACGCTGATCTGCTTGCCCGCGGATGACACGTAGTCAGCCGGCGGCGCGACAAAGGCGACCTTCGGCGTGTGCTGGCGCGTCGAAGCCTGCGACACCTCGCCAATCAGGCCCATGCGCACTGAGCCATGCGCGCGGATCGCTTCGAACATCGCCAGGCGCTGCGCATTGTCGTTGACCGCGCCTTGCAGCTCGCTTCCAGTGCAACCGATGTCGGCCGCATTGACGAAAATGGTCGGGATGCCGGCATTGATCATCGTCGCTTTCAGCATGCCGACGCCGGGAACGTCGAGGTCATCGACCAGGTTGCCGGTCGGAAACAGATCGCCCGCACCATCTGCAGGATCAATGAACTCCAGCACGATCTCCGCCGCCGGAAAGGTCACGCCGTCCAGCTCGAAGGTTCCGGTCTCCTGTACCTCGCCGTGGGTCATCGGCACATGGGCAACGATGGTCTTGCCGATGTTGGCCTGCCAGATCCGCACGATGCAGATACCGTCGCGCGGCACCCGCGCAGGATCAATCAGCCCGTTGGCAATCGCGAACGGCCCGACCGCCGAACTCAGGTTGCCGCAGTTCCCGCTCCAGTCGACGAACGCGCTGTCGATCGAGACCTGCCCGTACAGATAATCGACATCGTGATTGGCCACCTCCGACTTCGAAACGATCACGCACTTGCTGGTGGAAGACGTCGCCCCGCCCATGCCGTCCGTGTGCTTGCCGTACGGGTCGGGTGAACCGATGACGCGCATCAGCAGGCCATCGCGCGCCGCGCCCGGCACCTGGGCGTCGGCAGGCAGGTCCTGAAGGCGGAAGAACACGCCCTTAGACGTGCCGCCACGCATGTAGGTGGCGGGGATCCGCAACTGGGGTTTGAACGTCATGTCATGCCGCCTTCGACGCTTCCAGGAAATCCTGTGCAAACCGCTGCAGCATGCCGCCGGCTTCGTAGATCGAGGCTTCTTCCGCAGTGTCCAGGCGGCAGGTCATCGGCACCTCGCTGCGTTCGCCATCGCGGCGGTGGATGACGAGCGTCAAGTCCGCGCCAGGTGCAGGCGTGCCGCGCACGTCGAAGGTTTCGCTTCCATCAATGCCCAGCGTAAGTCGCGTGATGCCCGCTTTGAACTGCAGTGGCAGCGTGCCCATGCCGATCAGGTTGGTGCGGTGGATACGCTCGAAGCCTTCGGCGGCGATCGCTTCCACGCCGGCCAGTCTCACGCCTTTTGCGGCCCAGTCGCGCGAGCTGCCCTGGCCGTAGTCGGCACCGGCAATGATGATCAGCGGCTGCGCGCGATCCATGTAGGTTTCAATCGCTTCCCACATGCGCACGACCTCGCCCTCGGGTTCGATGCGGGCAAGTGAGCCTTGGCGCACGTTGCCGTCGGCATTGCGGACCATTTCGTTCAGCAGTTTCGGGTTTGCGAAGGTCGCGCGTTGTGCCGTGAGGTGATCGCCGCGATGGGTGGCGTAGGAATTGAAGTCTTCTTCCGGCACGCCCATTCTGGTCAAATATTCACCAGCGGCACTGCTGGCCATGATCGCGTTGGATGGCGACATATGGTCGGTGGTGATGTTGTCGCCAAGCACTGCCAGCGGGCGCATGCCGGTCATCGTGCGTTCGCTGGCCAGCGCGCCTTCCCAGTACGGCGGGCGGCGGATATAGGTGCTCATCTCACGCCAGTCGTACAGCGGGCTCACTGCCGCGCCCTTGGCGTGGAGCGCGAACATCGGGTCATACACCTGGCGGAATTGTTCCGGCTTGACCGACGCCTTCACCACCGCATCGATTTCCTCATCGCTCGGCCACAGGTCCTTGAGCGTGACCGGTTTTCCGTCCTGGTCAAGCCCGAGCACATCCTTCTCGATGTCGAAGCGAATCGTGCCCGCGATGGCATAGGCGACCACCAGTGGCGGTGAGGCCAGGAACGCCTGCTTCGCATACGGATGGATGCGGCCGTCGAAGTTCCGGTTGCCGGATAACACCGCAGTCGTATAAAGGTCGCGCTCGATGAGTTCCTGCTGGATCGCCGGATCCAGCGCGCCGCTCATGCCGTTGCACGTGGTGCAGGCGAAACCGACGATGCCGAAACCGAGTGCTTCGAGTTCGCTCAGCAAACCGGCTTCCTGCAGATAGAGCTCGACGGTTTTCGAGCCCGGCGCCAGTGAAGTTTTCACCCACGGCTTGCGGATCAGCCCCTTCGCATTCGCGTTGCGCGCCAGCAGGCCAGCGGCAATCACGTTGCGCGGATTGCTGGTGTTGGTGCAGCTGGTGATGGCAGCGATGATCACCGCACCATCCGGCATCAGTCCTTGCGCTTCCTGCTTCAGCGCGCCGTCGAGATTGGTTGCAATTCCGGTGCTGGCAAGCTCGCTGGTCGACACCCGCTTGTGCGGAACGGATGGCCCAGCCATGTTGCGCACCACCGTTGATAGGTCGAAATGCAGCGTGCGGTCGTATTTGGCGTCAGCGAGCGCATCGGCCCACAGGCCGGCCTGCTTTGCGTAGGTTTCGACCAGCGCGACCTGCGCGTCCTCGCGACCCGTCAGGCGCAGATAATCCAGGGTCATGTCGTCGATGAAGAACATCGCCGCGGTCGCACCATATTCCGGCGCCATGTTGGAGATGGTGGCCCGGTCACCCAGGGTCAGCGCGGCGGCGCCTTCGCCACGGAATTCCAGATAGGCGCCAACGACTTTCGATGCGCGCAGGAATTCGGTCATCGCCAGCACGATGTCGGTGGCGGTGATGCCGGGCTGCGGTTTGCCACTGAGTTCCACGCCGATGATGTCAGGCAAGCGCATCCACGAGGCGCGACCCAGCATCACGCTTTCCGCTTCCAGCCCGCCGACGCCGATTGCAATGACACCCAGCGCATCGACGTGCGGCGTGTGGCTGTCGGTGCCGACGCACGTATCGGGATAGGCCACGCCATCAGTCACGCCGATTACCGGGCTCATTCGTTCCAGGTTGATCTGATGCATGATCCCGTTGCCCGGCGGGATCACGTCGATGTTCTGGAACGCGAGTTTCGTCCAGTCGATGAAATCGAAACGGTCGGCATTGCGGCGGTTCTCGATGGCGCGGTTCTTCAGGAACGCATCGCGGTCGAAGCCGGCCGATTCCACCGCCAGCGAGTGATCGACGATCAACTGCACCGGCACCACCGGATTCACCTGCGCCGGGTCGCCGCCTTGCTCGGCGATTGCATCGCGCAGTCCCGCCAGATCCACGAGCGCGGTCTGGCCGAGGATGTCGTGGCAAACCACGCGTGCTGGAAACCACGGGAAGTCGAGGTCGCGGCGGCGCTCGATCAACTGGTCCAGGTAGGCATCCAGCATTTCGGGTTCGGCACGGCGCACCAGGTTCTCGGCATGTACGCGGGCGGTGTAGGACAGCTGGTCCCAGGCGCCGGGCTGCAACGCATCGACAGCAGCGCGCGCATCGAAATAATCGAGGTCGGTACCGGGCAGGGGTTTGCGGAACTGGCGGCTCTTG
>JBBQHK010000045.1:0-21152 GCA_038323895.1 Lysobacterales bacterium | reverse complement strand
GGCTGCCGCACGCCAATGCCCTGGGATGGCTCGGAGCATGCGGGCTTCAGCGACGCGACGCCGTGGCTACCGGTCCCGGATGCGCATCGCGAGCGCAGCATCGACGTGCAGCAGGCGCAGCCGGACTCGGTACTCAATGCGGTGCGTGCATTCCTGCGCTGGCGAAAGGCGCAACCGGCGCTGGTAGAGGGCACTATCCGGTTCCTCGACGCACCGCCTGAGCTGCTCGCTTTCGTGCGCGAACACCAGGCCCAACGCATGCTTGCCGTATTCAACCTGACGGGCGCAACGTTTTCCTGGCAGGCGCCGGCGGGCATCGCACTGCTGGATGCGCCGGGCGTGGATGCAGCCGATCTGCGCGAGGGGTGCCTGCACGTTCCGCCGCATGGTGCGGCTTATGCTGCGCTGCCGTGAACCCGGAGTGGTCAGGCAGTTGTGCCGGCGCCCTCGACCAGGCGCGCGATGAACGCATCGTGGGTCGGCATCTGGTCTACGCAACTCCCGATCACGCCGCGTACATTGGAAAGGAATTGGGTGATGCGCGTTTCCGCTTGCAGGTCGACCAGCGCGTTGTAGCCGCGAGGGTGGATGCCCTGGCCATGCATGACCTGGACCCAGCTCATCTCGGCGAACATCTCGGTGTGCTCGCGGAACACCCGTCCATTGCTTTGGAACAGCGCCATCTTCTGCCGCAGCGAGTCGGGAACCTGCATCGTGCGGCAATAATCCCAGAACGGAGAATCGTCGCGCTGGGTTGCGTGGTAGTGCAGGATCAGGAAGTCGCGGATCTTGATTGTCTCGAAATCGGAGTGCGTGTTGAATTCGTCGATGTCGGCCTGGTCAAAGCCGCCATGCGGGAAGAATGCAGTCAGCCGGGCGATCGCTGCCTGGATCAGGTGGATGCTGGTCGATTCCAGCGGCTCCATGAAACCGCTGGACAGGCCGATCGCAACCACGTTGCGGTTCCAGGTCTTGTTGCGCTTGCCGGTGACGAATCGCAGCGTGCGGGGCTCCGCCAAGGCTTCTCCATCCAGGTTGCCCATCAGGATGTTGGTCGCTTCGTCCTCGCTCATGAAGTTGCTGCAGAACACGTGGCCATTTCCGATCCGGTGCTGCAACGGGATCCGCCACTGCCAGCCTGCGCTGTGCGCGGTGGAGCGGGTGTAGGGGGTAATGCCGTCCTTGGCACTCGCGCAGGGCACCGCGATCGCGCGGTCGCAGGGCAGCCAGTGGGTCCAGTCTTCAAAGCCGGTCTGCAGTGCCTGTTCGATCAGCAGGCCGCGGAAACCCGAGCAGTCGATGAAGAGCTGGCCCGCAACGACACTTCCATCTTCCATGCTGATCGATTCGACGAAACCGTTCTCGCCAGCAAGGGTGAAGTCGCTGACCTTGCCCTCGATGCGCTTGACCCCCCGCGCCTCCGCATACTCTCGCAGGAACCGCGCGTACAAACCGGCGTCGAAGTGGAAGGCGTATGCGATGTCGGCGAGCGGGGAGTTCGGCCGGTCGCGCATGGCTGGCATGAACTTGCGCTGCAGCGCTGCGACCGTGTTGATCGAGTACTCGTCAAGGGGCGCCGCTTTGCCCGCCTGGTGCTGCTTCAGCCAGTACTGGTAGAAGGCGACCATGCCGAGGTCCTGGCCGATCTTGCCGAACCCGTGGAAGTAGGACTCACCCTTGCGCCCCCAGTCCACGAACTGGATGCCCAGCTTGAAGCTGGCCTTGGTGCGGCGGACGAAATCGGCCTCATCCAGCTCCAGCGCCTGGTTGTAGAGCTTGATCATCGGGATGGTGCCTTCGCCCACGCCGACGGTGCCGATCTCCTCCGATTCGACGATCGTGATGCTGTAGTCGCGGGTCAGCACCTTGGACAACGCGGCGGCTGTCATCCAGCCTGCGGTACCGCCGCCAACAATCACGATTTCAGTCACGCGGGAATTGCTCATGTCGATTGAACTCTTCGGTTTACGGAACAAGGTGCGCCACCAGTATGCCGGGGTTGCCTGGGTCGGACGCAAGGGGGGATGGGGAATCGTCGGCTTGTTGCTGCTCGCCAGTCTTCCGGCGTTTGCAACAACTCCAGGCTGCGATGGCGCAAGTACGCTCGCCCTGCACCCGACCTCCTACACAGCCAACGATGCCCGTGCGTACTGGCTTGACGACCGCACCATCCGTTGGCCGGGACAGCCTGTGGCAGGTCGCTTTCGGCTGCTCGCGTCGACCGATGCGGGCTTGCGAGTCCAGCAGGGAGCCAAGGCGGATGGCGCCGACCAGGTGCTCACCTTGCAAGCCTCCGCCGCGCCGGACGGTGACATCGCGGACCGGTTCAGTTGGATCGGAAAAGGCGCCGATCTCTCGTTGCCAGCAGCAGCGATTGGCGGGTTGCGCGTATTGCTGACCAAGCAGGTGGTTCTGGTGCGCGAAGACGCCCGTGGCCACGTGATGGATGCGACTTACCTTCAGGCGCCGGGTGCGCTGGATGTGCTGTATGCCAGTGCCGACGATGACCAGTCCCTGGGCGTCCACGCCACGCAGGCCGCGACTCGCCTTCGTGTGTGGGCGCCGACCGCGCGCACGGTGTCCGCCTGCCTGTACTCGGATGGCACCGTTGCCGCCAGCGAGAGGGCGCCGATGCAGCGCGACGTTTCATCCGGTGTCTGGTCGCTGGCAATCCCGCGCGACCTGCGCGGCCACTACTACACCTATCTGGTCGAGGTGTTCGTGCCCGGCGTCGGCATCGTCCGCAACCGCGTCACCGATCCGTACTCGATCAGCCTCACCACTAATTCCACGCGCAGTCTTATCGTCGATCTGGACGATCCCGCGCTGAAACCCGATGGCTGGGACGCCGCGCCACGTCCGGCGCCGCTGCGATCGCGAACCGACATGGTGATCTACGAATTGCATGTGCGTGATTTCTCGATCGGTGACAGCAGCGTGCCGCCTGCGCATCGTGGCAAGTACCTGGCCTTCACCGATCGCCAATCCAACGGCATGCGCCACCTGCACGCGCTGCGCCAGGCTGGCATCACCGACATCCACCTGCTGCCGGTGTTCGACATCGCCACCATTCCCGAAGAGGGCTGCGTGACCCCGGAAGTCCCGCAGGCTGCAGCAGACAGCGAGGCGCAGCAGGCGGCGGTGTTGGCAGTGGCGGCGCTCGATTGCTTCAACTGGGGCTACGACCCGCTGCACTACAGCGCGCCGGAGGGAAGTTATGCGAGCGATGCGGCGGACGGCGCGGTGCGCGTCCGCGAACTACGCGCGATGGTCCAGGCCCTGCATGCGGCCGGCCTGCGGGTGGGCATGGACGTGGTCTACAACCACACCAGCGCCTCCGGCCAGGCCGCGCATTCGGTACTCGACCGGATCGTGCCGGGCTACTACCAGCGCCTGGATGCGAGCGGCGCGGTAGAGCAGTCGACCTGTTGCGAGAACACCGCGACCGAGCACCGGATGATGGCGAAACTAATGCGTGATTCAGTCGCGCTGTGGGCGCGCGACTACCGCGTCGACAGCTTCCGTTTCGACCTGATGGGCCACCAGCCGCGCGCGGCGATGGAAGAGGTCAAGCGTGTCGCAGAAGCGGCTGCCGGCCGCAGCATCCCGATGCTCGGAGAGGGCTGGAACTTCGGCGAGATCGCAGGCAACAAGCGTTTCGTACAGGCTGCGCAGGGCGACCTCAACGGCAGTGGCATCGCAACCTTCAGCGACCGCGCTCGCGACGCGCTGCGTGGCGGCGGTTGCTGCGACAGCGGCATCGACCTGATCGCGAACCAGGGCCTGCTCAACGGGCTGGACTACGCAGCGAACGCGGCCGCCATGAACAAGGCGGGCAGGGCCACTCGCAAGGACCTGCTGCATGCCTCCGATCTTGCGCGGGCGGGAATGGCGGGCACCCTGCGTGATTTCCGGACGACTCTTGCCGATGGCCGCTTGGCGCCGCTGTCGGCACTCGATTACAAGGGCCAACCAGCCGGTTATGCCAGCCAACCGGGCGAGGTCGTCAACTACGTCGAGAACCACGACAACCCGACTCTGTGGGACGTCAATGCGCTGAAGCTGCCGCAATCGACCTCAGCGAAAGAACGCGCGCGGGTGCAACTGCTCGGCGCCGCCTTCGTCGCCTTCAGCCAGGGCATCGCCTATTTCCATGCCGGCATCGACGTGTTGCGCAGCAAGTCGCTGGACCGCAACAGTTTCGATTCCGGCGACTGGTTCAACCGTCTCGACTGGACGTACTCGGACAATGGATTCGCCGCCGGCTTGCCGCCACAACAGGACAACGGCAAGGACTGGGCATTGCTGGCCCCGCTGTTGCGCAACGCGGCGGCGAAACCAATGCCGGCCGACATCGCCTGGATGCGCGATGCCTTCCGCGACCTGCTGCGCATCCGTGCCAGCAGCGACCTGTTCCGTCTGGACGACGCGCAGGAGGTGCAACGCCGGCTGGCCTTCCGTAACACCGGTCTCGCGCAGAATCCGCTGGTAGTGGTCGGGCATCTGGACGGGGCGGGACGCGCGGGCGCCTATCGTGAAGTGCTCTACCTGCTGAACGTATCGCCGGATCCGCAAACGCTGATGCTGCCGGAGGATGCCGGCAAGGCCTATCGCCTGCATCCGGTGCAGGCCTCGCCCAATGCGGCGGACATGCGCCCGCGCACGCAGGCCGGCTATCGACGCGCGGACGGCAGGTTTCGCGTGCCGGGGCGCACGGCCGTGGTGTATGTGATCGACAACGGGGAAGCACCATGACCAGGCCGATGATCGCCTTGCTGTTGGCGCTGCTGCCTGTCCTTGCGCAGGCCGGACACGTCGCGCAGGTGGCCTCGCCGGACGGCCGCAACGTGGTGCAGCTCGACGTCAACGGCGAGGGGCGCATTGCCTATCGCATGCTGCGCGACGGCAAGCCGGTCATTGACGACTCGCGGCTTGGCATCCAGCTGCGCAACGGGCGCGAACTCCTTCGCAACCTGAAGCTGGATGCACATGCAGCCAGCAGCTTCGACGAAACCTGGGAACAGCCCTGGGGGGAGCGCCGCTTCATACGCAACCAGTACAACGAACTGCGTGCGACCTTCGCGGAAACCGATCGCGACCATCGCCGCTTCGAGGTGGTGTTCCGCGTGTACGACGATGGCCTCGGTTTCCGCTACGAAGTGCCGAAGCAGGACGCGCTGCAGCGCGCCGAAATCGAGGACGAGTTCACCGAGTTCGCGATCGCCCGGCCCTCGAGCGCATGGTGGATCCCGGCTGGCGAATGGAACCGCTACGAATACCTGTACCAGCAAACCCCTCTGGCGGAAGTGTCGCAGGCGCACACGCCGATCACCCTCCGCACTGCCGATGGAGTGCATCTGTCGATCCATGAGGCGGCGTTGGTGGATTACGCCGGCATGTGGCTGCGCCGGGTCGACGGCCAGCGCCTACGCGCGCACCTCGCCCCGGGCGGAGCACGAGGCGCAAGTGTCGTCGTCGATACGCCGTTCAAGACGCCGTGGCGCACCATCCAGATCAGCGAGCGCGCCGGCGGACTGGTGGAATCCAGCCTGATCCTCAACCTCAACGAGCCCAACAAGCTGGGCGACGTCAGCTGGTTCAAGCCGTCGAAATACGTCGGCGTGTGGTGGTCGCTGCACCTGGAAACCGAAACCTGGGCGAGCGGCGCCAAACACGGCGCGACCACCGACAATACCAAGCGCTACATCGACTTTGCTGCCGCCAACGGCTTCCGCGGGGTGCTGGTCGAAGGCTGGAACGTCGGCTGGGACGGCGACTGGTTCGCCAATGGCTGGGGCTTCGATTTCCGCAAGGCGACGCCGGATTTCGACATCGAAACACTCTCGAAATACGCGGCATCGAGGGGCGTCCACCTGATCGGCCACCACGAGACCGGCTGCGCGGTCAGCCACTACGAACGTCAGTTGGCAGAAGCGTTGGACCTCCACCAGCGCCAAGGCATCGACGTCATCAAGAGCGGCTATGTCTGCGATGCCGGACAGATTGAACGCCAGGACACGGTCAATGGGCCAGTCGCCCGAGAATGGCACGACGGCCAGTGGATGGTGAATCACCACCTGCGCGTCGTGCAGGAAGCCGCCCAACGCCACATCGCCATCAACCCGCATGAACCAGTCAAGGACACCGGCCTGCGCCGCACCTACCCGAACTGGGTCTCCCGCGAAGGTGCGCGCGGGATGGAATACAACGCGTGGGGTGATCCGCCCAACCCCCCCGAGCATGAGATCAACCTGGTGTTCACGCGCCTGCTGTCCGGGCCGATGGACTACACGCCGGGCGTGCTCAGCCTGACAGGTCGCGGCGGCAAGGAAATCCAGAGCACGCTGGCGCGCCAGCTGGCGCTCTACGTGACCCTGTACAGCCCGATCCAGATGGCCGCGGACCTGCCCGAGTATTACGCCCGGCACCTGGATGCGTTCCAGTTCATCAGGGACGTGCCGACCGACTGGTCCGACACCCGCGTGCTAAATGGTGAAGTGGGGGAGTTCGTGACGATCGCGCGCAAGGACCGCCACAGCGATGAGTGGTTCCTCGGTGCGATGAGCGACCGCAACGCGCGCACGTTGAAAGTGCCGCTGGATTTCCTGGATGCCGGCAAGCGCTATCGCGCGGAGATCCATCGCGATGGCGAGGGCGCTGACTGGCAGGGCGACGCACGCTTCCGCTTCAAGCGCGAAACCCGCGAGGTCACCCGCAAGGACGTGCTGGATGTGTGGTTGGCGGGCGGCGGTGGGCAGGCGATCCGGTTCGTGCCGTTGCTACCCTGACCACGATGTGGAACCCGCACGCGACCATTTCGAAAATCCCTCTTGGCGCTGGCTCAGTGCTTGTCGTGGACGACGTGCTTGCACGGCCTGAAGACTGGGTGCAATTCGCTGTCGCGAATCGGCACGCCTTCAAAGCAGCGGGTTACAACGCGTTCCCCGGCCTGGAATTGGGCTTACCGTCAGCGTTGACAGGACATTTCCTCGATTTCCTGCGTGCACCAATCCGTGAGGCCTTCCAGGTCAGGCGCGTGGTTCGAGCACACAGCAAGCTGGCCATGGTGACGACACCGGAAGCCCTGCTGAAACCTCTGCAGACGATTCCTCATGTCGACAATTTGAGCGCCGGGGAGGATCACAGTGTCATCGCGGCAGTCCTCTACCTGTTCAGGGAATCAAGACTTGGTGGCACCAACTTCTATCGACCGTGCATACAGGCACCGGCACTTGCGAAGTTGGTGAACGATGCGGAATCGATGCCTGCAGAAGATTTCCACCGTCGCCACGGCGTGCCTGTGCGCTACCCGGGCGATAGTGATGCTCGCTTTGAACGCTCCCTGTCGGTTACGTCCGCCTGGAACCGGTTGATCGTGTATCCCGGCAATGTGCATCACAGCGGTGCCATCGCCCGGCCCGAGCTCCTGCACGATGATCCGCTCCAAGGCCGGCTGACAGTCAATTTGTTCATCACGTGCCGACGGGCAATGCGAGGTTGAGTCGCCTGGCTGCCAACGCGGTGATGCCGGTTCCAGGCAGGTCACGCCGCTGGCGCATCGGCTGGTGGATACAGGCGCGCCCATGCAGCGACACCGGACTTTTTTTCCGGCGGCACCGACGTGGAAACTGATGATCGCATCGGTGATGCGGTGGCCGGAAACTGCTGCACAGCTCTGCCGTACACGTGCGCTGTTTGCAGATAGTGCGTACGGCATCTGCGAGGCGCAAGAAACGGAATTGATGGAGTCGGCAAACCTCGTATGTGTCGTGTTGCATCGCGACATTTCGGTGAGTATCCGGGCTGCCAGGCCCGACGTGCCGAGTTCCAGGTTCCATCACTACCCCCTGATAGCCAGCACTGACGCGGCTTCCGTCGCGCACTTAACGAATTCGTCATGAATACGTATGCAGACCTGCGTGGTTTGCGAACTCCACGACTACCATCGGCGGCGATCGCATCGTGGCGGCTCAAGTGCATGTCGGGCTGCGAAATGGATGGCAACCACCATCTGGCCACCTAACCATTCCTGGAGGGGAAAATGGTGCATTTAAAGCGGAACTTGTTGAGCGTGGCGCTGGCGTCGGCGACGTTGATGTTGATGTCCCAGGCGCATGCGCAGACCGCGCCTGCGGTGGATCAGACCGAAGAGGAAATCGCTGCGGCCAAAGACAAGAAGAATGCCGACGCGAAGGACATAGAGGGCGTCGTGGTGACGGGTATCCGGGGTTCCATCGAACGAGCGATCGACATCAAGCAGGAGTCCGGCAACATCGTCGAGGCTGTCACTTCGGAGGACATCGGCAAGCTGCCTGACATGTCGATCGCCGATTCGCTGGCGCGCCTGCCTGGCTTGACCGCCCAGCGGGTGCGGGGGCGCGCCACCGACATCAACATCCGTGGGTTGTCAGGTGACTTCCACACCACCACGTTGAACGGCCGCCAGCAAGTGAGCATGGGCGTCAACCGTGGCGTGGAGTTCGACCAGTATCCTTCCGAGCTGCTCAAGCAAGTGATCGTCGCCAAGACGCCGATGGCCAGCATGGTCGGACAGGGGCTTACCGGCACCATCGACCTGCAGACGATTCGCCCGCTCGACCTCAGTGAGCGCGTGGTCGCGATGAACCTGCGGGGCGACCGCAACCGACTGGAGGATTCCGATCTTGATGGGGTTCGCGGCAGCTTCAGCTACATCGACCAGAACGACGCCGGCACCCTTGGCATCGCCATGGGCTATGCCTACCAGGACTCGCCAGGCCAGTCCAATTCCTGGCGCTCCTGGGGCTACGATGCCGATGGGCTGATCCAGGGTGCCACCATCCAGAGCCGGACCACGGACTCAATTCGCAAGGGATTCAACACCACGCTGGAATATCGTCCCAATGACGATCATCGCGGGTCGTTTGACGTTTACTACTCCAGGTTCGACGTGAGCACGCAGCAGCGCGGGGTGGAGATCGGGCTGGGCAGGGGCGACTACCTGGGTGGCACGCTGGTCAGCTACGACCCGAATACACGGTCGTCGCGTCGGACCGGGGCAACCCCGGTGTTCCGAACGGACTTGTACGCCAACGAAGACAAGTTGCTCTCGTTCGGTTGGAACCACGAGTGGACCATCAACCCGGCGTGGACGATGACCGTCGACCTCAGCCGTTCGACCGCGGACCGGATCGGCAGGAATTTTGAAAGCAACGCAGGCTTCGCGCCGGGCACCAGCAGCACCCTGGACATCACGTTCAACGAGGGCGGCTGGTACGACATGGACTACGGAAGCGAGTTCAACGATCCCGGCAAGTTGTTGCTTCGCGACATCGGGGGCTGGGGCGGCGACGGCTTCGACAAGCCGTACAGCACGGACGACGCCTTGAACCAGGCACGGATCGAGTTGGATCGCAGCTTTGATTCCGGCTGGATCAGCAGCCTCAAATTCGGCCTGGACTACACGACACGCGAAAAGGAACGTTTCGCCACCGAGAATCGCCTTTGCATCAATTCCTGTTCGCTGAGCAATCAGACGGCTCCATACCCGACCGGCGGCGACTACGCCTTCGGGTTCTTCGGCATCCCGTTCCTGCCCACGTTCGATCCGGACAGCTATGCCTACGATTCCCTGAGCCGCGATGGCGACTTCGGGGGGGCGCGTAAGAGCTTTGGGGTCGAGGAAGACCTGACCACCTTCTACGTGCAGGCGAACATCATGGGTGACATGGGCAGCGTGCCTGTGCGCGGCAACTTCGGCGTGCAGGTCATTCGCGCCGACCAGACCGGCTTTGGTCGCGTCACGTATTCCGGCAACAACCTCGGCGATCCTTTCAGCGTCAACGAAACCTATACCGAAGTGCTGCCGAGCATGAACCTGATCTTCGAGTTCGGGCATGGGCAGGTACTACGGACGGCGTTGGCGCGGCAAGCCGCGCGCCCGCGCCTGGACGACCTGTCGGCCGGTTTCGGTTACGGGGTCAATCGCACCCCGTCAGGCGGCGGTGGTCCACGCTTTGAGGCTGGCGGTGGCAACCCGACGCTCAGGCCCTGGATCGCCAATGCGTTCGACGTGTCCTACGAGAAATACTTCGGCGGCAAGGGGTATGTTGCAGCGGCGTTCTTCTTCAAGGACCTGAAGAACTACATCGCCCGGCAGCCGGTGGCCTATGATTTCACCGGACTGCCGCTCCCCAGCGACGTGACGCTGCGACCCGCGTCGAACATCGGCGTGTATACCCGGCCGGTGAACGGCGAGGGCGGTTTCATGGCGGGCTGGGAGCTTTCGGCGTCGATTCCGTTCGACATGTTCTGGGAGCCATTGGAAGGGTTCGGCGCCCAGGCAAGCTATACCGACACGCGCACCAGCATAGATCCTTCGTTGCTGGGGCTTTCGTCGATCCCCGGGTTCTCTCGCTACACCTCGAACCTCACTTTGTATTGGGAACGTTTCGGATGGGGCGTCCGCGCCACCCAGCGGACGCGTTCCACTTACGTTGGCGAAGGCATCAACGTGTTCCTCGATCCGGAATACCCCACGATCCAGTCGGAGAAGATCGTCGACCTCCAGGTCAGCTACACCGTGCCATCGGGGCCGCTCAAGAATCTCGGGTTCCTGTTCCAGATGGCGAACCTGACCGACGAGCCGTTCTCCTCCAGCTTCAACAACGATCCGCTTCGCCCGGAGCGGTTCGAGGACTACGGCAACAACGTGCTGCTGGGCATCAGCTATAAATTCTGACAGCCCGATCAATGCGGTGATGTGACCACGGCCCCTGCCTGTCTCCAACAGGCAGGGGCTGTTTTTTGCGCGGACGGGGAGTGGCGAATGGAAACGAACACGGTGCAGCTGGTGGTCTTCCTGGGCCTGACCGCGCTGGTCGCGCTGGCCACCTGGTGGCGCTACCGGCGCGAGGGCAAGAGCGGCGATTCCGCGCAGGACTTCTTCCTGGCCGGCAAGCATCTGAGCTGGCCCTTCATCGCCGGGTCTCTGCTGCTCACCAACATCAGCGCCGAACAGATCGTCGGAATGAACGGTGCACAGAACATGTTGCAGGTCTGGTGGGAATTCGGGGCGGCGGCTGGCCTGCTGGTGCTGGCCAAGGTATTGGTGCCGATGTACTACAAGTACAACTGCACCACGACGACCGAATTGCTGGAAAAACGCATGCCGGGTGGCGCCGGCCTGCGGCGCACCGTGTCGGTGCTGTTCCTGCTCGGCTACATGTTCATCCTGCTGCCGATGGTGCTCTACACAGGCGCGCGCTTCATGCAGTCGCTGTTCCAGCCGGACCTGTCGATCCTTGCAATCGCGGTGCTGTTCGCATTGGCCGGACTGGCGTATGCCGCGCTCGGTGGGTTGCGCGCGATCGCCATTTCCGACACTTACATGGGCGTGCTGCTGCTGGTGCTGGGCGGCGCGGTGACCTGGTTCGCGCTCGAGCGGATCGGCTGGGATTTCTCCGGCATCCCGGCCGAACGGCTGACCCTGTGGGGGGCGCCGGATTCCGACATTCCCTGGCAGACGCTGCTGACCGGCATGGTGTTCGCGCACATCTTCTACTGGGGCACCAACATGGTGATTGCGCAACGCGCGATGGCCGCCAAGGATGTGCGCGAGGCGCAGAAGGGCATCTACGTGGCTGCCGCGCTGAAATTCCTGACTCCGTTCATCGTGATCCTGCCGGGCATCATCGCGTTCAAGCTGTATGGCGACATCGACGACAACGCCTACGGGCGTCTGGTCGGCGACGTGCTGCCGCCGTGGCTGTCGGGTGCGTTCGCGGCGGCCATCACCGGTGCGGTCCTGTCCAGCTACAACGCCGGCCTGAATTCAGCGGCGGCGTTGTTCACTGTGGATCTTTACCAGCCACTGGTCAATCCGAAGGCGGACGGAAAGCGCGTCGGCCAGGTGGTGCAGGTGGTTTTCATGCTGGCGTCGCTGGCGCTGGTGCCGCTGTACCAGGATGCAAAGAGCATCATCGGCACCCTGCAGCAGTTGAACGGGCTGTATTCGATGCCGGTGCTGGCGGCGTTCATCGTGGCGATCTTCGTGCGCGGCGCCAACGTCAAGGCGCTGCGGATCGCGCTGGTGTTCGGCGTGGCCCTGTATGCGCTGTTCACCTTCGCATGGACACCGCTGCACTACCTGCATCTGATGTTCATCACCCTGGTCTCGACCATTGCGGTTGCCATCCTGTTGAGTCGGATGATGGGGAGCAGGATTGGTCTCAGGACGTCGGACTGACCTCCACTAGCGCGGGAGCGCGGCGGCCTTGCGCGCGAGGTCGCCAATGCGCGCCCAATCGCGCGCAATCAGCGCATCGCCAGGCACCATCCACGAGCCACCGACGCAGGCGACATTGGGCAGCGCCAGGTAGGCCGGCGCCTTGGCCGCATCAATACCGCCAGTCGGGCAGAAGCGCACCTGCGGGAACGGCCCGCCGAGGCCGCGCAGACCGGCGATGCCACCGCTGGACTCGGCCGGGAAGAACTTGAAACGCTGCCAGCCGTGTTCCAGCCCACGCATCAGTTCGCTGGCGGTAGCAATGCCCGGGATCAACGGGACGGGGTTTGCAGCGGCCTCGCGGTACAGGCTGTCGGTTGCGCCGGGCGAGATCGCGAAACGCGCGCCGGCGGCGGCCACTGCGGCCAGGTCGTTGCCGCACAGCACTGTGCCGGCGCCAACGCAGGCCTCCGGCAGTTCGCGTGCGATCAGTGCGATCGCCTCAATCGCGCAGGCCGTGCGCAGGGTGATTTCCAGCACCGGCAAACCATTACCCGAAAGCGCGCGTGCCAGCGGCAGCGCGTCGTCGAGATTGGCGATTGTCAGCACCGGAATCACCGGCGCCAGTGCGAACACGGCATCGATGCGTGCGTTGCGGGTTTGGGTGTCGCTCATCGCGTCACTCACGGGCGTGGACTCACTGGGGTGTACTCACAGTCATGGATTCAGAGGTCAGCGGCGCGCAGGGCGGTGGCGGCGCCCAGCAAGCCGGGATTCGGATGATTGATGACGTGGATCGGCACGGACTCCAGCAGTGTCGCCATGCGTCCCTTGGCGAGGAATCGCTCGCGGAACGCGCTGCTGCGCAGGAACGGGATGAATCTTGGCACGATGCCTCCGGCGATCACCACCGTCCGCGCGCCTTGCACCAGCGCGCAGTCGCCGGCCACGCTGCCAAGCACCGCGCAGAAGCGTGCCAGCGTGCGTCGGGCCGCCAGGTCGTGGCCTTCGAGCGCCGCCGCGACGATCTGCGATGGTTCACGCAGGTGCGGCGTCAGCAGGGAGGTTTCGCCGGGTGCCGGCACCTGAGATGGCTGTACCGCAGTGGCACCGCGCAGGACCACGTCGATCTCCGACAGGCCCTTGCCGCACAGCAGGCGTTCGGTCGAGGTGCGCCCGTGCTTGGCGGTGAGCCACTGCGCGATGGCGCGTTCCTCATCACCGATCGGGGCGAAGCTGACATGACCGCCTTCGGTTTCCACTGCATGCCAGCCTTTTCGATTCGAACCAACCAATTGCGCCACGCCCAGCCCGGTGCCGGGGCCAAGGACGCTGATCGGGCCACGCAACGGCGTGGATGGATCGCCGTGAAGCGTCGTCAGGTGTTGGCGTTCCAGTGCTGGAATTGCCCAGGCGACCGCGCCGAAGTCATTGATCATGCGCAGTTCGTCCAGGCCCAGCCGCGCCTGAAGTTCGCTGCGGCTGAACGACCATGCACGGTTTGTGAGCCGAATTTCGTCGCTGCCGACCGGGCAGGCCACTGCAAGTGCGGCACGCTTTGGCTTGGCGTCCTTGCTGGTCAGGTAGTGCTCGACCGCATGCTGCATGCTGGCGAAATCGGCATTGCGCAGGTTCTGCGCCTGTTGCAGTTCTACCCGAGGCGCAGCCAGGTCGGTCAGTGCGAAGCGGGCATTGGTGCCGCCGATATCGCCTACCAGCGCGAGCATGCCGTCGCTCAAGCCGGGTCACCGGTTGCTGCGTCTTCATGGTTGAACAGGCTGCACGCACCCTGTTCGGCGGGGCTGACCTGCTTGCGCATCAGGCTGAACAGTTCGCGGCCGTGGCCGACCTGGTTGGCCGACAGTGTGAAGCGTGCATGCGACCGGCTGTTCCATTCGCCCGCATCCACCCGCACATCCATCGTGCCCGCTTCGGCGTCGATGCTGACGCTGTCGCCTTCGCGCAGCTTGGCCAACGCGCCACCTGCAGCGGCTTCAGGGGTGACATGGATTGCCGCCAGCACTTTGCCGGACGCGCCGGACATCCGGCCGTCGGTGAGCAGAGCAACGCGTTGGCCGCGGTCCTGCAGCGCTGCCAGTGTCGGCGTGAGCTTGTGCAGTTCCGGCATTCCGTTCGCGCGGGGACCCTGGCCGCGCACCACGGCAACGAAGTCCCCTTGCAAGGTGTCGGCCTTGAATGCATCCAGCAGCGCATCCTGAGATTCAAAGATGCGCGCCGGTGCTTCGATCAGGCGAAATTCGGGGGCGACCGCTGAGATCTTCACCACCGCGCGACCGAGGTTGCCTTCAAGTCGGCGCAGTCCACCTTCGCTGTCGAACGGTTCGGCGACGCCGCGCACCACATCGGTGTCCAGTGATCGTGCCGGCGGCGCGGACCAACGCAGGACAAGGCCATCCAGTTCCGGCTGCATCGCCTGCTGGCGCAGGTCGCCGCCGTGCACGCAGGCGATGTCGGGATGCAGCAGGCCGGCGTCGATCAATTCGCGGATCACCACGCCCAGTCCACCTGCAGCATGGAAGTGGTTCACGTCAGCGGCGCCATTGGGATAGACGCGCGCCAGCAACGGCGTAGCCTTGGACAATTCGTCCAGGTCGTCCCAGTCGATCAGCATGCCGGCGGCACGTGCCATCGCGACCAGGTGCAGGGCATGGTTGGTGGAGCCGCCGGTCGCGGCCAGGCCGACCATCGCATTGACGATCGCCTTTTCGTCGAAGGTGCGGGCCAGCGGTCGATAATCGTTGCCCAGTGCGGTGATGCGCAGCGACTGTTCGGCGGCGGCGACGGTCAATGCATCGCGCAATGGCGTTCCCGGCGGGATGAAGGCGCTGCCCGGCATGTGCAGACCCATTACTTCCATCAGCATCTGGTTGGAATTGGCGGTGCCATAGAACGTGCACGTACCGGGGCTGTGATAGGACGCTGCTTCGGCATCGAGCAGTTCGTCGCGGCTGGCCTGGCCCAGTGCATGGCGCTGGCGCACTTCGGCTTTCAGCTTGTTGGGGAGCCCGGAGGGCATCGGCCCGGCTGGAACGAAGATGACCGGCAGGTGGCCGAAACTCAGTGCGCCGATCAGCAACCCCGGTACGATCTTGTCGCACACGCCCAGGCACAGCACCGCGTCGAACATCTCGTGCGACAGCGACACTGCGGTGGACATGGCGATCACGTCGCGCGAGAACAATGACAACTCCATGCCGGCGCGTCCCTGGGTCACGCCGTCGCACATAGCCGGCACGCCACCAGCGACCTGTGCGCTGCCACCGGCATTGCGTGCAGCCATCCGGATCAACGCCGGGTAGTGCTCCATCGGCTGGTGGGCCGAGAGCATGTCGTTGTAGGAGGTGACGATGCCGATGTTGCCGCCGCTGCCGCTGCGAAGCATGGGCTTGTCCACGCCCGAGGCCGCGAAGCCATGCGCCAGGTTGCCGCAGGAGATTTCGCGGCGGGACGGGCCGCGTTCGCGGGCGGCATCCATGCGCGTGAGGTAGTCGCCACGCAGCCGCTTGCTGCGTTCGGCGATGCGCGTGGTGACGCGTTCGACCGCAGGATGCAATGTAGGGTTGCCAACGGACATCAGGGACTCCAATGGATCTGTACGGGGACCTGCAGGCGCGGGTCGCGCGCATGCAGTAGTGCGGCGACCGGGTATTTGCCAACAAGGCATGCGCCGGCCGGATCCTGATGCTGCGCCTGGCGCAGCACGCGGCGCTTGTCCTCGCCGGTCACGACCAGGTGGATTGCGCGTGCGCGCAGCAGCCGCGGCAGGGTCAAACTGATGCGAGCGAACGGAGCTTCGGGCGGCAATGGATCGGGCAGCGTCGCGATGGCCTCATTCTGTGAATCCAGCGCCAGCCCTTCGACCAGGTTGGCGGCGCCGGGGAACAGCGAGGCGAAATGACCGTCTGCGCCCATGCCAAGCAGTACCGCATCGAAAGGCTGCGGGTTCACCGCTAGCATTGCGCTGGTTTGCTTGAGTGATGCCAGCATGTCGCCGTCCTCACGGGTCAGCGGATTCACCATGATGCCTGGATGCCTGGCGAACGCCGCACGCAGGGCAGTGGCATTGCAGGCGGGATGCGTGTGCGGCACGCAGCGCTCGTCTGTGGGAATGATCGTCAGCGCCGCGTTCGGCAACAACGTGGCCAGCGCCGCATAGATCGGCAGTGGCGTGCGGCCACCGGCCAGCGCCAACCACGCGCTGCGCTGCTCGCGTGTCGCGTGGTTGCAGGTATCGACCAGCGCGTCCACAAGGTGCGCAACGAGCGCGTCGCTGCTGGCGTGGTCGTGTTCGATCCAGCCCATCCTTGCAGCCTCCTATTCGCGCCAGCTGTGGCCGTGGCGCTCGATCAGCGACACCGCGGTGCTTGGTCCCCAGGTGCCGGCCGGGTAGCTCCTGGGAGTGGGCGCGGTTGTGCGCCAGCCATCGAGGATCGCATCGACCCATTGCCACGCGGCCTCGGTTTCGTCGCGGCGCACGAACAGGGTGCCGTTACCTTCGATCGCATCCAGGTACAGGCGTTCGTAGGCCAAGCGTTTGCGCGACGTAGCGAATTCCTCATGGAAATCCAGGTCCAGAGCAACCTGCGACAACCGCAGGCCCGAACGGTCCAGTCCCGGGGTCTTGCTCATCAGCTGCAGCTCGATCCGCTCCTCCGGCTGCAGCCGGATCAGCAGGCCATTGGGACGCATGTCGGCGGCGGCGGTGCCACCGAATATGGAATGCGGCACCTCGCGGAATTGCAGGTATATCTCGGTGCAGCGCGACGGCATGCGCTTGCCGGTGCGCAGGTAGAACGGCACTCCGGACCAGCGCCAGTTGTCCACGTGCGCGCGCATCGCGACGAAAGTTTCGGTCGCGCTGGCGCGCCCCAGCTCGGCGGCATATCCTGGTACCGCGACACCGTCGATCGCACCGGCGCCATATTGTCCGGCCACGAATTCGGTGGCGACTTCGTCACGGCCGAGCGTGCGCAGGGAACGCAGCACCTTGATCTTCTCGTTGCGCATCGCGGTGGGTTCGAACTGCGCCGGCGGCTCCATCGCCACCAGGCACAGCAGTTGCAGCAGGTGGTTCTGCAGCATGTCGCGCATAGCGCCGGAGTCGTCGTAATAGTCGCCGCGACCCTCCACCCCGACCGTTTCGGCCACCGTGATCTGTACCTGCTCGATGTGCCGTGCGTTCCATAGCGGCTCGAACAGTGCATTGCCGAAACGCAGCGCGATGAGGTTCTGCACGCCTTCCTTGCCGAGGTAATGATCGACGCGATAGACGCGGTCTTCGTCGAATACTTCGGCGACGCCATCGTTGATCGCCTGGGCGCTGGCGAGGTTCTTGCCGATGGGTTTTTCCAGCATCACTCGTGTTCCGGCGCCCGCGGCGCCATGCACGCCCAATGCGCGGCATGCGGGAACGTAGAAGCGGGGAGCGGTGCTCAGGTGGTAAAGCACATCGCCGTTGCGCAGGGTGCCGACGCGTTCGGCGAGGGTGGCCATCGTGGCGTCGTCATCGACGCTCGCGGTGCAGTAGTCGAGCCGTTCCAGAAAACCCCGCACCGCCGCATCGCTGCGTTCAGCTTCGGGGACGCGTTCGGCGATGGCGTTCGCGACCTGACCTGCGAATGCCTCGCGATCCAGCTGGCTGCGGGCGGTGCCGAGAATGCGCAGGCCCGGCGGCAGCAGGCCCTCGGCCTGCAGGCTGTAGAGCGAGGGCAGCAGCATCCGCTGGGCGAGGTCGCCAGTGGCGCCAAAAATCGTGAGCAGCGAGGCGGGTGCGGCGGTTGTCACGCATGCATTCCAAGCGGGAGACGCCACAAGCTTAATACGCCGACTCCTGCGCCGCCTCGTGCATTCGATTTCACGCATGCCTGTCGGCCGCTACAGCAGGATTGGCGTCAGCACCCCGCAATACGCATAGGTATGTCGGGGATCTCGCCCTTAGAATTGTTGTTTTCCCGCAAGGCGCACTCCATGACCCGTCCTTCTTCGCTGGATCGCGAGCAGTTGCTGGCCTGCGGCCGTGGCGAAATGTTTGGTGCCGACAATGCGCGCCTGCCCGCACCACCGATGCTGATGTTCGACCGCATCACCCACATTTCCGTAGACGGCGGCGCCAACGGCAAGGGCTTCATCCGCGCGGAACTCGACATCAACCCCGACCTCTGGTTCTTTGGCTGCCATTTCCTTGGCGACCCGGTGATGCCCGGCTGCCTGGGCGTGGATGCGATGTGGCAGCTCACCGGCTTCTTCCTGCCATGGCTGGGCGAGCCAGGGCGCGGGCGCGCGTTGGGCGCGGGCGAGATCAAATTCACCGGGCAGGTGATGCCCGATGCCAAAGTGGTCACTTACGAGATCGACATCCGCCGGGTCATGCGCGGTCGCCTTAAAATGGTGATTGCCGACGGTCGCACCCTGGTCGATGGCGTTGAAATCTACACAGCCAAGGACATGCGGGTCGGACTGTTCCAGGCTACGGAGGTTGCATGAGCAAGAAGACTGGACGGCGCGTGGTTGTTACCGGCATGGGCATCGTGTCCTGCCTTGGCAATGACGCAGCCAGTGTCACCACGTCGCTGCGCGAAAGCCGCAGCGGCATCAGCTATCGCCCCGACCAGGCCGAACTCGGCCTGCGCAGCCAGGTGGCGGGCGTGCCGACGATTGACCTGGACGCGCTGATCGACCGCAAGCAGAAGCGTTTCATGGGCGATGCCGCCGCGTATGCGCATGTCGCAATGGCCCGGGCAATCGCCGATTCCGGGCTCGATCCGGCGGCGATCAGCGATCCGCGGATTGGCGTGATCGCCGGTTCCGGCGGCGGTTCACCGCAGTGGCAGATCGAAACCGCCGACCTGCTGCGCGCAAAGGGCGTGCGCAAGGTCGGTCCGTACATGGTGCCGCGCACGATGTGTTCGACGGTGTCCGCGGCGCTGGCGACGGCGTTTTCGATCAAGGGTGTCAGCTATTCGCTGTCGGCGGCCTGCGCGACCTCCGCGCACTGTATTGGCGCCGCGGCCGACCTGATCCGCCACGGCGCGCAGGACATCGTGTTCGCCGGCGGCGGCGAGGAAATCCACTGGGGCATGACCAGCCAGTTCGATGCGATGGGCGCGTTGTCCACCCACTTCAACGACACGCCCAGGACCGCGTCGCGTCCGTACGATGCCAATCGCGATGGCTTCGTGATCGCAGCGGGCGCTGGCATGTTGGTGCTCGAGGACCATGACCATGCGATCGCGCGCGGTGCACGTATCCATGCCGAATTGCTTGGCTATGGCGTGACCAGCGACGGTGCGGACATGGTGGCGCCAAGCGGGGAGGGCGCAGTGCGCTGCATGCGCATGGCGATGGAAGGCATCGAAGCGCCCATCGACTACCTCAACACCCATGGCACCTCGACCCCGTTGGGCGACGTGACCGAACTGGAAGCGGTACGCGCGGCGTTTGGCGATGCCATCCCGCCGCTGTCCTCGACCAAGGCGCTGAGCGGTCATTCGCTGGGCGCGGCCAGCGTGCACGAGGCGATCTATTGCCTGCTGATGCTGCAGGAAGGCTTCATCGCAGGTTCGGCGAACATCGAGGAACTCGATCCGCGTTGCGCGGGCTTCCCGATCGTGCACGAAAGCCGCGATGCCGATCTGCGCACGGTCATGTCGAATAGCTTCGGCTTCGGCGGCACCAATGCCGCACTGGTGTTCGGCCGCGTCTAGTCGAGTGAGTCCTGGCGGGAGCGTCACGGCGGAGTCCAGCCGTGAGAGTTCGAGCGGCGGTTCTAGGCAGGTTCGGTCGTCAGGGTCGTGCCCGTGAGCCATGTCGCGACGGCATCGGGGTGTTGCATCCAGGTGTAGTGGTCGGCCGCCGCGCCGACCTGTGACGTGGAGAAGTGCGCTTCGGTGACACGCGCACTGGTCAGTTTCGATAGCAGGAAGCGGAGCGAACTGGGCGGTGCCATCCAATCCTCCGAAAACGTCATCGCGCGCACGTCGCCCGCGAATGCCGACAGTGCCAGTTCGATGTCCGCCTCCAGGCCGGCGGCTGCATAGCGGCCAAGCAGCGCGGTACGAACCCAGTCGGTGATGACGCCAGCGGCTTCGTTGCCGCCAAATCCAATTCTGCGACCGGGCAGGAAGCTCCAGCGTTGCGCCAGCCATTGCAGGAATCGCACGGCTGGTGGCAGCCACCAGCGCATCGGTCGCGGGAAGGCCCGCCAATAAGGTGCGCCACTGGCGACCAGCCAGGCCGCCGGGACGGCATGCGCCGCCAACGCTGCATGCATGCAGGCCATCTGCCCGCCAAGGCTGTGCCCACCCACGACGCGCGGCAGTCCGTTTGCATGGGCTGCCGAGGTGGCGCTACTGGCGTTGATGTCATCCAGCAGTTCGCGATATCCCCAGTCGCTGCCGCCACCGGCGCGGACACTGCTGCTGCCATTGCCGCGCCATTCGTGCAGGAACACCGCAACGCCACGAGCCGCCAGCGCTTCAGCGAACGGGACGTAGTGGCGAGCCGCGATCCCCAGCGCCGGCAGCCACAACAGGCTTGCGCGTGGTGCATCGGGTATCCGCATGATCAGCTCCGCCTGATGGCCATCGGGTGAGCAGACTGCAAGTTCCAGCGATTGCATCACCCGCGGTTCCGCGGCGATGCAGCGAAATGATCGAGCACCACCACGGCGCCCTTGCCGGGGCGATAGCCACGCCCGAGCGCTTCGGCGACGTAGTTGATGGCGGATTCGCAAGCCGCTGCCGGTGAAAGGCCCAGGCACAGGTTGGCGGCAATTGCGGAGGCCAGCGTGCAGCCGGTGCCGTGGCCCTCCAGCGGCAGACGGTCATGCCGGAACGCTTTGTCGAGGGTCGCATCGATGTAGCGATCAATCACGATGCTGCCTTCGTCCAGATGCGCGCCCTTGAGCAACACTGAACGTGCGCCCTGT